>CAVWLJ010000011.1:0-368031 GCA_963755755.1 uncultured Actinomycetota bacterium
TTGGAGCAGTCCGGGCACATTCGGTGGTAAAACCGGAACAAATCGTTATAGAGTTGTTACCGTCAGCTCCCGTGATCGCCGAGCACGCGCGGCATGCCGGCACCTGTCGCCGCCAGCCTCGGGGACGTGCAGGTTCGCACCGTCGACGCGGGCCATAGCGACGCCTACCTCGACCTGGCGCCAGCTCACCTCGTGCTGGTCGTCGGCGTCTTCGGGAACATCGACCAGGCCGACCTGCACCGCACCATCGCGGCCAGCCCCCAGCTGTGCCTGCCGGGCGGTCGCCTGATCTGGACGCGGGGTCGCGGAGGCACGCTGACCGATTGCAACGACGACGTCCGGGCACGCTTCAACGGCCGCACGCTTCACCGAACTGGACTACTGCACCAGCGACCTCGGCAGTAGGCCCGCCGTCGGTGTCGTGCGCTACGACGGGCCACCCGTCGCACTCCAACCCGCCCAACGCTGGTTCACCTTCCGCCGCTGATTCTCTTCATCTGGCGGTCGACGGCGTCCGTCTGCAGGACCATACTGGCACCAGGGCGTCCCCTGCCCGGATGGGGATCGTGCTAGGGGACCGTCCTGCGCTCGCGGGGCAGGGGCGGTACCCGTGCTATTTGCCTGGGGAGCGACCGCCAGCGGTCACGTGTGGGGGTCAGCGCACCGATGGGGGTGTACTCGGTGACATTGGTGGCCGCGATGATCTCCTAGCCCTGCGGCCCGCGCCGGGTCACGAAGACCAGCATGGACGCGCCATCGGGCAGTCCCTCGGCGGGTTCCTCCGGCTCACGCTCACGGATGCAGTGCCCGGTGTAGAACGGTGACCTCGTCGGTCACGCCCAACGCGTCGACCTGGTCAAAGCTGGGAGAGAACCCGGCGTCCGCGCAGTGGGCCGTTGAACGCCCAGGTATGCCCGTCGACTATGCCCTGCCGACCCCGCATCCGCATGCCCATGATGTTGACGAACTCGGCGTCCTCCGTGAACAGCTTCACCCAGGGTTGCCGCGTCCTTGGCGTCCAGGTTCTCCGGGAAGGCTGCGGTCGGCTCGGGCCAGGGCCAGGCCACCCCGATCGGCGGCGACGTCTCGCCGCGCAGCAGGTCGCCATCGCGCTCGACCAGGTCAGACGGCAGGTGCAAGGGCGAACCGCGAGCGCACTTTCGTCAGGCAGGGCGATCATCTTGAGCCCGACCAGCTGGGCCTCATCGAGGTGCTCGGCCAGGTCGGCCGGTCGCGTCGTCGGGAGACGGCTTCCACCGACGATAGACGGGCAGCTCGTCGTCCGATCTCCGTCGCGACCGCCTCCTCGATCGAGCATGCGTAGTGGACGAGCCGGTAGGGCGTCTGGCCGGGGCGGGCCAGCACCGCGGAGTGGGACGGGGAGAGCGGTGCGAGCCGCCCGCGCGCCATGAACTCGCCGACGGCCCCGCCGTGGTCCTCCCAGGGCTGCGCCGTGTGCAACGCGTAACGGGGGTCGCGCGCGACCTCGCGCAGCTTCGGGCTGGTGTCACGGAAAGAGACGCACAGCAACCCGGCCCCGACCCAGGGAGAGACCGGGTGTACGCGCGGTCCGCCGTCAAGCCGGAGCGTCGCCTGGTACACGATCCGACCATCCATCCGCTCCCGGCCGAAGGCGGCCAGCCCCGGCTCCGCGTTCGCGAACTCCGCCCAGGTGGCCGTGACCGACCTGGCCTGCCGGCCTATCCCGACCTCGCTGTGATCGATCTTCCGCACCTCGCAGGCCATGACCGACTCGACTCTCGGACCTCGGGCTCCAGGCCTGGAGCGCCGCCCATGCCCATTCCCGCTGCCGATCCTATGCTTCGAGAAGATCGAGATCCCCTCGAACGCCCGTCCATCCGGTTGGGTGGTGCTTTTCGATGCCCGCCGATCGCCCTTCGCCGTCCCGGCCCGACCTTCGCCAGCGGCTCGCTGCGCGGTTCCTCCGCCTGGTCAACCCGCTCGCACGCTGGATGATCTCGGCGGGGATGCCCACGATGCCCCGAACATCCTGCTGATCGTGCGCGGTCAGCGGTCAGGTAGGCCTCGCACCGTACCGGTGGGAGTGCTCGAGCTTGACGGCCGTCGATTCGTCCAGGCGGCGTACGGCCAGAGTGGCTGGGCGGCGAACCTTCGGGCGGCCGGCCTCAGCGACGATTTCCAGATCACGGTCCTCGCCGACCCGTTCACGGCGTCGAGCTACCGCTTGACGAGGCGGGGAGCCGTCCTTCGACGCGCGCTCCAGCCCTTCCGACGCTCGCGCTTGCTTCGCGCCCTGCTCGGGCCGCGCGCGAGGCCGCCCACCGGGGTATACTGGCGTTACCGGATCCGTATCGGTGACACGCTCGAGGAGTACGTGGCGGACGCTCGGCGCCACCGCTCTTCGAGCTCCGACTCATGTAGAGGCCAAAAGGGCCAGCTCGAACGGGCCTGCCCGAGGTTACGAGCGCGCAGTTCAACGTCCCATGCGCGGATGACGGCTCCGCGACGATGCGTGAGTATCAGGGCAGCAGATCCGTGGCGGCACGCCCGGTTGCGGAAACCGAACGGGCAGCGAGATGTGTTCGTGCGTAATCAACCACCGATGGTTTGACCGTTGGCAGCAACTGGTCGCACGTACCCATGATCCGACCTTGCGTCCGTTCCTGAGCGTTCCGCTTGCCCGGCTGAGCCAGTGGGCGACGGCGATCTCTCCGCTCGTCGAGATGTTCAGGTCACGCATCTTCCATGCCGATCGGCCCCTGGTAGCCGTCGAAACCACTCCGAGAACCTGCCACGGAGTGCAGCGGATCCGACGTACTGGAGAGGAGGTACCGCGCTCGAAATACACGATGTCGGGAGAATAGACTGCCATAAGTCGATCAAGATTCTTTGCCCGAATGGCGTCGAATTGACTGTCAAAAAGCGCTCTCACCTCAGACTCGGTCGACCCCATCATGCACCTCCGTTCGCTGGACGGTCTTCCTCTCCAGTTCGACGACACGACCCGCGACAATGTAACGCGGCCCGCCAAGGCGTTCGGAACCCCGCACGCGTTGGACATCCGCGACCTGATGTTCACCGCCGGTTCGACCGCTACACCGCGGTACTCGACGCCGAAGCCCTCTCCCCCGACCCACCCGAGCACGTCGAGGACCTTGTCCACGCCATCTATCGGGCAATGTGCACCGCGCTGCGCCGCGAAACCGCAGGTACTGCCCGCCCTGTTCGCCGACCTACTCGGCCACCCCACCTTCCCGGCCGGCCCGATCCTGATCGCCAACCTTCCCCGCCTCATCGGCAGCGTGGGCGCGCTGATCACCGCGCACGTCTGAGCCGGGCGACTGCCACCCTATCCGCTACCAGTACTCGTCCAGCTGATGGTCGGCTCCTGGTGACCACCCCAGCTTCTGGGTCTGACCTACACGCCAAGTAGCCCATTGTCCAGCGCGAGGAGCAACCGAGAAGAAGCGTAAGTAGCTGCGACCAGCACTCTTGCACTCGCCGACAGACAGAGAGCCCGTCCCCGTTCGGGATCCCACAGCCTCACCGTGCCGTCGAGGCCGGTGGCCGAGAGCGGCGTCAGGAGCTTCCACGATCTGCGCCTCGTCGACCCCCGGAGCTCGCTCAAGCCCTAGCAGGCGTGCTCCCTGGTCGTGCACTCGAGCGATCTGACCGGCGGCGTCCTCGTGCGGCTGCCCTGGGATCACGGTGAGTACGGCGTCGAGCCAACGCGCAGCTCATCGTCGACGCCGTCCGCGCGCCTCGATGTCGATCCCGTTCTTCTTCCAGCTCGTTCAGGTGAAGACAGATCGCGGGATCGCGATGTGGGTGGACGGCGGCCTGCTCTCGGGTTTCCCGATCACCGTCTTCGACCGCAGTGACGGGAATCTGCCGCGCTGGCCCACGTGCGGCGTGCAGCTCTTGGGCGAACCCAGCCGGGTCCGGACGGCAAGTGCGGCCCACGCCCTCGGCATCGCTGTCCGCTGCCGCGGGACGCTCACCGGCGACTGGAACCGGTACCACCTCGAGGAGGAGGAGGAGGAGGAGGAGGAGGAGGAGGAGGGCGTGAATCGCCGCGTCAGGCACGTCGACACCGACATTGTGTCGGCGATCGACTTCTCGATCAGCCCGCAGAGGCGGGACGAGGTGTTCACGGCAGGGCACAAGGCCGCCCGCGAGTTCCTCGACCTGCAGGGCCAGGCGGCCGAGGCAGCTGCCGCCGTAGTCGCCCCGCGGAAGAAGTCGTCGCGCAGCCGCCGCACTCGCGCGACGAGCCGACCCGCCCAGGAGTGATGCGAGCGACGCGTCCACGACGAGAGGCGCGTGGGCGGGCTCTGGGGTAGGACGAGAGCAGCGGTTCCGGTACCCGTCGTGCCCAGGAGTCGACGTGCGCAGACGCCTTCCCGCCCCCTCGCCGCCGTCACGGCGCTGCTCGCCGCGATCCTCCTCGCCGCTCCGCCGGCTCAGGCGGCGACGACAGCAGCCTGACGAGCGGTCAGCGCGCCGACCTGGCCGAGATCGCCAGGGACACCTGGCGATTCTTCGAGCAGGACGTCGACCCCTCCACGCACCTCCCGCTCGACAACCTCGGTCCGGGGACGACGCGCGGCGCCTACACGTCCTCGGCGAACATCGGCGTCTACCTGTGGGCAGTCGTGGCGGCGCGCGACCTAGGGCTCGTCTCCCAGGGCCAAGCGACAAAGCTCGCGACGGCGACTCTCAACGAGGTGCGGCACCTGGCCCGGGGCCACGGCTTCCTCTACCAGTGGTACGACACCTCCACCGGTCAGGTGATCCAGGGTCCCGGGCAGGCTCCCTGCGCGAGCGTGGGCGGGACGAACGACAACTGCTCCTTCCTGTCCGCGGTCGACAACGGCTGGCTCGCCTCGGGTCTGATCGTCGTCCGGAACGCCCTCCCCGGAGCGAGGACGCTGGCCCGTCCCTGCTCGGCGACATGGACTTCTCGATCTTCTACGACGACCGGCCGCAGAGCGGCTGCAACGTCAACCCCGCGATCGACAACCAACCGACCGGGCAGATGTACGGCGGCTACTACGAGGGCGTCGGACCGGCGGGATACCACAACGGCGCCATCTACAGCGATCCCCGCATCGCGATGTACATCGGCATGGGTCTGCACCAGATACCAGGCGACGTCTGGTGGCGCACCTGGCGCACCCTGCCCCCGAAGCGCTGCGACACCGACCCCGACTTCTCGTGGCAGGGCCAGTGGCCCGTCGGTGGCTACTGGACGACGATCAGGGACCCGCAGTCCGGCAAGGCGTTCCCCGTCTGGGAGGGGCACTACACCTACCCGGGCACCTCGTTCCGCTTCCTCCCCACCTGGGCCGGCGGTATGTTCGAGGCGCTGATGGCGAACGAGGTCGTGCCCGAGACGACGTGGGGTCCGCGGAGCTTCGGCCTGGCCGACGCCCGGATCGTCATGGTGCAGCGGCGGTACGCCACGGAGCAGCTGCACTTCCCGGTGTGGGGACTCTCCCCGTCGAGCACGGCCGACGACAGCGGCGGCTACGGGATCTACGGTGTCGTGGGTGCGACGTTCCCGCCGGGTCAGCGGCTGGCTCAGTGCGCCGACTGTGCGATCGAGACGACGGTGACCCCGCACGCCTCGTTCCTCGCGCTGGATGTCGCCCCCCGGGCGGCGTTCGCCAATCTCGTCGCCCTGCGGCGCCTCTACCCGGACATCTACACCTCGGACGGCGGCTTCTACGACGCCGTCAATCCGACGACAGGGTCGGTGGGTCACCGACGGCTCGTCCTCGACCAGTCCATGATCATGGCCGCGCTGGACAACGCGTTGAACGACCGCCGGCTACAGCACTGGTACGCGAACGACCCGGTGGCGTCCGTCGACCGCGCGTACCTGGCGATCGAGCGGATGTCGCTCTGAGCACCCTTTCCCCGATCCGCTGAGCCGATCCCTCAGCGGGTCGGAAGGTGGCCGCACCAGAACGCGGACCCATGGGGTCCTCAAGCGCGAGGAAGGGCGAACGAGAGCCAGATATGTCCGGGTTGTCCTTAGTGGCAACGTCGACTGGTACCACGGCGCGGCCCACCACATCGACACACTGCCCGCCCACCGGCTGACGCCCCGAGAGCTGACCGACGGCCGCAGGATGAGACCACGGTGATGGTTCCGCCGACCGTGATCGCGGAGGAGAATGTGCGAGATGGCGCGGACCGTCCTCTGTCTCCTGGGTCGGCATCACTGGGTGGAGCGGACCGAGGGCGGTGAGCCGCATACCGGGTGCAGCCGGTGCGGGAAGTACAGGACGTATCGGCCGTCGTCTCTGCCCGGGAGCAGCGGGTCGACCGTGCGCGAGCCGCCCCCGCCCCCGCCCAGCGGGCCCAGCTGGGGCTGACACCTGACCGTGATCGCGGAGGAGAATGCTGACATGGGGCGCAACGTCCTCTGCCTCCTGGGTCGGCATCACTGGGTGGAGCGGACCGAGGGCGGCGAGACCTACACCGGGTGCAGCCGGTGCGGGAAGTACAGGCCATACAGGCCAGGAAGCAGCGGCCAGAGCCTGCCGGACCCCCCGTCTGGCGGGCCCATCGGGGGGGATCTGACCCAGCAGCGCGGCCGGCGCCCTGCCCGCCGCCGTAGGTAGCGCGTGTCGGGTCGAAAGCCAGGCTGCGCCAACCCAGCGGGAGAAGGAACGAGCCTCTGACCTGCGGGTTTGTCGGAGCCGCCTGTGGGAATCGAACCCACGACCTACGCATGACGAGGACGCCGCCTCGCCGCTCCCACCGCCCTACCAGCACCGACAGCACACGCCACAGCTCGCACAGCACTCCCCGCCCAGGGAGAACGCGGATCGTCATGCCAAGAGTCATGCCAGCCGGCGCGCGAGAGCCGTATCAACCTCCTGACCCGACGCCGTCCGGAGCGCGCGGCCTCGAGCAGGGGCCGGCGCTTGTGGTCGGGTACGCGACCCCCAGGCACGCCTACACCGTCGCGTTCGCGCGCCACACCCCGCCCTCAGGTCAGCGACGGGTCAGGTGAGCAGGACGTCGGCGAGCCGGTCCACCTGATCGAGCGAGGCGACCGTCGGATCGAAGACGAGCTCGTCGATGCCGAGCGCCTCGAACCCGGCCGCGCGGTCGCGGACCTCCTCCGGGCTCCGCGGCGCTCCGGCGGCGATCCCCTCGACCCAGTCGCCCAGGAACCCGTAATACGTGCGCAGGTTGTGCAGCGATTCCTCGACGTGCTCGTCACCGAGGGAGAAGTACGTCAGGGCGACGACGCGCGGCTTCCCGGCGCCGCCGGCCTGCTCGTACAGGGTCCTGAACTCCTCGATCGGCCCCGCGGCCATCTCCGGCGCCGCGCCGCCGATGGTGTACCCGGCCTGCCACTTCGCAGCTCGGGGCGCGGCTCGTCGGGCCTCGCCGCCGACGAGAAGGGGTACACGCCCGCGCTGCGTGGGCGGTGCGACGGGGAACGAGGTGCCGGGCAGCGGCTCCCCGGCCCACGCCTTGTGCAGCAGCTCAAGGTCCGAGTCCAGCCTCCGGCCGCGCTGCGAGAACGAGCGTCCCGCGAGTTCGTAATCGTCCGGACGCCCGCCAACACCGACGCCGAGGGTGAGGCGCCCCCGCGAGATCTGGTCGAGGCTCGCCGTCACCTTGCCCAGCAGCACCGGGTCGTACAGGGGTTCCACCAGCACGTTCGTCAACAGGCCGATCCGGCCGGTGACCGCGGCCGCCGCGGTGAGCGCCGTGAGCGAGTCATAGCTCGGATAGGCGAAACGGTCGATGGTGGCCAGCGAACTGAAGCCGCGCTCCTCCGCCCGCCGCGCCCAGTCGAGAAGCAACCGCCCGGAGACGTCGAGAGTCGTGCTGGGAAGGCCGATGCCGATCTGCACGCGCTGGTCCCTTCCGATGTGACGCTCGGGCTCTGGGCCTCCCCGAGGTTACGCCGTCCTCGCGAGGAGACCGACGGGACCACCGCCTTCGCTCCGGCGATTCCCGGTCTGCTCCACGAACCCGGCCGGAAGCTGCTGGTCACGTGGGAGCTCTTGATGGTCACCGCGGCGAGGCAGGGGGCGCTGCCCGGCCCGGTCGGGCCGAGCTGGTCGCACATCCCGTTGGCGGCGGACGTTCCCTCGATCGTGGCGCTGCCCCGAGTGTCGTGCGCGGAGTCGATCGAGCGACGCGGCTGTCCAGACTGCACGCGCTCCGCATCAAATTCATCGACCTGCTTCCGGACGGCTCTTCGGCGTGCCCGGAAGAGGCGATGGCCGCGCTTGTTGGGCGGCGGATCCGGTCCGGCCATTGCGCGGCGTCAGCGGATATCCTCATCGTGATCTTCGGCGAAGACCTCCAGTGCTACCTGGTAGCTGTCGAACGCTTGTGCGGCCCCGGCGTAGGCCTCAAGGTGAATGAACAGCTCGATAATCTCGTCCCTGGTCACGCCGTTGTTCAGAGCGATCCGTAGTTGTCCGCGCAGCGGCTCGCGGGTCCCGAGGGTGGCCGCAATGGTCACGGACACCAACGCCCTACTGCGAGTGTCCAAACCCGGTCGCGACCACGAGTCTCCAAATGCATGCACTGTGGCCAGACGGCGAAAATCCTCGCCCGAAGCCGGCTCTCCGGACGCAAGCGGCAGGTCCAGTGGCTTGCCCAGTAACTCGGCGGCCTTCTCAAAGGCGGCATCGCCGGCAGCATCGCTGTGCTCCATCGATTTCCCATCGGCTGGGGTCCGGGTAGGGGATCGGCTCTGAGAGCAATGCGGAACCGGGCGACGAATGGCACTTCTCGCCGCCGTCGTGAGGTTCGAGGGAGCATGCCGCCCCCTCGGCAGGCTCCGCACGGGGATCGGTCAACGGGTCGCCACCGGTCGATACCGCACATTCACGGCCGCCGTGGCGTCGGCCCCACCGATGCGGTGCAGTCGGATCGCTTCGCCGCCGGGGTTGTCGTACAGCCGGATGCCCTCGCCAAGCAGGATCGGCGCGATGTGCAAGTCGATCTCGTCGATCAGGCCTTTCTCGAGGAGCTGCCGCCCGATGGTCGGTGAGAACACCTCCACGTTCTTCCCACCCGCCGCGTGCAGCGCAACCCGGACGGCTTCCTCGACCGGGCAGCTGAGGAGGGTGATGCCGTCGGCTTCCCGCGCGTCCTCGGGGTGATGGGTGAGCACGAAGATCGGCCCCTGCCACAGGGCGCCGTACGGGCGTGCGTCGCCTATGGCGCTGTCGAAGCCGCTGCGGCCTGCGAGCACGGCGCCCGTGGTCTGGACGTACTCGTCCACCAGCCCCGGTGGAAACGAGAAGCCGGTCAGCCAGGACATGTCGTGGTTCGGCCCGGCCACGAAGCCGTCGAGCGACATCGTGAAGTGCCAGAGCACCTTGCCGGCCGCAGTCTGCGGCTGCAGGTCGTCCATCCATACCTCCATCCGCTCTCCGATGACTCGCTGACCCTGACGGACGGCGACGGTGGAAGTCATTGGTGCGGCACTGCCCGGACGAGGATCGTGCTAGGGGACCGTCCTGCGCTCGCGGGGCAGGGGCGGTAGCTGTGGCATTGCCTGGGGAGCGACCGCCGGCGGTCACGTGTGGGGGTCAGCGCCCGGACGGGAGCGCCTCGGTGACATTGGTGGCCGCGACGATCTCCCAGCCCTGCGGCCCGCGCCGGGTCACGAAGACCAGCATTGAGGCGCCATCGGGCAGTCCCTCGGCGGGAGCGTCCGGCTCACGCTCACGGATGCAGTGACCGTGTAGAACGGTGACCTCGTCGGTCACGGCCAACGCGTCGACGTGGTCGAAGCGAATCCGGCGTCCGCGCAGTGGGCCGTTGAACGCCCAGGTATGCCCGTCGACGATGCCCTTACGACCCCGCATCCGCATGCCCATGATGTTGACGAACTCGGCGTCCTCGGTGAACAGCTCACCCAGGGCTGCCGCGTCCTTGGCGTTCAGGTTCTCCGCGAAGGCGTCGGTCAGCTGTTCGGGACGGTTGAACGCCGCCATGATCACCCCTGAGCTGGTCGCGACGACAGCGAGGTCAGACTATGTCACATGATCGTCGGCGCCGGCGCTTGGAGAAGCCTGGACGAGGACCTCGGCACCCAAGGCCCGGGCACACGATTCGGCGCGAATAGCTCGCGCACGCGGTGCCGATCGCGGGGGTCGGTTGAGGATCGCCATCCGGTGTCCGAGGGCATAGTTCTGCACGAGCCCCACCTCCCCGAACGATCGAGCCACACCCGTCCGGCCGGGCGCCGCCCTCTGTCGTCGCGCGAGCGCGAGAGAGGGCCGCAGGACTGCGCGAGCGGGCAGCCGTCGACTAGCTCGTCGTGGCGTCTCGGCTCGCCGGGCGGCCACCGCTGCTGGTGTCGAGCGGCGCGGTATCGGAGCCGGTGTGCCTGGCGACCGACTGCGATAGGGCCCTGCGGTGGCCTGACGGCGGCTGGCCGTCAGCCGGCGAAGACCTGGTCGAGGCGGCCTCTGAGCAGTCGGCGGGCCTCGTCCGGCGGGAAGAGATCGACCAGCAGCGGCCCCACAAGTCCCTGGGCGAAGAAGAAGATGGCGACGGCCTCGTCGTCGGGGTCGACGCCCGGGCGGAGCTCGCCCGCGGCGGCCGCGTCACGTAGGTGGGCCCTCGAGGTGTCGACGAGCCGACGGTAGCCCTCGCGCAGCAGCGTCGCGTACCGCTCGTCGACGGTGGCGAGCTCGACGAACGCGGCGTTGACGCAGGCCTCCTGCCGGCTCGCCGGATCAAGGGGCAACATCACCTCGAGCCCCGCCTGGACAAGGTCGCGCCGGCTAGGGCGGTCGATCGCGGACAGCCGCTCCTGCGGCCGGGCGAGCACGCGCATACGCAGGTGGTCGAGAGCGAAGCGGAGCATCTGGTCCTTGCTGGTGAACCAGTGCTGCACGCCGCCCATCGACACCCCCGCCTCCGCTGCGACGTCACGCAGGCTCACCGCGGCCAGCCCGCGGGCCGCGATGATCGCGAAGACGGCCTCGGCGAGCTGCCGCCGCCGCGCCTCGCGATCGACTTGCTTGGGCACCTCGAACTCCGATCCGATGCGATCGCATTGCCAAACCGTCCGTCGGGCTGAGACCATGCACATGCATGGTATCGATGCCGAGGAGGCCAGGTGACTGCTGCCCCGACCGTCCGCTACGCCCGCAACGGCGACGTCCGGATCGCCTACGAGACCTTCGGCGACATTGCCAACGGCGAACCCCTGCTACTGGTGATGGGCCTTGACTTCCAGCTTTCGAGGACCCAGAACGCCTCGACGCGATCCGGATGACGATGCGGCAGGCGGGCGTCGGCCACCAGCGGGGACGCGCCGCTCATGGAGGCAGAACGCTCCGCCGGTCGTCGCCGCGGCGGCTTTCGAACAGCAAGGCGCTGCCGCGAGCACGGTTGGAGAGCTTGACCACCCAGACGTGCCGCCAGGCGGGGAAGCGTTCCATGCCGCGCCGCGCGGGCAGTGCCAGGCACAGGCCCATGCGGAACGGGAGTCGACGGGCGCGCATGATGGGGGCGTGGTAGAGCGCAACGTGATCGGTGCCGATCTGCAGCCGTGCGGGGTCGACCCGATCACCGGATTCTTCCGTGATGGCTCCTGCCGGACCGGCCCGCGAGACCTGGGTAGCCACACGATCTGTGCGGTGGTCACGGCCGAGTTCCTCGAACACCAGCGCGGCATCGGCAACGACTTGACCACTCCACGGCCGGAGTACAGCTTCCGCGGATTGGCACCCGGTGACCGCTGGTGCGTCACGGCGGTGAACTGGGCCCGTGCATACAACGACGGGGTAGCGGCGCCAGTCGTTCTGGCGTCCACCCATGAAGCCGTCCTGCAGCTCGTGCCGTTGGCGGTGCTCCGAGAGCTCGCCGTCGACGTTCCGGACGACCCCAGCACGTTGTAAATTCGCCCTCGGCAACCCGTTCCGCGCTTCGCCCGGCTGCCACCTCGGACATGAGTATCCCCTGATGACGTTGAGAATGGGCTCAGGACACGGCGGCAGGAGGGACAGCCATGAACCCGGCATTCCGCGATTTGAACAAGAACGGACGGCTCGACCCGTACGAGGATCCGAGGCGCCCGGTCGAGGCACGGGTCGAGGACCTGCTCTCCCAGATGACGCTGGAGGAGAAGGCGGGGATGATGTTCCACGCCATGATCGGTATGAATCCGGACGGCAGCCTGGTCGAGGGCGAGAGTCAGGTCGGGTCGATCTCGACGTCGGACATGGTGCTCAACAAGAAGATGAACACCTTCAACGTCCTGCAGGGAACCAGGCCCGGACTGATGGCCGAGTGGTACAACCGGCTACAGGCGCTGGCGGAGAGCAGCCGGCTGGGGATCCCGGTCACCATCGCCTCCGACCCCCGCCACTCCTACGGGGTCAGTGACAACCCGGTGGCGAGCTTCCTCGCCGGCGACTTCTCGGAGTGGCCCGAGCCGATCGGGCTGGGCGCCACCGACGATCCGGAGTTGGTGCGGGAGTTCGGCGACATCGCGCGCCAGGAGTATCTGGCGGTCGGTATCCGGATCGCGTTGCACCCGATGGTCGATCTCTGCACCGAGCCTCGCTGGTCACGTGCGTACGGCTGCTTCGGTGAGGACGCCGACCTCGTGTCCCGCATCGCGTACGCGTACATCCGCGGCTTGCAGGGCGAGACGCTCGGTCCGGAGTCGGTGGCCTGCATGACCAAGCACTTCCCAGGTGGTGGCCCCCAGCTCGGAGGCGAGGACCCGCACTTCCATTACGGCCGGGAACAGGTCTATCCCGGCGACAATTTCGAGTACCACCTGAAGCCGTTCGAGGCCGCCTTCGCCGCCGGCACCGCCCAGATCATGCCGTATTACGGCATGCCGGTCGGCACGGATCTGGAAGAGGTGGGCTTCAGCTACAGCAAGGGCGTCGTCACCGACCTGTTGCGCGGGCGTTTCGGCTTCGACGGTGTGGTGTGTACCGACTGGGGACTGGTGACCGATCAGGAGTACGTGGGTGGCGAGGTCATGCCGGCCCGGGCGTGGGGCGTGGAGCACTTGGACCGGCGCCAGCGGGTCGCTAAGATCATCGAGGCTGGGGTGGACCAGTTCGGCGGCGAGTTCTGCCCGGAACTCGTGGTCGACCTCGTCCGCGACGGGCGCATCCCGGAGGGCCGGATCGACGTGTCCGTGCGGCGTTTGCTCCGAGACAAGTTCCGGCTCGGCCTGTTCGACAATCCCTACGTCGACCCCGAGGCCGCCGAGCGGATCGTGGGAAACAGCCGGTTCCGGGAACGCGGCGAGTACGCCCAGCGCAAGTCCATCGTCCTGCTCAAGAACGGTGACCGCGGGGGCGCTCCGGTGCTGCCGCTGGCCGGCCGACCAAGGCTGTACCTCGAGAACGTCGACCGCGACGTCGCCGCGCGGTACGGCGAGATCGTTGAGCGGCCAGAGGACGCCGACTTCGCCGTCCTTCGGTTGCGGGCGCCCTACGAGGCACGCGACAGAAACCTTCTCGAGCGGCTGTTCCACTCCGGCGACCTCGACTTCAAGGAGCCCGAGAAGGGCCGCATCCTGTCCCTCCTGCGCACCGTTCCGACCATCGTCGACATCTTCCTGGAGCGACCGGCCGTGGTCCCGGAGATCGCGGCGGAGGCGATCGGGCTTCTCGCGGACTTCGGGGCGAACGATGCCGCTCTGCTCGACGTGGTATTCGGGCGCTTTTCGCCGACCGGCAAACTGCCGTTCGAGCTGCCGTCCTCGATGGAGGCGGTACGCAACCAGAAAGAAGATGTTCCCCACGACTCCGAGAACCCCCTGTTCCCCTTCGGGTTCGGGCTGACCTACAGCCGGTGATCGACCTCCACAGGAGACCTTCGTGATCGCCTGGTAGTACTGAGCCGTGCGTGGCTGCGTGTCCGGTCGTGGGGTGGTCGGGTCGAGCTGCTGGACCTGCACCACCTCATCGGGCCCCGGGGCTCGGTGAGGTGGTGCTGACGTTCGACAGCCGGCACGACGGCTTCACTGGGGGACTCCAGTTGCGAGCCGGTCCAGCAGTGACCCGAGCGGCTGACATCCATCATGATCGTCCGGGTCCATGACGCGGCGTTTCGCGTCACCCCCAGCCGGGAAACGATCATGTTCAAGGGCGTTTCTGCAGGTCAGAAAGAGAGTCGCCGGTGGGAATCGAACCCACGACCTACGCAGTACCAGGGCCGCCCACACCACCCCCTCCCCTCGCTACCTGCGGCTTCGCTGTTGCACGGCTGGCGCCGGGGTGCTCCCGTCTGCCAGATGGAACGCCAGTTCGCGTCACAACCCGTGTCACGACAGCTCGTCCAACGCGGGCTGGACCTGTCGCTTGAGCGTCTGGGTGAAGAGCTCCGCGACGATCAGTGAACCGGCCAGCGCGCCCAGGCACTCGTATTGGGCCTTCGTGCCGCCGCCGGAGAACGCGGGGCCGTCCTGATCTCGTGCGGCAACCCGCTCCGCACGTCGCCTTGACCGACGTCAGCTTCGCCGCTGCCCGTAGCGACGGCGGAACAGAAGGTAGGCGATTCCCCCTGCCGGCAGCGGGAGCCAGTAGGAGACGATCCGGTACAGCAAGGTCGCCGCCAACGCGTCCGCAGGGGCGACGCCGGCGACGGTGAGTGTCCCGACGAGGCCTGCCTCGACGAACCCGAGTCCGTCGGGCGTGATCGACAACAACGTCAGAAGCTTTGCGGTGACGAAGGCGAGGAGGACGAGCGAGGGTCTCGGCTCGGCTCCCACCGCGATGAGAGCGGCCAGAAGCGAAAAGTAGTCGAAGCCCGTGTTCCCGGCTGCTGCCAACACAGCGGCCTTCCACCGTGTGCCGAGCGTGGTGCGGATGAGGTCGCGGTTCGCGAGCAACCTGCGGGTGAGGTCGGTGACCGGATTGTGGCGCCGCACGGTGGCGTTGAGGAGTGTCTGAAGGGCACGGCCCGCCCAGATCAGCGGTACGTCGGTGGCGAGCGCCGCCACGCCTACGGCGATCAGGAGCACGAGGACGCCCGCGCCTAGGTACGCCGCGACGTCCAAACGGCGATCGACGGGAGCGCCCCCGAGGATCGCAGGCAGCGCCAGGACGGGCAGGACGCTGGTCGCTGCCCACTGCAGGGCCGCTGTGGCTCCGAGCGCAGCGATCGTCTCGCCAGGGGCGAGGCCGGTCCGGATGAGCATCGACGCCTGGAGGGCACCGCCGGGAGCCGCGCTCGGCACGACGTGGCTGAGTGCGTTCCCGCTCAATTGCGATGCCATGACCGGGAGCCACGCGCGGGTCCGCAACGCGATCCGCTGGAGTTCCCAGAGACAGATGTAGCTCGCAGCCTGGGACGCCACCGAGAGGATTGCGAAGGGCCACTCGAGATGCTTGAGAGATCGCCACTCCCCGAAGACCGCGAGCAGGCTCGGCAGGAGGACATAGATCGCGAGTGCACTGAACACCAGGAGCACGACAGGGCGCGCCCGGCGCCACCAGGGGACCGCCCGGCGCGGAGGCCGGGCGGGCTGTGTGGCTGCTTCAGGCTCCAACCCGTACATCGTCCGCGGCGGAAGCGCGGTTTGCCAACCCGAACCGCGTTCCGGCGCGGGGTCGCGCACCCCAGCGTGTTCGCGCTGGAAGTCGCCTCCCTCCGTCGGGTGGGTCCGAGAGCCCAGGCGCTGCCCGGTTCGGCGGCAGGCTTGGCAGGTTCCGTGTCACGCCACGGGAACTGGAGGCCCCGGCGCGGACAGGCCGTGCGACCACCGGACCGGGACGATCACATGTCCCAGCACGATGATGCCCGCGGGGCGGTCATTGGCTTCTCCTGGCAGTCGATGAGCGGCCGCCCCCAAGCCCCGGGGGGAAATGCTTGGTCAGCGGTCCGGCGGGGCAGATGGTGCGGGCGGATGCGAGGCTGGGCCTCGACCGCAGCGGACGCCCCGAGGAGCGCCGATACCCGCCTGGATCTGCCTCACCTGCGGCGTCCAGTACCCGGAGACGCCGCGCCCGCCGGAGTTGCCCGATCTGCTGGACGAGCGGCAGTACGTCGGGTGGGAGGGCCAGCGCTGGACGACCCGGGACGAGCTGCCGCGCGACCACGTGAGCGAGCTGCGCGAAGAGGAGTCGAACCTGCTCGGCGTCAGCGTCACTCCCGCCGTCGCCATCCGCCAGCGAGCGGTACTCGTGCGCACCCCCGCTGCAACGTCGTGTGGGACCCCTGGGTGTCCTTCATGTGGAGCTACCCCACCTCATCCCCCTCGACGAGCGCGCCGTCGACGACATCGCCCGCCGGGCGGAGCGGTTCACTCGCGACCGGATCTACGGTGGCTGATGGGGCCGAGTGGTCATGTAGGAGCGCGCGTCCGCCGTCTGCCGCTCCGCCGACCGCTACATCGCCCGCACGCGTGGTGAGCGCCCGGACGGAGCTACAGATCGTCTAGGTACCTGGGTTGAAGTCCGCGGCCGGTTGAAGACCAGAGGCGGCCAAGGGCCCGCCGCGCCACGGATGCTGCCGCTGGAGCCGCGTCCTCACTCGCGTCACATCGGCAAACAAAACCACGGCTCTCTGCCATTTGCCCTGGTCAGGTAGACGCCGCCGGTGACAATCCACCAGGGACTAACGCACTAGAGGAGCGTTCGACAGTCGCGGCTACGGCTTCACCCGGGGAACTCCAGTCGCAGCCACTCCGGCAGTGACAGGATCGACCGGCATCCATCATGATCATCCGGGTCCATGACGCGACGTTTCGCGTCATGCGCACCAGGAAGACGATCAAGTTTCGAGGCGTTTCCGCAGGTCAGAAAGGGAGCCGCCTGTGGGAATCGAACCCACGACCTACGCATTACGAGTGCGTCGCTCTGGCCGACTGAGCTAAGGCGGCACGTGCCGTCGCAGCGGCACGGTCTACGAGTATAGGGGCTCGCCCTGACCCGCTCGGACCACTCCGTCGAGTCGGCGAGCCCTCGCCGTCAGGCGCCGCAGACGGTGCCCTCCTTGGGCAGCACGCCCTGCACGAGGTACTTGTCGATGGCCATGTCGATGCACCCGTTGCCCTGGCGGTACGCCGCGTGCCCCTGGCCCTCGCGGGTCAGCAGCCGGCCGGAGGAGAGCTGCGACGCCAGGGACTTCGCCCACTCGTACGGCGTCGCCGGGTCGTCCGTCGTCCCGACGACGAGGATCGGCGAGGCGCCCTGCGCGGCGACCCGTTGCGTCGGCGTCACGCCGGCGAGCGGCCAGACCTGGCACGACGTCTGGCCCCAGCCGATGAAGCCCCCCAGCGGCGGGTACTGCTTCTGCAGCGACGCCGCCTGCTCCCCGATCTGCGCGACCGTGCGCTTCTCGGGGTGGTCGAGGCAGTAGATCGGCGAGTACGAGGTCATGTCCTGCGCGTAGTGGCCGTTCTTGTCGCGCTCGAAGTAGGCATCGGACAGCGCCAGCAGGGTGGTCCCGTCGCCGCGCATCGCCTGCGTGATCGCCCTGCTGACCGTGGGCCACGAGCTCTGCTCGTACATGCCCCGTGCGAGACCGGTGGCCATGAGTGTCTGGTCCAGCTTCCGGCCGCTCGCGGTCGGCAGCGGATTGCTGTCCGCCTGCTGCAGCAGGTCGGAGATCTGCCCGATGCCGTCGTCGACCGTCCCGCTCAACGGGCATCCGTCGTGCGAGAGGCAGTCCTGCACGTAGGAGCGCACCGCCCGGGAGAAGCCCAGCGCTTGGCCGGCGGCGTACTGCGCCGACGTCAGCGACGGGTCCACGGCGGCGTCGAGCACGATCCGGCCGACCCGCCACGGGAACTCCTGGGCGTACCAGGCGCCGAGGTAGGTCCCGTAGGACGCGCCGTAGTAGGAGAGGACCTTGTCGCCGAGCACGGCCCGCACGAGGTCCATGTCGTGCACCGTGCTGATCGTGTCGAGGTGGTCGAGGATCGCCCCGGTGTTGGCCTTGCAGGCGTCCGCGAAGACCCGCTGCTCGCGGACGAGCGCCTGCACCTCGCTCGGGTCGTCCGGCGTCGCGTCCGTCGAGTAGTAGGCGTCGAGCTGCTGGTCGGTCAGGCACCGCACGGGGGCGGAGTCGCCGGTGCCGCGGGGGTCCCAGCCGACCAGGTCGTAGGCGGACCGCAACGAGGAGTCGAAGCCGCCGGCGGCCTGCTTCACCCAGCCCGCTCCGCCGACGCCCGGGCCGCCCGGATTGATCAGCAGCGACCCGAGCCGCTGCCCGGTCGCGCGGAGCCGGACGACGGCGAGCTGGAAGTTCCCGGTCTCCGGCCGGCTCCAGTCGATCGGAGCCGTGATCTTCGCGCACTGGAAGCCGCCGCCGCAGCTCGACCACGCGACCTTCTGGTCGTAGAACCGGGCGAGCGCGGGCGACGTCGGCGGGATCCGTGCGTCCCGGACGGCGCCGTGGCGCTCGGCGTCGCGGGCGTCGGGTCACCCACGTCCTGCCCGAGCGCCGAGCTGCAGCCGGCCACGCGCCAGGAAGACGGCCAGGAGTCCGCCGAGCATGCGGGCGCGACGGGAACGAGGCTGGGCGGACACCTGCAGCAGGCTAACCCCGGCCGCTGAGCGCCGATGCGGCGGCGGGTCGCAGCTCCACCATGAGCGCCTCGGTCGCCGAGCAGCGGCGCGACGTTCGCGGAGATCCGCTCGCGGGCCACGCCGATGGCATCCATCCGGCGCACGGTGCACGTCCGGGGCGGACGCGCGCGCCAGGCGCTGCACCTCGTCCGCGAGCTCGGCGTTGACGAGCTCGACGTCCGCGCCGAGCTGCACGACGAGGACGTCGCGGTACAGCGAGAGCAGGTCGACGAGCGAGCGGTCGAGCACGTCGCGCTGCGCCCGGGTGGCGCGCCGCTTCTGGTTCTCCTCCAGCTGCTTCACCTGCGCGCGCACGGCCGGCGGCAGCGTCCCCGCGCCCTCGGCGCCCAGGGAGTGCAGCAGGGCGGCACGCTCGGCGGCGTCGCGCTCGCGCCGTCGCGTCCTTGGCCTCCTCGGCCGCCACCGACACGAGCTCGGCGGCCGCGAGCACCGCCGTCCCGACGGTGGAGAGCGCGCCGGGGAGCTTGAGCACGTCGCGGCGCCGGATCCGCGCGCCCTCGTCCAGGGCCAGCCGGCGGGCGACGCCGACGTGGCTCCCCGCCGCCCGCGCGGCGAAGGCGGCGACGGCGGGGTCGACGCCGTGCCGCCGGACCAGCAGCTCCGCGACGTCCTGCGACCGGCGGCACCCGGAGCCCGACGTGCCGGCAGCGCGAGCGGATGGTCACGAGGACGTCGTCGGGGCTCGGCGCGCAGAGCAGCCAGACGGTGCGCGGCGGCGGCTCCTCGACCGCCTTCAGCAGCAGGTTGCCGGACGTGTCGTTGAGGCGGTCGGCGTCCTCCACGACGATCACCCGCCAGCGGCCCAGGGAGGGCCGCTGCTGCGCGAGGGTGACGAGGGGCCGGACGTCCTCGACGCGCAGGAACACGTGCTCGGTGGCGACGAGTGCGACGTCCGGGTGGCTGCCCGCCGAGCGCCGTCCGGCACTCGTGGCACTCCCCGCAGCCGACCCCGCGCTCGCACTGCAGCGCGGCGGCGAAGGCGCGCGCCGCGGTCGACCGGCCCGACCCGGGCGGACCGGTGAGCAGCCAGGCGTGCGTCATCGGCCCCTGCTCGCACGGCGCGGCGCAGGACGGCGACCGCCTCCTGCTGGCCGACGACGTCGTCCCAGACACTCACGGGCGCAGCGTCTCACCCGGGTCGGACGACCGGCCCGGTCGGGTCCCGCGAGATCGAGCACGCGCGTGTCGTCCCCGTCCCGGGGGCCCGCCTGCCGCCGCTCGGCCTCGAGCTCCAGCTCGCGCTCGGCCTCCTCGCGGAGCCGGCGCCGGGTCTGCACGCGCGCCCGCGACTCGTCGCGCTGCCGCCCGCGCAGCTCGGCGTCCAGGCGCAGCACCTCCGCCTCGGCGTCGGCCCGGCGGCGCCGCAGCGCCTCCTCCTGGGCGAGCTTCTCGGCGAGCTGGGCCCGCAGGCGCGACGACAGCGGCAGGAGGTCGCGGACCGCCGCCGCGGATGCGCTGCTGGATCTCCTCGCGCGGCATCGTGCCGTCGAGCACGAGGTAGCGCTGCGGCTCCGCGTTGGCGAGCGCGAGGAAGCGGGCCCGCACCCGCTCGTGGAACTCCTCCGGCAGCGCCTCGAGCCGGTCCTCGCCCCTGCCGTGCCGGGTCGTACGCACGACGCACCCGGGAGAACTCGCTGGGGATGTCGAGCAGCACGGTGAGGTCGGGCACCAGCCCGTCGGTCGCGAAGCGGGAGAGCGCCGCGATGTCCTCGGCGTCCAGCGCGCGCCCGGCGCCCTGATAGGCGATGGAGGAGTCCACGTAGCGGTCCGTGACGACCACCGCACCGCGCTCCAGCGCGGGCCGCATCAGGGTGGCGACGTGGTCGGCGCGGTCGGCGGCGAAGAGCAGCGCCTCCGTGCGCGGGTCGAGCTTCTCGTCGCGGCCCAGCAGCAGCTCGCGCAGCCGGACGCCGAGGGGCGTCGCGCCCGGCTCCCGGGTGAGCACCACCTCGTGGCCCTGGTCGTCCTGCAGCCACCGCGCCAGCAGGGCGGCCTGCGTGGACTTGCCCGCGCCGTCCCCGCCCTCGAACGCGATGAGGTAGCCCGGCAGTGGCCGCCTCGGTGCCGCCGTCGCCGGCGTCGGGACCAGGGACCGGTCGCGCCAGGCGGAGAGGAGGTCGGTGAGCGAGGGGCACGCCCCGGCGGTCGTCCATCTGCCGGTAGGCGGTCAGCCCGAGGCCGAGGGCGAGCACGCCGGCGAGCAGGAACACCCAGGCGGCGCCGTTGTACGTCAGCGAGAACCCCGGCGCGAGGTGCACGGTGTGCGTGCCGATCGGCGCGGCGATGGCCGGCCCGGCCGCGAGCACCAGCACGAGCACGACCCGTGCGGCGGACTGGAGGAAGGCGAACGTGCGGCCGCGGACCTCGTCGTCGACCTCCAGGCCGAGCAGGGTGTACCCGGTGACCCAGGCGACGCCGCCGCAGGCGCCGATGACGAGGGTGAAGAGCACGGCCGCGACGAGGCTCGGGATCAGCGCGAGCAGCACGAGGAACGCGCCGGCGCAGATGATCGAGAGCCCGAAGAGGCGCCGGCGCGAGAAGCCCTCGAGCAGCCGCGGCCCGAGCCACATGCCGGCGGCGAGCCCCACGAAGACCGCCCCGAAGAGGACGCCGAAGCCCGCCTGCCCGGCCCCGAGGTCCTGCACGAACGTCTGCGACAGCCCGACGACGAACCCGGCCGCGCCGAACGCGCCGAGCATGCCGAGGACGAGACCGCGGACGAGCGGGGTGCTGCCGACGAACCGCCAGCCGTCGAGGATGCTGCGCAGCACGCTGCCCTCGCGGGTGTGCTCGCCGGCCGGCCGTCGGCGGCATGTCGAGCCGCAAGATCACCAGTCCGGAGACGAGGAACGTCGCGGCGTTGAGGTAGATCGCGAAGACGATCGGGTCGAGGTGCAGCGACGGCGCGAAGTCGTGCACCGTGCTCGTGAGCAGCGCCATGCCGGCGTAGACGACCGCCGCGAGCGGAGCGGTGCCGTAGGTGGCGACCAGGCTGATCTGATTCGCCGTCTCGAGCCGCTTCGGGGGCACGAGGTTGGGGATCGTCGCGTCCTTCGCGGGCATCCAGAACAGCGCGACGCACTCGATGAGAACGGTGGCGACGTAGAGCCAGGTCAGCGTGCCGATCAGGGGGATCGTGGCGAAGAGCGCGAACCGGAGCACGTCGCCGAGCACGAGCGTCCAGCGCCGGTCGAGCCGGTCCGCGACGGCGCCGGCGAGCGGACCCAGCAGCACGGCCGGGGCCAGCCGGAGGATGAAGACGCCGGCGATGGCGAAGTTCTCCGCGGTGTACGAGCCGCTGGCCAGGTTCTTGGCGAGGGCGGCGGTGGCGAGCAGGCCGAGCCAGTCGCCGAAGCTCGAGCCGCCCAGCGCGATCCACAGCCGGCGGAAGGGCTTGATCCGCAGGACGGCGGCGACGTCGTGCTCGGGCGCCGGATCGTCGGGCCAGTTCCGGCTCGCGTAGGCCGCCGCCGGATCCCCGGCGTCGGACGTGCCTGTCGGCGCCCGCAGATCGGCGGCGGCCGCCAGACCCGCTTCCGCCCCGTCGGTGGGCGCTGCCGCCCGCCCTCGTAGGCGGGTCAGGTGCCTGACCACGGCGTCAGCGTAGTCCGCGCCGGCGTTCCGCCCGCCAGTCGCGCGATCAGCTCACCCGGCGGTCCTGCCGCGAGCCTCACCAGCTCCAGCCGCGAGCCCGGAGCTCGACCTCGGCGAGGAGCCGTCGGGTGTCGCCCTCGGCGTCCGGCGTCGGTACGCCGGCGAGCCGGCACGCCTCGTCGAGCAGGTGGTCGTACGCGGCGATGGCCGAGTAGAGGTGATGGGCGCGGGCGAAGCGCCGGTCGTCGCGCTGCAGGTCGCCGATGAGCCGTTCGACGCGCGCGAGCGCCAGCTGGACCTCGAGAGCGCAGAACGGGTCCACGACGGAGCGCTGGGTCCGGTTGACCCAGCGCGTGAGCGTGCGCAGCGCGGTCATCGCGGCTCCTGGCGGTGCGAAGCGGGGTGCGACGGGCGGCGGGCGCCGGGGACCGTGCACCTGCAAGCACCGTAACTCGCGAGCGGTGCCCTGGGGAGCCGGATATATGCCTCGATCTGTCACAGCATCATCACGGCTGCCGCCGCCCGGGCGTTCAGCCGGAGGTCTTGCGCGCCGCCGTCTTCGTGGCCTTGGCCGCGGCGGTCTTCTTCGCCGGGGCCGCCGCCTTCTTCGCGGTCGTCTTGCGCGCGGTCCGCTTGGCCGGCGTCCGGGTGCGCTTCTCCGCGAGCAGCTCGGCGGCACGCTGGAGGGTGATGGATTCGACGGCGTCGTCCTTGCGCAGCGTCGCGTTCGTCGTCCCGTCGGTGACGTACGGACCGAACCGGCCGTCCTTGACGACCACCTGCGTGCCGGAGACCGGATCCGCGCCGAGCTCGCGCAGCGGGGCCGACGCCGCCGCGCGGCCTCGTTGCTTGGGCTGGGCGTAGATGGCGAGGGCCTCGTCGAGGCCGATGTCGAAGATCTGGTCCTCGCTCGTCAGCGACCGCGAATCGGTCCCCTTCTTCAGGTAGGGGCCGTAGCGGCCGTTCTGCGCGGTGATCTCCTCGCCGGTGGCGGGGTCGACGCCGACCAGCCGCGGCAGCGAGAGGAGCCGCAGCGCGTCGTCCAGCGTGACGGTCTGCACCTGCATGCTCTTGAACAGGCTCGCCGGTGCGCGGCTTCGGCGCACCCTTCCCGCTCTCCTCGACGACCTCGGTCACGTACGGGCCGAACCGGCCGTTGCGCGCCACGATCGTGCGGCCGGTGTCGGGCTCGACGCCGA
Organism: uncultured Actinomycetota bacterium; assembly: GCA_963755755.1. Lineage (GTDB taxonomy): Bacteria > Actinomycetota > Actinomycetes > Actinomycetales > Kineosporiaceae > DATKNA01. The sequence goes on from CAVWLJ010000011.1 coordinate 23,345, forward strand.
GCTCGCGCTCGCCGTCCGCATTGGTCTCGAGCAGCTCGCGCGCCTTCTCGACGGTGAGCTCGTCGGGCGCCACGTCGTCCGGCACGGAGGCGCGCCGCGGCTCGCCGCCGTCCTCGCCCGGAGCCTCGAGGTACGGCCCGTACCGGCCCACCCGCAGCACGATCCCGTCGCCGATCTCGATGGTGTTGATGTCGCGCGCGTCGATGTCGCCGAGGTCGTCGACGAGCGGCTTCAGGCCGCCCTCGGAGGCGAAGTAGAACCGGGAGAGCCAGTGCACCCGGTTCTCCCGCCCGGCGGCGATCTTGTCGAGGTCCTCCTCCATCTCCGCGGTGAAGTCGTAGTCGACGAGACGGCCGAAGTGCTCCTCGAGCAGCCGGGTCACCGCGAACGCCAGCCACGTCGGCACGAACGCCGAGCCCTTGGTGGTGACGTAGCCGCGGTCCTGGATCACCCGGATGGTCGGCTCGTACGTCGAGGGGCGGCCGATGCCGCGCTCCTCGAGCGCCTTGATCAGGCTCGCCTCGGTGTACCGCGGCGGCGGGGTCGTCTCGTGGCCGTCGGCGTGCAGCTCACGCGCGTCGAGGGGGTCGCCGGTGGTCATCGCCGGCAGCCGCCGCTGCTCGTCGTCCGCGGCGGCGGAACGGTCGCTGCGGTCGTCGTCCCGGCCCTCCTCGTAGGCGGCGAGGAAGCCCCGGAAGGTGATGACGGTGCCGGACGCCGAGAACTCGCACGCGCGCCCGTCCGTGGCGGTGGCACCGAGGCGGACGGTGGCCGTCGAGCCGCGGGCGTCCGCCATCTGGGAGGCGACGGTGCGCTTCCAGATGAGCTCGTAGAGCCGGAACTCGTCGCCGCGCAGCTGCCCCGAGACCTGGGCCGGCGTCCGGAAGGCGTCGCCGGACGGGCGGACCGCCTCGTGCGCCTCCTGGGCGTTCTTCGCCTTGTTCGCGTAGACGCGCGGCCGGTCCGGCACGTAGTCGGGGCCGTAGAGCTCGGCGGCCTGGCGGCGGGCGGCGGTGATGGCCTGCTCGGACAGGTTCGTCGAGTCCGTTCGCATGTACGTGATGTAGCCGTTCTCGTACAGCGTCTGCGCGACCCGCATCGTCTGCCGGGACGAGAACCGCAGCTTGCGGCTCGCCTCCTGCTGCAGCGTGGACGTCGTGAACGGCGCCGCCGGACGCCGGGTGTACGGCTTCTCCTCGACGGAGCGGACCGCGAACTCCGCGCCGGTCAGCCCGGCGGCGAGACCGGTGGCGCCGGCCTCGTCCAGGTGCAGCACGCCGGCGGATCGTGCGGACGCCGTCAGCTCGCCGCGGTCGTCGAAGTCGCGGCCGACGGCGACCCGGGCGCCCTCGACGGCGACCAGACGGGCGGGGAAGTCGTTCGTCTCGCCGGCCTTGGCGAAGGTGCCGAACACATCCCAGTAGGAAGCGGAGCGGAACGCCATCCGCTCGCGCTCGCGCTCGACGACGAGCCGGGTCGCGACGGACTGGACCCGGCCGGCCGAGAGCCCGGCGCGGACCTTGCGCCACAGCACGGGCGAGACCTCGTAGCCGTAGAGCCGGTCGAGGATGCGCCGGGTCTCCTGGGCGTCGACGAGCCGCTCGTCGAGGTCGCGGGTGTCCTGCAGGGCGCGCTGGATGGCCTCGCGGGTGATCTCGTGGAACACCATCCGCCGGACCGGGACCTTGGGCTGCAGCACCTCGAGGAGGTGCCAGGCGATGGCCTCGCCCTCGCGGTCCTCGTCCGTCGCGAGGTAGAGCTCGTCGGCGTCCTTGAGGGCGCGCTTCAGCTCGCCGACCATCTTCTTCTTGTCGGCGTCGACGACGTAGTAGGCCTCGAAGCCGTTCTCGACGTCCACGGCGAACTTGCCGAACGGACCCTTCTTCATGTCCGCCGGTAGCTCGCTGGGCTGGGGCAGGTCGCGGATGTGGCCGCGGCTGGCCTCGACCTCGAACTCCGGGCCGAGGTAGCCCGCGATGGTGCGCGCCTTCGTCGGCGACTCGACGATGACGAGCCGCCGACGGGCGGGCGCCTTGCTCGTGGCCACGGATGCCTCTCTTGTCCTGCTGGTGTTCCGGATGGTGCTCCTGCTGATCACTCTGCTATCCCCGGACGTGCCGGGGTGGAGCAGGGTCCTGCGGTGGACGCCGCTCCGGCCGGGGACGGACGGAACCAACCCGACGCACCGGGGCGGCGCAAGCACGGTAACGCCGTCGAGGGCCTCGGCGCTCCCACCGTCCACAGGGTGCTCCCGTTGGCCGTGCCCGCTGCGTGACGACGTGATGTCGCTCACGGTGAAGTCTCGAGCGCAGTCTGCTATTCCGCGTGCCTGGCAGGAGGTCCTCATCGCGGTGCGTTCCACCAACTGACAGCTCCGCGTAGTCTCAACGGCGGATCGTCTGTCACGATCGGACGGTTGTCCCCGGGGTCGACCGAAGCGGCGCGGCCACCCCGGGACCGGATGATCGCACGAGGACCACATACATGAACCACGCGAAAGCGGCGGCAGGGAGGGTCGGGTGCCTCGACACGGAATGACCGCCCCGGGGCTGGCGGTAGCCGGCTCGGGGGGGTCCATCAGGCGGCGCCGCGGCCTCACCGCCTGGCCGATCCGCCGAAAGCTCGTGGCCCTGGTCGCAGGGCCGCTGCTCGTCATCCTCGGCGCCGGCGCGTACGTCACGACCCAGGCGGTCGAGCAGCTGCGCCAGGCGCAGGACGCGCAGAAGGTGGCGACCGCGACGCTGGAGTCGAACCGGCTCTCGCAGGCGCTGGAGGGCGAGCTGCTGAGCAGCCTGACGCTCCACGACAACGCCGCTGCGGGGACCGCGACACGGCTGAAGAACAGCCGCGCGGTGACGGACCAGGCGTATGCGGCGCTGGCGGCCGCGGAGGCCGATCCGCCGCGCGGCGGCTGGGACGCCCGGCTGCGCATCTACTTCCGGGGGGTGGCGAACTCCAAGGCGAAGCTCGCCACCGTGCGCAACCAGCTCTACAAGGGCGGCATCGACCCCTCGGCCTTCGCCGGCAAGAACCCGCCCGCCTCGGGCTACCCGAACCTGCGGACGCTGCAGCTGGACTTCGCCTCGGTCTTCGAGCAGCCGCGCGCCCTCACCCAGCAGCTGGCGAACCTGCTGACGACGACCACCGGCGACGGTCGCGCGGTCAACACGGCGAGCGTCATCTCGGCTCTGTCGCAGGCCACGAGCGAGGCCGCCGACGAGGTCGTGAACACCAACATCGCGCTCACCAGCGTCCTCCCCCGCCAGGGGGACACGAACCTCGCGGCGGACCTGCAGAACACGCAGATCCGGCAGCAGGACCTGCTGAGCCTCGCGCAGACGCACGCCACCCCGGAGCAGCAGCAGGCGATCGCCGCGCTGAACCAGACGGACACGATCATCTCCGGGTTCCGCAAGGAGGCGCTGGCAGCCGCCCACAACGGCGCGATGCCGGGCTCGGCCAAGGGTGATGCCGTCCTCTTCACCACGGCCGCCGGTCAGCGCCTGGCCAACCTCGACACGCCTGGTCAACAAGATCACCGGTGAGGCCCAGGACCGGGCGTCCCAGAACGAACACGACGCCCTGGTGCGCCTCGGCCTCGTCGCCGGCGGCGCGCTCCTGCTTCTCCTCATCGTCACGATCTTCACCGCGGCCGTCGCGCGGTCGGTCAGCATGCCGTTGCGCCGGCTGCGGTCGGCGGCGGTCGAGACCGCCAACGTCCGGCTGCCCGCCGCGGTCCAGCAGATCGACCGGGAGGGCCCCGAGGCCGCCGTCGTCCTGCCGCCCGCGCTGCCGCCGGGCCAGGAGGGCGGCCCGGAGACCACCGAGGTGTCGCGCGCGTTCGACGGGCTGACCACGGAGGCGGTCCGTCTCGCGGCCGCCCAGGTGCGCCTGCGGCGATCGCTGGACGACGCGTTCGTGAGCATGTCCCGGCGCAGCCAGTCGATGGTCGAGAAGCAGCTGGCGATCATCGACGAGCTCGAACGGACCGAGGAGGACCCGGAGCAGCTGCGCAACCTGTTCCGGCTCGACCACCTCGCCGCCCGGATGCGCCGCTACAACGACAACCTGCTCGTGCTCGCCGGCTCGGTGGTCCGGACCCGGAGCAACGCGCCCGTGCCGATCGCCGACGTCTTCCGCGCGGCGACGAGCGAGATGGAGCAGTACGAGCGGGTGCGGCTGCAGCCGGTCAGCGGCGCGGCCGTCGCCGGCCCGGCGGCCGGTGGGCTCATCCACCTGCTCGCCGAGCTGCTCGACAACGCGGCCATGTACTCCCCGCCGACGAGCCCGATCCTCATGGCGGCGGCGTTCACCCCCGAGGGCGGCCTCCGGCTGGAGATCACGGACTCGGGTGTCGGCATCCCCGGCAGCGAGCTCGCCGAACTCAACAGCCGGCTGGCCGCACCCGGCACCTTCGACATGCAGGTCCCGTCGCGGATGGGTCTCTACGTCGTCGGCCGCCTGGCGCAGCGCGGCGGGTTCGTCGTCCAGCTGGCGCAGCGCGCCGGCGCCGCCGGCACCGTCGCCGAGGTCGTCGTCCCGCCGAACCTCGTCATCGGAGCCGGCGGTCCGGCCCTGGAGGGGTTGCGGAGCCACGAGGCCCTGCCGCAGGCAGGTGCCCCCAACGGTGCGCGCGGCCCGGTGCCGATCCGGCCGATGCCGGTCGGGCCGGCTCCGGTCAGCCCGCCGACCGGCGTCCCCGTCGGGGCGTCGGACGAGGCCGACGAGGACGAGCCCGCGGCGGCGACCGCCGCGGCCGGGCAGACGCCGCGGGACGCGGAGCCGACGGCCATCGGGGCCGTCGCTCTCGGTGCCGCTCTCGGTGCCGCCGCCGGTGACGCGAAGGCCGACTCGTCCGGCGACGACGACGAGCCCGAGCAGGAGACGGCCCGGCTCCCGCGCCGCGGCCGTGGCGCCACCGCCGTACCGCCCGCGCCCGTGCCGGACGCCCCGGTCCCGGCGCAGGGCGAGCAGACGAACGCCGGGGCCCGTCCGTTGCCCTCACGGCGCCCGGGCGCGGCGCTGGCGGGAGGCCCCCTCGGCGCCGGCGCACCCGTCGCTCCGGCTGCTGGTCCTTCGCCGTTCGCGGCGTCGGCATCGGCGCCTCCCGTAGCGCGCGCAGGCTGCACCGGAGACGGCGGCTCCGGCCCCCGGCAACGGTGCCGCGGCCCGCGCCGGCGGAGGCTTCGGGGTACCGGGACGTCCCTTCACCGCGGGTGCACCGGCCAGCGGCCGCCGTCCGACCGGGGCGGGCGCGCCCTCCGCGGCGACGGCTGCTGCCGCTGCCGCTGCCGCCCGTGCCGCCCGCAACAGTGGGCCGTCGACCACGGCGTCCGCCTTGTTCACGGCGCGAGGCCCGGCCTCGGACGGTGCACCGGCGGCCGACGATTCGGCCGCCGCCGCCTCCGACGACGCGTCGAACGGCGGGTCGAACGGGAGCGTCGAACGGCGCGTCCGACTCGGACGCGACCACCACCACCGGCTCGGTCGGCGGAGGGTCGGAGCCGCCGGCCGCGCCCGCGGCCTGGGATCGCGGGCCGGCCGTCGAGGCCGCCCGCCGCTCGGGCTCGGGCTCGGGCTCGGAACGAGGCTCGGACAGCGGTCCGGCGGTCGTCCGGGCACCGGTGGTGGGGCCGGAGCCGGCCGCGCCGGTCGCCGTGCCGCCCCTGGTGCAGCTGCCGTTCGAGCCGTCCGCACAGGCCGACCAGGGCGCGGACCAGGGCGCGGATCAGGACGCGGACCGGATCGCGGACCAGGGCGGCGACACCGACGCCGACCAGGACGCGAACCAGGGTCCGGCGCACGTGCCGGACGCCGGTCCCGGTGCCCGCGGCGGCGGCAGCGGACTCGCTGCCGGGGCGGCCCTCGACCACGCCGGCCGGGACGCCCATCTTCGACACCGTGTCGATGTGGTTCTCCTCGGACGGGTCGACGGGCGAGACGGCGCGCGTGATCGATCTGCGCGACGCCCCGGACGGTCCCCGCTCGGGCACGTCGCCGACGCGGTGGTCGTCACTCGGTGACCAGCGCTGGCTCGCGACGAACGCGCGCGCCGCAGCCGGCCCCGAGGTGTCGGGCACGACCGAGGTCGGGCTCCCCCGGCGCCGGCCGGGCGCCAACCTCATCCCGTCGGCGGCGGCGGCCGCCCCGATCACCGCCCCGGCACGCAGCGAAGCCGCCCGGCGGCCCGCGCCGGTCGGCGTGCCCGGTGGCGGCGGCGAGCCGGCGGGACGCGCGGACGCGGATCTCGTCCGGGGCCGGCTGTCCAGTTACCAGCGCGGCCTGACGTCCGCACGGCGCGCCCGGCACTTGCCGGCGGACCGTTCGGCCGACGGGCTGTTCACGGCTCCCCGTGGCGGGGAGAACGACCCCGGGCGCACGCCCGGAGAGCAGGGAGGATGACGTGAGCACGGGCACAGGGACCGACGTCGGCTGGCTCGTCGACGGCTTCACGCAGCGCGTGCCCGGCGTGGCGCACGCCGCGGTGGTGTCCGCCGACGGCCTGCTGATGGCCAGTTCGTCCGGGCTCCCACGGGACCGCGCGGACCAGCTCTCTGCCGTGGCCTCCGGGCTCGGCAGCCTGACGAACGGGGCGGCGCTGTGCTTCTCCGCAGGTCAGGTGGTTCAGACGGTCGTCGAGATGCAGGGCGGTTTCCTGCTCCTCATGGCGATCTCGGACGGGTCGTGGCTGGCCGTACTGGCCTCGCCGACCTCGGACATCGGGCTGGTCGGGTACGAGATGACGATGCTCGTGGATCGCGTCGGCGAGCACCTTTCGCCGGCGCTGCGCGGGGCCGAGGCGGCGGCCCCGGGCTGGCCCAGTTGAACAGACCCTGACGATCCGCGATGTCAGAGACCCCCGCGACGGGCACGTCGTACCCGCTGGACGACGCCGGTGACGGCGCGGCGTCGCTGGTCCGTCCGTACGCCCGGACCGGGGGTCGCACCAAGCCCGGTCGTGAGCTGGACCTGGAAGCGCTGGTCCTGCCCACGGCCAACGGGCGCGAGGCATGGGAGAGTCCCCTGCTCTCCCCGGAGCACAACACGGTGCTCGAGATCTGCCAGCGCTCTGTCAGCGTCGCGGAGATCGCGGCACAGCTCAAGGTACCCCTCGGGGTGGCGCGAGTGATCATCGCCGACATGGTCGACCTCGGCCTGGTCGAGGTCCTCAAGACCGCGGCAGCCGATGGCGACGAACGTGATCCAGCATTCCTGAGGAGGGTGCTCAGTGGCCTTCAACGGCTCTGACCGCCGTCCCTCCCGGTCGACGAAGATCGTCGTGTCCGGGGGGTTCGGAGCCGGTAAGACGACCTTCGTAGGGGCGGTCTCCGAGATCGTGCCCCTGCGGACCGAGGCGGTCATGACCGCCGCCTCGGTCGGCGTGGACGACCTGACGGCGACGCCCAACAAGACCACGACCACGGTCGCGATGGACTTCGGCCGCATCTCGATCGACGACGAGCTGGTCCTGTACCTGTTCGGGCTCGCCGGGCCAGAACAGGTTCTGGTTCATGTGGGACGACCTCGTCCGCGGCGCCATCGGCGCGGTCGTGCTCGTGGACACCCGGCGGCTCGAGGACTGTTTCGGCCCGCTGGACTTCTTCGAGGCGCGCGGCCTGCCGTTCGTCGTCGCCATCAACGCCTTCGACGGCGTCGTCCGGCACAGCGCGGAGGAGGTCCGCGACGCCCTCCAGCTGGGCCGGAGACGCCGGTCATGGTCATCGACGCCCGCGACCGGGAGTCGGCGAAGCAGTCGCTCATCGCCGTCGTCGAGCACGCCCTGCGCACCTGGACGGCCACCGCCCCCGCCGCGCACTGACCCCGCCACACCCTGACCCCCGCCACACCCCCCCCTTCCCGCTGATCAAGGACGCTGGGGGGATCATGAGTTTCATGATCCCCCAGCGTCCTTGATCAGCGTTGAGGCCGGCGGGGGCGAGGGTCAGCGGCGGGTGGCATCGGGGTCAGGAGGCCGTCCGCGACGAGGCCCCGGACGGCGGGCAGCAGGCGCCCGGTCAGCTCGCCGAGGGGTTCGTCGAGGAGGTCCGCGAGCGCGGCCGTGATCGCGCCGATCGGGAGCTCGCCGTCGCAGGCACCGACGAGGCCGGCGAGGGCGGTGCTCGCCCGGACGACGCGGCCGAAGCCGCCGCCCTGCCGCAGCAGGACCACCGCGGGGTCCTCCTCGCCCGGCCGGTGGTAGACGCTCCTCCGTGACGTCCGCGGCGACCCGCAGCCTCGCGGCCAGCAGCGCGTCGTCGTCGTGCGCCGTCAGCCAGTCGTGCGCGGCGAGGCAGGCGGCGATGTGCTCGCCGACGGGCTCCTCGAGGGGACCGAGCAGGTCCTCGACGCGGCGCAGGGTCGGCCGCTCGCCCTCGGCCGGACGCCGCAGCGTGACGAGCCCGAACCCGATGGCCTCGACCTTGCGCGTCGGCGAAGTCGTCGAGCCACGCCTCGTAGAGCGCGGCGCGGCGCCCGGGCTCCGGATCACCGCCGTCCCGCATCCACAGCTCCGCGTACTGCGCCGGGTCCTGCAGCTCGCGCTGCACCACCCAGCCGTCGAGGCCGGACTCCTCGATCCAGGCGCCGACGCGCTCGGCCCAGGGCTCGCCGTCGCGGTCCTCCCAGTTGCCGAGCAGCTGCGCGACGCCGCCGGGGCGCAGCACGCTCCCGGACGCCGGTGACGAGCCGGCTGACGACGTCGTCGCCGGCGAGCCCGGCGTCCCGGTAGGTGTAGGCCGGCGCCGCCGGCGTCCGGGGGGTGATGACGAACGGCGGGTTGCTGACGACCAGGTCGAAGCGCTCGCCGCGGGCGGGCTCGAGCAGGTCCCCCTGGCGCAGGTCGGCGCGGACGCCGTTCAGCGCGAGGTTGAGCCGCGCGAAGGCGAGCGCCCGGCCGGAGAGGTCGGTGGCGACGACGGCGTCGGCGTGCCGGCTCGGCGTGCAGCGCCTGGACGCCGCAGCCGGTGCCGAGGTCGAGCACCCGGCCGACCGGCGTCCGGACCGTGCAGCGGGCCAGCGTGACGGACGCGCCGCCGACGCCGAGGACGTGATCCGGGCCGAGCGGGCGGCCGGTGGCGAGCTCGCCGAGGTCGGAGGCGACCCACCAGTGCGCGGTGCCGCCGGCGTCCTGCGCCGCGTACGGGCCGGAGGTCGACGAGCGGGCGGACCTCGTCGTCCGGCTCCGCTCCCGGCGGCCTCGACCAGTCCGAGCCGGACCGCGCCGTCGACGCCGAGCCGTGGCAGCGCGGCGGCGAGCCGGCGCCGGGACGGCGGCCGGCCGAGGACGAAGACCGCCGTCAGGGCCGCGAGCGGCTCGTCCAGCCTGTCGCGCAGGGCCCGGAGCGCCGGGACGGCCTCCTCGCGGGCCATCGCGGCCTGCGCGACGGGCCCGAGCAGTTCGTGGACGGCGTCGACCGTCCACGCCTCGACGTCGGCGCGGAGGGCGTCGACGGCCGCGGCATCGGCGGCCGGGGGCGGCGGGGACGACGAGAGCGGGCCCCGGGCTGCTGCCCGGGGCCCGCGTCGTTCGGTCATGCACGCGAGGGCTCACGCCGCCTGCGTCGCGCGGCGTCGCTGCCCGCCGTGCTCGACCGGCGGGACCTCGTCGTGCATGACCGAGGACCGCCGCTTGGAGACGGTCACCGCCACGACGATGACGATCGCTGCGACGACGGCGATCGCGTACCGCAGCGTGGTCTGCGCGCTGGACCCGTTCGACAGCTGGACCACGGCCGGCGCGATGAGCACCGACACCAGGTTCATGACCTTGATCAGCGGGTTGATCGCCGGACCGGCCGTGTCCTTGAACGGGTCGCCGACGGTGTCGCCGATGACGGTGGCCGCGTGGGCGTCCGAGCCCTTGCCGCCGAAGTTGCCGTCCTCGACGATCTTCTTCGCGTTGTCCCACGAGCCGCCGGAGTTGGCGAGGAACACGGCCATGAGCACGCCGGTGCCGATCGCGCCGGCGAGGTAGCCGGCGAGCGGGCCGATGCCGAGCCCGAAGCCGACGGCGATCGGGGCCATGGCGGCGAGCAGACCGGGCGTCGCGAGCTCGCGCAGCGAGTCGCGGGTGCAGATGTCGACGACGCGGCCGTACTCCGGCTTCTCCGTGTAGTCCATGATCCCGGGGTGCTCGCGGAACTGGCGGCGCACCTCGAAGCACGATGGCGCCGGCGGCGCGGGTGACGGCGTCGATCGCGAGACCGGAGAAGAGGAAGACGACCGCCGAGCCGATCATCAGCCCGACGAGCGTGTTCGGCGACACGATCTGGTACGCGGCGACGGCGTCCGCCGCGGTCTTGCCGACGTTGCCCAGCGCGGTGACGACGGCGTCGTTGTACGAGCCGAACAGCGCCGTCGCCGCGAGCACGGCGGTCGCGATCGCGATGCCCTTGGTGATCGCCTTGGTGGTGTTGCCGACCGCGTCGAGCTCGGTGAGGATCTGCGCGCCCGTCGCCGTCGACGTCGCCCGACATCTCGGCGATGCCCTGGGCGTTGTCGCTCACCGGGCCGAAGGTGTCCATCGCGACGATGACGCCGACGGTGGTCAGCAGGCCGCATCCGGCGAGCGCGATGAGGAAGAGCGCCAGGATGACCGAGCCGCCGCCGAGCAGGTAGCGCCCCGTAGACCGCGGCGCCGATGATCAGCGACGGTGTAGACGGCGGACTCGAGGCCGACGCCGATGCCGGAGAGGACGACCGTGGCCGCGCCGGTCAGCGAGGTCCGCGCGACGTTCAGGGTCGGCTTCTTGTCCGTGCCCGTGAAGTAGCCGGTCAGCCACAGGATGACGCCGGCGAGCACGATGCCGATGATGACGGCGCCGATCGCCACGAGCCGCGGGTCCCGCGTGACGCCCGGCCACCGAGGCGTCCGCGCCCGTCGAGGTCCCGGAACGACGACGGCAGGTAGACGAAGGCGGCGATCGAGCAGAGCACGGCGGAGATGACCGCGGAGATGTAGAAGCCGCGGTTGATGGCGGCCAGGCCGCTCTGGCCCGGGCCGGGCGCGGGTGATGAAGACGCCGATCGCGGCCGTCACGGCGCCGATGGCCGGGACGATCAGCGGGAAGACCAGGCCCTGCTCGCCGAAGGCGGCCTTGCCCAGGATGAGGGCGGCGACGAGCGTCACGGCGTAGGACTCGAAGAGGTCGGCGGCCATGCCGGCGCAGTCGCCGACGTTGTCGCCGACGTTGTCCGCGATGGTCGCCGCGTTGCGCGGGTCGTCCTCGGGGATGCCCTGCTCGACCTTGCCGACGAGGTCGGCGCCGACGTCGGCCGCCTTGGTGAAGATGCCGCCGCCGACACGCATGAACATCGCGAGCAGCGCGGCGCCGAAGCCGAAGCCCTCGAGCACGGCCGGGGCGTCGCCGCTGGTAGATGAGCACGACGATCGAGGCACCGAGCAGGCCGAGGCCGACGGTGAACATGCCGACGATGCCGCCGGTGCGGAAGGCGATCCGCATGCCCTCGTCGCGGCCGCTCTCGCGGGCCGCCGCGGCCACCCGGACGTTCGCCCGCACCGCGAGCCACATGCCGAGGTAGCCGATGAGCGCGGACGCGACGGCGCCGACGACGAAGAAGATGCTGCGGCCGACGCGTACGCCCGAGTCGCCGGGCAGCAGGAACAGCAGCAGGAAGACGAGGACGACGAACCAGACGAGGGTCCGGAACTGCCGGTTCAGGTACGCCGACGCCCCCTCCTGCACCGCCTTCGCGATGGTGCGCATGTTCTCCGTACCCTCGCCCGCAGCGAGGACCTGCCGGCGGAACACGAACCCCATCGCCAGCGCGAGCAGCGCCACGACGAAGACGATCACAACCAGCGTGGTGTTCCCCCCGGACAGGTTCACCTCCTGCCCCACAGCTGCGGCACGGGTGGTCCCTGGCATCCGTCCTCCTCGACGATTGCGCGCCCGCCCGCTGTACCGGCGGGAGCCGACAATCAGGACGGGACGTGATGATTCGGCTGACCGGGTTGGGCGGGGTGGCCTCGAACCCCGGGAAGTCTACGGACCGTGGCGGGGCACCCAAAGTCAACCGGGTGTGACCTTGTGCACCGTAGCGGACGCCACGCGGGCTGCGCAGCCCGGGAGCAAGGACCGGCCCTATCGGACGATCACGGCGACGCGGGCAGGCACGCGGTCAGCGGGCCCAGGTCATCCTGACGGTCCCGCCCGCGCCGCCCGGCCCGGATTCCACGGTCACGGAGTCCGCCAGGCCGCGCACGAGCGGCAGCGAGACGGACTCCTCCTCGCTCTCACCGAGGCCCGCTTCGTCGGTCACGACGACGTCGAGCGTCGGCCCCTGGTCGTCGAGCTCCACGACGACGTCGCCGGGCTTCCCCGACTGCAGCGAACGACGCACCGCGCGCGCACACATCTCGCCGACCGCGAGCCGGATCTCGTCGAGACGGACCTCGTCCATCCCGGCGCGACGGGCGACGGCAACGGCGACGAGCCGCGCGGTGCGGACATGCTCCGGTGCGGCCTGGAACCTCAGGGCGACGGTCACGAGCTGCGCTCCACGGACCTCGGCGTAGGCGCTCAGCTCGCCGTCCCGTCAGGCACGCCGCTGGTGTCCTCCAGCGCCTCCTGAAGCGTCGCGTGGATGGGGAAGACCTTGGTCAGGCCGGTGATGCGGAAGACCTTGAGGATCTTCTCCTGGGAGCACACCAGGCTGAGCGTCCCGTCGTAGGAGCGCACCCGCTTCAGGCCGCCGACGAGCACCCCGAGACCCGTGGAGTCGAGGAACTCCACCTTCTCCATGTCGACGATCAGGTCGTAGTGCCCCGCCGCCACGAGCTCGTTGAGCCGCTCCCGGAGGCTGGGCGCGGTGTACACGTCGATCTCGCCACCGACGGCGATGACGGTCCGCGCCCCTTCCTGGCGACTCGTGACGCTCAGCTCCACTTGCCCTCCTCGAAACCGCCGGCGTCCTACCGGCCCTTGCGGGCATTCAACCATTCCCGGTGATTTCGCTCAGGCGACGGCCACCTCCTGCCCGGTCGGGGCCGGGGGTGAGACTGGGAGGATGGAGGGCCAGGTCGTGCGGACGGGCGAGCAACCCGGCGAGGTGCGTCGCCGTGGCGTCCCCGATCTGTCCGTGGAGGTGACCGCCGAGATCGTCGAGCGCCCGCCGAGATCGTGCCGGCTCGGCAGGCGGTCGTGACGGGGACCCCGGAACTGGTCGTGCAACCGGTGCACCGTTCCGGACGGCGACGGGCTGCCGCGGGCGGCGGTGTGACACCGGCAGACCGGTGACGCGGACGGTGGCGGCCCGGGCGGCGCACGTCCTGCCGGCGCCGGTCCGCAGGCTGGTCGCCGCGCCCGGACGCGCCGAGCGGCTGCTCCATGTCCGCTCGTTGCCGCCCCGGGCCGGACGGGTCGCCCCGTGGCCGTCGTGGGTCGGAGCCCGACGTCGTCTCGGCGCTGCGGGACGCCGGCATCCGATCGCCGTGGAGCCACCAGGTGGAGGCCGCGGAGCCTGGCGCTGGGGCGGACGCCATGTCGTGATCGCCACCGGGACGGCGTCGGGAAAGTCCCTGGCCTATCTGTTGCCCGCGTTGTCGTCGGTGGTGGCAGGCTGCGGGGCCGCCCAGTGGGCGCGACGCGACCGCGCTCTACCTGGCGCCGACCAAGGCTCTCGCCGCCGACCAGCTCGCCGCCCTCGAGGCGCTCGCGGTCCCCGGCGTGCGCGCCGCGGTCTACGACGGCGACACCCCGGCGGACGACCGCCGGTGGGCCCGCGAGCACGCCGCACTGGTCCTGACGAACCCGGACATGCTCCACCATGCCCTGCTGCCCGGGCATGCTCGCTGGGCTCCGTTCCTGCGCGCCCTGCGCTATGTCGTCGTCGACGAGGCCGCACCACTACCGCGGCGTCTTCGGCAGCAACGTCGCCCTCGTGCTGCGCCGGCTCCGCCGGCTCGCCGCCCGCTACGGAGCCGAGCCGACCTTCGTGCTGGCCTCGGCCACCACCGGGGACCCGGCGACGACCGGGCGCAGCCTGACCGGGCTCGACATGCGGGTCGTCGACGACGACGCGTCCCCGCGGGGAGGCACGCACGTGGCCCTGTGGGAACCCCCGCTGCTCCCCGGCGGCGGTGAGCGGGGCGCCCCCACGCGCCGCACCGCGATCGCGGAGACGGGTGAACTGCTCGCGGATCTCGTCGCCGACGGGACCCGCACGCTGGCGTTCGTCCCGTCGCGTCGAGGGGTGGAGGCGGTGGCGGGCACGGCCCGTCGGCACCTGCAGGAGGTGGACCCGGGCCTCGCGCCGCGGATCGCCGCCTACCGCGGGGGGTATCTGCCGGAGGAGCGCCGCGAGCTCGAGGCCGGTCTGAGGGAGGGGCGGCTGCTCGGGCTCGCCACCACCAGCGCCCTCGAACTCGGGATCGACGTCGCCGGGCTGGACGCCGTGCTGGTGTCCGGATGGCCGGGACGCCGCGCCTCGCTCTGGCAACAGGTCGGCCGCGCCGGGCGCCGTGGCCAGGACGCGCTGGCGGTCCTCATCGCCCGGGACGACCCGCTCGACACCTACCTCGTGCACCACCCGGAGGCCGTCTTCGACCAGGACGTGGAGGCGACCGTCCTGGATCCCGAGAACCCCTACGTGCTGGCGCCGCATCTCTGCGCCGCCGCGGCGGAACTGCCGATCACGTCCGCGGACCTCGAGCTCTTCGGTGGCGAGTCGCGGGCGCTCCTCGACGCGCTCGTGGAGCGCGGCGCCCTGCGTCGCCGGCCGGGCGGCTGGTACTGGACGCGCACGGACCGCGCGACCGACCTCGCGGACCTGCGGGGCGGTGGCGGCGAGCCCGTGCGGATCGTCGAGGCGGGGACCGGCCGGGTGATCGGCACGGTGGACGAGGCCGCCAGCCATCACGCCGCGCACCCCGGCGCGGTGTACGTGCACCAGGGAGGTTCGTGGCAGGTCAGTGACCTGGACCTGGAGGACCGGGTGGCGATGGTGGAGCCGACGTCGGACGAGATCGTGACGCAAGCGCGCGAGATCAGCGACGTGCGCGTGCTCGCGGTTCGGGAGCACGTCGACTGGGGGCGCTGCCGGCTGCACGTCGGCACCGTCGAGGTGAACGCCCAGGTCGTCGCGTTCGTCCGCCGCGACCTGCGGTCGGGCCGGATGCTCGGCGAGGAGCCGCTGGACCTCCCCCGGCGCACGCTGCGGACCACCGCGGTCTGGTGGACCCTGCCGGAGGACCTGCTCACCGCCGCGGGCATCGCGCCGGCGGACATCCCGGGAGCGGCGCACGCGGCCGAGCACGCCGCGATCGGGATGCTCCCTCTCGTCGCGACGTGCGACCGCTGGGACGTCGGCGGCCTGTCGACCGCGCTGCACCCGGACACCGGGATGCCGACCGTGTTCGTCCACGACGGACATCCGGGCGGCGCCGGATTCGCCGAGCGGGGCTATCGCGCCGCCGCCGCATGGTTGCGCGCCACCCGCACGGTCATCGGGGACTGCGCCTGCGAGTCCGGCTGCCCGTCCTGCGTGCAGTCGCCCAAGTGCGGCAACGGCAACGATCCCCTCGACAAGGCGGGCGCCGCCGTGCTGCTCGACGCCCTGCTCGCCGGCGCCCCCGCGCTCTGACTCCGGCCCCGAGCGCAGCGCCGGCATTGCCGGCAACGCGGTCCTGCGCTCTGAGGTCGACCGGCCGACCGCAGCGCCGGCATTGCCGGCGGCGCGGGCGGAGCCCCGACGGCAGCCCGGCACGGGCGCGGGCGTGCGCCAGGAGCGGACCCCACTCGGCCAGGGAGGTCGAGACGACCTCGAACGTCGACCAGTACCGAGCCGTCCGGGAAGCCGGAGCAGGCCGTCAGCCGGGCACCGTTCGCCGCCGCGACCGCCGCCGCCCGGGAGCAGGCGGGCGGGCTCGCCGGGCACCGGCACGGCGGCGAGCGCCGCGAGGTCGGCGGCGGCCTCGGCACGCCGGCCGGCGAGGAGCGCCGCGGCGAGACCGGCCGCGAGCGTCGCCAGGACCAGGCCCGCCGCGCAGACCCCGAGCACCAGGACGGTCCCGGACCCTCGGTCGTCGCGGCGCCTCACGGCAGCACCGAAGACGGCTCGACGTCCGCGACCGCCCGGGATCCGACCTCGACCCGCCAGCCGAGCGGCAGCCCCACGGACGCCCGCACCTCGACGACCGCCTCCTCCCCCGACGCCCCCGCGGAGACGGCGGCGCCGGTCGGAGCGATCGAGGAGGCACGAGCGACGACCGAGGGGCCGCTCTCACCCCGCGCCGCGAGCCGCACGCCCGCGCGGGCGGCGTCCACGCAGCGCAGGTCCGCCACCGCCACCTGACCCACGCAGACGAGGACCACCGCCACGAGGACGATGGCCGGTAGCGCCACCGCCGTCTCCGCCGTGACGCTCCCCCGGCCGGCCCGGCGCGCGCTCACCCGGCGAGAGCCTTCTGGATGATGCCGAGCAGCAGGCCGCGCACGGTGCCGCTGCGCAGGATCGCCACCAGCAGGCCGGCGAAGCCGCACGCCGCCAGCGTGACCACGGCGTACTCGGCGGTCGCCATCCCGGCGTCGGCCGCTCGCCGCCCGCATCGACGCACCTGCCGGGACCGTGCTCGGACGATGTCGTTCATGGGTCCTCCTCGATGGGATCGGGTACCCCTCGACCCTGCTGCGCCGGCCCGATCCCCGGCAGGACCCCGGTCCGCGCCTGTGGACGGTGGGGCGGGGGTCGCCCGAGCTGTGGACGGACACGTCCTCACTCCCCGCCGAGCAGCGCCAGGACCATGGGGACGACCGTGAGCAGCACGAACGCGGGCAGGAGGCAGAGGCCCGTCGGCAGGACCACCCGGACGCCGAGGCGCGCGGCGGCCAGCCGACGGCGAGCGGTCCGGCGGCGTCGCTCGTCGGCGGCCGCCGAGACCAGCAGGGCCGCAGGCGGCACCCCCGCGTCGCGGGCCAGCAGCAGCGTGCGGTCGAGCAGCTGGACCCACTCCGGCCCCGGGTAGGGCGGCGGATCGGGCAGCGCCAGCTCGTGCCGGCGGGCCAGGGCCACGAGGTGCGGGGCGACACCGGCGCCGTAGGCCTCGAGACCTTCGGCGACCAGCCGGAGCGTGGCGGGGACCGGAGCGCCGGCACCGAGCACGGCCGCGACGAGGTCGAGGACGAGCGGAGCGGGTACCTCCGCGGGGCTTCCTCGCTCGACCTCCCGCCCGCGACCCGCCGCCCGGCGCAGCCGGGCGGGGTTACCCGACGAGCGAGCGAGGACGACGGCGATCCCGGTGAGCAGGCCGGCGGCCAGCACCGCGCTCATCCGGCCGCCCCTCGTCCGTCGCGCGGGTCCCTCGCCACCTCCGGTCCGTCGCGGGCATCACCGGACGCCGTCCGTCTGTCGGGGGCGTCCCCCGCCGCCTCCGCGGTGTGGACGAGGCGCCGGATCCACCACCGGCCCGCGGCCCAGGCACCGGCCCCGGACAGCAGGCAGAGGTGGCCGGGGCCGGTGACGACGAGGACGTGCAGGGTGTCGACGCCGAGCAGCGCTCCGAGCCCCAGCCCCGCCACCGGGAGGACGGACATCACGGCGGCGGTCGCCTTCGGCGCGGCCAGGGCGATCCTCGTCTCGGCCGCTGCCGCCTCCTCGGCGCGCAGTCCGGCCGCGAGGCCGTCGAGCACCTCCGCCGTGGGCGCGCCGGATCGCTCGCACAGGTCGAGCGCCGCGGCGAGCGGGACCGCGGCGGCGCGGCCCCGCGCGGCCGACTGCCACAGCGCACGCGCCACCCGGTACTCCGAGCTCGAGGCGCTGCGCCACGGCCCCGGCGAGGGGAGCGAAGGGGCCGGGACGGGCTGCGAGCAGCGCCCACGTGCGGGACGGCGGCAGGCCGGCTCGGAACGCGGCCGCGAGGTGCTCGGCGAGATCGGCCACGTCCAGCGTGCGGTCAGCAGCCGGGCCGGCCGGCCCCGCCGACGAGATCCGCGCGGCAGCCGCGGTAGAGGCAGCCGCCGCGGTCGGCCGGCGGGACGCGGACAGCGCGCGCAGGCGATCCACCCGGCGACGGGACCGCTCCCGGGAGGTCGGCGCCGCGAGCACCGCCAGCGCCACGAGTGCGCCCGCCATCACCGCGGGCTGCGCCACGAACATCGCTGCCTCACCCCACCGGAGGGAGGCCGAGGCGCCGCCGGAGCGCGGACCAGACCGGTTCGTGGTGACGCACCGGATCACGCCCGTTCCAGGACGCGGCCGGCTGCACCGCGAGTGATCCGTCCACGGCCCGGCCGAGCACGGCCAGTTCCGCCAGCCGCCGGCGGCTCCCGTCGCGCCGCACGTGGAGCACGGCCTCGAAGGCCGCGGCCGCCTGGGCCGCCACGGCGACGGGGTCGAGGCCGGCCGCGCCGCCGAGGGCTTCCAGGCGCGCCGGGACGTCCGCCGCCGTGTTGGCGTGGAGCGTGGCGCAGCCACCGGCGTGACCCGTGTTCAGGGCGGCGAGCAGGTCACGGACCTCGGACCCACGGCACTCGCCGACGACGATGCGGTCCGGGCGCATCCGCAGCGCCTGGCGGGTGAGATCGGCGAGCGTGACCTCACCGCGCCCCTCGACGTTGGCGTGCCGGGCTTCGAGGCGCACGACGTGCGGGTGCACGGGATGCAGCTCGCCCACGTCTTCGACGAGCACGAGGCGCTCGCGGGCGGACACGAGCGAGAGCAGTGCCGCCAGAAGGGTCGTCTTGCCGGCGCCGGTGCCCCCGCTGACGAGGAACGCCGCGCGAGAGGAGATCAGCGCGCGCAGCACGTCCACCCACCCCGGCGGAAGGCTGCCCGCGGCGTCGAGCGCGGCGAGGTCGAGGCGGCCCGGCCGGAGCATGCGCAGGCTGAGGTGCGTCCCGGCCGGGGCCACCGGTGGGACGACGGCGTGCATGCGGACCCCCGCCGGGAGCCGGGCGTCGACCCAGGGGCGGCTCTCGTCGAGGCGTCGCCCGGCCGCCGCCGCCAGCCGCACGGCCAGTGCCCGGACCCCGGTCTCGCCGCCGAGGTCGACCCGGACCCGCTCCGGGCCGCCGCCCCGGTCGATCCACACCCCGTCGGCGCCGTTGACGAGGACGTCGGTGACCGCCGGGTCGTCGACGAAGGCCTGCAGCGGCCCGAGCATCCACGCCTGCTGACCCACCGCGTCGCCGAACACGCTCCTCACGCCGCCAGGACCGCGGCGAGCAGCCGGGCGGACAAGGTCGCGAGCGGGCCACGCGGGCGGAGCGGCGGGACGTCTCCGCGGTCCAGTGCCGCCGCCAGCCCCTGCTCGGGCTTGAGGTGACCGGCGAGCGGCAGCCCGAGCGCGTCCGCAACGGCCTCGGCCGACAGGCCCGACGGCGCGGGACCCCGCACCACGACCGCGAGATCGGCGGCGACGGCGTCCAGCCCGGCTGCGACCCGCACCGCCGCGGCCGCCGCACGCACGTCGGCGGGGACGACGACGAACACCCGCCGGGCGGCCGCGAGCACCACCCGCGCGGCATCGTCGACGTGCCGGGGCAGATCCGCCACCACGAGGTCGCCGTCCTCGGCGGCGGAGTCGAGGGCCGCCTCGACGGCCCGCGCCGGCACGCTCGTACGGTCCGAGCGATCCCAGGTGAGGAGGCTGACACCGCAGACGGAGGGTGCGGTGGACCTGACGGCGCCGGGAGGCAACCGCCCCGGCGCGTTCCGCAGGTCCTGCCAGCGCAGGCCGCCGGCGCCCTCGGCACCGAAGACGAGATCGACCCCTCCCCCGAGCGGGTCGAGGTCGAGCAGCGTCACCGCGAGGTCCCGCCGGGCGGCGGTGAGCGCGAGCGCCGTCGCGAGGGTCGTGGCTCCCGCACCGCCGCAGCCGCCCACGACGGCGACCACGGGAGCCCGTCCGACGCTGCGCACGGCGCGGCCGATGCGGGTCGCGAGCCAGGCCTCGGCGTCCGGGAGCACGGCGACCGTCTCGGCGCCCAGCCGCACGGCGTCACTCCACACGCCTGGGCCGGGATCACCGGCGCAGACCAGGACGAGACCCGCTCCGGCCCGGTTCGCCAGCGCTTCCGCGGACCTCGTCAAGGGCCACTGCGCCAGGACCAGGGCCGCGTCCACGGGCGCTCGCGGACCGTCAGGGCCGGGGCGCAGCGGCTCGGCGCCGGCGCCACGGACGAGGCGGACGAGGACGCCCGCCGGTTCCGGTTCGTTCGCGATCACCACGACGTCGTGCGCCATCGTCCCTCGTCTCCGCCGCCGATCCGACCGGACGAGCCTGGTGCGGGGCGAGCGGGCGGAACAGCCCGTCTCCCAGCGGCTGTGGACGCCGGGACGACCACCGAGAACCTGTGGACGAGCGATCGGCGCAGGGCGCCGTGGTCACGCACAGCGAGCCCCGCAGACCTTCGCGCAAAAGCGACGACCCCCGCTGGGGGGGAGCGGGGGTCGTCTACCAGTCCGGCTCGGGGGGGAGGAGCCGGTTCTGGCGCACGGCTTTCGCCGGCGTCGCAAGTGTGTACCCGCGGCGACGTTCATGCAACCGTGTGGGGGTTTTTGATCGACTGAATCGACGCAACGCCGCCCAGGTGGACGTGATCCGCCGCAAACCCCCCAGGTCGGGGGCGGTTTGCGGCGTACGACGGCTCCAACGGTCGCACGAGGAGCGCTCGTGTCCCGCGCCTATGGTGGAGACCGTGACGAGTGTCGGGCAGCAGGGAGCAGCCTTCTTCGACCTGGACAAGACGGTCATCGCCCGGTCGAGCACGCTCGCCTTCTCCCGGCCGCTCTACGCCGGCGGCCTGATCAACCGTCGCGCAGTGTTACGCAGCACCTATGCCCACTTCATGTATCTGGTGGGCGGCGCGGACCACGACCAGATGGAGCGCATGCGCGGCTACCTGTCGTCCCTGGTGAGCGGGTGGGACGTGCAGCAGGTCCGCGACATCGTCGCGGAGACCCTGCTCGAGATCATCGAGCCCGTCGTCTACCACGAGGCCATCACGCTCATCGCCGAGCACCACGCCGCAGGCCGGGACGTCGTCATCGTGTCCACGAGCGGAGCCGAGCTCGTCGAACCGATCGCGCACCTGCTCGGCGCGGACGCCGTCATCGCGACCCGGATGGCGGTGCGGGACGGCCGGTACACCGGCGAGATCGACTTCTATGCGTACCGCGAGAACAAGGCCTCGGCCATCCTCGAGCTCGCGGCCGAGCGCGGCTACGACCTCGAGGCCAGCTACGCCTACAGCGACTCCGTCACGGACGTGCCGATGCTGGAGGCGGTCGGGCACCCGTTCGCCGTCAACCCGGACCGCGCACTGCGGCGGGAGGCGCTTGCACGCAGCTGGCCGGTGCTCGACTTCACCCACCCCGCCCCGCTGCGGCGGCGCCTGGCCGATCGCTTCGACCACGTCCCGAAGGCGCCGTCGCGTGCCCTGGTCCCGGCCGTCGCCGCGCTCGGCGTCACGGCCGTGCTCACCTGGCTCGCCCTCCGCCGCCGGCCCCTCCCCAGCTGATCACGACCTGAACACCGCCCGATCGGACCTGGTCTCTGCCTGATCAGGAAGGGAGCCGGCCCGCAAGGACGGCGTCCGCCGCCCGGCCGCCCTCGGCCGCGCCCTCCACCACCGCCCGGGCGAAGAGCACGAGCCACTCCGCCACCCCGCGGGCGCTCCCCTCGCCGTACGCCGCCAGAGCCAGCGGGTACGGCGGGCCGGCGGCGAGCAGCCCCGCCTCCCAGACGGCGACGCCGGTCGGGTCCAGCCCCCGGCCCACGACGATCGCCCGGCACAGCGCCCGGGCCACGACGCCGTTCGCGGCGACGAACGGACGGAGCGTCGCGATCTCGGCGTGCGCGAGACCGGCCACGACCAGCGCGGGCACCGACGACGGGGCACCCACCAGGTCACCGAGCGCCGCGAGCCGGGCCGGCACTTCCTCGGCGTCCGGTGCGGGCAAGGGTGCGCCGGACGCCGTCAGCAGGTCCGCGCCCTCGCCGGGGACCTCGCCGGCGGTACGAGGACGCCCCAGCGCCGCGTCCGGCACCAAACCGGCGGCGGCGACGACGTGCAGCCGGGCGAGCGTCTGCCACGGCGAACGCTCCCATCCGGGCGACAGCGCCTCGGCCTCCGCATGCGCCCGCAGGACGCCGAGGGCGGTGCGCCCGGCGGCGTCGGGCGGGAAGGCCGCCGCTCCGCGCAGCACGTCCCGGACGAGCTCCAGTGGCAGCCGCGCGCCCGCCAGCGCCGCGGAGCTGCGTACTGCTCGCACCCCCGCCTCCGCCCGAGCCTCGTCCGCCCTGCGCCGCAGAGCGGGGTGCCATCGGAGCCGGCTGCACGCGTCCCGCGCCTCGCCGACGGCGGCGGCGACCTCGGGCAGAGCGGCGATCCGCTCGAGCGCGGCGACGGCGGACACGCCGCCGACCATAACGTCAGGGCCGCGGGTCGACCCGGGACCAGCGGCGCCGCGACCGCACCCCCGTCGCCGCGAGGCAGCGGGGGCAGAGGTGCCCGACCGCGTCCGCCGAGCCGCCCGACTCCGGCAGCACCTCCGCGAACGGGATGTGCGCGAACCGGTGCAGCCGGGTGCGGGAGAGCGCCAGCCCGCAGAGGGTCTGGTTGGTGCCGGGTGTCCAGGCATGGACGTCGCCGGCGGGGCGCCGCACGTTGTCGTCAGGATCCAGCCAGGTGCTCGAGGCCGCCGTCGCGGCGGACTGCTGTCGTGCCACGGACGCCCCATACCCCGCCGGCCGCGGGTCAGCCCGTCAGGGTCCGCAGGACGAGCACGAGGTCGAGCCCGCTCACCACGAGCGCGACGGCGGCGGCCGCGACCGTCGTCGTCCGGCGGTTGACGGCGACGCCCATGACGCGCGCCGGTCGGCGGTGAGCCGCAGCAGCGGAAAGAGCGCGAACGGGACGCCGCAGGAGAGCACGACCTGGCTGAGGACCAGGGCCCAGGTCGGGTCGACGCCGAGGGCGAGGATCGCGAGCGTCGGCGCCAGCGTGACGAGCCGGCGTGCGGTCAGCGGGATGCGCCGCCGCCGGAAGCCCTGCAGCACGATGTCGCCGGCGAGGGTGCCGACACCGGACGCCGCGAGCGCCGCCACCAGCAGGGCGACGCCGAAGAGTGTGCCCGCGACGGGAGCGAGGCCGCCGAGGGCCCGGTAGGTGGCAGCGATCGGGTCGCCCGCCAGGGAGCCACCGGTGAGCGCGCGGGCCGCCACGACGAGGATCACGACGTTGGTCAGGCCGGCCACGTGGAGGGCCACGGCGATGTCCCGCCGATGCGTGCGCAGCCGTTCGCGCAGCGGCCTCCCCGGTTCTCCCGGCGCGCCGCCGCTCCGGGAGACCGCGCAGCGCGAGCTCATCGAGGTCTACCTCGCGGAGGGCAACCACGCCGAGGCGCTGCGCCTGTACCAGAGCTACCGGCGGCGGCTCCGCGAGGACCTGGGTCTGTCGCCGTCACCGGTGATCCGCGCGCTGGTCGCGCCGCTGCTCGGCCGCCCGGCGGACGTCCGCCGGGCGGCGGCCGTCCGTCGCGCCCGCTGACCCGTCCGACTGTCGGCCCCGCCCGCGGCCCCTCCCCGGCTTCTCACACCTGGCGCTGATCATGCAATCCGCGTTGATCTGTAGCGGCGTGACCACAGATCAACGCGGATTGCATGATCAGCGAGAAGTGGGGAGGCCGGTCAGGCTTCGTTCCAGGCGCGGGCCACGGCGTGCGCGAGGCGCTCGGGGACGCCGGGGCCGCCGTCCGCCGCGAGGAGAACGTGCCGGCCGCCCTCGACGACGAGCCGCCCGGAGACCACGACACTGTCGACGTCGCCGGCGGCGGCGACCAGCAGCACCTGCTCGGGCAGCGCACCCGCGGTCCGCAGCGTGTCGAGCCGGATGGAGACGAGGTCGCACAGCGCGCCGACCTGGATGTGCCCGGCCTCCGGCCAGCCGAGCGCCATGTGCCCACTGGGCGCGAGCGCCTCCAGCAGCTCGGGCACGGTGAACCGCCCGCGCTGCCCAGACCGGAGCCGCTCGTGCATCTCCAGGCCCCGCCCCTCGGCCAGCATGTCGACCATGACGTGCTGATCGGTGCCGAGCGTGAGCGGCGCACCGGCGTCCGCCAGTGCGCGCGCCGGGCCCATGCCGTCGGCCAGGTCGCGCTCGGTCGTGGGGCAGACGCAGCACGGTCGTCTCCGACTCGCCGAGCAGGGCGATGTCGCGGTCGCTCACGTGCGTCGCGTGGACGGCGGTCGTCGCCGAGCCCAGCACCCCGTGCTCGGACAGCAGCTCCGTGGGGCTGCAGCCGTACGCGCTCTGGCAGGCCTCGTTCTCCGCCGGCTGCTCCGACACGTGCACGTGCAGGGGACGGGGGCTGCCGTCCTCGCCCACCGCCGCCTCCACGACGACGTCGAGCTCGTCGGCGGGCACCGCCCGCACCGAGTGCACGGCGGCGGCGACGCGGAAGTTCTCGTCGTCGTCCATCATGCTCACCCGGGTCGCCCAGCTCTCGGCGTCCTGGTCGTCGAACCGGCGCTGCACGCCCTCGAGGGGCACGTCGATGCCCCCGCGCAGGTAGCACGTGTCCAGCAGGGTGAGCCGGACGCCGGCGGCCTGGGCGGCGACGCGCAGCGCCTCGCCCATCGCGTTCGGGTCGCCGTACCGTGCGCCGCCGGGGCCGTGGTGCAGGTAGTGGAACTCGCCGACGCAGGTGATCCCCGCCAGCGCCATCTCGGCGTACACGGCGGTGGCGAGCTCGGCGTAGGTGTCGGGGTCGAGCTTGTCGGCGAGCGCGTACATGCGGTCCCGCCAGGTCCAGAACGTGCCGCCTCGGCCGTGGGTGCGGCCCCGCAGCGCACGGTGGAACGCATGCGAATGGGTGTTCGCGAAACCGGGCAGGACCAGACCGTGGAGCCGGTGGTCCCCGGACTCCGGACGGACGCCGACAGCGACATCCTTGATCATGCCGTCGGGCGCGCACCGTACGCGCACCCCGGCGGCCGGCCCGCCCGGCAACCAGGCATGCTCGCACCACCACGAGCTGGTCGCCGTCACGCCCCTGCAACCTCCCTCAGAACAGGAAGGCCGTCCCCCGGTTCGGGCCTCTCCCAGGACCGGCCTGCTGGTCGGCGCACCGGCTCATCCGCGGATCTCGACGGATCACCCGCACAAATCGGCCAGCACCGCCGCAAGCGAGCGTACCCCGATGGCGGTGTCCTCCGGCCGCACCGCCTCCTCGGGGGCGTGCGAGACGCCCGAGGGGTTCCGTACGAAGATCATCGCTGCGGGGACGCCCGCCGTGGCGAGGATGCCGGCGTCGTGACCTGCGCCGGTGGCCAGGACGGGGAGCGGTCCGACGCCGGCGGCGTCCCCGGCCACGTGGACGACCCGGTCCGTGAGCGGTCCGCCGAACGGTGTGGCCGGCGTCCAGGACTCCTGCTGGAGGTCGAAACCGACCGCCTTGATCTCGGAGGCGACGGACCGGACCTGCCCCTGCGTGTCGGCGCGGATGTCGACCCAGGCGACGACGACGGCGGGAACGGCGTTCGCGACGTTCGGGTGCACCTCCACCTTGCCGACCGTCGCGAGCGCGTCCTGCCGGCCGGCGACGGAGCGGACCGTGGTGATGAGCCGGGAAAGCTCGATCATGGGGTCGTCCCGGTCTGCGAACCGGGCGGTACCGGCGTGGTCGCCGCGGCCGTGCAGCTCGACCCGCCACCGGCCGTGCGGCCGGATGAGCCCGCAGACGCCGAGCGGGGAGTCGACCTCCTCCGCCGCGAGCGTGAAGCCTTGTTCGACGTGCACCTCGACGAAGCCGCCGATCCGGCGGAGCACGTCGTCGTCGCGCCCGACGGCGTCGACGTCCAGGCCGGCCTTCGCGGCGGCCTCGGCGTAGGTGACGCCGTCATCGTCCACGCGCCCGAGCACCTCGGCGGGCTCGAGCTGCCCGGTGAGCAGGCGGCTGCCGACGCACGGGACGCCGAACCGGCCGCCCTCCTCGTCGACGAAGCGGACGACGCCGATCGCGCGCCGCGGGGTGAACCCCCGGGCCTTGAGCTCGTCGATCGCGGCGAGCGCGGTGACGACGCCGAGCGGTCCGTCGTAGGCCCCGCCGTCGGGCACCGAATCGAGGTGGCTGCCGGTGACCACGCCGCCGTACGGCAGCGTGCCGTCCCCGGCGTCCGCCTCGCCCGGCTCGACGCCTTCTCCCTCGCCGGCGTCCTCGGCCGACTCCTCGCCCTCGACCGCGTCCCCATCGTCGACCGTCTCGACCGTCTCGACGGCGTCAGGGGGCTCGACCGTCTCGACCGGCGTCAGCGGGCTCGACCGGCGCGATCTCCGCGTCGGGGTCGCCCCACCACGCCCACTGGTTCCCGCACCGGTCGGTGCTGACCTCGAGCCCCCGCTCCGTGCAGGCCGCGGCGAACCACTGCGCGAGCCGCGCATCCTCGTCCGTCCAGGCGAGCCTGCGGACGCCGCCGTGCTCGGTCGCCCCGATCCCGGCGATCTCCTCGAGCAGCGTCTCGACGTCGCTCACGTGCTCACGCCTCCTCGACCCCGCATGATCCAGTCTCAAGGGGACACGTCCGTGCCCCTGGTCGGGCCCAACGTTCCCATGTCGCAGGGGCGGAAGGCCACCGCTCTCCCGGAGCGCCGCGCGCGGGTCCGGCGCGGAACGGCAGGACGGAACGGGGCGTTCCCGGCCAGAACACCCCAGCTCGTGGTAGGCACAAAAGGGCTGAAGTGCTAGCGTCACGGCTGGTTGCAAGTGCAGTTCCCGAACGTTCACAGGCGCCCGACCGTTGACCGCGGGCGGGCGTCATCCGTACAGGGCCTCGTCGATGCGCCTGCCGGGCGCGCCGCTCCGAGGTGGGACGTCGAACACCGCGGCAGCCCGACGCTCGACACAGGGTCCGCGTCGAACCGCTCCCACTGAAGGAGAAGCACCACCGTGGCACAGGGCACCGTGAAGTGGTTCAACGGCGAGAAGGGGTACGGCTTCATCACCCCTGACGGCGGCCAGCCCGACGTCTTCGTCCACTTCAGCGCGATCCAGGCGTCCGGCTACCGGAGCCTGGAGGAGAACCAGCGCGTGGAGTTCGACATCCAGCAGGGCCAGAAGGGCCCGCAGGCGGCGAACGTCCGCGCCATCTGACCTCGCCAGGCCCGAGGGGCCCCCCCTTGCAAGAGGCGGCCAACGTCCGCGCGATCTGACGTCGCCGGCCCGAGAGGGCCTCCCTCCTGCAAAGAGGCGGCGAACGTCCGCGCCATCTGACGCGCCGCCGCATCTTCCGAGGGCCGGCTCCCCGCAACGGGGCGGCCCCTCGGCCTCTGCGGTCGGCAGCACCTACGGCCGGTTCCGGATCTCCTGGATCGCGGCCGGCTCCAGTCGCCGGGCTCGTTCAGGCCGGTCGGCGGAGCAGGTCAGGGACGCCGCCGTAGCCCAGCGCGCGACGACGAGGACCTGCCAGCGGCGCCCGCCCCCGACGACCTCCGCCGTCCAGGCCGGATCGTCCCCCGTCAGCCGGTCGACGCGCAGGATCCCGCGCTCGCGCATCTGCGCCGCGTCGGCCACGTGGTGGAGCGCGGCCTGCTCGACGGCCGAGCGGCCCACCCGACCGCGGTGGTGCGGCAGGTCGAGGAGCCCGGCGTCGAACGCCTGCATCGGCGGCGACCGCGGACGCCGGGTCGAGCCCGCCGAACATCTCACCGGAGGGCAGCAGCAGCAGGTTCGCGGCGAACCGGTCCCCGCCCACGTGCGAGCACTCCCACACGTCCCACAGCGGGGCCGCGCGCGCGAGTTCCAGCGCCACCGGGCGACCTCGGACGGCGCAGCACAGGTCGTGCCGGCCCTGCGTGCAGACGAGGGCGAGGTGCTGGGGGCCTCCGGCGCGGTCGATGTCCGGACGCCCCGAGGGGCCGAGGTCGACCTCGAGGAGCTCGTGCTCGTGCCGCCACGCTCCCCAGCGCACGCTGCTCCGGCCGTCGCGGGTGTCCGCGAGCGCCCACGCCCGGGGCGCGTCCGGCGGCGGCTGGGCATGACGGCCGGGCCGGCGGACGAGCAGGATCCGGACGCCGGCACGGAGGGCGCGGTCCGCGAGCCGGCCGCTGGAGTAGTGGTCGAGCCGGCTGTCCGAGGGTGCGCTGCGCCCCCAGGGCCCAGGGACCTCGACGAGCAGGAACCGGGCGGCCGGGGGCGCGGTGGCGAACATCGGGTCCTGCCGCGCGCGGGCGGCGTCCGAGCAACGCGGCGGGACGCCGGGCGCCGCCGTCACTCGGGCACGGCGACGGCGGAGCGCAGCAGCGTGGCGGCCACCTCGAGCCGGCCGGCGTCGTCCATGGGGCCATCATCGCCCGCGCCGAGTTCGGCCACCGCGAGCACCTCCCCGTCGAGCAGCCGGCGCAGCGCCGGTTCCGCCGCCGACGGCAGCCGCAGCGTCGTCTCCGGCGTCCGGACGACGAGCTCGGTGCCGGCGGTCGCGACCTCGGCCCGCAGGCCACGCCGCCACCGGACGCGGGTCCAGAGATCGAGCGCGGCGACGGCGCGAGCCTGCGCCAGAGGCCCGACCGGCTCGGCGCGGGAGGCGCCGTCGGCGAGCCGGGTGAGCCGGCGGACGACCGGCTCGACGAGCACGTCCTCCTGCAGGGCGGCGCGCAGGGTGTCGATGACCTCCTGCAGCTCCAGACCGATCGCGGCCGGGTCCGTGACGTCGACGCCGAGCGGCAGGGGCTCGCGCAGTGCCTCGACGTTCTGCAGCGCCGCGAGGAGCTCGGCCAGCACGTGGGCCCGGGTCCAGGTGTGGACGCCGACCGTGAGGTGCGCGCTGGTCTCGCCGAGCGCCTGCGCGGCGTGCAGGAACCCGGCAGGCAGGTAGAGCGCGTCGCCGGGACGCAGCACGACGTCGATCAGCGGCTTCTGCCGGGCGGCGGCCTCGACGGCGGCCTTGTGGTCCGTCCACGGCTGGTCGCGCGTGGGGTGCCGGAGGACCGGCTCGCGGATGAACCAGCGCTTCTCGCCCGCGATCTGCAGGACGAACACGTCGTGCACGTCGTAGTGGTCGCTGAACCCCTGCGCCTGCGGCGGGGTGATGTAGGCGTTGATCTGCACCGGGTGCCCGAGGTCGGCGGTGAGCTGCCGTCCGAAGTCGACCAGGGGCGGCGTGGGTGCGGTGCAGCCCCTGCAGCACGATGGTCGCGCCGTCGGCGTAGAGCCGGGTGAGGGCGGCGTCGTCGGCCTGGTCGTTGATCGTCGCGCCGACCCCGCCGCCCCGGGTGAAGCGGTTCGCGGCGAACGTCTGGCCGTTCTTCGCGACGCGGAGGAACGGCGTCCGCAGGCCCTGCCGGGAGACGAGCCGGTCGACGGCGTCGAGGTCGAAGAGGTCGCCGAAACCGCCGGGCAGCTGCTCTCGGGTGCTCAGCGACGCGTCCTGCCCCCAGATCCGGTCCGCGAAGGCGTCGGGCTCGAGGTGCGTGCAGCGCCGCAGGGCGGGGCGGGCGGCACCGCTGCCGCCGACCCCGCCCCGCGCACCGGTCACCTCGGCGTCAGCGGCCGGCACCGCTGTCCGCGCCGCCGTCGGCACCACCGTCGCCGCCGAACCCGGCGCCACCGTCAGCGCCACCGTCTGCGCCGCCGTCGTGCCCACCGCTCACGCCACCCGCGCCACCGTCCGCCGGACCGTGCGCACCACCGTCGGCACCACCGTCACCGCCGGGCCGGCGCCACCGTCCGCGCCACCGTCCGCGCCACCGTCACCGCCGGAGCCGGCCCCGCCGTCGGCGCCACCGTCACGCTCGCCGCCGACGCCGCCTGCGCCGCCGTCCGCCGGGCCCTGCGCGCCACCGTCCGCGCCGCCGTCGGCACCGCCGTCGTGCTGACCGGAGACGCCGCCCGCGCCGCCGTCCGCGGGGCCCTCGGTGCTGTACTCGCTGTCGTCCATGCCCACTCCTTCGTGGCCGCGTCCGCGGCTCGTCCGAGCTCTGCTGGAGCGGTGCACCCCCGGTCCGGGACCTGCGCCGCACCCCGCACGCTAGGCCCCGGAGGGATCGAGCGCAGGTCGGAAGGTGATCAGTGAACGACGCCCCAGACTCCCACGCAACCGGGGCCGAGTCGCTCGCCGCCGGAGCCGCGCAGCCGGACGTAGAGACGTCGACCGACTGACGGCTGATCATGGGATGGGCCCGCCACGGCGGGCCAGCTCAGCCATGCGCCGGCGTGCACGTCGCCGTCCGCGGCCTCTTCGGCCGCCTGGAGCACGCGGAGCACGTTGCGGCCGGCAAGCCGGCGCAGGTCGTCGTCGCTCCAGCCGCGCCGGCGAAGCTCGCGCGGCGAGCGCCGGATAGGTGGAGACGTCCTCCAGCCCGACGGTCACCGTGTCGACGCCGTCGAAGTCGCCGCCGAGGCCGACGTGGTCGATCCCGGCGACCTCCCGCACGTGGTCGACGTGGTCGGCGACGTCGCTCGAGCGTGGCCGGCGGCTCGGGGTTCTCCGCGCGCCAGGCCGCGCCGACGGCGCTCGACCTCCTCCGGTGCGTCCGGCAGCTCCAGGCGCCACCGCCGGGTGAGCCGGGCGAGCTCGATGTGCACGTCGGCCGCGGCCTGGACGACGAACCCGGGCACGAAGGTGACCATGCAGACGCCGCCGTTGGCGGGCAGCTGCGCGAGCACCTCGTCGGGGACGTTGCGCGGGTGGTCGCACAGCGCCCGCGCCGAGGAGTGGCTGAAGATCGACCGGGGCCCGGGTGGCGGCGAGCGCGTCCCGCATCGTCGACGGTGCCACGTGCGAGAGGTCGACGAGCATGCCGATCCGGTTCATCTCGGCGACGACCTCGACGCCGAACGGGGTGAGACCGCCGTGCACGGGCTCGTCGGTCGCCGAGTCCGCCCAGGGCGTGTTGTCGTTGTGCGTCAGGGTCATGTACCGCGCGCCGAGCGCGTACAGCATCCGCAGCGCACCCAGTGACCCCCCGATCGAGTGCCCGCCCTCCACGCCGGCGAGCGAGGCGACCCGCCCCGAGGCGGCCACCCGGACGACGTCTCCTGCGGTGAGCGCGAGTCCGAGGTCCGCCGGGTAGCGGGCGAGCAGACGGTGCAAGGCGTCGAGCTGCTCGAGCGTGGCCGTGACCGCCTCGTGGCCGGGCAGCGTCGACGGCACGTAGACCGACCAGAACTGCCCGCCCACGCCTCCGTCGCGCAGCCTGGGCAGGTCGGTGTGCAGCTCGGGCACCGGGCCGGCCACGTCGAGCCGGTCCAGGTCGTAGCCGGTCCGGACCCGCAGCTGCCACAGCAGGTCGTTGTGGCCGTCCACCAGTGGGGCGGCCCGGAGCAGCTCGCGGATCTCCTCCCGGCCCTGCGACGGCCAGCCGACGCCGGTGACGGCGTCCGAGGACCCGTGCGGCGCGTGCTCGGTCACGGCATCTCCAGGGGAGGCGCGAGCTCGGCGAGGGCGGCGAGCGCCGCCGGGAAGATCTCTGCGGGCGGCGTGACGAGGCCGGCGCCGACCTGACCGGTACCGGCGACCCGCCCGGCCATCCCGGTGTTGATCTGCGGCAGGATGCCGGTCCGGACGACGGCCGCGACGTCGATCCCCGTCGGGGTGCCGCGGAAGTCGAGCACGGGGATCCCGAACGCCGGGTTCTCCGCGAGGGTGATCTCGTACATCCGGCGCGTCGTGGCCAGCGCGAACGGGACGTCGCCGCCGACGAAGCGGACGATCGCCGGCGCCGCCGCCATGGCGAAGCCACCGATGCCGGCGGTCTCGGTGATGGCGGAGTCGCCGATGTCGGGGTTGGCGTCGTCCGGGCCGTAGTCGCCGAGGAAGAGGCCCTCGGGGGTGTTCGCGGGTCCGGTGAACCAGCGGTCGCCCGTGCCGGAGACCTGGATGCCGAAGTCCGTGCCGTTCCGCGCCATCGCCACGACGACGCTCGACCCGGGGACGTCGCGAGCGGCGTCCGTGGCGAGCTTGCACGCCGGCATGCCCAGGTTGAGGAAGAAGTGGTCGTTGCCGGCCACGAACTGCACCGCGCGGGCGATGTCGGGCTGCGGGAACGGTGAGTCGATCATCGCGGGCAGGAGCTCGCGCAGGAGCATCAAGGTCCCGGCGCGGTTGCGGTTGTGCCCCTCGTCGCCCATCTGGATCATCTGCGCCACGATCGCCTTGACGTCGACGCCGCCGCCGGCGTCCCGCGCCGACCGGACCGCGTGCGCGAGCAGCGGGCCCAGCACCTCGGACATCCACCGCAGCCGCTCGAGCACCTCCGGGCCGTACGCGCCGTAGCGGAGGACCTTGCCCAGGCCCTCGTTGAGCGAGCACCACGCACGCCCGCCGTGCACGGGGTCCTCGAGCTCGAACACCCACATCGACGGCGAGACCACCCCGGCCATCGGCCCGACGGCGTGCCGGTGGTGGCACGGCTCCAGGGCCACCGACCCCGAGGCGAGCTTCGCCGCGGCCTCGTCCGGATCGGAGGCGAGACCCTCCAGGACCATGGCGCCCTGGAGCGCGCCACGCAGCGGGCCCGACGCCCGCTCCCAGTCGATCGGCGGCCCGGCGTGCAGGAACGTCCCCGGCTCCAGGGCCAGGGCCTCGCGGGCGGGCCGGACGTCGACGAGCCGTGCGCCGGCCGCGAGCATCCGGCCGACGGCGGTGGCATTGGCCTCGGCGCGCCGGCGGTCGGCCAGCACCCGCGCGAGCGGTTCCTCGACACCGTGCCCGGCGCCGAGCGGCGGCCGCCAGTCCACCTCCGCGACGTCGACGGCCTGCGTGCGCAGCGCGTCGGCGAAGAGCGACACCCCGGTCGCGACGACGGACGGTTCCCCCTCCAGGAGTCGGCTCATCGGGCGACCTCCGGCGTGCTGAGCAGGGCGAGAGCGGTGCGAGTGGCAGCGGCGTTGGAGAGGTGCACCGAGGCGCCCGCGGCGCGCAGCACCTCCGCCTGGTCGTCGAGGCCCTGCGGGTCGCCCTCGGTGCCGCACAGCGAGACGACGACGGCGACGTCCGCGAGCGCGCGGGCGGCGTCGAGCGCGGGCGCGAGTTCGCGCGCCGGGTCCGGGGACGCGGCGTGCCCGAGGACGACGTCCAGGAGCAGGACGAACCCCTGACCGGTCGCCGCCGCCTCCTCGGCCCGGCGCGTGATCCACTCGGCGCGCAGCGAGCCGTCGATCATGGGATGCGGCCGGCCGCGGGTCAGCTCGTCGTCCCCGAAGTCGATCAGGACGTGTCCGTTGCTCGCCTCCTCGGGGCCCACCCGGGGGGCGCCGGCGAGCGGGATGTTCGAGGCGACGGGCCCGAGCTCCGCCGCCGCGAGGACCATCGCCTCGTCGCACAAGCGTGCCGCCGCTGAACGCGCCCAGCAGCCGGCCGTACGGCCCGCGGCGGACGACGGGGGCGGGCCACGATCGGGGCTCGTGCCAGGGCAGGCCGAGCGCGTCGACCGCCTGGGCGACGGCCGCGGTGAGGTCGGGCTTGCCGGCGCCGAGCAGAGCGGTGAGCACCGGCGTCCGCATGCCGGCGACTACCTCGGCCAGCGCCGCCTCGACCTCGGGAGCGGGCGGCTTGCCGACGAGCACGACGAGGTCGGTGCCCGGGTCCGCGTCGAGCAGCCGGAGCGCCTGCCGCGCGGACGCGCCGCCCACGGCCGAGGAGAGGTCGCGGCCGCCGACGCCCAGGCAGTGCCGGACGCCGACGCCCGCCGCGTCCAGCAGGCTCATGACCTGCTGGGCTCCGGTGCCGGACGCCGCGACGAGGCTGACGGGCCCGGGCCGGACGACGTTGGCGAAGCCGAGCCCGACGCCGGCGACGACAGCGGTGCCGCAGTCCGGACCCATGACGAGCAGGTCGCGTTCCGCGGCCTCGGCCTTGAGCCGCACCTCCTGCTCCAGCGGCACGTTGTCGCTGAAGACGAGCACGTCCAGCCCCGCGTCGAGGGCGTCCATCGCCTCGGGGAACGCGTACTGCCCGGGAACGGAGATCACGGCCAGCGACGCGGTGGAAGACCGGGCTGCTGAGGCCGGTGGTGCGCGGCCGGACGGCGGGAGCAGCGCCGTCACCGGCGGCGGGGCCCCGCCCGCCCGTCAGCTCGCGGGCGACGGCCGCGTCGGCGGCGGCGAGGGCCTCCTCGTCGACCGTGCGGAGCGCGACGACGAGGTCGTTCGCCCCGGCGTCGGCGGGGACGTCGAAGGACATCCGGCGCAGCACCTCGACGTTGAGGTCGGTGGCCATGGCGACCTGCGCCGCCGTCACCCCCTCGACCTGCGCCACCACCCGGCTGACCTGCAGCAGGGTCACCGAGTCGTGGTAGGCGCCGGGGCGCACCTCGACGCGTTCGGTCATGCCGGCTCAGCCACCTTCCACTGGTCGTCCCGGGAGTCGTTCCCGCGGTCCTTCGCGCGCTCGCCGGCGATCGCCGCGACGCGCATCCCGATCCGGGCGCCGGCGGCGAGCGCGGCGCCCGACGTCGCACCGACGCGCTCCAGATCCTGCACCACGTCGTCGTGCAGCGGGCCGCGGGCGAGGCCGACGACGTAACGCCCCAGCTGCGGGATCGCGCGGCCGCCCGCTGCGTGCTCGAGCAGCGCGGCCGACAGCACCGTCGTCCGGTGCCGGAGCGGGAGGACCGCGCTGGCGAGCCGCGCGAGACTGCGGCGAGCTGACGTGGCTGCGAGCGCGACGAGGGCGCCGGCGAGGACGTCGTCCCCCGCGGGTGTGAGCCCCGGGCCGAGCCCGACCATCGCGGCAGCGACATACGGCGAGCTGATCGGGGTCGTCGAGGAGTGCGGCCTCGAGACCGGCGGCGGTCGCGCCGACGGCGTCCGGCAGCGGCGCTCGCGGCGGCGCCTCGGCCGGCGGGGCCAGGCGGGGGACGCGGGAGTCCCACCAGCGCACGGGCGCGAGGCGCACCCCGGCCAGCTCCAGACCTCCGCCGCCGATCACCACCTCGTCCCCGACGTCCACCGCAGCGATCTCGGGAACGCCCGGGGCGACGAACGAGCCCGGCACCCGGACGGCGACGGGGGCGAGGACGCCGACCAGGCCGCCGGTACGGAGCTGTGCGTAGACGGCGAGGCGGGTGGCGATCACGACGTGGCCGCCCACCGGTGGGACCGTCGATCAGGGGCGCGAGCAGCGCGTCGGCCGCGGCGGGCCGAGCCGTCCGCGGGCGACCGGCCACGGCCCCTCCCCTCGGCTCGCCCGGGATCTCCGGGAGAGGCCCACGATGCCGCTACCGTCCCCCTATGGCCAGTCCTCCCGATCGCCGGGGCGCCGGCTCCGCCGCGCCGGGGCTGCGGGAACGGGACCGGCCCTGGACGTGCCCGCGCCGGGCCGCGCCGAGGACGTGCACCGGGCACTGCTGCAGATCGTCGTCGAGGGCGGCGACCTGCCCGAGGTCGCGGCGGGCCTGGTCGGCCTGCTCGGTGGCGCCGTGGTCATCACGACCCCCGACGGGCGGGTGCTCGCCGACGCGGGCGACGTCGGCGACCTCGCCGAGGCCTACGCGTCGACATGCTTCAACGCGGGCGGCCGGTTGCGCACCGAGGACGAGGGTGTGGGCCTCACCGCGCACCCGGGACTGCGCGGCAACCACGTCGTGGTCCGGATCGCGGCCGGCCGCACCGACCACGGCCGGATCGTCGCCTTCTCCTCCGGCGGGCGCGCTCGGCCTCGGCGACGTGGGCATCGTCGAGCGGGCGGCCACGGTGGCGGCCCTGGCCGTGACGAAGCAGCTCGCGGTCCGCGCCGTGGAGAGCAAGTACCAGGGCGACTTCCTGCGGGACCTGCTCACGGGGCAGGTGGGGCCGGAGGTCGGCGTCGCGCACGCCGCGAGCCTGGGCTGGGACGTCGACCGCCCGCTGGTCGTCGTGGTCGCCGAACTCGACCCGGACGAGGGCGAGGAGCAGACCGCGACCTTGGTCGCCCGACCCGCCGGCGAGCGCTTCACGGCCGCCTGGCAGAGCGTCGTCCGCCCGCGCGACCCGCAGGCACCCGTCGCGGGGTTCCACCGGGAGGTGGTCGCGGTGCTCGGAGCTCCCGCGCACCGGGACGTCGACCGGTTCGTCCGTGACCTGGTCCGGGAGGTGCGTGGCGACGGGGGCGGAGGCCGGCGCTCGTTCGGCACCGGGGTGAGCCGGGTGGCGCCGCGGCCGGACGGCCTGCCCCGCGCCTACGAGGAGGCGCGCACGGCCGTACGCGTGGGGCGCCGGGTGCAGGGCCCCGGCGCCTTCGCGCACTTCGACGGCCTCGGCGTGTTCCGGCTGCTCAGCCTGGTGCCGGACGACGCCGAGCTGCGGGCGTTCGCCGAGGAGACGCTCGGGCCGCTGGCGCGGCCGGGCGGGTCCGCGGCCGAGCGGCAGGAGAACGCCGACCTCCGGCACACGCTCGAGGTGCTGCTCGACGCGAACCTCAACGTCGCCCAGGCGGCACGCCACCTGCACTTCCACTACAACACCCTGCGCTACAGGATCGCCAAGCTCGAGCGGATGCTCGGCCCGTTCGCGGAGGACCCGCAGCTGCGCCTCTCCCTGCACCTGGCGCTGCAGATCCTGCGGATGCGCGAACCCTGACCGGCCCCGCCTCTCGCGCCGGTCGAGGAAGGCAGGCACCAGCGGTGACCGGCTGGTGCCGCCGTGCCTGCCTTCCCTGATCGGCGCGAGAGGCGGAGAGGGTCAGCCCTTGAGGCCGCTCCGCGCGACGCTGGCGATGACGTACCGCTGGGCGAAGACGAACAGGATGATCACCGGGACGCTGGCCACCACCGCGCCGGCCATGACGATCGGGTAGTTGATGTTGTAGGCGCCCTGCAGGATCGGCAGGCCCGCCGGCAGGGTGAGCTTGGACGGCGAGAACAGCACGTAGACCGGCCAGAGCAGTTCGTTCCAGTTGGTGAGGAACGACAGCACGGCGAGCGTCGCGAGGGCCGGCCGGACCAGCGGCAGCACGATCCGGAGGAAGATCTGCATCTGGTTGGCGCCGTCGAGCAGCGCCGCCTCCTCGATCTCCCGCGGCAGGGACAGGAAGATCTGCCGCAGGAAGAAGACCCCGAACGCGCCGCCCGCGCTCGGGATCGCGATCGCCCAGAAGCGTGTCGAGCCACCCGAGTCTGCTCACGATGAGGAAGTTCGGGATGAGCAGCACGATGCACGGGACGAAGATCGTGCCGACGATCAACCCGAAGATCAGCTTCTTCCCCGGGAACTCCATCCGGGCCAGCGCGTACGCGGCCATCGACGCCGTGACGACGATGAGCACGGTGTTGATGGTCGCCGCGGCGAGGCTGTTGAGGAACCACAGGACGACCGGGGTCTGCGACGTGGTCGAGGCCAGCGGCTGGTAGCTCTCGGAGGTGAACGGGTTCGGGATCCAGCCCAGGGGCTGGCTCGTCGCGTCGCTGGTCGTCTTGAACGACGTGACCATCATCCACAGCAGCGGCAGGATGAAGACGAGGGAGAGGACGGCCGAGGACCACGTAGAAGCCGATCTGGCCGGGCATCCGCCCGCGCCCACCGCGCGCGTACCGGGCGCAGGTTCTCCTGCCCCGGGCCGGCGACCGCCTCGACGGCATCCGTCGTGGCCATCAGCTCTCACCCCCTCGGTCCGGAACAGCCTGAAGTTGATCAGGCTGATGAGGATCAGGACCGCCGCGAGGATGTATCCCATCGCGGCCGCCGCTCCCTGGCGGTACTCGCGCAGGCCGGTCTGGGCGATGTACATGATCGCCGTTCTGGTCTCGTTGCTGGGCGCACCCTGAGTCATGATGTACGCCTGCCCGAACATGTTCGCCGAGGCGAGGATGGTCACGGTCAGCACGAAGAGCAGCACGGGCCGCAGACCCGGCAGCGTGACGTACCGGAACTGCTGCCACCTGTTGGCCCCGTCGACCTCGGCGGCCTCGTAGAGGTCGGCCGGGATGTCCTGCAGTCCCGCCAGGTAGATGATCGCGTTGAACCCATGGTCCACCACACCGTGACGCCGACGAGCGTGACCCAGACCCACGGCGTCGAGGTCGTCCAGGCCGGCTGGGGAGGTGCAGGAGGCCGAGGTAGTAGTTCACGACCCCGATCGTCGGCTCGAGGATGAACCGGAAGAGGACGCCGACGACCGCGACGCCGAGCACGTACGGGGTGAAGAAGACGGCCCGGAAGAACGTGCGGCCGGGGAACGCCCGGTTGAGCAGCAACGCCAGGCCGAGCGGGAGGACGAGCAGGAACGGGCACCGAGAGCACGGTGAAGATGCCGGTCGCCTCGCATCGAGTTCCAGAAGTGGCCCGGAGTCGCGCGAGCCCGAGGTGAAGAGGTCGATGTAGTTCTGCAGCCCCACGAACGGCTTGCCGGGCAGCAGGTAGTCGTAGTCGTGAAGGCTGATCCAGATGCCGTACACCGCCGGCAGCCAGCACGAATCCGACGAACAGCACCAAGAACGGCGCGAGGAACAGGTACGGGGTAGCACCGCCCCGTCCGGCGGATGGGCCGGTTGCGCGGAGCAACCGACCCATCGCCGGCGCGCGCGACGCGGCGGCTCGCGCGGCGGTCGTCATGTCACGCCCCGTACTTCGCCTGGTTGGACTTGAGGATCTGGTTGGCCTTCTGCGCCGAGTCCTTGAGCGCCGACGCCGGGTCGGCCTTGCCGAGGATCGCGGCCTGATAGCCGTTCCAGAACTGGGTCAGCACGTCCGCGACGCCCGGCAGGGCGGGCGGGAAGTGCGCGTAGGCCAGCTCCTCCGCCAACTTGTCCTCGGGCGAGATCTGCTTGAACTCGGGGCTCTTCAGCACCGTCTGCGAGGCAGGGATCTTCCCCGTCTTCACCCACGGAATGGAGTTCTCGCCGACGTACTTGATGAAGTACTCCGACGCCTGGGTGACGTTCGGGTCGGAGCTGGTCTGGCGGGGCAGGACGAACTGGTGGGAGTCCGCCCAGACGGCCTTCTGGGAACCGATCTGCGGCATCACGGTCGCGCCGAAGTCCTCCGGGTTCTTCTGCCCCCGGACGGTGTCGTTGACCTGCCAGATGCCGTTGATGTTGATCGCGTTCTGGCCGTTGTGGAGCGCGACGTAGTCGGCGTCCTGGGCGACGTTCGCCGGGCTGTAGCCCTGGGTGACCATGCTCCGCATCCAGGTCAGCGCCTGGACCGCCGGGTCCTGGTCCCACGTGGCCGTCTTCAGGTCGTCGCTGAACACCGACCCGCCGAACTGGTAGATCAGGCCGAAGTAGGTCAGGCCGCCGGTGAACTGGAAGGGGCTGACCCAGAAGCCCTTGATCCCCTTGCCCTTCAGGGTCTTCAGGGCCTCCTCGAAGTCGTTCTTGTTCGTCGGCGGCTTCTCCGGGTCCAGGCCCGCCTTCTTGAAGACCGCCTTGTTCCAGTACATCGCCAGGGGGTGGACGTCGAGCGGGATGCCGTACCGCTGGTTCTTGTAGAGACCGCCCTGCCAGACGATCGGCGAGAAGTCGGACTCCTTGAGCTTGAGCGCGTCGGCGACGTCCTGGATCGGGACGATGGTGTTCTGGGCGGCCGCGGTCCCGATGTCGTCGACGTGCATGGCGGCCACGTTCGGCCCGTTGCCGCTCGCCACCGCGGCGGGCATCTTCTGGAAGAAGTCGGCCCACTGGTAGGTGTTCATGTCGACTTTGATCTTCGGGTTCTCGGAGTTGAACTTGTCGACGATCTGCTTGATCCCGACCCCGTCGGCACCGGTGAAGCCGTTCCAGAACTTCACGGTGACGTTCGGGCCGGTGTAGCTGGCGCCCCCGTTGCCGCCCGCGGGTGCGCTCGCCGCCGGCGGGGTCTTCGACCCACCGCAGGCGGCGAGGGCCGCCATCAGGCCGAACCCCCCGCCGAGCGAGAGGAGGCCGCGCCGGCTGAGGCCGCTGTCGACGGCGGACTGGAGCCGGCGGGAGGGCCCGGCCGGCTGCTCGTTGTTCGACGTCATCGTCATTGCTCCTTGTCGGTGGCCCCCGAACGGGCGGCCGTGGGTCGGTGCGGATACAGGGGTGCCGGGCAGGTCACGGGGTGTACACGCGGAAGTAGTCGAAGTCGGCTACCGCCGGTGCGGGCGCGCCGGGTCGGAACTCGCGCCCATGGACTCCAGGCCGACGCGGATCGCGCTGCCCTTGGGGAGGGTCCAGGCGCCGCCGCGGGTCCACGTGTGCCCGTTCCGGCTGCTGAACGGCGTGAGAACGCGCTCGCCCGTGGTGGGGTTCGTTCGTGCCGTGATCCGCAGCCAGGTCGTGAGCGCCGGTGGGCCGATGATGGTGCCGCCGTAGGAGGTGGCACCGGCGTACGGCATCTCCTTGCCGAACTCGGTCTGCCGGGTGTTCCAGATGGCGACCTTGGACAGCCGGGTGAAGAGGTCGTCGTTCACGTAGGCGATGAGACCCGCCTGCTGGAAGTTGCGCACTTCGTCAGTACCCAGGTCGAGCGTCAGCTTGGTCTGGACCGTCCAGTTCGCCCTGGGGGCGTCGCGGAGCAGCAGGCTCGCGGTGCCGCCCGGACCGATGAGGTCGACGCCTCGGTGGGCCAGTGCAGGGCGCCGCCCCGAGACCGTCATCTGCGGGGTGCGCACGAGTCTGCCAGCCGGCGCCGAGGGTGCCGCCGGTGAACTCGTCGGAGTCCTTGCGGTCGAGGCGCCCGGGGGTGAAGTTTCGCGGGCAGTCGGCGCCATTGGCTCTTGACGCGGGTCTTGGTGTGGACGCCGCGGACGACGGGGCCAGGCTGCACCGACTCGCTCGGGCCGCAGCCGTAACGGACGAGGGGCCAGCCGTGCACCCAGTCGATCCGGTCGATGAGCATCGGGCGCCGGTTGATCCCGAACGGCTCGTTGAGGAAGGGGTTGTTCCGGTCGATCGCGTGGTAGACGATCCAGCGCTGACCGGCGTCGTCGGTGGCCATGCTGTTGTGGCCGGTACCGATCCACCGGTTGCCGTTCTGGTAGAGCACCGGCGTCCCACCGGTCTCACCACCGACGTCGATGCGCAGGCCGTCCTTGTCCACGTAGGGGCCGGTGAGCGACCGCGACCGCGCGACCTCGACGCTGTAGCCGGTCGTCGGGCCCGCGCAGCAGTTGGCGTCGGAGCCGAAGAAGTACCAGTAGCCGTCCTTGCGCGTGATGTACGTGCCCTCGAACTTGTTGTCGATGGCGATGCGCGTCTCCGGGCCGACCCGTGCTTGCCCGACGTGTCGAGCCGCTGCTGGAAGATCCCGCCGTAGTACGAGCCGTAGAAGATGTGCTCCGTGCCGTCGACGTCCCGGACCACCTCGGGGTCGAACGTCCACAGGTAGTTGTCCGGCCCTGCCCGGCGCGGGCCCACGACGGGGCCGCCGCTGTCGGTCCACGGGCCGAGCGGCGAAGGGGCCGTGGCCATGCCGATCGCGTTGTCGTTGACTTCCTCGGTCGGCGCCGCGCGGTGCCCTTGGTCTCGGTGACGACGTAGTACATGCGCCACTGGCCGCCGGCATAGTGCACGTCGGGCGCCCACATCGAGGCCATGTGCTGCGGGGTCGTCGTGTCCGCCCACGACGGGAGCGTCGCGAACGCATCCCCGGCGAACTGCCAGTGGACGAGGTCACGCGACTTCGACATCGGGATCAGGTGCCGGGTCCCGCCGGACTTCAGCGGGTCGGACGTCGCGTACGCGTACCACCAGCCGTCCCGGCCGCGCACGACGTCGGGGTCGGCGTAGGTGTCGGCGAAGGACTTGGTGACGGGGTTGCGGTACGTCGTCGACGCACGGGCGCCGGTGGCGCCGGTCGACGCGGCCGTCGACGTCGCGGTCGCCGCAGACGCCGCCGGAGCGCCCAGCAGGGCGAGGGCCAGGACCACGAAGGCGGAGACCACCCCGGCGAGGGGTCGTCCGGCGCCGTTGCCGGTGTCGTTCATGCGGGGAGTTTGCACCTATTCCATCGTTGGAACAAGACGTAGTATCGCCGCACTTCGGTAACGATGCCCGGAAGGTCGGTGGGATGAGCAGGCCATACCACAACCCCGTCCATCCGGGGTACTTCGCCGACCCCTTCACGCTGGGCGTGGGCGACGGCTACCTGGCATGGGGAACCGGGCACGTCATCGGGCACCTGGTCTTCGAGACCCTGCACTCCCCGGACCTCGTGCACTGGACGTCGGTGGGTGGAGCGCTCGAGCGGCTGGCACCCGAGCTGGAGGCCCGGCTGGGCACGGACTACTGGGCCCCGGAGGTCGTCCCGGCGGACGGCGCGGTGGTGGATGTACTACTCCGTGGGGCGCGGGGACGTCGGGCACTCGCTCCGGGTGGCCGTGGCGGACGAGCCCGTCGGGCCCTACCGCGACCTCGGGGTGGACCTGACGCCGCACGAGCGGTTCGCCATCGACCCGCACCCGTTCGTCGACGTCGACGGCACCCGCTACCTCTTCTACGCCCGGGACGTGCTCGACGGCCCCAGGGTCGGGACCATGCTCGCCGCCGACGTCCTGGAGGGCATGGACCGGCTCAGCGGGCGCCCCA
Source organism: uncultured Actinomycetota bacterium (assembly GCA_963755755.1). Taxonomy (GTDB): domain Bacteria; phylum Actinomycetota; class Actinomycetes; order Actinomycetales; family Kineosporiaceae; genus DATKNA01. The sequence goes on from CAVWLJ010000011.1 coordinate 65,767, forward strand.
CGCCCGTGCTGGCCCCGACCGGGGACTGGCAGATCTTCAGCCGCTCGCGGTCGATGTACGGGGGCGTGTACGACTGGCACACGCTCGAAGGGCCGTTCGTGCGCCGGCACGGTGGGCGCTACGTGCTCTTCTACTCGGGCGGCAACTGGGAGGAGCCGACGTACGGGGTCGGCTGGGCGGAGGCGGACCATCCGCTGGGCCCCTGGCACGAGCAGCCCGGGCGCCCTCCGCTCCTGCGCACCGTGCCGGGCCGGGTGATCGGCCCCGGGCACAACTGTGTCGTCACGGGTCCGGACGGGCAGGACGTCGTCGTCTACCACGCCTGGGACGCCGAACGGACCGCGCGCAGACTGTGCATCGACCCCCTCGGATGGACCGCGTCCGGCCCCGTCGTCGACGGGCCGACGTACACCGAGACGGACCTGCAGCGCGTGGTCGCGCCGGTCACCTCCCCGCCCTGACCCTCGGACTCCGACCGGCTGGGCCGATCTCCACAACTGTGCGGGGCGCCGGCTGTGAAACGCTGCCGATGCCGCTGTCGGAGGGCCCCCCTAAGTTGCGGGCATCCCGTGGACGCGCACGACGCGTGCGGGCGTCCGCATCGAGCCCTGGGAGGGGCGCATGGCCATCGGTTGGAAGCTCCACGGCGACGGACGCACCCTGGCCCCGGGTGACGTCGTCGCACCCGACGAGCGGCTGGGCTGGGGGCGCACCGTCGGCCTCGGCGCCCAGCACGTGGTGGCGATGTTCGGTGCCACGTTCGTCTTCCCGCTCATCATGGGGTTGAACCCGCAGCTCGCGATCATGATGAGTGGCATCGCGACGATCATCTTCCTGCTGATCGTGCAGGGGAAGGTCCCGAGCTACCTGGGCACCAGCGCCGCGTTCGTCGGCGGCGTGGCCGCGATCCGGGCGCAAGGAGGCAACTCCCAGCAGGTGACCGGCGCGATCCTCATCGCGGGCCTGGTGCTCGCGGTGGTCGGCGTGATCATCCACTTCGCGGGCAGCCGGGTCGTCTACGCGGTGCTCCCCCCGGCCGTCACCGGCGCCGTCGTCATGCTCATCGGGTTCAACCTCGCGCCGGTCGTGGCCAGCGTCTACTGGCCGCAGGACCAGGGCATCGCGCTGCTCGTCATGCTGTTCGTCATCGTCGTCAGCCTCGCGACCCGCGGCTTCATCAGCCGGATCGCCATCTTCCTGGCGCTGGTGTTCGGCTACGTCCTGTCCTGGGGAGCCGACAAGATCTTCGGGCAGATCACGTCCTACGACGCCGCCGCGGGCAAGGTCACGACGCACTACCGGGTCAGCTGGACGAACGTGGACGCCGCGAGCTGGTTGGGCTTCCCGCCCGCGACCGGGACGATCGGCCCCGACGGCAAGCCGCTGGTCGGCTACCACGCGCCGAGCTTCTCGCTGACGTTCATCCTGCTCGTGCTCCCCGCCGTGATCGCCCTCATCGCGGAGAACACCGGCCACGTCAAGGCCGTCGCGGAGATGACCGGGGCCAACCTCGACCCCTACATGGGCCGCGCCATCGCCGCGGACGGCATCGGCACCGCCGTGGCGAGCTCCGTGGGCGGCTCCCCCACCACGACCTACGCGGAGAACATCGGCGTCATGGCCGCGACCCGGGTCTACTCGACCGCCGCCTACTGGGTGGCCGCGGTCGTGGCGATCCTCTTCGGCCTCTCGCCCAAGTTCGGCGCGCTGGTGTCGGCGACGCCTGGCGGCGTCCTCGGCGGCATCACCGTCGTGCTCTACGGCATGATCGGCCTGCTCGGCGCCAAGATCTGGAAGGAGAACGGCGTCGACTTCGGCAACCCGGTCAACCTGGTGCCGCTCGCCGCAGGCATCGTCATCGCGATCGGCGGTGTGAGCTGGCAGATCACGAAGGACTTCACGCTGAGCGGCATCGCCTTCGGCACCATCGTCGCCGTCGGCGGCTGGCACCTGGCACGCGTGCTGGCGCCCAAGGAGATGCGCGACGCCGTGGACTCCCAACGCCGGGTCGGCGGCGCCTCGCTCGTCGTCGACGCGCCCGGCGCGTACGTCGAGCCCGACCCGTACGACACCGACCGCCGCTGACCCTCCCCTCGCGCTCGCGGCGGGCCGTGTGGAGAAGGCCCGCCCGGCCAGAGAGGATGACCAGCGTGAAGCCGTCGCCGTTCACCTACCACCGCCCGGAGAGCCTCGGTGAGGCGCTCGCGGTGCTGGCCGAGGTGGGCGGCGACGGCAAGGTCCTCGCGGGCGGGCAGAGCCTGCTGCCCATCCTCTCGATGCGGCTGGCGGCGCCGGGGCACCTCGTCGACGTCAACCGGCTCACGGACCTGGCCTACGTACGTACGGCACCGGATGGCGTCCGGGTCGGCGCGCTCGCCAGGCACGCGTCCGTCGAGCGCGACCCGGCCGCGGCCGCGGCCCAGCCGCTGCTGCGGCAGGCGCTGCGGCTCGTCGCGCACCCCACGATCCGCAACCGTGGGACGACGGTGGGCTCCTTGGCGCACGCCGACCCCGCGGGCGAGATGACGGCGGTGCTCGCGGTACTCGGCGGCCGGGTGACGCTGGCCGCCGCGGGCAGGCGCCGGAAGGTGGACGCCGTGGACTTCTTCGTGGGTCCGCTCGAGTCGGCGGTCCGCCCCGGCGAACTCGCGATCGAGGCCTTCTTCCCGGCGGCACCGCCCGGCTCCGGGACGGCGTTCCTCGAGGTCGCCCGCCGGCACGGGGACTACGCCGTCTGCGGCGTCGCCGCGGTCGTCACACCCTCCGACGATGGCGTCGCGGCTCGGCTCGGCTACGTCTCGATGGGGCCGACGCCGTCGGTCTCGCGGTTGGACGCCGTGGCGCCCTCGGGACGTGGATCCGATCCCGCGCAGCTGGGCAGAGGCCGCCGCCGCGGCGGTCGACGGCCTGGAGCCGGAGGGCGACATCCACGCGACGGCGAGGTATCGCGCTGCACCTCGCGCGGGTGCTCACGGCCAGGGCCCTCGCCGCCGCCTGGTCGGCGTCCGGCGCGGCCGCCGAGGAGGCGGCGTGACGGAGCAGCAGGTGCCGATCCGGCTGACGTGTCAACGGCACCGAGCACCGGGTCGAGGTGCCCGTCCGACGGCTGCTCTCCGACGCGCTGCGCTACGACATCGGGCTCACCGGCACGCACGTGGGGTGCGAGCACGGGGTCTGCGGGGCGTGCACCGTGCTGCTCGACGGCGTCCCGGTCCGGTCGTGCCTGCTGCTGGCCGCGACCGTCGACGGCGGCACGGTGACCACGGTCGAAGGGCTCGCCGGCAGGGACGGCACGCCGCACCCGGTGCAGCAGGCGTTCAAGGAGTGCCACGGCCTGCAGTGCGGCTTCTGCACCCCCGGCTTCCTCACCACGGTCGCGGCCTACCTCGAGGAGAACCCGGACCCGACGGAGGAGGAGGCGCGCGAGGCCATCGCAGGGAACCTCTGCCGCTGCACCGGCTACCAGAACATCGTGGCGTCGGTGCTGCGCGCGGCGGAGCTGACGCGGGAAGCGGGGCCGGCTCCACTGGCGGAACCCACCCGGGAGGCGCGGGCGTGACCGCGCTCGACGAGCCGCTGGTCGGCAGCTCCCTCGTCGGCAGCCGGGTGCAGCGCCGCGAGGACGACCGGCTCCTGCGGGGCGAGGGCAAGTACCTCGCCGACCTCGTCCACGGCACCTGGTCCGCAGCGTTGGTGCGGAGCCCGCACGCGCACGCCCGCGTCCTCGACGTCGACGTCTCGCAGGCCCTCGACGTGGAGGGCCTGGTCGGCATCTACACCTACGAGGATCTGCTGGACGCCGACGCCCGTGCCGGCACACGCGTCGCGGAGCAGCTGCCGCTGCTCATCCCGCACCCGGCGCTCACCCACGGCCGCACGGGGTACGCCCTCGCGAACGGCGTCGTCCGGTACGTCGGCGAGCCCGTCGTGCTGGTCGTGGCGACCGACCGGTACGTCGCCGAGGACGTGGTCGACCGGATCCGGGTGTCGTACGAGGTGCTGCCCCCGGTCGTGGGCGTCGAGGCCGCACGGGCGGCCGAGCGCCTCGTGCACGACGACGCGCCGGGCAACGTGTCGGCGCATCTGATCCAGGAGGTCGGCGACGCCCCGGCCGCCATCGAGAACGCCCCGCACGTGCTCGAGCTCGACCTCGACGTCCAGCGGTCGCTCTCGAGCCCGCTCGAGGGTCGTGGCGTCGTCGCCCGCTGGGACGCCGACGAGGGGTCGATGCGGATCTGGTCGTCCACGCAGACGTCGACCGGCGTCCGGGCGGCGGTGGCGGCCAAGCTCGCCCTGCCGCTCGCGAAGGTGGAGTGCATCACCCCGGACGTCGGGGGCGGCTTCGGGGTGAAGATCATGCACCCGTGGCCGGAGGAGGTGCTCGTGCCGTGGGCGGCGCGGGTGCTGGGCCACGACGTGTCGTTCGTCGAGGACCGCCGCGAGCACTTCGTCTCCAGCGCCCACGAGCGCCGGCAACTGCAGCACGTGCGGGTCGGCTTCGACGACGCGGGCCGCATCCTCGGGCTCGACGTCACGCTGTGGCACGACAACGGCGCCTACACCCCGTACGGGATCATCGTGCCGATCATCAGCTCGACCCAGCTGCTCGGGCCGTACAAGCCCGGCGCGTACCGGGTGGAGTTCTTCTCGCTCTACACGAACACCGTGGTCGTCACGCCGTACCGCGGCGCGGGCCGGCCGCAGGGCGTGTTCGCGATGGAACGCACGATGGACGCGATCGCCGCCGAACTGGGCCTCGACCGCGCGGAGGTCCGGGCCGCGAACTTCATCCAGCCCGACGAGTTCCCGTTCGACCAGGGCCTGACCTTCCAGGACGGGCGCCCGCTGATCTACGACTCCGGGAACTACCCGGAGATGCTCCGCAAGATCAAGGCACTCGTCGGGTGGGACGACTTCGCCGCGTACCGGGACACGGCCCGTGCCGAGGGACGCCGGGTGGGCATCGGCCTCGCCTGCTACGTGGAGGGCACCGGCGTCGGTCCGTACGAGGGCGCGCACGTGCAGGTCGAGACGTCCGGGCGGGTCAACGTCTCGATCGGCCTGACCACGCAGGGGCAGGGGCACCAGACCGCCTTCGCGCAGGTCGCCGCCGACGCCCTCGGCGTCCGGCTCGAGGACGTGCACGTGACCTCTGGCGACACCCGCCGCTTCGGCTACGCGGTCGGCACCTTCGCCTCGCGCGCCGCGGTGATGAGCGGCAACGCGGTGGGGCTGGCGGCGGCGAAGGTCCGGCAGAAGGCGCTGCGGATCGCCGCGGACGCCCTCGAGGTGGACCCCTCCGACCTGGAGATCGTGGACGGGGTCGTTCGGGTGGCGGGGGCGCCCGCGAGTTCGATCCCGCTGTCGACGGTGGCGGTGCTTTCGAACCCGCTCCGCTACGCCTTCGACGCCTCGGCGGCCGCGGCCACCCAGTTCGCCGGCTCCGCGCATCCGGACCGGCCGCCGGTGGCGGACGACGACGAGCCCGGCCTGGAGGCGACGGACTACTACTCCCCGATCCGGTCGACCTTCGCCAGCGGCATGCACGCCGGCGTCGTGGAGACCGACCCGGAGACGGCCGAGATCCACGTGCTGCGCTACTGCGTCGTCCACGACTGCGGCACCCTGGTCAACCCCATGATCGTCGAGGGGCAGATCCACGGCGGGGTGGCGCAGGGGGTCGGCGGCGCGCTCTACGAGAAGGTCGAGTACGACGAGAACGGGCAGATCCTCAACGCCTCGTTCATGGACTTCCTCATGCCGTACGCCACGGAGGTCCCCCGGATCGAGACGGACCACCTCGAGACGCCGTCGCCGCTCAACCCCCTCGGTATCAAGGGCGCCGGCGAGGCCGGCGTCATCCCCGGGATGGCCGTCTTCGCCGCCGCCATCGAGGACGCCGAAGGCATCCCCATCCGGACGATGCCGATCTCGCCGAGCGACCTGTTCGAGCTGCGCGAGCAGCGCGAGAACTGACCGGCCTCGCCGCCGTCGCAGGGCTGTCGCTCCGGCTCGGGCTGTAGGGTCTCGCCACTGCCGAGGAGGTCCACGTGAAGATCAACGGAACGGCGACGCTCAACGCGCCGCGCGAGCGCGTCTGGGCGGCGCTCAACGACCCGGCCGTCCTCGTCCGGACGATCCCCGGCTGCGAGCAGCTCGAGGCGATCGGCGAGGACCGGTACCGGATGACCGTCACGGCGGGCGTGGCCTCGATCAAGGGCACCTACCTCGGTGAGGTCGCGCTCACCGACCCCGCGCCGACCAACGCGTTCACGCTCCGGGCGTCCGGCTCGGGCGCGCCGGGGACCGTCCAGGCCGACGTCCGGGTCACGCTCGACGACGTCGACGGGGGCGGCACCCTGCTCACCTATGCCGCGGACGCCGTGGTCGGCGGTGCCGTCGGCGGCGTCGGGCAGCGGGTGCTCGCGGGTGTCGCGAAGAAGACCGCGGGCGAGTTCTTCCGTGCCGTCGAGGCCGCGCTCGCGGAGCCTGCCGTGCCCCACGGCGCGAACGGTGCCAACGGCGCGACGACGGTGCCGGGCCAACCGGGGTCGCCGCCGGCCGAGGCGTCCGAGGGCGCGCCGACCGTGGAGCAGGTGCGTGACGCCGTGCTCACCGGAACTCCCGCGTCGCCGCAGACCGTCTTCACGCGGCCGGGTTCCGCCGGGGGTGGCGCCGGCCGCCAGGTGCACGTCGACGTCCGCAACCAGCTCCCGGGCGTGCTCGTCGGCGCCGCGATCGCGCTGATCGGCGTCTGGATCGGCGCCCGCCTCGGCCGCCGCGCTAGCTGGTCCCGGCCTCGAGGGCGGCCCACTGCGGTTCGCGACCGTCCACGGATCCTTACCCGGGGGCACGGCGTCGTCCCACTCCTGGAGGTCCACGTGCGCGCGTTCACCGTCGCCGCTGTCCAGATCGCCCCGCTCCCGGGGCCGCTGACGCCGCAGAGCGTGGCCGGCAACTGCGCGCGCGGCGCGGAGTGGCTGCGCCGCTGCGTCGCGGCGACCCAGGCGGAGCTCGTCGTCCTCCCCGAGACCGCCTCGACGGGGTTCGTGACCGGCACGGGTCCGGACGAGCTCTGGGACCTCGTCAGCGAGATCCCCGGCCCGGTGACCGAGCCCCTCCAGGCCGCGGCGCGGGACCTCGGCGTCCATGTGGTCTGGGGGACGTACGAGCGCGGGGCGCGTCGCGGGGTCGTCCACAACGCGTCGGTCCTCATCGGCCCGAGCGGTGACGTGCTCGGCGTCTACCGCAAGACGCATCCGTTCGCCGGCGAGCGCTGCGACCAGGGCGGCTGGGTCACCGCGGGCGACGAGGTCTGCGTCGTCGAGACCGACCTCGGGCGCATCGGGATGATCATCTGCTTCGACGGCGACTACCCCGAACTCTCCCGGATCACCGCCGTCCGCGGCGCCGAGCTCATCGCCCGGCCCTCCGCCCTGCTGCGCAGCGCGGACCTCTGGGAGCTGACGAACCGGGCCCGTGCCTACGACAACCACGTCTACGTGGTCGGGGCCAACGCCACCGGCATCGACCCCGGCGGCACCATCTACTTCGGCAACTCGATGGTCGTCACGCCGATCGCCGAGGTCGTGGCACGGGCCGCCTCCCACGAGGGCTGGACGGCGGCGCGCCTGGACCCCGACCACGCGATGGCCTCACTGACGCCGGGCTCGAACATCGCCCAGTCGTTCGACCACCTCGCCGATCGGAACCTCGACCTCGTCCGGCGGTACGCGGAGGACCTGCAGGCTCCGGCCAAGACGTCGTTCCCGCACTGACCCCCGGCCGCTCAGGCCGCGGGGGTCGGATCCGTCGGTCCCGCCGGGTGCTCGGCCTTGCGGCCGGCGCTCACCGGCAGCTGGCCGAGCATGATCCGCATCTCGGTGACGGTGAGCATGCGCAGCGGCGGTGCCTCCGGGCGCTCAGGCGCGGGCTCGTCGGAGCCGTGGTGGCGCGCCGGCCGGCCGAGCTCGCCGCTCGGGCGGCCGTCCGACCGTGCGGGTGGGGTCGCGGCGCGGACGGGCGCGACCGGAGGCAGCGGCGGCGGGGGCGGTGTGGCGCCCACTCCGGACACGTTCATGGCCGTCCTCCTTCCGGACAGACCCGGCCGCCCACTGGGCGACCGTCGCGAGACTGCTGCCCTCCCTGTCGGTCGTCCCGCGCGGAGCTGAAGGGGCTGGTGGGGTGAAGGCGACAGATCTTCTGCCACCCCGGTGGTGCAGCCGCCTGCGCCGGCACCCATACTTGAAGGCCGTCCCAGGAGGGCCGGGGCTCGGGCAGAAGGAGGCGCGACCCTGACGACCGAGGATCTGCAACACGAACTCGACGTCGAGCAGGCATACGTCGGCGAGCTGTACGGGCAGCTGGACACGCTGCGGGCCCGTGCCGCGGCGGCGCTCGACGACGTCCGGCGTGCCCCCATCGTCCCCACTCCCGCCGGCCGGGCCGAGCGCGACGCCTTCGACGCCTGGCACAGCGAGCGGATCTCCCGGCTCGCCGCGGTCGAGGACCGGCTCGTCTTCGGCCGCCTCGACCTCGCGGACGGCGGGCGACGCTACGTCGGCCGGCTCGGGCTCTCCGACGACGCCCAGCACCAGCTGCTCCTCGACTGGCGCGCGCCCGCCGCCGCGGCGTTCTACCAGGCGACGGCGGCCGCACCCGAGGGCGTCGCCCGGCGACGGCACCTGGCGACCCGGGGGCGCGCGGTCGTCGGCATCGACGACGAGCTACTGGACGCCGACGCCCTCGAGCGCAACGGGCCTGCACGATCGTGGCCGGCGAGGGCGCCCTCATGAGCGCGCTGACCGCGCACCGCACGGGCCGGATGCGCGACATCGTCGCCACCTCCAGGCGGAGCAGGACAGGGTGGTCCGCTCGCCGCTGCCCGGCGTCCTCGTCGTCCAGGGCGGTCCGGGCACCGGCAAGACCGCTGTCGCGCTGCACCGCGCCGCCTACCTGCTCTACACCCACCGCGACCGCATCGCCCGGAGCGGCGTGCTCGTCGTGGGGCCCACTCCGGTGTTCCTCCGGTACATCGAGCAGGTCCTGCCGAGCCTCGGCGAGACGGGCGTCGTCCTGCTCACGCCCGCGCAGCTCTTTCCCGCCGTCGAGGCCACCGCGCCGGAGCGGGACGAGGTCGCCGTCGTCAAGGGCGACCTGCGGATGGCGGAGGTCATCCGCAACGCGGTGCGGAACCGGCAGCGGACGCCGAACGCCCCGATCCCGCTCGACCTCCAGGGCGACCAGATCCTGCTGCGTCCGGCCGCGGTGAGCGAGGCGCGCGGCCGGGCCCGGCAGGGCGGCAGGCCGCACAACGAGGCGCGGGTGACCTTCGTCCGACACGTCCTCGACGACCTCGCGTCGCAGCTCGCGGCCGTCCGGGGGCTGGAGCGCGAGGGCGAGGACCGCGGCGACCTGCTCGCGGAGCTGCGCGACGAGCTCGCCGTGCGCCGCGAGATCAACCTGTTGTGGATGCCTCTCACCGCGCAGGGGCTGGTCACCGACCTCTTCGCGCGACCCGACCGGCTCGCGGCCGCCGCGAACGGCGTCCTCTCCCGCGCGGAGCAGCGCCTACTGCTCCGGGAGAAGGGCGCGCCGTGGACGGTGGCGGACGTCCCGCTGCTCGACGAGGCCGCGGAGCTCATCGGCGAGGACGTGACCACGCTCGCCCGCCAGCAGGCGCGTAGCGCCGAGGCGGCGCGGGAGCGGTCGGAGTCGCTGGAGTTCGCCCGCCGCGTGCTCGAGCAGACCGGCGACACGGCCGCGATGATCACCCCGGAGATGCTCGCGGACCGCTTCGAGCCGGGCGGGCAGAGCCGCACCCTGGCCGAGCGGGCCCGCGACGACCGCAGCTGGGCGTTCGGGCACGCGGTGGTCGACGAGGCGCAGGAGCTCTCCCCGATGCAGTGGCGGCTGATCACCCGGCGGGTGCCGACCCGCTCGATGACCGTCGTGGGTGACGTCGCGCAGACCGGGTCGGCGGCGGGCGCGTCCGCCTGGGGCGACGTGCTGGACGTCGTGGCCGACGGGCGCTGGCGCCTCGAGGAGCTGAGCGTCAACTACCGGACGCCGACAGAGATCATGGACGTGGCCACGGCCCTCCTCGAGGCGCACGGCGTGCCGGTCAAGCCACCGCGGTCGGCCCGGGAGGCGACGTGGCCGCCCTCCGCGGTGCGGATCGAGGGCGACGGCCCCGAGGCCGTGACGGCGACCGTGGTCGCGGCGCTCCGCGCGGACGACGCGACCCTGCAGGGCGGCCGGTTCGCCGTCGTCACCCCCCGGTCCGGGTACGCGTACCTCCAAGGCGCCGTCCGCGAGGCTCTCGGCGGGGACGGCGACCTCGCCGGGCGCGTCGACGTCCTCGAGGTCGACGAGGTCAAGGGCCTGGAGTTCGACGCCGTGGTCGTCGTCGACCCCCAGGCCGTCGTGGGCGCCGGCCCGCGGGGGGTGAACGACCTGTACGTCGCGCTGACCCGCCCGACGCAGCGCCTGACCGTGCTGCACCTCGGGTCGCTGCCGGCCGGCCTGGACCGCCTCCTCGACGAGTGACCCGAGTCAGGACGGGAGGCGCCGGCCGGCGAGCCGGCTCAGCACGCGGACGAACGCCTCGGCCTCGTCCGGGCCGACGGCGCCGAGGAGGTCGGCCTCCATCCGGCGGATGTCCGCGCGACAGGCCTCGACCCGGTCACTGCCAGCCGGGGTCAGGCTGACGACCCGGTTGCGCCGGTCCCCAGGATCCGGGTTCCGCTCGACGAGGCGTCGCGCCTGCAACCCGTCGAGGGTCCCGATGAGGCGTGTCTTGTCGCGGCCGACCAGCGCGGCGAGCTGGTTCTGTGTCGGTGCCGGGCCGTGCTGGAGCGCCGTGAGCACCACGTACTCCCACATCTCGACGTCGTGCCGCGTCAGGAGAGCGGTCTCCCGCTCGAGAACCACCCGCAGCAGGCGCTGCAGCAGGGCGCCGAGGTCCTCGCGATCGGTCATGACGATGCATGGTAGGCGTTGACCGATCGTCTACTTAGGTAGACGATAGGCGCATGACACCTGTTTCTGAGATCGCCGAACGTCACCAGGAGGCGCTCACCGCGGCGGGGCACGTGCTCGCCGCCGTCGGGCCCGGGGATCTGGATCGCCCGACGCCGTGCGCAGGCTGGGACGTGCGCGCACTCGTCGAGCACATGATCGGCCAGAACGAGGGGTTCGCCCTCGCCATGGCCACCGGGGACGCTCCCCGCACGGCCTACGCTCCGCGGCCGGTCCGCGACCTCGCCGCCCTCTCCCCCGCCTGGGCCGAGTCGGTACGCCACCTCCGCGCCGCCCCGCGGCAGGGGGACCCAGGACGCCGGGTCCGCCTCGCGGAGATCTCGACGGAGCGGACGTTCCCCCTCGTCGCGGCGCTGCGGATGCAGCTGCTCGACACCGTCGTCCACACCTGGGACGTGGCCGCCGCGCTCGGCCGGGACCACCGTCCGAGCGCTGATCTGCTCGACCTGGTCGCCGCCGATGCGCTGCTCGTCCCCGATGGACCCGCTCGCCTCGCCCCCGGCGCGGCCTTCACCCCCGCCCTGCCCACGGAGGACGGCGATCCCTGGTCCCTCACGCTGGCCAGGCTCGGTCGCGACCGGCGCGACCCGCTCCGATCCCGGACGGACGGATCGCCGTCGTGACCCGCGCCCGGGCGCAGGCGTTGCCCGTCATCGCTACGCTCGCCCGCGACAGACCGGGGGCCCGGTGGACCGTCCGAGGGAACGAGGCATGCGCACGAGCACGACCCTCGCGGTGGTCGTCCTGACCGGTGCCACGATCACCGTTGCCGCGGGCATCCTCGGTAGCGGCCCGGCCAGGGCGGCGTCCTCGAGCACTGCGCCGGAGTCGGCACCGGCGGCGGCCCCCGTCACGCGGGACCCGCTGCAGTGGCCGTTCGCCCGGACGAGCATCTGGAACACCCCCATCGGCAGGAAGGCCCGCTACGTCCCGGCGATGATCCGGAGCACCGGCTTCGGGGTGGACGTCGACTGGTTCGTGGTGACGAAGGCGACGGACCCGGCCGTGCCGGTCTACCTGCCGGCGACGTCCGGCGACAGCAGCTGCCGCGGCACACGCGCCCAGCACCAGGCGCCGGGGCAGCAGCCCGAGGCGCGCCGCACCCAGCACCTGCCGCGGTCGTACGTCCTCCCCGACGCGATCAGCACGGGTAACGACGCCGGCAGCCCGCACGCCACCTCCGCGTTCCTCCAGCCGGACAGGACGACGCTGGTGAGCTACGACGCCACGGCGCGGTGCGAGCCCGGCGGCCCGCTCTACGGCCGGTGGTCCGGCGAGACCTCGCTCTACGGCGACGGCATCACCGGGGGCCACGGCGGATCGGCGATGTCGAGCATCGGGGGCAGCATCCGGACCGGTGAGCTCACCGGCACCGCTCCCATCCGGCACGCCCTCAAGCTCGACGTCTGGAGCCGGTACCTCTTCTACGACGGGGCGACCGGCGGCAAGCGCTGGCCGGCGCTCCTCGCGGACCGGGGAGCGGCGCAGCAGTACGCGGGGACCGTGAAGGCGCTGCGGATGGGCGCGCTGCTCGCGCTGCCGCCGAGCGCGACCGTCGAGAGTCTGGGCGTCCGGTCGGCGGCGGGGAAGAAGGTGCTGGCCGCGTTGCGCGACTACGGCGGCTACGTCGTCGGCGACAGCGGCCTCGACGCGGTCGACCTGTGCGTCGAGCACCGCGCGAGCGTGGACTTCCGCCGGAGCACGGGCCGCGCCCTCGAGGCGGACGGCGGCCTGCGCGCGGACATGGCTCGCATGGTGGGGGCCCTCGCCGTCGTCGACGACAACACCGCGAGGTCGATCGGCGGCCACGGCGTCCGTCGCGCGAGATGGGCTCCGCCCTTCCGTGCACCGGGCTCGCCCGCGCGGCCCGCCGTTCCAGCAGGGAGCGCCACGTCGGCCGGTACCCCCGGCCCCTCGGCGTCCGCGATCGCGGCGGCTCAGGTCGCACAGCTCGAGCCCATCCGGAGCGTGCCCGCCCCCGTGGTCGGAGCCCTGGCCGGCGGAGCGCTGGCGCTGCTCGCGCTCGGCCTCTGGTCGGGCCGGCGCGTCGCCGGCGGACGGCGAGGTCTCTGACATGGCCGTCGTCGGCCCCGCGCCCGCCGACCTCGTCGTCACCGGGGCCGACGTGTACACCGTCGACGCGGCGCGGAGCTGGAGCGACGCGGTGGCGGTGCGCGGCGACCGCGTGGTCGCCCTCGGAACTCCAGCCGTCCGCGAGCTCGTCGGACCCCGCACCTGCGTCGTCCACGCCCCCGGCGGGCTCGTCGTCCCCGGGTTCCAGGACGCCCACGTCCACGCGCCGTTCGCCGGCCGCAACCTCGTGCAGGTGTGGCTCAACGACCTCGACGGCAAGCCGGCGTACCTCGACCGGGTCGCCGGCTACGCCCGGGCGAACCCGGCGACCGAGTGGATCGTGGGCGGCGGCTGGGCGATGGAGCACTTCCCGGGCGGCACCCCGCGCAAGGAGGACCTGGACGCCGTCGCCCCCGACCGCCCGGTGTTCCTCTTCAACCGGGACGTGCACGGAGCCTGGGTGAACAGCCGGGCGCTGGAGATCGCCGGGATCACGGCACGCACCCCCGATCCGCCGGACGGGCGGATCGAGCGCGATCCGTCGACCGGGGAGCCGACCGGCACCCTGCACGAGGGCGCCGCCTACACGTTCAACGAGGCCATCGTGCCCCTGCCGTCACGCACCGACTGGGAGCAGGCGATCCTCGCGGCGCAGCGGCACCTGCACGCGCTGGGCATCACGGCCTGGCAGGACGCGTGGGTCACGCCGAGGACGCTCGAGGCCTACCGCACGCTGGCGGACGACGGCCGGCTCACCGCGCGGGTGGTCGGGGCGCTCTGGTGGGACCGGCACCGTGGGCTGGAGCAGATCGACGAGCTTCTCGCGCAGCGGGAGGCGGGCACGGCCGGGTTCCACCCGACGCACGTGAAGATCATGCTCGACGGCGTGCTGGAGAACTACACCGGCGCGCTGCTGGAGCCCTACTGCGACGGATGCGGCGGGACGACCGACAACCGCGGCCTGACGTACGTCGAGCCCGAACTCCTCGCCGCGGCCGTGACCCGGCTCGACGCCCTGGGCTTCGGCGTCCATCTGCACGCCATCGGTGACCGCGCCGTCCGGGATGCGCTCGACGCGGTCCAGGCGGCGCGCACCGCGAACGGGCGCACGGACAACCGGCACCACATCGCGCACCTCCAGGTCGTGCAGCCGGAGGACCTGCCGCGCTTCCGCGCGCTCGGCGTGACGGCGAACTGCCAGGCGTACTGGGCGCAGTCCGAGCCGCAGATGGAGGAGCTGACGCTGCCCTTCCTCGGGCCGGAGCGCGGCCGGCTGCAGTACCCGTTCGGCGACCTCTTCCGCACCGGGGCGATGCTCGCGATGGGAAGCGACTGGGCGGTGACCACGGCGAACCCGCTGGAGCAGATCGAGGTGGCCGTGACCCGCACCGACCCGGAGCACCGCGACAACCCCCCGTTCCTGCCGGAGCAGGCGCTGCCGCTGCCGGTCGCGCTGGCCGCGTTCACGGCGGGCTCGGCCTACGTCAACGGCGACGCGGACGCCGGCGCCCTCGGCGTCGGGCGCCGCGCCGACCTCGCCGTGCTGGACGGCAACGTGTTCGCCGCGCCGCCCCGGCAGATCGCGGACGCACGGGTGGTCGCGACGGTCGCCGCCGGCCGAGTGGTCTACGACGACGGGACGGTCTGAGCCGGCGGCTGCCAGCTGAAGACGCCGTCGAAGGACCGGGCGAGGGCGTCGTCCGGCAGCAGGCGGACGGCGCTCGCCGCGGCGTCGCGGACGGCGCAGCCGAGACGGTTCGGGCGGAGGATGGCGGAGCCGACGCGCCGGGAGCGTGTCGTGATCGCCTGCGTCCTCGCTCGCCGGGCCGCGGTGTAGCGGGGCAGCGTCCCCTGGACGTCGCGCGGGTCCACGACGCGCGCGAGCGTGACGGCGTCCTCCATCGCCTGGCATGCGCCCTGCGCCAGGAAGGGTGCCATCGGGTGCGCCGCGTCCCCCACCAGAGCGGCGCGCCCCTGGTGCAGCGCGGGCAACGGGTTCTGCAGCTCGACGAGGCGCCCGGAGATCACCCCCTGCGCGCCGGCGAACAGCTGCGGGACGGGCGCGTGCCAGCCGCGGAACGTCGGTAGCGGCGGGATCTCGGCGTCCACGGGCACGCGCAGGCCGGTGTAGACGTAGACCCGGCCGTCCGCCAGAGGCACGATGCCGACGAGCGCGCCGAGCCCCCAGGTCTCGGCGGGGACGAGCCCCACGGGGCGCGGCGCGAGGAAGCGCCACGCGACGATCGGCAGCGGGCGTACCGCGGCGGACGCCGGGAAGGCGAGCGCGCGGATCCCCGACCGGACGCCGTCCGCCGCGACGACGAGGTCGGCGGGCAGGCTCGTCCCGTCCTCGAGCTCGACGTCACCGCTGCGCACGCCCACGGAGGACACCGGCGTCCCCAACCGGAGCACGCCGTCCGGCAGCGCCCCGACCAGCACCTCGACGAGGTCGGACCGCAGGGCGACGACGAGCGGGTCGCCGAAGCGGCGCCGGATGGCGGCGTCCGACGTGCGGTAGATCCAGCGGCCACTGGGACGGCGGATGCCGGCGTCCCCCTGGATGGCGGCCCGGGCGCGCAGGGCGTCGCCGAGGCCGAGGGCGTCGAGCGCGTGCAGGGCGTTGGGCGCGACGCCCAGGCCGGCTCCGACCGGGTCGAGGGACTGCGCCCGCTCGACGACCGTGACGTCCCACCCGGCCTGCGCCAGCGCCACCGCCGACGTGAGGCCGCCGATGCCGGCTCCGACGACCACCGCGCGCGCCATACCGGGACGCTAGCCGAGTTGGTCGACGATCCGCTCGAACGCCCAGGGCAGCCGCTGGGCCGCGGGCACGATCGTGCGCCGCAGCGGGGAGCGCTGCGCCGCGAAGAGGAGCGCGCCGGTGAGCACGCGGTACCGCCGGGTCGCCCGCCGCCAGGCGCGCTCGTAGTCCTCCGGCCGGCCCTCGACGACGCAGCGGACGAGCTCGCGCGCGCACGCCAACCCGACCGAGAGGCCCTCGCCGGTGAGGGCGTCGACGTAGCCGGCCGCGTCCCCGACGAGCAGCGCGCGACCGCTGACATGCCGTCGCGCGCGCTGCCGCAGCGGGCCCGCCCCACGCACCGCGGACGCCGGTTCGGCGCCGGCGATCCGCTCGCGCAGCCGGGGGAACTCCTCGAGCCAGTCGTCGAAGCGCGTGCCGTCGCCGGGGCCGAGCACGGCGACGCCCACGAGGTCCTCCGCCACCGGCGTCACGTAGGCCTCTGCGCGCCCCGACCAGTGAACCTCGACGACGTCGCTCCACGGCGTCATCCGGTAGTGCCGGCGCAGCCCGTACCGCACCCGGGTGCGGGGCGGGGGCTCCCGGTGCAGGCCGAGGGCGCGGCGCAGCGGCGAGTGCAGTCCGTCGGCGGCGACCAGCCACGACGCGGTGACGCCGGCGAGCTCGACGCCGTCCGGTCGCAGCGTCGGCGTGCCCGCCGCCACGTCGAGGCGCTTGACGCCGACGACGTCCGCCCGCGCCGAGAGCGCCGCCGACAGGGCCGTCCGGCGGACGCCCAGGCCCGGCCCGCGACGGAACCGGGCGAGCGCGTCCCGGCCCGGAGCCACGTACCGGATGCCGACGAACTCGCGCCCGGCCGCGTCGACGCCGAGGCGGTCGAGCGCGGTACGCGCGGCCGGCATGAGCCCCTCGCCGCAGGCCTTGTCGACCGGGGTGCCACGGCGTTCGACGACGGCCACGCTCAGCCCGGCGAGCACGCCCTCGACCGCGGTGGCGAGCCCGATCGGACCGCCGCCGACGACGAGGAGATCGACGTCCACGGAGGTCATCGTCACAGGAGCGGGGTGCAAAGCGCGAGCGGTAGTCTCGCGGCAGGCGCGCGGGGCGCCCCCGGTCCGCGGGAAGGGCTGAGCCCACCCGAGCAGCACCTTCTTGTCGAAGCGGCCGCCCACCTCCTTTCCGGCCTGACGACGCGGACGGCAGGCGACGGAAGGAGGTCGCATGTCGACCGCACGCCTCCCCGACGACCCCGATCTCGCCCAGCTGCGCCGCCGCGCGAAGGAGCTCAGGGACGCTGCCCGCGCTCGGGATCCGCAGGCCCTGGAGCTGCTCGCGGTGCACGTCGGCCGACTCTCGGACCCGGTCCGGCTCGCGGAGGCCCAGCTCGCGGTGGCCCGGGCCCACGGCTTCGCCTCGTGGGCGCGGCTCAAGCACCACCTCGAGGTCGTCGAGCGGTACCGACGCGCTCCCGACGAGGTCGGGACGCCGGACGACCCCGCCGACGCGTTCCTCGCCCTCGCCTGCCTGCGGTACGGCGACGACGACACCCCTGAGCGCTGGGCGCGCGCGCAGGCCCTGCTCACCCCCGGCCTCACCCGGGCGAGCCTGCCCGTGGCGGCGGCCGCCGCGGACGCCGACGCCGTCGCCGCGCACCTGGAGCGGGATCCGGACGGCGCCCGCCGCGAGGGCGGGCCATACCGGTGGGAGCCGCTGCTCTACCTCGCCTACGCCCGGGTGGACGCCGCGGAGGCCGCGGTGGTCCGGACCGCGCGGCTGCTGCTCGAGGCGGGCGCCGATCCGGACGCCGGGTACCTCTGGCACGGGTTGCCGACGCCGTTCACCGCCCTGACCGGGGCGTTGGGCGGCGGCGAGGGGGCGCAGCCGCGGCACCGGCACGGGTACGCCCTCGCCCGGGTGCTCCTCGACGCGGGCGCCGACCCGAACGACGGGCAGACGCTCTACAACCGGCAGTTCGAGCCGGACGACAGCCACCTCGAGCTGCTCTTCCGGTACGGGCTGGGCCGGGGCGACGGAGGGCCGTGGCGCGCCCGGCTCGGCCCCGCCGCCGACACCCCGGAGGAGATGCTGGGGCGGCAACTGTGGTGGGCGGTGGTGCACGACCTGCGGGAGCGGGTCCGGCTGCTGGCCGCCCACGGCGTCGACGTCCGGCGCCCCGTGACCTTCGACGGTTCCCGGACCGCGGGTCACACGCCCGCCACGCTCGCGGCGGTGAGCGGCTGCCCCGAGCTCGCCGCCGAGCTCGTGCGGCTCGGCTCGCCGCCCCCGCCGCAGGACGGGCCCGACGCGCTCGTGGCGGCGGCGCTCGCCGGCGACCGGTCGGATGTTGAGCGGCTGGGGCGGCACGTCGGGGAGGCGCTCCGCCGGCGTCCGGGGCTCGTGGCGTGGGCGGCGGCACGCGGCCTCCGCTCCGCCGTGCCGGTGCTCGTGGAGCTCGGTTTCGACGTCAACGCGCTCGGCCGCACCGACGCGCCGATCGAGCAACCGTGGGAGACGGCGCTGCACCACGCGGCGATCACTGGAGACACGGGCCTGGCCCGGCTCCTGCTCGATCTCGGCGCCGACCCCGGCGTCCGTGACGCGCGGTTCCGCGGGACACCACTGGACTGGGCGCGCTACGCCGGGCAGGACGAGCCGGCGGACCTCTTGGAGCCGTTGACGCGGTGATCGCCGCCAGCCGCGACTGCGACGCCGAGCGCGACGCAGGCCGTGAACGCGACCTGGAAGACGAGCTGGCCGTAGAGCATTGCGGCGTCGAGGTCGAGGAGCGAGGTGAAGCAGGCGACGCCGCCCAGCACCTGCACTGCGAGCAGCACGAACACCGTCCTGGTGCGGGCGCGCGCCCACCACAGCCACCCCGCGACCGCGATCTGGAGCACGAACAGCGCCGACCCGACGGTCATGTGGGTCCAGTTGAGGAACGTGTCGACGGTGTACGGGGTGGCGAGCAGGACGGGCATCAGCGCGGCGCAGGCGAGCAGCCCGATCCGCAGCGGGCGCAACTCCGGGACGGCGGCCAGCGGCGCCGCGGCCCTGACGAGCAGCGCCGCGGTGACGAGCAGGGTCAGCGCGTACTCGACGACCGTCGGGCCGGTGACGCCGAACCAGCTGAGGCCGTCGCCCGCCTGGATCGGCTTCGGCGCGCGCAGGACGCAGACGAGGACGCCGGCGGCCATCACCCCTCCGGCGGTCAGCAGGTTGCGGACCGACTCCGAAGCGGGGCTGTGACTGCGGGCCACAGCCTCATGATCCGACAGGCGACGGCGCCGCCGCCAGAGCCTGCTCCTCCACCCGGAGGCGCACCCGCAGCAGCAGGGCGTTGAGCACGGTGAAGAGGACGGCGGTGATCCAGGCGCTGTGCACGAGCGGCAGCGCGAACCCCTCGACGACGACCGCCACGTAGTTGGGGTGCCTGAACCAGCGGTAGGGCCCGCCGGTGACGAGCGGCATCCCGGGGACGCGGACGACCCGGGTGTTCCACTGCGGCCCGAGCGTCCGGATGCACCACCAGCGGAGCGCGTGCGCGCCCGCGAGCAGCGCGAGCATCGGCCAGCCGAGCCAGGGCAGGAACGGCCGGTTCCCGAACCACGCCTCGACGAGGCAGCCGACGAGAAGTGCGGTGTGCAGGGCGACCATGACGGGGTAGTGGCCGGCGCCGGTCTCGACGCCGCCGTGCTCGCGCGCCCAGCGCAGGTTGCGCTGCGCGATCGAGAGCTCGACGAGGCGGATGACCCCGACGAGGACGACGAGTGCCGTGTACCAGACCGCGCTGCTCACGATCACCATTCCAGCAGAACGAGCTCCGCGCAGAAACCTGGTCCCATCGCCATGAGCACGCCCGGAGTGCCCTTCGTCGGGAGTCCCTCGGCGAGCGTCCGCTCGAGCACGTTGAGCACGGACGACGACGACAGATTACCGATCTCCGCGAGGCTGCGGCGTGTGACGTCCAGCGCCTCCGGTTCGAGGCCCAGCGCGTCGACGATCGCGTCGATCACCTTGGGGCCGCCGGGGTGCGCGACCCAGGTGTCGACGTCCCGGATCTTCAGGTCGTGCTCGTCGAGGAAGCCCTCGACGTCGTTGGGGAGGTAGGTCCGGACGACGTCGGCGACCGTCGCGGCGAGGACGATCCGGAAGCCGCTGCCGCCGATGTCCCAGCCCATCACCCGCTCGGTGTCCGGGTAGAGCCGGCTGCGGGTGGCCACCACCTTCGGCCCCTGAAGTCCCAGCTCAGCGGCGCGGTCCGCGCCCACGAGCACCACGGCGGCGGAGCCGTCACCGAACAGGCCGCTGGCGACGAGGTTGGCGGTGGAGTCGTCGTCACGCTGGAAGGTCAGCGAGCACAGCTCGACCGAGAGCAGCACGGCCACGCCGTCGGGGTGCCCCTGGAGGTAGTCGTGGACGCGCGCGATGCCGGCGGCGCCCGCGACGCAGCCGAGCCCGAACATGGGCACGCGCTTCACGTCGGAACGCAGGCCGAGCAGTGACACGAGGCGCGCGTCGAGGCTGGGAGCAGCGATGCCGGTGACCGACGTCGTCATGAGCAGGTCGACGTCCTCGGGCCGGAGCCCGGCGGCGTCCAGGGCCTCGCGGACGGCGCGCTCGCCGAGCCGGACCCCCTGATCGATGAACACGTCGTTGGAGGCCCCGAAGCCGCCGAGGTCCTTGTACCGGTCCAGGGGCAAGGCGAGGTGCCTGGTGCGGACGCCGGCGGCCTGGTGCAGCCGCCGCAGCAGGGCCACCTTCTCCGAACGTTCGGCCTGCCGGCCGAGGACGACGTTCCCGAGCTGTTCGGTGATGTCCTCTTGGCGGTGCACGTGCTGCGGCAGCGCGGTGCGGACCCCGGCCAGGACGCTCATGTCCGCACGCTACGGTCTGTCCTTCGCTCTCGCGCGCCGGTCATGCCGCCGATCGCCGCTGCTCGACCGTGCGCCGCACGATCTCGGCCACCCACGCCGGCTGGTCCAGGACCTGGCGCCACGTGAACCGCAGCACGACCCACCCGGCCGCGACCAGGTCGTCGTAGCGCCGGCAGTCGCGCTCCCACCCGTCGCGCGTGCCGTGGTGCTCGTAGCTGTCCGCCTCGACGACGATCCGCCGTCGGTTATCGGCGAGGTCGACGCGGGCGCGCCGTCCGGGCAGCTGGATCTCCACCTGCGGGGTGAAGTCCGTCAGCCCGGCGTCGACCAGAACTCCCCGAAGGGCTGACTCGAAGGCGTTGGCCGCCCGCCCGTCGGCGTGCCCCGGCGCCGGCGGCGGCTGGCCGTGCGGCACCGTGACGTGCAGGACGTGCTGGATCGTGCACCAGCGCCAGACCCCACAGCTGCGCGGCGCTGAGATGTGACACGACGCCCCGCAGTGCCGCGGCGGCCACGAGCGGCTCCGGCATCTTCGTGAGGGCGTACACGCCCCGGCCCACACGGACGACGCGGCCTTCGGCGACCGCCGTCCGCAGTGCCCAGCGACTGGTCTCAGTAGTGATATGCGCGAAGGTCGCCCGGCCGCCGAGATCGCGGACGACCTCCCGCCCGCCACTGGTGCACCCGAACTCGCCCGGGTGCGGTTCCTCGGCGTCTGCCAGGGACTTCGGGTGCACAGGTGGCGGCTCACCCACGCGAGCGGGTGCACGAGGGCGGCCGACCTCGCCGCCACCGGCCCCAGCCTGTTGTGGACAGTTGCCAACGCAGGGCGCGACCCCGGCAGGTTTCATGGCGGGCATGACGCGGATCAGGGTCGGGATCGACACCGGCGGGACCTTCACGGACGTCGTCGCGCTGGACGCCGAGACCGGCAGGCTGGTCAGCACCAAGACGCCGAGCACCCCGCGCGACCCGGCCGAGGGCTTCCTCGCGGGTCTGCGTCAGGGGCTCGAACTCCTGGGCCTCGAGCCGGACGCCGAGGTGGACGCCGGCGTCGTGCACGGCACCACGGTGGCGACGAACCACCTGCTGGAGGGGGACGTCGGTCGCGTCGGGCTCGTCACGACGGAGGGGTACGAGTTCGTTCTGGAGATCGCGCGCCAGTCCGTGCCCGACGGCTACGGCAACTCCTACTTCTGGGTCAAGCCGCCGCGGCTGGTGCCCGCCGACCTCGTCCGGACGGTGCCGGGCCGGCTCGCGGTCGACGGCAACGAGGTGCGGCCTTTCGACGAGGAGACCGCCCGCAAGGTTGCCCGCTGGTTCCGCGCACACGGCGTGGACACCATCGGCGTCTGCTTCCTGCACGCGTACGCGAACCCGGCCCACGAGCTCGCGATGCTGGCGGCCATCGAGCAGGAACACCCGGCCGCCGTGGTGTCGCTGAGCTGCGAGGTCCTGCCCGAGTACCGCGAGTACGAGCGCACCATGACCACGCTCGTCGACGCCGCCGTCAAGCCCAAGGTGGCCGCCTACGTCGCCGCCATCGCCGAGCGGTTGCACAGCCTGGGCGAGCCGACGTTCGCAATCATGAAGAGCAACGGCGGCGTGGCGTCGGCGTCCGAGGTGGCGCGACGGCCGATCACGACCGTCCTCAGCGGGCCGGCCGCCGGCGCGCTCGGCGCGGGCCTGCTCGCCCGCAACGCCGGGTTCGGCAGGGTGCTCACCCTCGACGGCGGCGGCACGAGCACCGACGTCAGCGTCGTGCTCGACGGCGAGCCGACCCTGACCACGGAGGGCTCCGTCGGCGCGTACCCGAGCCGGATCCCGATGATCGATGTCGTGACCGTCGGCGCCGGCGGCGGCTCGATCGCCTGGCTCTCACCGGAGGGCGCGCTCAAGGTCGGTCCGCGCTCCGCCGGCGCCGACCCCGGCCCGCTCTGCTACGGCAAGGGCGGCACGGAGCCGACCGTCACCGATGCCCACGTCGTCCTCGGCCGGGTCCCTCCGCACCTGCTCGGCGGCCGCATCCCGCTCCACGTCGACGCCGCCCGCGCGGGCCTGCAGCAGCTCGCGGACAAGCTGGGGCTCGGCCTGGAGGACTGCGCCCGCGGCATCCTCGAGATCAGCGCGTGGAACCAGGCGAACGCGCTCCGGCAGATCAGCGTGAAGCGCGGGCTGGACGTCCGGGACTTCACCCTCACCACGTTCGGCGGCTCCGGATCGCTGCTGGCGTGCCGGCTGGTCGACGTCCTCGGCCTGGCCGGAGCGCTCGTGCCTCCGGAGCCGGGCAACGTGTCGGCGTTCGGGCTGCTCACCGTCGACGTCCGCACCGACCACGTGCGCACGGACATCCAGCGGCACGACCGACTGGACGCCGGCCGCGTCGCCGCGGGGTTCGCCGCGCTCGAGCGCGAGGCCACGGACGCGCTCGCCGCGGAGGGCTTCACCGGCGCCGACTCCCGTCTGGAGCGCAGCGCCGACCTCCGCTACGTCGGGCAGGCGTACGAGGTGCGGGTCGCGGTGCCGTCCGGCGAGCTGGACGCCGAGGCCGTCGCCGCCGCCTTCCACGCCGCTCACGAGCAGCTCTACGGTTACGCCTTCGCCGGCCGCGCGGACCAGCGCGTCGAGTGGGTGAACCTGCGGGTGACCGGCGTCGGGCCGATCCGCCGCCCGGACCTGCTCGCGCACGAGGCCGGGGACGGCGACGCGTCGCGCGCACTCACGGGGCGCAGGCAGGTGGTCTTCGAGGAGGCGCTGGACGACGTCCCGGTCTACTGGCGAACCCGGCTGCAGCCCGGGGACCTCGTCGAGGGGCCGGCCGTCGTCGAGGAGTTCGGTTCGACGATCCCGCTGCATCCCGGCTTCACCGCCCGCGTCGACCCTCACCTCAACCTGCTGGTCACCGCGTCGGTGCGCCCCGCGTCGTCGCCGGCACGGGACGACGCGACGGTGCTCGCCGAGATCGTCCAGGGGACGCTCGGCAGCGTCGAGCGCGAGGTCGAGACGGCGATCGGCCGGACGTCGCGCTCGCCGATGATCCGCGACGCACACGACTACCGGGTCGGCATCCACGACGCACGCCTGCGCAAGCTCACCGGCCGCTCGTACAGCGCGCTCGTGCACCCCGTCGTCCGGGACCACCCGCTGGAGACCATGCGGCCGGGGGACGTGTTCTTCCACAACGACGTCTACGCCAGCGAGGGCGGGATCGGGCACCTGCCGGACCTCTGCGTCACCGTGCCGGTGTTCGCCGGCCCTCCGGATCAGGCGAGGGTCGTGGCCTTCGTCCAGGCCTTCGGCCACCACGACGACATCGGCGGCGCCGTCCCCGGCTCGATGCCGAGCACGGCGACGTCGGTCTTCGAGGAGGGCCTCATGGTCCCGCCGATCAAGCTCTGGTCGGGCGGCGTCCCGAACCAGGCAGCGCTGACGATCATGACCCGCAACAGCCGGACGCCGGACGCCCTGGCCGCCGACCTCGATGCCGAGTGCAGCGCGTGCCTGCTGGGCGCGCGGCGGTTGGGTGAGCTCTTCGAGCGGTACGGCACGGACGCCGTCGAAGCCGCCTTCGACGAGATCCTCCGGCGGACGACCGAGACCTACCGCCGGGAGATCCTCCCCAAGATCCCCGACGGCACGTACGTGTGGGAGGACTACGCCGAGCACGACGGCGTCGAACCGCCGAAGCTCCACACCCAGCGGATCACGCTGACCAAGACGGCGGAGCGCCTGATCCTCGACTTCACGGGCACCGGGCCGCAGGCGAAGGGACCGATCAACCACGCGGGCGACTATGCAGACGGCAACTTCCTCGCCAAGTGGCTCGCGCCGATCCTGCGGAACCTCGCCGACACCCCGGAACGGATGGCCGAGCTGGACGTCGACGAGGGCGTGGTCCCGCTGCTCGAGCTGCGCTTCCCGCCGAAGGGCACGCTGCTGACGCCGGTCTTCCCGGCGCCGACCAATGCCCGGACCTTCGTCATCCTGCGGCTGCTCGGCGTCCTCGCCGGTGTGCTCGCGAAGGCGACGGAGGGGAGGATGCCCGCCGATCAGGAGACGATCCGCTACACCGGCGTCCACGGCACGGACGACGAGGGCCGGCAGTACCTCATGCGCGAGGTGCTCGGCGGAGGCTCCGGGGGCCGCTACTACGCGGACGGGGAGGACACGATCCACGTCGTCCCGGACAGCCGGAACATCCCCACGGAGTTCAGCGAGTCGCGGTTCCCGCTGCGGGTGGAGCGGCTCGGGCTGGCCGTCGACTCCGGCGGCGCGGGCCGCTATCGAGGGGGGCTCGGCTACGAGAAGCACATCCGGATGCTCCGCGACGCGTCGTTCATGTCGATCGCCGATCGTTCGATCCTCGCCTGCTGGGGCGTCGCCGGCGGGCGCGCGGGGCGGCCGTTCCAGGTGACGATCGACCCCGGCGGCCCGGGCGAGCGGGAGGTCGACGCGCTCACGGACGCCGAGCCGGTGCGGGCCGGCGAGGTGATCCGGATCCGGACGACGGGTGGCGGCGGCTGGGGCGATCCTCTGACCCGGCCGTACGACGAGGTCGAGCGGGACCTGCGCTGGGGCAAGGTCTCGTTCGAGGGGGCGCTGCGCGACTACGGGGTCGTGGCCGTCGCGGACGCCGACGGCGAGCCGGTGGTCGACATCGCGGCGTCCGAGTCGCTGAGGCGTTCCTTGCGGGCCGGCCGGCCTTCCCGCGAGCCGTTCGTCGATCGCGGCCCCGGCTACGCCCGCCTGGCCCCCGACGGCGCGTCGGCGAGCGAGTTCGACTGGCTCTGACGCCCCGCGCTCCGCGCACTCCCCGCTGAAGGAGAGGGAGGGTTGCGGCAGGATGGCCGCCGGGCGGCGGGCGAGGAGGTGGCGTGGCGGAGCAGGAGGTCGGCGTCCGTATGCCGGTGCCCGCTCCCGGCGCCCCGCTGCTCGGCATCGCCCGCCGATTCGGGCTCGCGCTGCTCGTCGTCCTGGCGAACTGGGGCCTGGTGATCGTCGAGCGGGGCAGCTACCACGACAACGTCGACGGCTCCGTCTCCGTCGTCGACGCGCTCTACTACACGACGGTCACGCTGACGACGACCGGCTACGGAGACATCACGCCCGTGACGACGGGTGCCCGGCTCGTCAACGCCCTGGTCGTCACGCCGATGCGACTGCTCTTCGTCGTGATCCTGGTCGGGACCACGATCCACGCGCTCACCGAACGGTCGCGGGAGGATTTCCGCCGGTCCCGCTGGAGGTCCCGGGTGAATGATCACGTCGTCGTCTGCGGCTACGGGGCGAAGGGCCGCAACGCCGTCCGCGCCCTGCTCCTCAAGGGGCATCCGAAGGAGCGCATCGTGGTGGTCGACGTCGACCAGCGCGCGCTGGCCGAGGCCGCCGAGGCCGGGTTCGTCACGGTCGACGGCCCGGCGACGCGCGCCCACGTGCTGGAGGAGGCGCTCGTCGACCGGGCGTCGACGGTGATCGTGGCGCTCGGCGCCGACGACACGTCCGTCCTCGTCACGCTGACGGCCCGCCGGCTCGCCCCCCACGTGCAGGTGGTGACGACGGTGAGGGAGGCCGAGAACGCGATGCTGCTGCGGCAGAGCGGGGCCAGCTCGGTGATCGTGACGAGCGAGACCGCGGGTCGGCTCCTCGGCATGGCCGCGGACAGCCCCGACGCGGTGGACGTCGTCGAGGACCTGCTCTCCTTCGGCGCCGGCCTCGACATCGTCGAGCGCGAGGTGGCCGGGCCCGAGGTCGGCGCCTCGCCGACGGATCTCGCCCCGCCGGTGCTCGCGGTGCTGCGGGACGGACGACGGCACTACGTCGAGGAGCCCGACGTGGCCGCGCTCCGCGCCGGTGACCGGATCGTCCAGGTCCGGTCACCGCTGGACGACGCGACCGCGCCGCGCCGCTGACCCCGCGGCACGACCGTCAGGCCGGCACACGCTCCGAGAGGACGGCGTCGCCGAACCGCGTGAGCGCGCCCGCTTCGTCCACGGCCTCGAAGAGCGCCGGGGTCGACGTGAACGGCAGGTCGGCGATCGCGCCGGCGAGGGCTCGGAACCCCTCGTCGTGGGCGTCCCGCCAGGTCTCGACGCTCTCCCACTCCACGTAGTTGACGTAGCGGTAGCGGGCGTCGTCCGCGAGGGCGCGGTGCAGCCGGTGACCGAGGTACCCCGGCTTGGCCTGCATGTACACGTTCACCGACCGCCAGAACGCCATGAACTGCTCGTCCTGACCGACCGGCACCTCGAAGAGGTTGATGAAGCGCACCATGACATCTCCTCCAGTTCGTTGCACTGTTGTGCAGTTACAGCACATAGGTATACTCACGGCGTGGACAGGCGTCAAGGGAACGGCGAGGACTCGTCCGGTGGGCGGGTGGCGCAGCGGCGCAGGACCCGGGGGGCGATCGTCGACGCGGCGACCCGCCTGCTGATGGAGGGGCGGACGCCCTCGATCGACGAGGTGGCCGCCGAGGCGGACGTCTCCCGGCGGACCGTCTACATGTACTTCCCGACGCTGGACCAGCTGCTCCTCGACGCGGCCGCCGGGGCGCTGAGCGAGCAGCGGATCGACGCCGCGCTCGGCGGACGCGGCCACCGGGGACGGTCCGGCGGCGCGGGTCGACGCCCTCGCGCGCGCCTTCACACAGCTGGCGCCCGAGACCCTGCAGCTCGGCCGGAAGATCATCCGCTTGACGGTGGACGCGGAGCCGGGGGCGCCCGGCGGGGCCCGGCGCGGATACCGGCGCGTGCAGTGGATCGAGCAGGCCGTCGAGCCGCTGCGCGCCCGGCTCTCGCGAGGAGCAGTTCGAGCGCCTGGTCTCGTCGTTGGCCCTGGTCATCGGGTGGGAGGCCCAGGTCGTGCTGCGCGACGTGCGCGGCCTGGACGCCGACGGCGAGCAGGGCGTGGTGACGTGGGCGGCGGGCGCTCTCGTCGAGTCGATGCTGGCGGAGGCCGACCAGGACTGACCTACCCCGCGCGGAGAACCCCGGTGCGGCGGCTCGCTGAACATCCGTGGACCTCGCGCCGACGTTCCTGAGGACCTCGGCGGATCCCGGTGGGACTCGTCCCACCCCCTCCACTCCTGGCGTTCGCCCGATCGGGCGGGTCCCTGCCCAGACGGCTCAGAGCCCTGTGGAGGCCGGCCGATGGACGGTGTGAGGACCCCGCCGACCGCGGGCGCCGCACCCCTTCCCCGGAGGTAACACGTCATGTCCAAGCGCCGACTCGGCCTCGCAGCCGGTCTGGCAGTCGCGTCCGTGGCCGCTGTGGCCGCGCCGCTCTCCAGCGCGTTGGCCTCGGGGACGGCGTCCCCGGCGGCCGTTGTCGCCCCCCTGACCAGCGCGGCCTCCGTCTCGGCCGTGGTCCCCGCCGGAGTCCCGGCAGCGGGCCCGACCGCCTCCGCAGCCCCGAACACCTCGGCCGGCCAGACGGTGAAGTCCCTGCTCTCGACCAAGGTCGCCGCTGCGGCGACGGTGGCGAAGGTGACGCCGAAGCCGGCGCCCAAGCCCGCCCCCAAGCCGCCGGTCTACAAGCTGGTGCGGAAGGTGCTGCTGCAGCTGCCGACGACGGCGATGGTGGGTGCCAACGTCACCGGCTTCGTGCAGGTGCTCGACGACAACGGCCAGGCCCAGTCGCCGGTGGCGAACGCCCGCGTGCTGTTCCAGCGCAAGGACGGGGCCCGGTGGACGGTTCTCAGCGATGACGTGACGGACGAGAACGGCATTCTTCCGGTGGCGTTCATGAGCCAGACGAACATGTCCCTTCGCGCCGCGTACGTTCCCGCGAAGAAGGGGGCGGCCGCCGTTTTCAGCAAGCCGCTGACCTTCACCTCGTCCACGCAGGTGACCTGGGCAGCCCGGCCGGACATGGACGTTACGGCGAAGACGCCGGTGACCTACGCCTTCCGCATCAACTCCGGCCTGGTCCCGACGGCGCACCTCGAGTTCGCGAACGCGAACACCCCCACGAAGTGGGTGCCGAGCAAGCCGGTCCGCGTCGCGCCGACGGGTGTCGCTTCGGCGTCCGTCTCGTTCCCCGGCCCCGGCACGTACCTGGTGCGCGGAGCCACCGCGAAGACGGTCACGAACTCACCCGGATACACCTCCTCGATCACCGTCACGGTGAACTGAGGCGAATTCCGCGCCGACAATGCGTGCGGCTCCCACGGACGTGGGGGCCGCACGCATTTCCAGCCGTTAAGGGCACCCGAAAACGCGCCGCGCAGACGGGTGACATCGGCCTTTCGGTCTGAAGAGCCCGAGACGCTCCGCCGATCAATCACCCGAGGGCGATGAAGACCCCGGCCTCGGGGTTCACAAACCCCGACGTCATCCATCTCACGGAGGAGAGAAACACCCGCCATGAGCATCCTGAAGACCGGGAAGAGCGCGACGCTCACCCGCACCGTGGCCAGCGTCGCGCTGGCCCTCACGGCCGTGGGCGCGTTCGCCACGGCCGGCAACGCCGTGACCGCCACGCAGCAGGTCATGACCCCGAGCAGCGGCACCGGCTCCACCGCCGGTGGCAACACCCTGACCCTGAGCCTGGCCACCACGGCGACCCCGAAGTTCACCTCGGGCTTCGTCGGCGTCCAGTTCCAGGCGACCACGTCCGCCGCTGCGGCGACCGCGACCTGCGCGACCGCCCCGTCGACCACGGTGACGAGCTCGATGACCGCGACCACGGTCCGCTACCTCAGCTCGACCAAGGTGTCGGTCGTCGTGCCGGCCCTGACCGGTGGCTCGCTGGTCTCGCCGACGGGCTTCTGGCTGATCTGCGCCTACAACGCCGCACAGAACACCGGCGTCATCCCCACCACGGCGACGGTCATCGGCAAGGCGAACTACGTCGCTGCCGTTGCTCCCACCATCAGCGACGGCTCCAGCGCGTCGCCGATCGCGGTGTCGCCCGCGAGCGGCCCCGCCTCCGGCGGCCAGGTCGTCACGATCAACGGCACCGGCTTCCCGACCTCCATCACGGCGAACACCCCGCTGACGGCGTCGTTCGCCGGCATGCCGCTCACGAACATCACGCCGATCTCCTCGACGCAGTTCACGGCCGTTACCCCGGCTCAGCCTGCTTCGACGAACAAGCCGGTGCTCACCGTGACCACGAACGGCGGCTCGGTCAGCCTGGCCAATGACGCCACGCCCAGCCAGCCCGTCTACAAGTACGTGAACGGCATCAGCGTCTCGCCGAACACGGTGCCCAAGGGCCAGAGCGTCGACGTCGAC
The DNA here is from genome assembly GCA_963755755.1 of uncultured Actinomycetota bacterium. Taxonomy (GTDB): domain Bacteria; phylum Actinomycetota; class Actinomycetes; order Actinomycetales; family Kineosporiaceae; genus DATKNA01. The sequence goes on from CAVWLJ010000011.1 coordinate 95,751, forward strand.
GTGCAGGGCACCGGCTTCACCACGCTGAACTTCAGCCACACGACGGGCGCTGCGCACGACCCGGCGGACGCCTCCGCCCACGTGTACCTCGTTCAGGGCGTCTACGACGCTACGTCCCTCTCCAGCGACAAGACGAAGGCCGAGTCGACGGAGTGCGTCAACGTCGCGGTGATCAGTGACAGCGAGCTCATCTGCACCGTGGACGCGTCTCAGTCGATTGCCTACGCGACCCACCTGCCGACCTACTCGAACACGGCGGCCCTCGCGAATGGCACGTACACGGTGACCATCGTGGACGACGGCTCTGTCGGGGCGACGCTCAAGTACCAGTCGGTGCTGTCGAGCGGCGCCACCTTCACGGTCGCGGACTTCTGATCCGCAACCGCTGAAGACAGCTCAAGGAACGGCCCGGGCCATCACGGCCCGGGCCGTTCCGCGTCTCCGCGTCTCAAGGAATCCCCGCGGGTGGTCGAGACAGAAGCAGTTCCCACCGCTGCAGGAGGATCCCGTGTCGACCACGTCCGAGCTGCCCGCCGACCCCGACACCACGGCGGAGCACCCGCTCCCGGAGCCGGCCGCCGGCGCGCTCACCGGCGTCGTCACCTGGCTCGGCCGGAACAAGGTTCCGGTTCTGGTCGCCGCCGTCGTCGTCGCTCTCGCCGGCGGCAGCGCGGCCTGGCTGGGCACGCGCACGACGCCGCCCACGCCTTCCACCCCCATCGAGCTCCCGTCGAGCATGGCGGGCCTGTCCACCTTGGCCAAGGACCCGCTGCGCGGCACCGCATGGCAGCAGAAGGCGGGCCAGAGCGTCGGCTCCGTCGCATGGAGCGCCAAGAGCTACGGCTCAGGTGGCACCGGGAAGTCCATCCGCGTCGTGGCGGCCCGCACCGACCTCACCGGCAAGCTCGAGCAGGCCTGGGCGGTCGGTACCGGCGACCAGATCGGCGCCGTCAGCTGCACGCACAACACGCGTCTGACGCCGACGAGCAGCGCTCACGAGCGTCCCACGGTCCTGATCTGCTGGCGGACGACGACGAACCTGAGCGCGTACGCCCTCGTCATCGACCCCAAGGCCAAGACCCCCGTCCCGAACGCCGAGGGCGCCGCAGCGGTGGACGCCGCGTGGCGCGCCGCCGGCGGTTCCGACTGAGTCGCCCCACTGGTGGACGGACGGCGAGCTCCGGTCCGGCTGCTCGCCCGGCTCCGGCGCGGCGCCGACTGGTGGGGCCCCGCCCTGGCGCTCGCCGTCCTCCTCGCGGGCGCTCTGGACCTGCCGGGCCGGATCGCGTCCGCCGACATCTCGCCCGCGAAGGCCAAGGCGCGCAAAGCGCCGGCTGCCAGGACGGCCGTGGGCTTCACCTCGAAGGCGGACGGCTGGGCCGGCACCTGGACGGTGAACGGCAAACGCGCCTTCGGTATCGACCTCGACAGCCGCGCCCCGTCCACGGCGACGGGCTACACGGCCGCTTCCGCGAGGTTCCTGGCGCCCCAGGTCGGCTGGACGAAGACCCATCGCAAGGGCGGGGCCGCCGCAGTGCGCGGCAAGAGGCTCAACGCCGTCGCCCTGGCGCAGCTGGCGTACCTCACCGACCGGTACGCGAGTTCGGCCTCGCCGATCGTCGCGGTCGCCGCTGAGCATGCCGTCCTGCTCCTGACCTCCGGCGACAGGGCGCAGCGGCGGCGGGAGTCCGCCCGTTGGTCCGGCGTCGTGAAGGCGCATCCCACCGCCAGGAAGGCGCTCGCCGCGATCTCCGCCGACGTCGCGGACCACGTCGGCCCCTATACGGTCACTCCCACCTGGACAACCCCGCCGACCGTGTTCGCCCCCGGCTCCCTCGTGGTCCACGTCGCTTCGGCCACCGGCAAGCCGATGACGGGCATCCGCATCACCGGCACCTACACGACGGCCGCAGGCTCCACGGCCATCAGCGCCTCGACCGACACCAAGGGCGCGGTGAAGGTGCCGGTCACCGTCTTCGCCAAGGGGCCTCTCGTCGTCCGCCTCGCGGCGAACGATCTCCCGGGCACGGTGCCCGTCCTCTACACACCGAAGCGATTCCGCGACCGCGGATCACCCGACCGTCTCGCCGAACGCCTACTCGGTGCGGCCGTTCGGGCCCCGCTCAGGGCGACGGTCTCCACGATCGTCGCGCCCGCGGTCCCCGTCGTCACGACGACGACGAAACCGGCGATTCCCGTGCCCGGGTCTCGCATCACCGACGACGTCACCCTCGCCGGCACCGCACCGGGCTGGACCGGCCGGATCGCCGCCTCCCTGTGGGGTCCCTTCCCGCGACCTCCGGGGGGCAGTGACTGCGATCGATCGGCCGGTCACCTGGCCGCCCGTGTCGCCGTGGACGCCGCCGGCGACGGCACGGTCACGACACCCGCAGCCACCGTCACCGAGCCCGGCTACTACACCTGGACCGAGGACGTCCCGGGCAACCCGCTGCAGGACGAGGTCGTCACGCCGTGCGGCGCCGGCACGGAGACCTTCGTCATCGCCGGAACACCGTCGCTGGCCATCGGACTCGTCGGTGACCCGGCGCCGGGCAACGAGGTCGACGTCACCCTGACCGCCGACGGCGCGTTCCCGGGCCTGCCCGCCGCGGCGACCCTCACCCTCTACGGCCCCTTCGCGACCAAGCCGACGGCGACGTCGTGCACGACGGCCGCGCTCACCGACGTCGAGACAGCCACGATCACCGGCGACGACACCGTCACCGCGACGACGATCACCACGGGTGCGACCGGCTACTACACATGGACGGTCGCGCTCCCGGCCGTCGGTACGTTGCAGACGCCGGCGTCGATCCCGTGCGCCTCGTCCGCCGGGACGTTCGTCGTCTCCCGGCCCGACATCGGCCCTCTCGACGTGACGACCACGGGCTCCGTCGGCGCCAGCGAGCCGATCGGCCCCGCGCCGTCCGGAGGTCCGGTGCTGACCATCGGCTCGGCGTCCGTCGCTGCCCCGTTGCAGGCGGTCCCGCTCAACCCGCCCGGCATCGCGGTGCCCTCCGACTACTCCGTGGCCGGTCAGCTCGACGTCGGCGCCCATGTCGGGGACACCTGGGGCACGATCGTCGTGGCCGGCCGGGTGGGCAACGTCTACGGCAAGCACGGCGCCCTCTACGACCTGTCACACGTCGCCACCGGGGACTCGATCAGCCTGACGGACGTCAACGGGCTCACCGGGCGGTTCACCGTGACGTCGGTGACCACGATGCCCCGCACGCAGGTCCTGCCGGCCACGCTCTTCGCCCAGACGGGTCCGCTGCGCCTGGTGATCCTCAGCGCGACCGATCCCGTCTTCTTCGGCGCGGGCCTCATCACGTACCGCAGCCACGTCGTCGTCACGGCTACGGCGAGCTGACCCGCGCGGAGGGGCGGCGCGATCGTCGTCGACCGCGCCGCCCCTGCGCCGGGCGCCCCTCCCCTCAGCCCAGATCTGAGTACGTGAACAGCGCACCCGCGGTCGGCGCGGACACCGCCCCCGGATAGGCCTTCTGGTCGGGCGTGAAGGTCACCACGACCGGCAGGAAGCCGGCTGCCGCCGCCGGCATCCTGATCACCGCCTTGCTGTCGCTGCTCACGAGGACGCCGGCGCTCACCTTGTCGAGCGAGGTCACGACGGGCAGCAGCGCCAGCACGGTCCCGTCGGTCCGGGTCAGCGCCCACGTCGACGCCCCCGCGAAGCCACGCCCGCTCACCGTGACCAGCGTCCCGCCGGCCGACGGCCCCACCGCCGGCGAGAGCGACGCGATCGAGGCGACGTACGGCACCAGCAGGGGCGCCGACGCGATCCCCTGCCTGGTCACCACGATGGAGGCCGACTGCCCCGGCGTGCCCGCCGGGACCGGCACGGAGAGCACCGTGTCCGAGACCCAGGCGGCGTTGACGCGGACGCCGTTGACCGCGGCCGTGACGACGCCGGAGGCGACGCTCGCGTTCGTCGTGCCGAAGCCGCTACCGAGGACCGGCACCACCCCGCCCTTGGCGGCGAGGACCTTCGTCCCCGGCGCCACGGAGATCGCGGGCGCCTTGACGTACGTCAGGTCGTCGGCGCTGGTGTCCGCCGACGAGCCCCCCGCCGTCGTCACGACGACCCGGTACGCACCCTCCGCGGGCACGGCCGGCAGCTTCACGGAGAGCTGACCCGAGCCGACCGCGGTCACCGTGGCCGGGTAGCTCTTCGACGGATCCACCGCGGAGACCACGGCGACACCGAGGGTCCCGGCGTCCGCGCGCAGGGCCGACGAGTTCGCGGCGAAGTTCGCGCCCTTGACCACCGCCGTCGTCCCGCCGGTGCTGGCCGCGACGCGCGGGCTGACGTCGGTGACGGTGGGAGCGGCGAGCCACCGGCGACGGCGCCGGGCTGGAGCTCACGAAGCCGCCGGGCGTCGACGCCTCGAAGGCGTACCGGTCCACGAAGTCCCAGCTCAGCGTGGCCCACCCGTTCTTGCCCCAGCGAGTGCCCCACGAGTTGGCGATCTTGACGCCGGTGGAGTCGTACCCGTACGCCGCGATCATGTGGCCGCCGAGCATCGCGCCCGTGGCCTTGGCCGGGGTCATCACGGCTTCGGTCGGGCTGAGGTACTCGAAGGGCAGGTAGACCGGGATGCCGATGGCGACGGGCGCGCCGGCGGCGAGCGCCGTCTCGATCGCGGTCATCGCCGCCGGGCCCTGGCTCTGCCCGAGGAAGAGGTAGGAGCCGCCGCTGGTGCGGTGCGTGAGGGCGTTGGCCGCCTCCGTGCTGGTCGGCTGGCTGCGGTAGTCGGTCGGCCCATGGGTCCAGACCGCCTGCTCGACGACGCCCTTGCGCTGCAGCACGGCGTAGATGTCGCTGCTCCGGGAGCCGTTGTCGACGCCGCCGTCGACCTGGTTGTACACGGAGAGCGGCGCGAACGGAGCGCCGGCGTGCGGCTGCGTCCGGGAGTACCAGCCGAGGATGCCGTAGCCGATCGCCCAGGTGGCGCAGGAGCCGAGCTGGCCCTGGTCCCCGATCGCCGGCGTGCCCGCCGACAGGTCCACCGACGCCGGCAGCGCCAGCCGCTGCCGGCCCTGCCGCGCCACGAAGGCGGACGCCGAAGCGCGCGTGGTCGGCGGGATCGCGCCGAGGCCGTGCGGGGCGAGCGGCGTGCGCGCGCCGGCCCTCCGGAGGGCCTCCGGAGCCGCGGACGCGGTCGAGGGCGCCGCGACGGCGGTCACCGCGAGGCAGAGGGCGGCAGCCAGCAAGGCCCTGCCGGCGGAAGGTCTCATGAACGCCAGTGTCAGAAGCGCCGGCCCCGCCCGTCACCAGCGCAGACGGGTGAAACGGACATTCAGCCCCGCGGTCCCATCGGGTCGACACCGCGTCACCGCGGAGCCTCCACCCGGGTGCCCCCGAGGGGAGGCCCGACCGCCCGCCCGGCCCAACTCACCCGCTCGGCTCCCTCAAGTCCGCCGAGGCGGACGTCGAGAGCGCTGGGGTCGACGACCTCCGGAGGGCCTCATGAGCGACCTGCACGACGTTTCCCCGACTCCGCCGATGAGCAGGCCGACGACCCGGCCGGCGACCCGGCCCACCGCCGAGCGGCCGCTGCCGTGGGAGCACTGGTCGAAGGATCGCCGGCAGTGGACGGCGCTGGGCGTTGCCGCCGGCCTGGTCGTGCTGGGCGCCGTCGTGGGGCTGCTCTCGCTCTGGTCGTAGCATCCGCCGGGTGACCTCCACCGACGGCCCCCTCGCCGGCGTCCTCGTCGTCGACCTGACCCGGGCCCTCGCCGGCCCGCACGCCGCGATGATGCTCGGCGACCTCGGCGCCCGCGTGATCAAGGTCGAGACGCCGCTGGGCGGCGACGACAGCCGGGGCTGGGGTCCGCCGTTCGTCGGGCCACCCGAGGAGACGGAGAGCACCTACTTCCTCTCCTGCAACCGCAACAAGGAGTCGGTCACCGCTGACCTGCGGTCGGACGACGGCCGCGAGCTGCTCACCCGGCTGGTCGAACGCGCGGACGTGCTGCTGGAGAACTTCCGCCCCGGCGTCCTGGACCGGCTCGGCTTCGGCGTCGAGCGGCTGCACGAGCTCAACCCCCGGCTGGTCGTCCTCTCGATCACGGGCTTCGGTCACGACGGGCCCGAGGGCGGCCGGGCCGGCTACGACCAGATCGCCCAGGGCGAGGGCGGGCTCATGTCGCTCACCGGCTCCGGCGCCGGACGACCCGCAGCGCGTCGGCGTCCCGATCGGCGACCTGCTCGCCGGGATGTACGGGGCCTACGGCGTGGTCGCGGCCCTGTTCGAGCGGGAGCGCACCGGCCGCGGGCAGGTGGTCCGCACGAGCCTGCTCGCCGCGATCGTCGGCGTCCACGCCTTCCAGGGCACCCGGTACACGGTGGCGGGCGAGGTCGGCCGGGCCCAGGGCAACCACCACCCCTCGATCTGCCCGTACGGCCTCTTCCACTGCGCCGACGGCGCGGTGCAGCTCAGCGTCGGCAGCGAGGGGCTGTGGCGGCGGCTGTGCGCCGGCTTCGGGCTCGATCCGGACGCCGAGGGCCTCGCGACGAACGCCGAGCGCGTCGCGCACCGCGACCGCGTCATCGGGCTGCTCGAGACCGCGTTCGCGCGGATCCCGACGGCGGACCTGCTGGCGAAGCTGGGCGAGATCGGCGTCCCCGCCGGGCGGGTGCGCGACCTGGGCGAGGTCTACGGCTGGGACCAGACCCGGTCGCAGGGCCTGCTCGTGGACGTCGAGCATCCGGTGCTCGGCCCGGTGACGCTGCCCGGGCCGCCGCTGCGGTTCTTCGCCGCGGACGCCGAGGTGACACGGCGCGACCACCTCCCGCCGCCGACGCTCGGCCAGCACGACGACGCGGTGCGCGCGTGGCTGGGCCTGCAGCGGACGCCGGCGGAGGAGCAGCCGGCGCAGGAGCGCTGAGGCCGCCGACCGGCGGTGCCTGCGCGTCAGCCGATCCTGACCACCTTCGCCGGCCCGGTGCGGAGGCCGTTGACCACGGGCGCCAGCTGCGTGGCGTAGAGCTTCGAGCCCCAGGCCTCGAGCCCGGTGACGTTCGGCAGCCGGACGACGGTCGAGCGCTTGCCCGTCGACCTCACGACGGAGACCGTGCCGCTCAGCAGCTCCGCCACGTAGATCGCGCCGCGCGAGGTCACCGCGACGTTGGCGGCACCCGCGAACCCGGTCGCGATCCGCCTGGCTGCCCGGTCGTGGGGTTCACCCGGTAGAGGCTGCCGGGCTGACCGAGGTCGTAGAGACCGGGCAACGTCGTCACGTAGAGCAGGCCGTCCGGGCCGACCTCGACGTCCGTGGGCTCCGGCTCCGCGGCGTACCGGACGCCGACCATGCACGAGGGCAGCCCGAGCCCGGTGACGAGCCGCTGCGAGAAGGTGAACGTCTGCGCGGGCAGGACGGCGACCTTGGAGACGACGCCCTCGGCGTCGACGCGCAGCACATCGTTGCCCGCGGCGTCGGCGACGTACCAGGAGGTGCCCGACGAGGCGACCGAGGAGGGCCGGGAGACGACCTTGCCCCGGTAGTTCGCCGGGCCGCCGTCGAGCTGCTTGAAGGCCTTCGTGACGCAGGACGAGGGCTTCGCGACGCCGTAGGTCACGGCGCCGTCGGGGTTGGCCCGCTTCTCGAAGGCCGAGAGGTTCGCGACGACCGGGGCCTTCCCGGTCGTCATCACCGTGAGGCGGCTGGTCGACCCGTCCGCGGTCGTCGCCGTGAACGCGTACGCCCGTCCCCGGGAGCCGAACGCCAGGCCGCGGACCACGCTGCCGCGTGGTCCCTGGGCGAGGGCCTTGGCGGTCCCGATGCGGAAGACGCCGTTCCCGCTGGCCACGAGGACGCCCGGCAGACCGAGGGCGACCTGGACGGGCGTGCGGTAGGCGGTCGAGAGGGTCGTCACCCGCGTCGCGGCGTCCGCGGCGGGCGCGGGCAGGGCGAGGACGCCGAGAGCGACGGTGCCGGTCAGCGCGGCGACGGTCGCGACCCGGCGGCGGCGGATCACTGGGAGCATGCGGCTCTCCTCATCGGACGACGGTGACGACGGCGATCCATGCGGCTGCGGCCGCGACGACGACGGACCCGGCCCGTTCGGTGAACCTCGAGGTGCTCCCGACGTCCGCCGCCCAGAGCCCGTCGTCCGCGACCAGCGCCTGGAGCGGAGCCAGCGAGCGGCCGAGCCCGAAGCAGGCACCCATGAGCAGCCCGGCAAGGGCACCGTCGGTCATGCCGAGCACCAGCACGACGACGGCGTACGGGGCCGCGGAGGTCACGTAGGTCCGCACGCCGGAGCCGAACTCCAGCCCGAACCGCAGGAACCCGACCTCGCGGCTGCGCAGGAACACCTCCTGCGGGATGAGCGCGCGTCGTTGCGGGAGTTCCACCGACGGGACCTGCAGGTCGTAGGCGGCGAACCCGACGGCGGCCACGGCGGCAGCAGCGATCGAGAGGGTGCTCGGCGTCCACGGCAGCACGGTCGCGAGCAGCCCGAGCAGGGTGCCCGTCGCCAGCCCGCCGAGCACGAGGCCGCCGGCGAACCAGCTCCAGAGCTTCAGCCCTTCCCGAGGGCCTCCACCTGAGGCCCGCAGCGCCCACGCGCTGTTGAGGCCTCATGTCGAGCCCGAGAGAGCGACCCCGGCGACGGCCGCCGCCGAGCACAGCGCCGCGGTCTCGAGGCCGGCACGGAGCAGCACGGCGGTGAGCAGCGCCAGCAGCCCGAGCGGCAGCACCGGCGACGTGACCGCGCGCTGCAGGGATCGCTGGAGGGCGAGCATCTCCTCACACCGACCAGGGGCAGATGGTCTTCGTGGCGCCGCGGCTGGTGAACCGGTAGCCGTCGGAGCAGCGGTAGGTGTGGCCGTCCTTGAACTTCCAGCGCCAGGCGTCGTACGTGCCGGCCCAGCACTGGTTGGGGCGTTGCGTGTAGAAGGTGCCGCCCACCGCGCCGACCCGGTGCCAGCCGGCGCGGTTGAAGCGGGTGCTCGGCAGGGTCCAGCAGCAGGTCGGGCAGATGAGCGACGGCCCGCACTTCAGGCCCTTGGCGTCGTTCTTGTCCGCGTAGCCGCCGTGCGCGCACGGACCGGCGTGGATGTTGGTGTAGTCCTGGTAGTAGGCGGCCTTCGCGACCGCCGCGTTGACGGTCTCGAGCGCGCCGAACGCGACGGCGGTGGCCGCGCCGGCGACGCTGCGCAGCACGAGCCGCCGGTTGGGCAGCGGCGGCCGGGTCCGCTTGAGGAAGGCGGCCTCCGGCGCGGCCGGGATGTCGGCGAAGCTGATCGTCATCGCTCCTCCACCAGCGTCGTCAGCGGCGCGCGGGGCGCCGTCCAGGTCGCGAGGTTCGTGCTGCCGGTGGCGACGTCGGCCCGCCGGATCGTGCCGTCGGCGTCCAGGCGCACCAGGTAGGGCGTGGCCGGGACGCCGAGGGTCTCGACGAGCTCACCGGCATCGGTGAGCACGGCGAATCCCGGTGGCGGGGCGAGGGCTCCGAGCGACGGCTCCGCCGTGACGACGACGACGTCGAGACCGGTCGGCTGCGCGGCGGCGAGGTCGGCGAGCGCGGACCGGCAGGAGCCGCAGGCCGGCGAGACCACGAGCAGCAGCACGTCGCGGTCGCCGTCGACGGGCAGGAAGCGCTCCATCGGCAGGCGCAGGCCGGCGCGGGGGCCGGCGGGCACCTCCGGCGTCCCGGGTCCGCCGGACTGGGCGCGCTCGAGGGCGTCGACGCGGCGCAGCAGGCCGGCGGTCCCCAGCGCCAGGAGCACGATGCAGATCCAGGAGAGGACGAGCGCGGCGGTGGTCGGGCTCACGAGGCGGCTCCCGTCGGGATGGGCAGGCGGCGTGCGGCGGGGACGACGGCAGCGAGCAGCGCCAGGGTCGGCGCGGCCACGGCGGCCAGCGCGACGCTCCCGGCGTCCGACGGCAGGCCCGCGGCGAAGGCCGCGGCGAGCAGGGCGACCGCGGCGAGAGCGGCGGCCCGCCCGACCGCGGCCGGGCCGACCGGCACCTCGGGGAGCCCGCAACCGCACGGGACGCCGGTACGGCCGGCGCTCCTGACGGCCCGGACGACGAGGGCGAGGTAGCCGGCGAAGGCGGCGAACAGCACGGCCTGCGCGACGAGCGCCGGAGCGCGTGCGGTGAGACCCACGAGCCCGAGCACCAGCTCGGCGGCGGGCAGCACGGCTGCGACCACGGCGTCGGGTGCGGCGCCCGAGGACGCCGTGAGCCACGAGGTCGGGGGTAACGGGCCGGCGCAGGTGCCCGACGGCCGACGCGAGCAGGAGCAGCGACGTCGTGAGCGCGGCGACGCCGGCCAGGAGTTCCACGGGGTCAGCTCGCGAGCGCGCGGACGGTGAGGCCGGCGCCGAGCTCGGCCACCTCGTCGAGGTCGTGCTCGGTGGGCGCGAGCACGTGGACGACGTGCGACGGCGCGTCCAGCGTCAGGTACTCGGGCTGCCCGGGCGGGCTGACCCGGCTCAGCCGGCCGCCGGCGACGGCGAGGCCGCCGACGTTCGTGCCGGCCTTCTTGTACGCGGGCCGGACGTCGAGCAGCACCTGCTGGCCCGACGTCAGCGTGACCACGAGGACGGTGTGCGGCGCCCGGCCCGGGGCCCACGTCGCGGACCCCTCCGGATGGACCGCGAGCCCGGCCCTCGTCGCGGTGACGTGGAGGTCGGTGAGCCAGGCCGTGAGGGTGCCGAGGCCGACCGAGGGCGCGCTGGCGCCGAAGAGGGAGCGGCTGCCGGCCTCGACGGCGAAGCAGTGGCCGGTGCCGTCGCGGCCGTCGATCCGCCCCAGCCGAACCCCGTGCCCGTGCCGGAGGTGGACCTCGTCCTCGACCCGGGCGCCGGCGGCCGCGAAGTAGTCGGGGAGGAAGGCGTGCGCGGAGTCGTTGAGCTCGAGCTCCAGCCCCTGGCACCGGACCACCCCGAAGCTCGACGTCCCGGTCACCCGGTGGACGGTCTTGGGCAGGGTGACCTCGATGTGGGGCAGGGCCGGGGTCCAAAAAGGCGCAACGCACAGCGCGTGATCCCATCGAGCCCCACCCCCGGGACGTGGTGTGTCCAGTGGTCGCTGAACGTAAGGCCGCCTCCGAGCATGGTCAAGGATGTTGGCGGAGTGTCACGCGAGTGCCGTACGGCGGGGGAAAATCCGGCGACGATCGACGGAGCGTCAGCGGAGACTGCAGGCGTGCTGGAGTTCGTGCGGGACGTCTCGGCGGCCGACTGGGTCGGCGGACGCCTCGCGCCCTGGCACGAGTGGACGCTGGGCATGGTCGTGCCCCGCGGCTACGAGGCGTACGCCCGGATCCTGCACCCGCCGTCCCGGCCCGACGGGACGCCGACGACGTGGGGCGCCGTGTGCCGCAGGACCGGATACGAGGCGCACCCGCTCATGCAGTGGGAGATCGCCGGCGAGGGCTGGCCGGGGACGGAGCCGTACGTGGGCTCGCTGGAGTCCGAGCCGCTGGCCCTGCTCGGGGAGGTGCTGGCGGGCCACACGCGCGGGTGGTGCTACTTCGCTCTGTGGGAGGGCTTCGGCTGGATCCCCGGCAGCCCGGGCATCAGCTTCTCGGACGGCCACCGCGTGCCGCCGGCGTTCGCGCCCGACGTCCTCTCCGGCCCGCGGCTCCGGCTGCCGCATCGGGACTACCTGCTGTTCCGCGGGCAGCTGGCCGACTTGCTGCACCTCGGCTGGACCTATCCGGGCGGGACCGAGGACCTGCAGTCGCCGAACCTGATGTGGCCGGCGGACCGGTCGTGGTTCGTGTCGACGGAGATCGACTTCGACTCGACGCTCGTGGGCGGGAGCGAGGAGCTGGTCGACGAGGTGGTCTCCGCGTCCGGACTGGAGGCGTGGCGGGTGGACGTCGCGGACAGCCTCGACCGGGTGCACCTGCACGAGGTCTGAGCCTGGCTCCTCGCCTGGACGGGGCCGGCCCCGGCCGGAGCGACCCGAAGGCCGCCCCGACCGAGGCCGGTTCACTGCTGTGGTGCTGGTGGTGCGGTTGCTACCTCAGGACTTGATCGAGATCGACACCGTGGAGGAGGTGTCGCACCCGGCCGAGGTGAAGGTCGCCCGGTAGATGTGCGACCCCTTGCCCGCGTTGAGCGTCCAGGTGACCACGCCCCTCGTGACCTTGGCCGAGCCGACCTTGCCGTACTTGCCGGTCTTGAGCCGCTGCCAGAGGACGACCGTGCCGGACTTCGACGGGCCACCGCTGACCGTGACGCTCACGCGGTGGTTCCTGCCCACCTTGGCCTTGATCTTCACGGTGGACCTGACGTGAGCGACGACCGTGTTGCTGGTCGCGCCGGCCGTCTTCGCCTGGAACGTGGTGTTCCGGGAGATGGACACCGCCTTGCTGAAGACACCGGTCGTGGCGTCGGCCGTCACCGTGGCGAAGGCCTGTGCCCGCCTTGTAGAGCGTGACCGTGGAACCGGCCCGAGCGGTACCCGCGACCGTGACGTTGCCCGCACCGACCCGCGTCGCGATCTTGTTGAGCGCGACCGCGTCCTTGGCGATCGTGATCGTGCTGCTGCGGTGTAGACACCGTCGGCGACGTGACACCGGCGGTCGCCCACGCGCGCGTCGGCGTCGCTGTTGGCGGTCTGCGCGGTGTGCAGCGTGGCCGTCAGCGGTGCGACGCCCGTCTGGTTCGGTGCCGGTCGTGTACGTCGTGCTGAACACGCCGGCCGCGTTCGTCGTCGGGCCAGTTGCTGCCGAGCACGCCGAGCGTCGAGGTGCCGGTGCTGAGGTCGACGACTGCGCCCGCTGACCGGGTTGCCGAAGCCGTCCGTGACCGTGCCGGTGACGATGACGACGTCACCGGGAGCGCCGGCCGCGTTGTTGATCGTCACCTTGTACGGGTCAGCCGCGTCGGCCACCGTGAAGGTCGATGACCTTCGTGACGGATGCCCGCGGTCAGCGTGATGGTCCGGCTGCCCGGCTTGGTGAAGACGGCGTAGACGCCGCTGATGGTACCGCTGCCGTTGGATCGCCGCGTGATGGTCGTGACGAGCGCGTGTTGCCGGCATCCGGTGTGTCGCTGGTCGACGAAGTAGACGCCGGACGTGCCCGTCAGCGTGAACGTCTTGTAGGCGAGCGGCGACGTTGCTCGCGTCGGTGACCGTGCCCGTGATCTGCGTCGCGTACCGAGTCGGTTGCTCGACGTGGCTGCCGAGCGCGTGGTCGACAGCTGCCGCGTGGTGCTGTCGCGGGAGTCGTCAGCGCCGACGGGGCTGACCGTGCGTGCTGATCGCCCAGTTGATGTCTCCGTCGACGCCCGGCTCACCGGCGTCGTACTGCCGTTGGCGTTCGTCGTCGTACCCGAAGGTGAAGGCGCGTCTGCGTACCCGCTGTGTGCGGCAGGCGGTGGCGTGTAGGTGTACGAGAAGCTGCCGTCGGCCGCGAGCGGCATGTGCGTCGTGGTCCCGATCGTGGCCGTCGTTGGCACCGCCGCAAGGCGGCGTTGTTGCTGGCCGAGGAACAGCGACACCTGGCGCGGGTCGGCACCGCCGGGCACGTAACGGCGCGACCGAACTGGTCGAGCAGCTGGCCCTTGAGCGTGGCGGTGCCGCTGACGGTCGGTGCCGAGTTGCGCGGCGTGCTCGTCACCTTGATGCGTGCGCGGCGTGGCCGTCGCGTAGGTCGCCGCGATCTGGGCTGCCCGGCGTGGCCGTTCGTAGCTCGGCGTTGACCGTGTAGGCGTCGTGCGGCCGCCGTCTTGGCGCTCTTGACGACGAGCTTCGCGACGCCGTTCGCTGTCGCGTGACCGCTGAACGTCTTCACCCGCTGCGTCGGACCAGCCGCACCGTTGGCGGTGAGGCCCGGCGTGTGCGAGCCCGCGCGCCAGCGTGAACCACGACGTCGTCCGGCCACCGCCGTGCCGGCGTCCGTGGCCGTCGGCGGTGTAGGAGCCGGTCGTCCGTCTTGACCGTCGCCGAGTGGTGCCGGCGCGCTGACGTTCGCGCTCTGCCGCACTCGTGGCGAGACGCGACTGCTGCCCGTGAGTCGGTTGACCGTAGTGGTCGCCGTCCCGAGCGCGCGTCGTGCGGTGCCGTTCCGTCGCGGTCGAACTTGGCGGTGCTGTAACGTGCCGGTGAGCCGTGCCGGCGGGTCAGCGACAGCGTGGCCAGCCGACGGGGCCGTGACCGACGTGCGAGTGGTGAGTCGACCGTCGGCGAGTCGCGTCGACCTGCCCGCACGTGAAGTCGACACCGACCAGGCCGCGATCTTGCCACCGAGGATGCCGATGCCCGCTGTCGAGCTGCGGGTGTCGACCAGTGACAGCCCGCTCGAGCGTCGACAGTGGTCGACGACCGGCGCGCCGATGGCCGAGCCGCCGGGTGCGCCGTCACCGCCGGCGCCCAGTCGTCAGCCGGTCGACGCCGTGGCGGCCTCGACGTCCAGGACGTCAACAGTGACCGTCGGCGAGACAGCGTCGTCACCCGTGCCGATCGTGTTCTTGTCGTCGACGAAGTGGAAGGTGTAGGTACCTGGCTGGGTCGGCTGTCAGGAACGTGTCGTTCGCGTCCGACCGGCGTCCAGGTCGCGCTGACCGGCCGTCGCCGGCGGTCGACAGGCGTCCACGCGTGGTCGGACCCGTCGCAGCCGCCGCTGCCGTCGTTGTACTGAGGAGCAGGGCCGCGGTCAGCGAGCCGTGACACGCCGGTCGGGGCCGTGTAGCTGTCCAGCGACAGCATGAGGTCGACCGGTGACGCTGGACGAGACCTTGGTGCCGAAGGTCGCGTTGGCGAGGTCCGCCGCAGACGCTCGCACCGGCGCCGCGTTGGTCACGCAGCGGTGCCGGTGTTGCCGCCGGTCGATCGTGACGGAGATGGCCGGCCGCTGACCTGGGACGTTGAAGGTGATCATGTACGTGTTGTTCGTCGTCAGCAGGTCCGCCCCGCCGGCCGCGACCGTCACGCCGCCGGCTGCCGTAATCGACGCCAGAGGCGTTGAGCGCCGTCCTGGACGGTCGCCGCGTGTCGGCGTCGCCGCGAGGCTGGTCGTCTGCCGGCGCCGTAGCGTCAGCGTGAAGTGGTCACGCCGCGACTGAGAGCCGTCGTGGCCTTGAGGGTCTGCACGGAGGCCTGATCGACCTGCTGCGCCGAGGTCGAGCGAGGTGAAGGTGCTGCCGGTCGTGAGCGCGAGCGAGCCGCTGGCGCTCGCAAGCGTCGCGCCGACGGTGACACCCCCCGCCACGACCGGCGGCGGACGCGCATGCGGCGGTTATCCGCCGTGTCCGCTTGTCCTTGAAATTCATGAGGAACATCCCTTTCTTCGATGACCCGGTTCTCCGATGACCATCCCGTCCGGAGGTGGTCACGTGGCCGGTCTGCGTTTCGGAGGGCAGCTGTCGCGCCGCTCGTGCTTGGTGCATCTGGCGATCTGGGGTGACCGCCGCTGACGCGTCGTCACCCTCCTTTCCGCATCTGGCCCGGGGATGTCCCCGAGCGCGCCGACGTCCATGGCGTGGGATCCGCGGAATGCGCGCATTCCTGCGCACGGCATCGAGGTGTGGACCCTCGGGGAGCCGGGAGCGTTGTCCGCGCGTTCCGGGAGCTGCAGCTGGTCGCGCCCCCCGGCGCTCGTACTGCTCAACCGCCCCAGACGTCTCCGGAGCAGCAGCAGTACCTGGGACTTACACGAGGCGTGAGCGTAGCAGCACGCTCCGTGTTGTCCAGACCCTCGACGGTTCGTCGCCATCCGCGTGTCGCGCGGCCTCGAGACGTCCCTATGACGGTCGGCGGGAAGCCTCTTCGCGACCCGCTTCGGACATGTCAACGGGAGATGGCGGCAACCCCGCGCCGACGCGCCCGGTGCTCATCCGAAATGCGGAGCCCGAAACGGCCGCAAAGGCAGGGGTGAACCGGAAAGGGAGTAAAGCGGGTCGTCGAATCGGTCATCCCACCTCATCCGGTGCCGGACCCGCCGGATGCACGCAGCCCGCACCGATCCGCGCGCATGCGCGGCCGCCGCCGGCGTCCACCCACCCGAAGCAACTCCCGCTCGTCCGCGTCCACTCGCGGCCGGCGAGGAGGATGTCCGCCCCAGCCCCGGACGATCGACGGTGCACACCGATGGGCAAGCGCGGCCTCCGGTGACAGGATCTGGTCATGGGGACCTCGGTGAGGGCCGACATCGCCTATCCGGCACCCGGACCTCGGCGGCTGCGGGGTGCGCGCGACCCGGTGGATCCGCACGTCATCGTGCTGTTCGGCGCGACCGGTGACCTCTCGCGCCGCAAGCTGCTGCCGGGGCTGACCCACCTCGCGCTGTCGGACCTGACGCCGGACATCCAGGTCGTCGGGTCGTCCCTGGACGACCTCGACGACGAGGCGTTCCGGCAGTTCGCCTTCAAGGCGGTGCAGGAGTTCAGCAGCCGCCCGATCAGCCAGGAGCAGTGGGACGAGTTCGCCCCGAAGCTCGTCTACGTGCCGCAAGGCGCGGGGTCGGAGGCTTTGCGGCGGGCGGTCGACGAGGCGGAGCAGCGGCTCGGGTCAGGGCAGGCCCGACGCCTGCACTACCTCAGCGTGCCGCCGAAGGCCGCGATCCCCGTGCTCCAGATGCTGCGCGAGGCCGACCTCGTCGACCGCTCGCGCGTGGTGATGGAGAAGCCGTTCGGCACCGACCTCGCCAGCGCGGTCGAGCTCAACGCGCGGGTGCACGAGACGTTCGACGAGTCCCAGGTCTTCCGGATCGATCACTTCCTCGGCAAGGAGCCGGCGCTCAACATCCTCGCGTTCCGGTTCGCCAACGGGTTGTTCGAGCCGATCTGGAACCGCAACTTCATCGACCACGTGCAGATCGACGTGCCCGAGGCACTCGGCCTCGAGAGCCGAGCGGACTTCTACGAGGCCACCGGCGCCTACAAGGACATGGTGGTGACGCACCTGTTCCAGGTGCTGGCGTTCGTCGCCATGGAGCCGCCGACGGCCCTCGAGCCGCGGGCGATCAGCGAGGAGAAGAACAAGGTCTTCCGGTCGCTGCTGCCGATCCGCACCTCCGACGTCGTCCGCGGCCAGTACACCGGCTACCGCTCCGAGCACGGGGTGTCGCGGGAGTCGGACACGGAGACGTTCATCGCGCTGCGGTGCGGCATCGACAACTGGCGGTGGGCCGGCGTCCCGTTCTACCTCCGCACCGGCAAGCGCATGGCCGAGGGCATGCGGATCATCTCGATCGCCTTCCGTGAGGCGCCGAAGAGCATGTTCCCGCAGGGGTCGGGCGTCGCGAGCGAGGGCCCGGACCACCTCACCTTCGACCTCGCCGACCGCGCCCGGGTCTCGCTCTCGTTCTACGGCAAGCGGCCCGGGCCCGGCATGCGGCTGGAGAAGCTGAGCATGCAGTTCTCCGCGCACGAGACCGACCACGCCGTCGACGTGCTGGAGGCGTACGAGCGGCTGATGCTCGACGCGATGTGGGGCGACCACACGCTCTTCACGACCGCGGAGGGCATCGAGAGCCTGTGGGAACGCTCGACCGAGCTCCTCGACGACCCGCCGCCCGTCAAGGCGTATGCGCCGGGCAGCTGGGGTCCTAACGCGATCCACCAGCTCGTCGCCCCGCACGCATGGCGGCTGCCCTTCGAGCGCGCCTGGCGCGACCCCCGAGTCAGCCCGTCTTCGCGCTGACCGTCGAGGTCTACCCTCGCGAGGTGCGCATCGTCGTCGCTCTCGGAGGCAATGCCCTCATCGGTCCGGACGGGAACGCGACCCCGGAGGCGCAGACCGAGGCGGTCCGCGCCGCCACGCCGGCTCTCGCAGCGCTCGCCGTCGAGCACGAACTCGTCATCACCCACGGCAACGGCCCACAGGTGGGCAACCTGCTCGTCAAGAACGAGATCGCGGCGGCCGTCGTCCCGCCCGTCCCGCTGGACTGGTGCGGTGCGCAGACGCAGGCAACGATCGGCACCCTCCTGCTCGACGCCCTCGACGACGAGTTCGAACGCACCGGCGCGCGCAAGCGCCTCGCCACCGTGGTGACCCGCACGCTCGTCGACCTCGACGACCCCGGTTTCCAGCACCCGACCAAGCCCATCGGCCGCTACCTGCCGTTCGCCGAGGCCAAGCCGCTGCTCGACCACGGCCAGACCTGGCTCGATCACGGGGCGAAGGGCTGGCGCCGGGTCGTCGCGAGCCCCGAGCCGCTCGAGGTGCTCGACGCGCCCGCCGTCTCCGCGCTCCTGGCCGCCGGGTTCGCCGTGGTCGCGGCCGGCGGAGGCGGCGTCCCGACGATCCGCACCACCGACGGACACGGCCACCGACGGCTCACCGGCGTCCAGGCGGTGATCGACAAGGACCTCACCGCCACCGTCCTCGCCCAGGCCCTGGACGCCGACCTGCTCGTCGTCGCCACCGACGTCGACCACGCCATGGTCGGGTACGGGACGCCGGACCAGCGGCCGCTGGAGGAGGTCACCGTCGCCGAGCTGCGCCGCCACGCCGCGGACGGCGAGTTCGGCGCCGGCGGCATGGGGCCGAAGGTCGAGGCCGTCTGCCGGTTCACCGGGCGCACCGGCCACCGCTCCGCGATCACCAGCCTGCACCGGATCGGCGAGGCCGCCGCCGGCACCGCCGGCACCCGCGTCCGGCCCTGAGCCCGGCTCGCAGCTCCGCAAGCCACGGTCCGGGAGGGAACCGGACGGGTGGCGGCGGTGTAGGAGAGGCAGTGCGGGGAGGAGGTCCGATCAGCGACGAGGGCAGCGACGGCGACATCCTGGCCCGGGTGCGCGCGGGCGACCGCGAGGCGTACGCCGAGCTGGTGCGCCGCCATGCGCCGGTGGCCGTCCGCACCGCACGGCTGCTCGGCGCGGGCGGGGACGCCGAGGACGTCGTCCAGGAGGCCTTCGTCAAGGCGTACGCCGGCCTCGACCGGTTCCGCGAGGGCGCGCCGTTCCGGCCCTGGCTGCTGCGCATCGTCGCGAACGAGACGAGCAACCTGCTGCGGTCGGCCGGCCGCCGCGCCGCCCGCGAACGCGCCGCCTGGGAACGGACGGCGCCGCTGCTCGTCCCCGGACCGGACGACGGCCCCGCAGCCGCCGCCCTCTCCCGCGAACGGCGCGAGCAGCTGGTGACCGGGCTCGGCCGCCTCGGGGAGCCGCATCGGCAGGTCGTCGTCTGCCGCTACCTGCTCGACCTCGACGAGGCCGAGACGGCGGCGGTGCTCGGCCTGCCGCGCGGCACGGTGAAGTCCCGGCTGAGCCGCGGGCTCGAGCAGCTGGCCCGCACGGTCGGCGTCCCGCACGACACCACCACCGCCGACGACGGGAGGCGAGCGATGACCGGCGACCCCGGGGAGGCGACCCAGCGCCTGCTCGTCGAGGACCTGCGGGTGCTGGCGGACGCCGTTCCCGCGGCGTCCCCTGCCACCGCCGCGGCGATCGCCGACGCCGTTCTCGCGCGCCTGCCCGCCGCGCAGCCGGCGCGTCGGCGCGTGCCGCTGCGCCGTCCGCTCCTGACCGTCGCCGCCGCGGTCGTCGCCGTCCTCGCGGCCCTGCTGGCGGCCCCACCCGTCCGCGCGGTGGTCACGGAGTGGTTCGGCTTCGGCGGCGTCCGGGTACGGATCACCCCGACGCCGGCGCCGACCACCGCGCCGCCGCCCCCCACGGCCCGGGCCGGCGCGTCGATGGCGGACGCCGAGGCGGTCCTCGGGTTCGCGCCGCTCGTGCCCACCGAGCTCGGTCCCCCGGACGCCGTCCAGGTGTCGGCAGGTCGCCGCCTGGTGTCGATGAGCTGGACGGGCGGCCGCGACGGCACCGTGCGGCTCGACCAATGGGCGGCCGGGCTCGACGGGCTCTTCGCCAAGACGGCGCCCGGCGTCCGGTGGACCAGCGTCGGCGGCGACTTCGCGATCTGGTTCGACGCCCCGCACGAGGTCGTCCTCCTCACCGACGACCACGGCGGCACCCGCAGGGAGCCGCCCCGGCTCGCCGGCCACACCCTCATCTGGCAGACCGACCACGAGACGCTGCGGCTCGAGGGGGACCTGACGCTCGAGCGTGCGCTGGCGATCGCGGCCTCCGCGCGGCCGGCCGGCTGAGGAACCAGGAGCAGCGCGGCGGTGTAACCGGGGTAGGCGTCGCCCTCCCGGAGGTTGCCATGCGCGCACCACGAGCCCTGCTCGTCGTCCTGATCACCGCTCTGCTCGGCGTCTTCGCGGTCGCGCTCGCACCGCCGAGCTCCGCCGGCGGACCGACCAGCGTGCTGCTCGTCGACCCCGACAACGGCCGGGCCACCGCCCTCTACGCGTCCGATCCGCGGTACCAGCGCCTCTCCGACCTGCTCGGCGCCATGTCGTCGCCGGTGAGCGACGGCTCCGCGCCGACGCTGGCCGGCGGCAACTGGACCCCTGGATCCGGCGGGATCACCGTGACCTGGCTGATGCACGACGTCGCCGTGTGGCGGATCGACCACGTCTTCCTCGGGAGCGGCACCGTGTCGATCGCCAGCGTGAGCGACATGTCCGGCATCGCGGGACTGAACGAGGCCCTGGCGTGGCACCGGGCGAGCGACCCCAAGGGCCTGACGTCCCTGCTCACCGGGCTCGGCCTCGGTCCGACCGCCGCACCCACGCCGACGCCGGCATCCGCCGCGCCCGCCCCGGCGCCGGCACCCGCCGCGGCCCGCCCGGTCGCCCAGCGGGCGCAGCCTGCCGCGGAGAAGCCCGCCTCCGCCACCGTCCCCGCTCCGCTGTGGGGGCTGGCCGGCCTGCTGCTCGGCGCCGGGCTCGCGCTCGTCGCCGACCGCCTCCGTCGGCGCGGTCGCCGTGCTCCCGACACGGACGACGAGGCCCCCGAGCTCCCGGCGTCCGCCGAGGTGCTGCACGGCTGAGCGAGCGTCAGGGCCCGAACCTGCCGGGGAACGCCGCCGGGAACGGGCCGGGGACCGGCCCGAAGGGCATCGGGACCTCGTCGGCGGAGGCCTCGTCGCCGCCGCTGCCCAGCAGGGACCGCGTCAGCCGCTCCGCGTCGGCGAGGATCTCGTCGAGGACGTCGTCGAGCACCTCGTCCGAGACCTCGACGTCCCGCTCGGCCGCGACCAGCACGACCCGGCGGAACAGCTCCTTGAACAGGCTCGCCGTCGCCCCTTCGGTGCGGAGGGCCGCGCGGGCGAGCGCCTCCGGCGAGAGGGGCAGACCGGCCGAGTACAGCTCGACGAGCCGCCGGCGCGCCTCGGCGTCCGGCCGCGGGATCTCGACCGCCAGGTCGACCCGACCGGGGCGCTGCGCCAGCGCCGCCTCGAGGAGGTCGACCCGGTTCGTCGTGAGCACGAAGGCGACGTCCGCCTCGCTGGTCAGGCCGTCGATGGCGTCGAGCAGCGTGAAGAGCAGCGGCTGCGGGCCCATGTGCATCTCGCGGTGCTCGGCGATGAGGTCGACGTCCTCGACGATGACGACCGACGGTTCGAGCGCGTGCGCGAACTCCGTCGCGGCCCCGACGTGGCCGAGCGCGTTGCCGGCCAGCACGATCGCCGTGACCTCCGGCAGCTGCGAGACGAGGTACCGCACGGTGTGCGTCTTGCCGGTGCCGGGCGGCCCGTACAGCAGCAGGCCGCGCTTGAGATGCCGGCCGGCGGCGCGGAGCCGTTCGCGGTACCGAGCGGTGCCGACGACGTGCCGTTCGATCCGTTCGAGGGCGCCCGCGGGCAGCACCACGTCGTCGGGCACCATCACGGGCCGCTCCAGGAACGCGATGCCCCCCACCGCCGGGCCGTAGGCCTGCTCGCTCTGCCCGAACGACAGCAGCTGCCCGCGGAAGACGCTCCGCTCGACCATGAGGCGCCGGACGTCGGCCAGCAGCGGCCCCGCCAGCTCCTCGGGGGCGACCACCTCGAGCCCCGACCGTCCGCCGAACTGCATGTTGGCGCGGCGCTGCTGGACGGCCACGGGCTGCCCCCGGTACCGGAACAGGTGGATGCCGAACGCGATCGCGTCCCGGTGCGACGACGGCCCGGTCTCGACGCGCTCGCGGTCGACGGCGCCGACCCTGAACCGGTTCCACGGCCCGGTCCGCTGGAGGAAGTCGCCGAAGGTCTGGTGGTGCCGCATGTCGCCGCCGCCGAGGCCGACGACCGTGCCGCCCCCGTGCTCCTCGACGAGGGCGGCCATCGCGACGTCGAGGTTGACGAACTGATGCGCAGTCGACGTCCAGGCGGACGATCGGGAGGGTCGACGGGTCCTGACCGAGGTGCTCGGCCACGACCGCGCTGACCGCCGGCGCGTCGGGCCGGTCGGTCTGCTCGCGGACCTCCTGGACGACCTCGTCCAGGAACCGCTGCACGCTCTGGACCACCGACAGCGTGCGCTCGTCCATGTCTCCCCCATTCACCGGCAGCGACGTGGACGTTACTGAGTGGACCGGCGCACGCGGAAGCCCTTCACCGGTTCGGCCGCCCCGACCGAAATGCTTGCCGAATCAACTTCTTGGCGGCTGAGGAGGGGCTGAGAAAACGAGATGACCCTCTTCGGCCGCCCGGTAGGGTGACCGGGACGAGAAACGGCACAGCGCGGGGCCGCGTTTTGCTGACACCAGACGATGCCAGAACTCGGGAGAGGCCCAGCATGATAGAGGTGCACGGTCTGAGCAAGCGCTACGGGGACAAGCTCGCCGTCGACAACCTGTCGTTCACCGTTCAGCCGGGCATCGTCACCGGTTTCCTCGGGCCGAACGGTGCGGGCAAGTCGACGACGATGAGGCTCATCCTGGGCCTCGACCGGCCGGAGTCCGGCGAGGCCCTGGTCAACGGGCAGCGCTTCGGGGGCGCGAAGTATCCGATGCGCGAGGTCGGCGCCCTGCTCGACGCCAAGGACGTCCACGGCGGTCGCACCGCGCGGGCCCATCTCGTGGCGTTGTGCCAGTCCAACGGCATCCCCACCAAGCGGGTGGACGAGGTGCTCGACATGACGGGCATGCGCGAGGTCGCGAAGAAGCGGATTCGCGGCTTCTCGCTCGGTATGTCCCAGCGTCTCGGCATCGCGGCCGCCATGCTCGGTGACCCGCAGGTGGTGATGTTCGACGAGCCCGTGAACGGCCTCGACCCCGAAGGCATCATCTGGATCCGCCAATTCATGCAGACGCTGGCGGCGCGGGGGCGGACCGTTTTCGTGTCGAGCCACCTCATGAGTGAGATGTCCATCACCGCCGAACATCTGATCGTCATCGGTCGCGGCAAGCTCCTGGCCGACTTGAGCACCGCGGACTTCATCACGGAGAATTCGCAGGCGCGCACGCGGGTCCGCTCTCCGCAGCAGGAGCAGCTGGCCGAGGCGCTGGCGGCCGACGGTGCCCGGGTCTCGCCGGTGGAGGCCTACCTCGAGGTCGAGGGGATGACGACCGATCAGGTCGGCGACATCGCCGGCCGCCAAGGGGCTGACCGTCCACGAACTGTTCACGCAGCGCTCCTCGCTGGAGGAGGCGTTCATGGAGATGACCCGGGACAGCGTGGAGTTCCACGCCGAAACCCCGGTCGCAGGCAGTGGCCTCCGACGAGCCGGCCCTCGTCAGCGCCCGGACCGAGAGGTGAGCACGGCCATGAGCACAGCAACGATCGACGCACCCGCCCGGCCGTCGGTGCCCTCCAGCGGGACGACGCTGCCGAACGTCCTGCGGTCGGAGTGGACCAAGCTGTGGTCGGTCCGCTCGACCCGGTGGACGCTGCTCGCCACGATCCTCGTCTCGTGGGGCTTCACCACGCTGTTCGCCTGGGGCGAGACGGCCAACTGGAGCCACGTCGACCCGCAGGAGAAGGCGAACATCGACCCGACGGCGAACTCGCTCGGCGGGCTGTACTTCGGTCAACTCGCCATCGCCGTGCTGGGAGCACTCATCATCACGGCCGAGTACTCCACCGGCGGGATCCGCACCACGCTGACCGCCGTCCCGCAGCGGCTCAAGGTGCTGACGGCCAAGGGGCTCACGTTCGCCGTCGTCGCCCTGGTGGTCGGCCTGATCACGTCGTTCGGCGCCTTCTTCATCGGCCAGGCCTTCTTCGCGACGGTGGGCGTCGAGGCGCACCTGGGCGACCCGGGCGTGACCCGGGCGGTGATCGGCGGCGGGCTGTACATCCTCGGCTGCGGCATGCTCGGTTTCGCCGTGGGGACCCTGCTGAGGCACAGCGCGGGCTCCATCACCACCGCGATCGGCCTGCTCTTCGTCCTGCCCATCCTCAGCAACCTGCTGCCGGGCGACTGGGGCAAGACGATCCGGGAGTACTTCTTCTCCAACGCCGGTGGTCAGATCACGACGATCCGGCAGGACCCTGACCTGCTCACGCCGTGGAACGGCTATCTCGTCTTCACCCTCGAGTGGCTGGCCATCCTCGTCGTCGGCGCGATCCTGCTCCGCCGCCGCGACGCCTGAGCCGCCGGACCACGGGGCCTGGGAGGCGGAGGCCCTGCGGTCCGGCTGAACGGTCGCAGCAGCGAACCGGACAAGCAGGCGCCCGCTCCCTCGGGGGAGCGGGCGCCTGCTGCGTGAGGTCAGCTCACGTTGCGACGAACGGTCCGCCACACGCCCACGGCGAAGGGGATCGCGATCCAGAGGACCAGCGGCGTGACGAGCTGCCCCACGTGGCCGGAGACGTCGAACCGGGACAGCCAGCCGAAGGCCTCGTTGACGTCGACCCACGGCGCCTTGCCGGGCATCGAGGTGGCGACGGCCAGCAGCACGAGGTTCGGGGCGACGAAGTAGGCGACGATCGCCACCGCCGTCTGCATGACGAGCGCGCCGATCGCGGCGCCCATCACCAGGGCCAGCGCCGCCGTGATGGCGGACCCGCCGAGCACCGAGCCGAGGTTCCCCCAGGTGACGTCCGCGTGCAGCACCAGCCCGCGCGCGACCAGGCCGGCGGCCGCCACGGCGTCGACGACGACGGTGACGAGCAGGCCGAGCACGACGGCCGCCGCGAACTTGGCACCCAGCACCCGCAGGCGTCGGGGCGTCAGCGTGAACGTCGTCAGAGCGGTCCGCTGCGTCCACTCGCTGGCCATGGCCAGGACGCCGATGACGGGCAGCAGCGCGACGACCGGGAGGCTCGCGTCACGCAGCCAGTTGTCGTAGGTCAGCCCGTCGCGGGCGCTGAAGGCGAGGTACCCGACGACGGCGACCGCCAGCAGCAGCGCACCGCCGAGCAGGGCCTGGCCGGCGCGGGTGTCGACGGTCTTGCGGAACTCGACCCGGGTCAGCGTGGCGAAGGACGGGCCTCGCACCGTTCCGCCGCCGGACGACGAGGGGGCGGTGGGGGACGGGGTGATCGTGACGGCGCTCATGCCGGCACCTCCTGGGAACGAGTGGGGTCGGCGGACACGCCGGGGGTGTCGTGCGAGGTGAGCCGGAAGAAGAGGTCTTCGAGGTCGCCGCCGGTCTCCTTCAGCTCGATAAGGATCTGGCCGGCCGCCAGCGCGGCACGGCCGACCGCCTCGGCGTCCGCCCGCACCAGCAGGGAACCGTCGTCCCGCCGCTCGGCGGGCAGGCCGGCCGCGAGCAGCGCGGCGCGAAGCCCGGCGGGGTCGAGGCCCTGGACGGCGATGGCCGAGGGGCCGGTCTGCGCGGCGAGGTCGGCCATCGTGCCGCGCGCCACGACCTTGCCGCGGTCGATGACGACCAGCCGGTCGACGGTCGCCTCGACCTCGCGCAGCAGGTGGCTCGAGACGAGCACGGTGCCACCGGCCGCGGCGAAGTCGCGCAGCAGGCCGCGCATCCAGCGGATGCCCTCGGGGTCGAGGCCGTTGGCCGGCTCGTCGAGCACGAGCACGGAGGGGTCACCGAGCAGGGCGGCGCCGATACCCAGCCGCTGCCGCATCCCCAGGGAGTACTCGCGCACCCGGCGCTTCTCGGCGCCCTGCAGCCCGACCATCTCGAGCATCGCGTCGGCACGCCCGGCGGGGACGCCGAGGATGGCCGCCGCCAGGCGGAGCGTCTCACGACCGGTGCGGCCGGGGTGCTGGGCGGCGGCGTCGAGCATCACGCC
Source organism: uncultured Actinomycetota bacterium (assembly GCA_963755755.1). Lineage (GTDB taxonomy): Bacteria > Actinomycetota > Actinomycetes > Actinomycetales > Kineosporiaceae > DATKNA01. The sequence goes on from CAVWLJ010000011.1 coordinate 121,719, forward strand.
GACGACCCGGCCCGGGTTGGGCAGGTCGCGCGTAGCGGACGCCGTTCACGGTGGCCCCGCCGGAGGTCGGCGGCGTCAGGCCGACGAGCGCTCGCAGGGTGGTCGACTTGCCCGCCCCGTTGGGGCCGAGGAAGCCGGTGACGGTCCCGGGCGTACAGGTGAACGAGACGTCGTCCACGCTCAGCCGGCCCGAGCCGTAGCTCTTGGTGAGGTTCTCGACGGAAATCATGGGGACAACGTTGCTGCTCGACGGGGGGTCGCCGCGTCGGCCCGAGGGCGCTGACCGGGTGCGACGAAAGTCGGATCCGCAGCGGCGTTCGCGCGACGATCGAGGGAGGGGCCGGGCGCGGACCGCGATCTAGGCTCGGGACGTGCGCGTGCGGCGGATGTGGGAGCGACCACGGCGGTGGTGGCATACGCCGGTGGTGCGTGCGCGGCTCTCCGACGTGCTCTACCTCGCCGTCGGCGCGCTCGTCTCGCTGGCCCAGGTGGCCAGCCTCCAGGGCGGCCTCGCGGTGGCCGCGGGAGTCACCTGCGCCGTCGGGACGGTCGGCCTGCTCTGGCGCCGGCGCTGGCCCCTGCTGCCGGTGGCGCTCGCCCTGCCGAGCGTCGTCCCCGGCGGCCAGCTCGGCGTCTTCCCGCTCGCGATCCTGGCGCTGGCGATCCGCCGCCGCGGCCGTGAACTGTGGCTCTGCGCCGTCGCCGGTTTCGCTCTCTCCGTCTTCGGCGGCATCCGCGACCCGCAGACGAGCGGCAGCGTGGTGATCTCCGACCTGCTCGTCCTCGCGCTGGCCATGGCCCTCGGCGCGTTCGTCGGGGCCCGCCGGGACCTCCTCGCGTCGCTGCGCCTGCGCGCCGAACAGGCGGAGACGCAGCTGGCGCTGCGCTCCGACCAGGCCCGGCTCGCCGAGCGGACCCGGATCGCGCAGGAGATGCACGACGTGCTCGCGCACCGGATCTCCCTCATCGGCCTGCACGCCGGCGGTCTCGAGGTGCGGCCGGACGACGGCCCCGAGGTCGTCGAGCGCTCCGCCAGCGCTCATCCGCGAGACGGCTCGCGCGGCGCTGGAGGACCTGCGCGGCGTGCTCGGCGTCCTGCGCGCCGACACCAGCGAGGCGGGCGCCGACCTCGCGCCTCAGCCGCAGCTGCGCGACGTCCCCCGGCTCGTCGCCTCCTCGGCGGCCGCGGGCGTCGGCGTCACGCTCCTCGACGAGCTGCCGGACGAGCCGGTGCCCGAGGTGACCGGGCGCACGGTGTACCGGGTGGTGCAGGAGGCGCTGACGAACGTCCACAAGCACGCACGGGACGCCGCGACGACGGTGCACCTGTCGGGCAAGCCGGACGACGGGCTCGTCGTCGAGGTCGTCAACGTCCGGCCGGTCTCGGTGGAGACCCTGCTGCCGGGCGCCGGTGTCGGGCTCGTCGGCCTGCGCGAACGCGTCGAGCTGGCGGGCGGCGGCCTCGACGCGGGGCCCACGGACGCCGGCGGCTGGCGGCTGCGAGCCTGGTTCCCGTGGCCGAGCTGATCCGCACCGTCCGGGTGCTCCTCGTGGACGACGACCCGCTGGTGCGCGCCGGCCTGCGGATGATCCTCTCGAGCGCGGACGACCTCGAGGTCGTCGGCGAGGCGGGCGACGGATCGGAGGCGGTGGAGGCGGTCCGGGCGCACCGCCCGGACGTCGTGCTCATGGACATCCGGATGCCCGGCGTCGACGGGCTCGCCGCGACCTCGGCCGTCACCAGGCTTCCGGACCCGCCGCAGGTGGTGGTCCTGACCACGTTCGGGCTCGACGAGTACGTCTTCCGCGCGCTCGAGGCGGGTGCGGCGGGCTTCCTGCTCAAGGACACGCCGCCGCGTGACCTCGTCGCGGCGGTCCGGGTGGTGGCCGCGGGCGAGGCGATGCTCTCGCCGTCCGTCACCCGGACCCTCATCGGTCACGTCGCGGGGGCCGGTGAGAGCGGCCGCCGCGCGACGGCGCAGGCCCGGCTGGCGCCGCTGACGGAGCGGGAGCGCGAGGTGCTCGTGGCCGTCGGGCGGGGGCTGTCCAACGCGGAGATCGGTCGCGCGCTGTTCCTCAGCGAGGCCACCGTCAAGACGCACGTCTCCCGGCTGCTGCTCAAGCTCGGGTGCACCAACCGGGTGCAGGTCGCGATCCTCGCCCACGACGCGGGCCTGCTCGAGCCGTGAACGCGGCGCCGCCCCGCCGAGCCGAGGCTCGACGGGGCGGCGTCGGGGAAGGTTCAGGCCGTCAGCGCAGCTGCGCGCTCGCTCGGGCCTGGGTCTGCGCCTGGCTCTGCGCCTGGCTCTGCGCGGCCGCCGACGGCGCGACGTCCGTCGGGTCCGGCACCGGCAGCGGGGCGCACGTGGCGTCCGGGCCGGAACCCTTGACCCGTGCGGGGAGCTTGCCCGTCGCGAGATAGGCCGCGATGAGGTCGTCCTCGCAGGCGTTGCCGTAGAGCGAGCCGGCGTGGGTCGTGCCGCCCGGCAGGGCCAGCAGCCTCGACTTCGGGAAGAGCTTGCGGACCTCGAGGCTGCCCGAGTACGGCGTCGCCGCGTCGAGCGTCTCGTCCACCAGGAGCACCGGCGGCACCTTCGCACCGTTCACCCTGACCGGCTTGCCGGCCTTGGCGGGCCAGAAGAGGCAGGGCGCGTTGAACCACGCGTTGCCCCAGGTCTCGAACGGCGCCTTGGCGAAGGTCTTCCAGTTGTCGCGCTTCCACTTCGCCCAGGAGGTGGGCCACTGGGCGTCGGTGCACTGGACGGCGCTGTAGACCGCGAACCCGTTGTCGTCACCGACGCCGTTGGTGTCGTTCGCGGCGTCGATCAGGGGCTTGGCGTCGTGGGTCGTGTTGTAGTCGGCCCACAGCTTGCCCAGGTCGAGCCAGGTGAACTGGTAGTAGCCGGCCTCGAGGAAGATGTCGCTCCACTCGTCGGGGCCCACCACGCCGCCCGCGGGCTTCTTCAGCAGGGCGTACCGCTGCTTGTAGAACTTGGCCTCGACCGCCTTCTGGGTCTTGCCCAGGTGGTAGACCGAGTCGTACTTCGCCAGCCACGCGAACCAGATCTTGATGTTCCGCTCGAAGGCGATGTCCTGGTCGAGGTTGGCCTGGTACCAGACCTTGCGCGGGTCGACGTTGCTGTCGAGCACCATCCGGCGCACCCGCTGCGGGAAGAGCGTGGCGTACACCTGGCCGAGGTAGGTGCCGTACGAGAAGCCGTAGTAGTTGATCTTCTTCTGGCCGAGCGCCGCGCGGATCCTGTCCATGTCCCGGGCGGAGTCGACGGTCTTCATGTGCGAGAGGAGGGCGCCGCCGTCCTTGCCGCAGGCCTTGGCGTACCCCTTCGACCGGGTGAGCCAGATCTTCTCCAGCCGCGGCGTGACGGGCTCGTAGAGCGGCCGAGGGCCGGCGAAGTAGTTCGGGTCGCAGCTCAGGGACGGCTTGCTGGAGCCGACGCCGCGCGGGTCGAAGCCGATCCAGTCGTAGGCGTCGCCCGCGTGGTTGGGCACGTACTGGCCGAGCGTGGCGAGCCCGAGGCCGGAGCCGCCCGGACCGCCCGGGTTGACGAGCAGAACGCCCTGGTACTTGGACGCCGCCACCGTGTGCTTCACCATCGAGACCGCGATCTGGATCTTCGCGCGCTTGGGGTGCGCGTAGTCCAGCGGCACCGAGACGAACCCGCAGACGGCGCCGGCCTTCGCCAGCGACGCGTCGGTGCACGTGCGCCACTTCACGCCGTTGACGCCGGCGGCGGATCGGAGGCCGCCACCGACGGCGTCGACGGAGCCTTCGCCGGTGCGGGGATGGTCGGCGCGGCGGTCGCCGCGGTTGCCAGTGATGTCGCGCCCAGCGCGCCGGCCGCGACGACCGCGACCGACGACCCGAGCAGCGCTCGTGTGAACCTCTGCACTCACGTCCCCTCTCGTCGGCACGGCTCGTGACCGCGCCGCACACAGGACGACCGCCCGGGCGGGCGGTCGTCACGACACGTGGCAGGTCCTACCATCGCGCCAGCTCCTGCTGCAACGGCTACTACCGTCCGTCACCGACCCGCAGCGCGCTATGGGGACCTCCGTCCGGCGTCCGCCCGGGTCGCGGCGGCGGGAGGGCGCTACGACGACCTCGCGCGCGCCCGGCGTCCGCCCGGGCCGCGCCGGCGGGAGGGCGCTAACGTGCCGCCATGCCCGACGCCATCGAGGTCCGCAAGATCCCGCTCAAGAACGTCAGCGACGCCTCGGGGCTCGCCGAGCTCGTCGAAGCCGGCGTGCTCGAGGCGGACCGCGTGATCGCCGTCATCGGCAAGACCGAGGGCAACGGCGGGGTCAACGACTACACCCGGATCATCGCCGACCGCGCCTTCCGCGAGGTCCTCATGGCCAAGGGGACCCGGGATCGGGACGCCGTCATGCAGGTGCCGATCGTCTGGTCCGGCGGCACGGACGGCGTCCTCTCGCCGCATGCGACGATCTTCGCGACCCTCCCGGCGGACCACCCCGACGCGCAGAGCGGGCGCGACGAGCCCCGGCTCACCGTGGGCTTCGCGATGAGCGAGCAGCTGCTGCCGGAGGACATCGGGCGGCGTCCGATGATCGAGAAGGTGGCGGCGGCGGTCACGGTGGCGATGGAGCGCGCCGGGATCAGCGACCCGCGCGACGTCCACTACATACAGACGAAGACGCCGCTGCTCACGATCCACACCATCCGGGACGCGAAGAGCCGCGGGAAGACGGTGTGGACCGAGAACACCCACGAGTCCATGGACCTGTCGAACGGGACGACGGCGCTCGGGATCGCGGTCGCGCTCGGCGAGATCGAGATGCCGCCGGAAGAGGCGGTGCTGCACGACCGGTCGCTCTACAGCTCGGTGGCGTCGTGCTCCTCGGGCGTCGAGCTCGACCAGGCACAGGTGGTCGTCGTCGGCAACGCGACCGGCGTCGGCGGCCGGTACCGGATCGGGCACTCGGTCATGCGGGACGCCCTGGACGCCGACGGCATCTGGTCAGCGATCCGCGCCGCCGGGCTCGACCTGCCCGAGCGGCCGCACCCGTCGGACCTGGGTGGCCGCCTCGTCAACGTCTTCCTCAAGTGCGAGGCGTCGCAGGACGGGCAGGTCCGCGGGCGGCGCAACGCGATGCTCGACGACTCCGACGTCCACTGGCACCGCCAGATCAAGGCGACGGTCGGCGGGGTCACGGCGTCCGTGACCGGTGACCCCGCCGCGTTCGTCTCCGTCTCCGCCGCCCACCAGGGTCCGGACGGCGGGGGACCGGTCGCGGCCGTCGTCGACCTCGGCCCGGGCGAGCCCACCGGCTATCGGGCGCCCGCCGCCGAGGTCGCGCCGGCCTGAGACCCGGGCCCTCGCGCTACTGCCGAGGATCGGACGGGGGCCGGTTCTCGGGGTCGGGCACGCCGTCCGGCGGGGGGTTGCCCTGCGGGGGTGCCGTCGGCTGCGTCCCGTACTCCGGCGCGGGCGGCTGCGTGCCGTACCCGGGCGGAGGCGGCTGCGTCCCGTACCCGGCGGCGGTGGCTGCGTCCCGTACTCCGGCGGCGGCGGCTGCGTCCCGTACCCGGGCGGCTGTGGCTGCGTGCCGTACTCCGGCGCCGTCGGCTGCGTCCCGTACCCCGGGGGCGGGGGCGCGGCGGACGGCTGGGTGGGCGGCGCGTACGGCTGCGGCGGGTAGGGCGGCTCGGCGTAGCCCTGTCCGTAGCCGGAGCCGGCGTAGGCCGGGGCGTCGTAGCCCTTGGGGTTGGGGCCGTACTGGTTATCCGGCCGGCTGTCCTGGGCCCACCAGACGACCAGGATGATGATCCCCACGATCGGGATCAGGGCGATGAACAACCACCAGCCGCTGCGATCGGTGTCGTGCAGGCGGCGCACGCTCACCGCCAGCGACGGGATGAGCAGCAGGAGCGCGACGATCGCGGAGATCACGCCGCCCCTCGTGCTGTTGCCGCTGTGGATGATCGCGTCGAGGACGTTGGCGATCGTCCGGACGATGCGCTGAAGAGGACGAAGAACCAGAACTCGGAGCGTCGTGCGCGGCCGCTGAACGTGGCGTACTTGCGCTGCAGGACCGTACGGACGGCTTCCTGGAAGGACACGGGACCTCCCCCGGCTGCGCCCCTCCTGTGCGGGGCGAGGTGGCGACGAGCCTAGAACCGACGGGCCCCTTCCGGGAGATCCGGAAGGGGCCCGTCGCCGGCAACGGTCCGTAGGGTCGGCGCCGGGCGTCAGGGCGTCAGAACTGCGGCGCGGGAGGCGGCATCTCCGCGTACGCCTGGCCACCCAGGCCCTTGGGGCTGGGGCCGTACTGGTTCTCGCCGTGGCTGTCCTGCACGTAGAACACGATCAGGACGATCCAGCCGACGATCGGGACGAGCCCGAGGAGCAGCCACCAGGCACTGCGGCTCGTGTCGTGGAGCCGGCGCGCGCCCACGGCCAGGTTGGGCAGGAGCAGCGCCAGCGAGGCGAGGTTCTGGACGAGGCCGGAGCCGTTGCCGTACCGGGTCCCGATGATCCCGTCGATGATGCTCGCGACGATGCCGACGATCACGTTGAAGAGCACGAAGAACCAGAGCTCGGAGCGACGCGCCCGGCCCGAGAAGGTGACGTACTTCTGCAAGCACGTCCTGACGGCGTCCTGGAAGGACATGGAGCGACCTCTCTGAAGGAAGTGATCACTGCGGTCGCGCCGATCCTAGGGTTTCCTAAGGGCCCGCTGTGACCTCCCTTCCGTCCGCCACACGCTCGGCCCACGGGGAACCGGCCGTAAGTTACCGGCCAGTAAGCTGTCGGCGGGAGCGAGTTCGTCCGGCCCGCGGCGGCAGACTCCTCCTACGCGTCGCGCACGGCCGCGTCGCGGGCCCGCACCGGCCCCCGAAGGGGAGAGTCGACCTGATGGACCTGTCCGCCCTCCAGATCACGGCGATCACCATCGTCGTCGTGGCCTCGCTCGTCGGCGTCGCGCTCTTCGCGCGCACCGTCGGCTACCTCGTGCGGGTGATACGGCTCGGCGCGCCCGACCCGACCCGTCGCGGGCAGGCCGGCGACCGGACCTACAGCGTGCTGGTGGAGACGCTCGGCCACGCGCGGCTGGGCAAGTGGCCGCTCATCGGCGTGATGCACTGGTTCGTGTTCGTCGGGTTCGGCGCGCTCTTCTTCACCCTCCTCACCGCCTACGGGCAGATCTTCGACCCGAGCTTCGCGCTGCCGCTCATCGGCCACTGGGCGCCCTACGAATGGGCCGCCGAGATCATCGCCTGGCTCACCGGGCTGGGGATCCTCACGCTGATCGTCGTCCGGCAGCTGAACCACCCGCGCACCCGGGGGCGCAGGTCCCGGTTCTTCGGGTCGACGTTCTGGCAGGCCTACTACGTCGAGCTCACGATCCTCGCCGTCGTCGTCTGCGTGCTCGCGCTGCGCGGGCTCGAGTACGCGCTCGCGGCCGCGACGTCCGGTTCGACGACGACGAGCGCCCAGGGGTCGCCGCCGTCGGGCTGGCACTACCCGACGACGGCATGGCTCGGCCGGCTCTTCGACGGCGTCGGTGTGACGGCGCTGGAGAACGCGATCGTCGTCGTCGCCCTCGTCAAGATCATCGTCTCGATGGCGTGGTTCATCACCATCGCGCTGCAACCGACGATGGGCGTCGCCTGGCACCGCTTCCTGGCGTTCCCCAACATCTGGTTCAAGCGCCACCCGGGCAAGGCGCCCGAGCGGGGCCTGACGCCGAGCCTCGGCGAGCTCCAGCCGATCCGGGTGAACGGCGAGGTGCTGGACTTCGAGAAGGCCGACGACCTCGACGAGGACGCGGCCCTCGGCGTGGGCAAGGTCGAGGACTTCACCTGGAAGGGGCTGCTCGACTTCTCCACCTGCACCGAGTGCGGCCGCTGCCAGTCGCAGTGCCCGGCCTGGAACACGGACAAGCCGCTGTCGCCGAAGCTGCTCGTGCTGAACCTCCGCGACCACGCCTACGGCAAGGCGCCGTGGCTGCTCGCGGCCGAGGATGCCCGCGAGGGCCTGCCGGACGCCGTCAAGGCCCAGGCCGAGCGTCCGCTCGTCGCCCCTGTCGACGTGATGGATCCGCTGGCCGGCGGCGTCATCGATCCCGACGTCCTGTGGTCCTGCACGACGTGCGGGGCCTGCGTCGAGCAGTGCCCGGTCGACATCGAGCACGTCGACCACGTCGTCGACATGCGCCGGTACCAGGTGCTCATCGAGTCGGCGTTCCCGACCGAGCTCGGCGGGCTCTTCAAGAACCTGGAGCGCAACGCCAACCCCTGGGGCGTCAGCCCGCGGCAGCGCCTGGACTGGGCCAAGGACCTGCCGTTCGAGGTCAAGCAGGTCGGCGTCGACGTGGAGAACCTCTCCGAGGTGGACTACCTCTTCTGGGTCGGGTGCGCGGGCGCGTACGAGGACCGGCAGAAGAAGACGACCCGGGCCGTGGCCGAACTCCTCGACGCGGCCGGCGTGACGTTCGCGGTGCTCGGCGACGGCGAGTCCTGCAGCGGCGACCCCGCCCGGCGCTCGGGCAACGAGTTCCTCTTCAGCCAGCTCGCGATGCAGAACGTCGAGGTCCTCAACGAGGCCGGCGCGACGAAGATCGTGGTCACCTGCGCGCACTGCTTCAACACCCTGAAGAACGAGTACCCGCAGCTCGGCGGCCACTACGAGGTGCTGCACCACACGCAGCTGCTCAACCGCCTGGTCCGCGACAAGAAGCTGACGCCGGTGGCGCCGGTCGTCCGGCCCGGCCGCTGTGACGACCACGGCCACCTATCACGACCCCTGCTACATCGGCCGTCACAACGGCGTCTACGACCCACCCCGCGAGCTGATCGAGGCGCTGCCCGGCGTCCGGCTCGAGGAGATGCCCCGGCACGGCAACCGCTCGTTCTGCTGCGGCGCGGGCGGCGCGCGGATGTGGATGGAGGAGAAGCTCGGGACCCGGATCAACGCCAACCGGATGGACGAGGCCCTCGCCACCGGCGCCGACCAGGTGGCGGTGGCCTGCCCGTTCTGCCGGGTGATGCTCGGCGACAGCCTGACGGCGAAGCAGGCCGAGGGGACGGCGAGCGAGGACGTCGAGGTCATCGACGTCGCGCAGATGCTGCTGGCGGCCGTCCGTCGCGGCGACCCGCAGCCGGAGGTCGAGCCCGCCGGCGCCTGACCTCCGGTCCGTCGACCACGAGGTCCGGAAAGAAATCCCGAGAGATCTCGACCGCGCTGTCGAATCCGGGCGAGGCTGTGCGACGGAGGGGTGACGGACCGGAAGGACCGGCCCCGACCCTGACAGGAGAGCATCCGATGACGCAGTACCTGATCCTCATCTACGAGCGCGAAGCCGACTACGCGACCGTCACGCCGGAGGCGTGGGGCTCGATGCTCGACGCGCACAACGCGTTCGCGAAGACCGTCGCCGACCTCGGCGCCACGATCCAGGGCGGCGCGGCCCTCCAGCCGACCACGACCGCGACGTCGATCCGGGCCGGGGCCGTGACGGACGGGCCGTTCGTCGAGACCAAGGAGGCGCTCGGCGGCTACTACGTGGTGGAGGCCCGCGACCTCGACCAGGCCCTGGAGATCGGCAAGCTCTGCCCCGCTCCGTTCGGCGGCGTCGAGGTCCGTCCGCTCATGGACCTGACCGCGGGCCCCGCGCAGTGACGGGTCGGTGACGGCTGCGGCCGGAGCTGTCGCCGACGCCCTGGCGGACGCGCACCGGCGCGAGTGGGCCTTCGTGCTCGCCGCGACGGTGCGCGTCGCCGGCGACCTCGACGTCGCCGAGGAGTGCGCGCAGGAGGCCTACGTCGAGGCGCTCACGGCGTGGGCGCGGGACGGCGTCCCCGACCGCCCCGGCGCCTGGCTGACGACGGTGGCGCGGAGGCGGGCGCTGGACCGCATCCGCCGGGACGTCACCCTGCGCCGCAAGCTCCCGCTGCTCGTCGAGCCCGCGGAGGCCGGTGCCCTGGGCGGGCCGCTCGACGCCGAGGCGGTCGGCGTCCCGGCCGTGCCCGACGACCGGCTGCGCCTGATCTTCACCTGCTGTCACCCCGCCCTCGACCCCTCCGCCCGGGTCGCCCTCACGCTGCGCCTGGTCTGCGGCGTCGCGACGCCGGACGTGGCGCGGGCCTTCCTCGTCTCCGAGCCGACGATGGCGGCCCGGATCACCCGCGCGAAGAAGAAGATCGCCCAGGCACGGATCCCCTACCGGGCCCCCTCCGCGAGCGGAGCTGCCCGAGCGCCTCGGCAGCGTGCTCGCCACCGTCCACCTGCTCTTCAGCACGGGACACACGGCGCCGACCGGCGAGCAGCTGGTCCGGGACGACGTCTGCGACCGGGCCGTCGACCTGGCCCGCACGCTGGTGACGCTGCTGCCCGGCGAGCCCGAGGTCCGCGGCCTGCTCGGCCTGCTCCTGCTCACCGACGCGCGCCGGGCCACCCGGGTGGACGCCGAGGGCCGGCTGGTGCTGCTCGAGGACCAGGACCGCAGCCGCTGGGACCAGGCCCGGATCCTCGAGGGCCTGCGCTGGACGGTCGAGGCCCTCTCCGTGCCCCGACCGGGGCGGTTCGCGTTCCAGGCCGCGGTGGCCGGCGCCCACGCCGTCGCGCCCTCCTTCGCGGCGACCGACTGGCCGCGGGTGGTCCGGCTCTACGACCTGCTGCTGGCCGAGGAGCCCTCTCCGGTCGTCGAGCTCAACCGGGCGGTCGCGCTCGCCTTCGCGCAGGGACCGGACGCCGGGCTCGCGGAGCTCGACCGCCTGGCCGCGGACGGCAGGCTCTCCGCCTACCCGTACCTGCCGGCCGCGCGTGCCGATCTGCTCCGGCGGCTCGGCCGGGACGCCGAGGCCGCGGCGGCGTACGAGCAGGCGCTGGGGCTGACGACCAACGAGGCCGAGCGGGAGTTCCTGACCCGGCGGCTCGCCGAGCGCGACCCCGTCCACCCGCTGAGGCTGGACCGGCCGGTCCACTCCCGGAGGTTGCTGCTGGACCGACCGGTCCAGTGTCAGCGGAGCATGCCGCCGGAACTGGACCGGCCGGTCCAGAGCGTCTGGACCGGGCGGTCCAGACGCTGGACCGCGCGGTCCCGCCGCCCCTGTGCACCCGAACTCCCCGGAGAGGCACCGATCGGGCCCGCCGGCGGGGGTTCGGGTGCACAGCGGGCGGCGGCCGGGGCAAGCGGCAGGACGAGACCGCAGGACGACGACGGCCCCGCCGCGGAGTGCGGCGGGGCCGTTCAGAAGGACGAGGGGTCCTTCCGTCAGTCGTGCTCGAGCTCTCCCGGGGCGTCGCGGTCGGCGCCCTCGGAGGGGTTCTCGCCGGCCTGCCGGTCGTCGCCCGAGGGCTGGAAGGTGTCGTCCGCCGGGCTCGACGCCTGCGGCAGCAGGTCGGGCTCGGCCTGTTCCGCCGCCGCCCGGGCGTCGTCGATCCGCTCTTGGACCTGCTCCAGGCGCTGCTCGTTCTCCGCCATGGTCACCATCCTGCGCCCCTGCGGCGGCACGGCATCCCGAGACGGCGACCCCCGGCGTCCGCCCGGTCGCGGACGCGCGGCCCGGGTGAGCCGGTCGGCGAGCGGACCGAGGTCGCCGGACGCGAGAGCCGCGGCGTTCGCCGCCTGCACCTCCGCGTAGATCTCGGCGCGGTGCACCTGGACGCTCCGCGGGGCCTCGATGCCCAACCGCACGGTCTCGCCCCGGGAGTCGAGGACGACCACGCGGACGTCGTCCCCGATGACGATGCTCTCGCCGGCTCGGCGGGTGAGGACCAGCACGACAGGCTCCTTCCGTGGAGCGCAGGTGCGGTCCGGGGACCGCGACAGCAGGGACCGACAGCACCGCCGCCGGCGAGGGCGGCGGCAGGGATCAGGCGACGGCCGCGCGTACGGGCCAGTCAGTGCCGGAGAGGATGACCTGCGCGGCGGCCCGGGTCCGGGCGTTCACGACGACGGGGGCGAGGAGGTTCGCGGTGGTCGTCGCGGGCTCGGAGCCGACGGTGAGGAGCACGAGGACGAGGGCGTCGGACTCGTCCTTCAGCTCCAGGTCCGCGCACTCGCTCTCGTCGAGCTCGAACGCGTAGTCCGGGAAGAACGCGGTGGGTACGGCCGCGAGGAAGCGGACCGCGGGCTCCTCGAGGCTGCGGAGCTCGAACAGCACGGGCTCCTCCCCCTCGGTGCCAGGCAGCTCGACGAGCACGAAACGGCGCAGGTCGGCGAACCCGGGCAGCGGCCGGACGAACGCGATCGCGGGCACCTCCTCCGTCATGCCGGTCACCGTAGCCGAGTCGACACGTTCGGTCAGTTGGCTCACCGGAGATAGTCCAGCAGCGAGGTCTGCAGGATCTTCGCCGACGCGCCGAGCGCCGACTGGTACGCCACCTGCTGCGACTGCAGGTTCATGATCGTGGCCGGCAGGTCGACGTCCTCGTTCTCGCTGATCCGCGCCGTGAGGTCGAGCCGCTGCGAGTCGACGTTGGCCTTCGTCGCGTCGATCCGCGCCGAGCGGGCACCGACGTCCCCGAGTGACTGGAGCACCTTGGACGAGGCCGCGTCGAGGTCGTCGAGGTCCACCCCTGGGACCGGCGCTGTCGACCCCAGATCGGTGATGATCCGGTCGAGCAACGCGGGGACGGTGTCGGCGGCGACGTCCGTGCCCTTCACGTCGATCCGGATCGTGGCGTCGGAGGAGATCCGGGTGGTGATCGGCTGGTCGTTGCCGATGTAGGTGCCGGTCGAGTCGACCGCCACCTGCCCGGGCACCGTGCCGCCGAAGACGGGACGCCCCAGGTAGGTCGTGTTGTAGAGGTCGACGATCTCGCCCTTGAGCGAACCGGCCTGGGCGGCGAGGGCGGAACGGCTCTCCGCGCTGAGCGCACCGTTGTTGGCCTGCACGAGGAGCTCGCGGACGCTGCGCAGCCGGTCGTTGATCGACACCATGGTGCTGTCGCTGACGTTGAGGCGTGCGCTCACCTGGTCGATGTTGCGCAGGTACTGCTGGTCGGCCGCCTGCTTCGAGCGGTACGTCATCGCCGAGGCGGTGCCCGACGGGTCGTCGCTGGGGACGGCGATGCGCTTGCCGCTGGAGAGCTGGGCCTGGATGTCCTGCACCCGGCCGAGGCTGGACTGCAGGCCACGCAGGGTGGCGGAGCTGATCAGCCCCTGGGTCACCCGAAGAGTCATCTGGCTCACCCGATCCCGGTGTGGTTGACGAGCGTGTCGAGGATCTCGTCGACGGTGGAGACCACCCGAGCAGCGGCCTGGTAGGAGCGTTGGTACTGCAGCAGGCCGGTCATCTCCTCGTCGAGGTTGACGCCGGCCTCCGTCTGGACGGCGGCCTCGGCGGCCGCGACGACGGAGTCCTGCACGGCGCCGGCGTTCTTGAGGCTCTGCACCCGGACGCCGAGCTTGGTCGTCATGTCCCGCCACTGCGCCGAGGGCCCGGCGCCGCCGAGCACCGCCGACTGGGCCCGGTCGTCGGCGAGGTCCCCGATCTGCAGGGCGATCGCGCCGTCGATGGTCCCGGCGGCGGGCGTGATCGCGAGCTGTGTCGGGTCGGTCGGGACCACCGCGAGCGACGCGGCGTCGTTGCCCGAGAAGAAGGGGCCGCCCGCGGTGCCGTCGGCCTGGAAGCCGGTGGCGTGCACGGTGTTCACCATGTCCCGCAGGCTGGTCGCCACGGTGTCGAGCTTCGCCGACAGCGCGGGCAGGTCACCGCCGAGGACGGCGAGGTAGCCGGCGGCAGACCCGGAGTCGACCGGGACCGTCATGGCCCCCCACATGATCTTCGGCGGTGAGGCCGTGGCGGCGCCGAGCGCCGTCGCGCCGGTCAGGGTGAACTGCTGGGCCGTCGACCCGGAGACGAGCGCGACGCCGTTGACGGAGATGGACGACTGTCCGTTCGCGCCGATCGTGGCCACACCGCCGATCAGCTCGCCCAGCTTGCGGCCGAGCAGGTCGCGCTGGTCCTCGAGCTCGTTGACGGGGCGCCCGGCGGCGAGCCCGGTGGCGATGCTGGAGTTGACGTCGGCGAGATCCGTGGACGCCTGGTTCACCTGCGACAGCACGTCCTTCAGCGAGTCGAACCCGGACGTCCACTCGCCGTTGATCGCGCTGGTCAGGGCGTGCAGCTGGTCGGTGACGGCGAGCCCGCGCTGGATGACGACGGAGCCGGACGCCGTGTTGCTGGCCGGGTCCGGGTTGTTCGCGAGGTCGTGCCAGGCGGAGTAGAAGGAGTCCATCGTCGCCTGCAGTCCGGTGTCGCCGGGCTCGGCGAAGGCCGTCTGCACGGCACTCAGAGCGTCGGTCTGCGCCGCGATCGCCGTCTGCCGGCCGCCCGCCGCCGCGCGGGCCGCCTCCACGAAGACACCGCGGATCCGCGTGACCGCTGCGACGGTGACCCCGCCGATGTCGGCGCCGCGCCCGGTGAAGAGCGAGGTGCCCGGGGCGGCGCCCACCTCCTTCAGGTCGACCCGCTGCCGGGAGTAGCCGGCGGTGTTGGCGTTGACCACGTTCTGCCCGATGACGTCCATCGCCCGCTGGGCGGCGGCGAGACCGCTCACCGCGGTGTTGAGGCTGGAGAAGCCGGTCACGCCGGGCTCACAGCGTCCGGTCGATGACCATGGCGCCCGCACCGGGGACCTGGTCGGTGCGCCCCCGGGCGTCGTAGCCGACGGAGGCCGACGACCTCGACGCCGGCCAGGCCGGCGAGCGCGGACTCGACGGCGCGCAGCCCGGCGGCCATCAGAGTCCGGTTCGTCTCCGCGAGCGCCGCGAGCTCGCGGGTGAGCACGAGCAGGGCCTCCCGGTGCTCGAGCAGGACGGCGGTCCACGGCGGCTGCACCGCCGCGGCGAGCTCCTCCAGCGTCAGCTCCGGATCCACGCCGGCGGCGAGCGCGGCCCGTTCGGCCGCGGCGGCCCGCTGCAGCTCCAGCACCCGCAGCTCCGAGACGAGGGTCTCCACCTCGGAGGTGGCCATCCCCAAGAACCGGGTCCGCCCGGCGGCGAGCAGCAGCTGCTCGCACTCGAGCCGGTAGACGAGGCGCTCGAGCAGGTCGCGCTGGCGCCACAGGACGGCCGCGAGATCGGGCAGGCTCATGAGTGGTTCCTCGGCACGAGCGGCCCGGACCTGAGGTCCGCACGGGTGCCTCTTTGCGCCGGTGGAGTGAAACCCGCCGTCGCGTCCTTCCGGGTCGGGGTACGGGCGAAAGGAGGCGTCCGCAGGGGCCGAAGAGGCACCGTGACCGTAACGACATCGGACGTCGAGGGTCTGGTGCGCGAGCACCTCGGACTCGTCGGCCACCTCGCCCGGGAGGCGGCGGCACGGCTGCCCCGCCATCTCGACGCGGACGACCTGGTCGGGGCGGGTTCGCTCGCCCTCGTGCAGGCCGCCCGAGCCTTCGACCCCGCCCTCGGAGTGCCGTTCGCGCGCTTCGCGAGCACGCGGATCCGCGGCGCCATGATCGACCACATGCGCCAGCGCGACTGGGCGACACGCTCGGTCCGCTCCCGGGCCCGCTCGCTCGCGGCAGCGTCGGAGGAGCTCACGAAGGCACTGCACCGGGCTCCCACGGACGTGGAGCTCGCTGCGGCGGCCGGCATGAGCGGGCAGGAGGTCCGGGAGGTCCTCCAGGGGACCGACCGCGCGTCGCTGCTCAGCCTCGACCCGCTGGCCGTCGGCGACGACGGCCTGGGCGCCGGGCTCGAGGACCGCACACCGGGGCCGGAGGAGGCGCTCGTCGCCGCCGAGCGACTCGGGTACCTGCGCGACGCGATCGCGGAGCTGCCCGAACGCGCCCGGCGCGTGGTGACCGGCTACTACCTCGAGGACCGCCAGCTGACCGAGATAGCCGAGGAGCTGGGCGTGACCCAGTCGAGGGCGTCGCAGCTGCGGTCCGAGGGTCTCGACCTGCTCAAGGAGGCGCTCCAGAAGCTCCTCGGCGACGGAGCGAGAGCCGGGGCCGGCGCGGAGGCCGACGGCGTCCGCGCCCGCCGGCGCGAGGCCTACGTCTCCGCCGTGGCCAACCGGTCCGACGTCCGTTCCCGCGCCGACGTGCAGGCCTATCTCGACGGCGCACCGCTGCGCTCGCCCGCGAGCAGCGGTGGCCGGGGCCCCGGCCGCTAGCCGAACCGCTCAAGGGCGCGCCCCGCGCGCCGACAAGAACGTCGAGCCGATCCACGGACGGATCGGGCTGGACCCTCACCAAGGAGGAAGTCATGGGTCTTCGGATCAACAACAACATCGCGGCGTTCAACGCGTACCGGAACCTGTCGGTGACCGACGGCAACATGTCGAAGTCGCTGGAGAAGCTCTCGAGCGGCTACCGGATCAACCGGGCCGCCGACGACGCCGCCGGTCTGGCCATCTCCGAGGGTCTGCGCTCGCAGATCGGTGGCCTCAAGGTCGCCGTCCGCAACGCCCAGGACGGCATCAGCGTCGTCCAGACCGCGGAAGGCGCGCTCAACGAGTCGCAGGCGATCCTGCAGCGCATGCGTGACCTCTCGGTGCAGGCCGCCAACGGCGGTTCGCAGGACGCCACCGCCCAGGCCGCGGCGGACACCGAGTTCAAGCAGCTGCAGAAGGAGCTGGACCGGATCGCGTCCACCACCTCCTTCGGCAACACCAAGCTGCTCGACGTCGGCGTCGGCGGTTCCGCCGGCTACACCGGCGTCTTCCAGGTCGGCGCGAAGAACTCCACCAACGACCAGATCAACGTCGACCTGGCCAACACCGCCGCGGGCACCGGCATCTTCGGCGCCAACGCCGGCACCCTCACCGGGTTCGACTCGGTCGGCCTCAAGGTGGACTCCGGCACCCTGGACCTCACCAGCACGGCGAACGCGCAGACCGCGATCGACGCTCTGGACACCGCGATCACGGGCGTCTCGACCGCTCGGGCCAACCTCGGTGCGTACCAGAACCGCTTCGAGCACACGATCAACAACCTCAACGTCGCGGTCGAGAACGTGACCGCGTCCGAGAGCCGCATCCGCGACACGGACATGGCGTCCGAGATGGTCGAGTTCACGAAGAACCAGATCCTCTCGCAGGCCGGTACCGCGATGCTCGCGCAGGCGAACCAGGCGCCGCAGTCGGTCCTCAAGCTGCTGCAGTGATCTGACGAGCGCGGCCGGGCGCCACCGGAGACGGTGTCGCCCGGCCGCCCTCGGCCGCCCTTCCTCACCACCCTGCCTCGACGAGGAGCCACACCGTGTCCCAGGTGACGATCTCCGGTGCCGTCTCCGGTCTCGACACGAGCTCGATCATCAACCAGCTCGTCTCGGTGCAGGCCAACCAGCAGACCCTGCTCAAGAACCAGCAGACCGTGCAGCAGAGCGCCGCGGACGCCCTGGGCAAGCTCTCCACCGCACTCGGCACCGTCGGCTCGCTCGCCTCCGGCCTGGCCAAGACCTCGACCTGGACCGGTACGACCGTCACCTCGAGCTCCAGCTCGGTGACGGCCACCGCGAGTGGGACGACGCGGGGCGCCCTCACCTTCGACGTGACCTCGCTGGCCGCCGCGCACGCGCTCGTCTCGGCGTCCGCCGTCTCCTCCACCGCCAGCGTGGTGGCGAGCGGCCCGCTGACGCTGACGGCGTCCGACGGCACGACCACCTCGATCGACGTCGGCAGCGGCAACCTCTCCGACGTCGTCGCCGCCATCAACGGCGCCGGGAAGGGCCTCGTCGCCTCCGCCGTGCAGACCTCGCCGGGCCAGTACCGGCTGCAGGTCGCCGCGACCGCGACCGGCGCCTCGTCCTCGTTCTCCCTCGACGGGCTGGACGGCGCCGGCGGCATGAACATCCTCACCCAGGGAGCCGACGCCGTCATCAGCGTCGGCTCCAACCCGGACACCGCGTACCAGGTCTCGTCGTCCACGAACACCTTCGCCGGCATCCTGCCCGGGGTGTCCTTCACCGTGGGCAAGGTCGAGTCCGGCGTCACCCTCCAGGCCAACGTCGACGGCACCGCCGTCGCCGGCCAGGTGGGCAAGCTCGTGGACGCCGTGAACGCCGTGCTCTCCCAGATCGCGACGGGCACCGCGTACGACACGAGCACGAAGACCGGCGGCGCGCTGGTCGGGGACTCCGGCACCCGGGCCCTGCAGCAGCGGATGCTCAACCTCGTGGCCGGCGCGGGTGCACCCGGCGTCTCCGTGACCCGCGACGGCACCGTGACCTTCGACCAGGCCGCGTTCACGAAGGCCTTCGCGGCGAACCCCGACCAGGTCAAGGCCGCGTTCGGCGCGACGACGACCTTCGCCCCCGCCGCCGGCGTCACCGGCGCCGTCCGCTACTCGTCCTCCGCGACGGGCACTCTCGCCGGTACCTACCCGGTCACCGTCACCTCGCTCTCCGCGCGGGAGCAGTGGTCCGTGAACGCCGGCCTCGCGGCCGGCCAGATCGTGAACCTCCAGCTCGGCTCGCTCGTCGCGGCCTACACCGTGCAGCCCGGCGACGACGCCGACAGCATCGCGACCGGCATCAGCGCCGCCGCGGCAGCTGCCGGCATCGGCGTCAGCGCGGCGAACGACGGGTCGGGCGGGATCACGCTGACCGCCGCCGCGCCCGGTACCGGACTGGCGTTCACCGCCGGCGTCGACGGGAACCCCGGTAGCCGGCTCGTCGCCGGCGCCGACGTCACCGGCACCATCAACGGTCAGCCGGCGAGCGGCCTCGGCGCCGTGCTGAGCCTCTCGACGGGAACGGGGGGCGCCCAGTACCTCGCGCTCGACACCTCGTCCCTGACCCAGGCGGACGTCGACGGCACCGGCGGTGCGGTCGGCTCCGTGACCTACAAGCCGGGCCTGGCCCAGCAGCTGGCGTCGCTCGTCGACACCGAGACGAAGTCCGGCACCGGCGTCCTGACCACCGCTCAGCAGGGCCGGCTCACCGCGGTGAAGACCCTCCAGGACCAGATCGACGCCTGGGACCAGCGCCTGACCGACTACCGCACCCAGCTGACCCAGCAGTTCACGGCGATGGAGACGGCGCTGGCCACGCTCAAGAGCCAGACCAGCGCGCTCTCGGGTCTGAGCACGAGCATGCTCAGCTCGTCGTCGAGCTCCAGCTGACCGCGTCCACCCACCGTCCGTTCCCGTCGCGCCAGCGGCTCGCACCACGAGGGAGGCACGCGATGTCGTCCGCGATGTCGTTCGGACTCGCCCAGGCCCGGTACGCCGGCGACGCCGCCGCGACCGTGTCGCCGGCCCGGCTCCTCACCATGCTCTACGACCGCGTCGTCGCCGATCTCTCCATCGCGTACGAGGCTCTGCTCCGCGAGGACTGGGCGATCAGCGGCCAGCGGATCGCCAACGCCAGCGAGATCCTGCTCGAGCTCCACGCGACCCTCGACGTCGCGGCCTGGCCGGACGGCGAGGGCCTCTCCCGGCTCTACCTGTGGCTGGTCTCCGAGCTCATGCAGGCCCGGGTCCAGCGGTCGGCCCAGCGGGTCGCCGACTGCCGGGACCTCGTCGTGCCGCTCCGCGACGCCTGGCGCAGCGCCGGCGAGCAGCTGGCCGCCGGCGGCGCCGCATGAGCCCCGAGCAGGAGTGGGCCGCGTACCTGGACGCCGTCGAGGCGTCCGCACGGCACATCGCGCGCCAGGCGATCGACCGGCGTCCCCCTGACGCGGCCGACCTGGTCCCGCCCCCGCTGCCGAGCGTGCCCTGGCCCGCGTCCCTCGAGGAGCGCCGGCGCGAGGTGATGGCCGGTCTCGCCGCCGCCACCGTCACCGTGCAGCGCTGCCGCGACGACGCCGCCCGCACCCTCGGCGCGCTCGCCCGCCCCAGCGGCCGGCATCCGCACGGCTACCTCGACGGCGGCGCGGTCGACGTCGTCGGCTGACACCCGCGGGGAGCAGCGGCGGCTGCGCCGTCCGGAGGAACCGGGCCGGAGCGCTCAAGACCGCCCGCCGCGCCACCGAGAACCATTCCGAGCACGGAGAGCTCACCACAGCGCCACGGATCGGGCGCACCTCGTCCACTGCCAGCGCCCTCGGGCGCGCCCAGTCAGGGATCGGTGCTCTTCATGCTCGACGACCTCTCCATCGACGCCCTCCAGGCGGCGATGCGCGGGCTCTCGACGCGCCAACGCGCGATCAGTGACGACATCGCCAACGTCGACACCCCGTTCTACCGCGCCCACTCGGTCACCTTCGAGGGCGACCTCAAGCGCGCGCTCGGCTCCGGCGAGGACCCCCTCACGGTGCAGCCGACCACCACCCTCTCCACCGCCGCCGCCGGCCTCAACGGCAACAACGTCGACATCACCGCGGAGACGACGCAGAGCGTCGACACCGAGCTCGCGTACCAGCTGGCGCTGCGCGCCGCGGGTGACCGGTTCTCGCTCTACCGCACCGCGATCGCGGGGTCGTGACGGCCATGTTCGACGCCCTCCGCATCGTCAACTCCGGGATGCAGCTGCACCAGGCGTGGATGGACGCCATCTCGGACAACGTGGCGAACATCAACACCGTCCGGCCGACCTCGCAGTCGGCGTTCCAGGCCCGGTACGTCCTGGCCGGCCCGCCGAGAACGGCGGCGCCGGGGGTGGGCCCAGGCACCGGCGCCGGCGTGACCGTGGCCGGCATCGCGCTCGGCAGCGCTCAGGGCCGGCTCGTCTACTCCCCCGACAACCCGCTCGCCGACGCCAAGGGCTACGTCCGGTTGCCCGACATCGACCTGGGCGAGCAGATGACCGACATGATCATGGCGCAGCGCGGCTACCAGGCGAACGCGGCGAACCTCGACCGCATCCGCGCCTCGTACCAGGCGGCGCTGCAGATGGGCAAGAACTGATGACGGCAGGCATCGGCGCGGTCGGTGGCGCCGGCGGCAGCGTCTCCGCGCTCGCGCAGGCCTACCGCAACCAGCTCCTCGCGGCGGCCGACCCCTCGGCGGACGGCACGGCGGCCGCGGGCTCGACCGGGTCGGGGACGCCGGGCGGGGACTTCGCCGGCGCCCTCGGCCAGCAGCATGACCGGGCTCGAGGGCTATGGACAAGAACACCTCCGCCCTGGCGGTGAAGGCCGCGACCGGTGACCTCGGCGACATCCAGGACTACGTCATCGCGGCCACCCAGGCCCAGGTCGCCACCCAGCTCACCACGACGGTGCGTAACAAGGCCGTCGACGCCTTCAACGAGATCATGAGGATGCCGTTGTGAATCCCCAGCTGGCCCGCGCGCTCGACCGCGGCCGCACGCTGTTCCGCGGGTTCACGACCGGCCAGCGGACGGTGCTGGCGGTCGCCGTCGTCGGCATCGTGCTCGTCGCCGTCGTCCTCACCCGCTTCGCCGCGCAGCCGACCCTCACCCCGCTGTTCAGCAACCTCTCGGCGACCGACGCCAGCGCCGTGGTCGACCAGCTCCAGTCCCAGGGCGTGCAGTACCAGCTCACGGGCAGCGGCTCCACGATCCTGGTGCCGGAGAGCCAGGTCTACGACCTGCGCGTCTCGCTGGCGGGCAAGAACCTGCCGGCCGGCGACAGCGGCGGCTGGTCGCTGCTCGACCAGCAGGGCATGACCTCGACCGACTTCCAGCAGAACGTCGCCTACCAGCGGGCGCTCGAGGGCGAGCTCGGCAAGACCCTGCAGGCGATCCAGGGCGTCCAGACGGCCATCGTGCACCTGGCGATCCCGACGAAGGACGTCTTCTCGACCGACTCCGACAAGCCCACCTCCTCGGTGCTGCTCGCGTTGCAGCCCGGCGCCACGCTGACGAAGGCGCAGGTCCGCTCCGTGATGCACCTGGTGGCGGGCAGCGTCCCGGGCCTGGACGCCTCGGACGTCACGGTGACGGACGCGAACGGCGACCTGCTCTCCACCCGCGAGGACGGCAGCGCCGGCGCCGCGGCGGCGGCGGGCGAGACCGACGAGCAGACCGCCCAGTTCGAGGACCGCATGGGCCAGTCCGTGCAGCAGATGCTCGACCGCGTGCTCGGCCCCGGCCACGCGGTCGTCCGGGTCAACGCGCAGCTGAACTTCGACACCTCGGAGACCACGAGCCAGACCTACGTCGTCCCCAGCCCGAGCATCCCGCCGCTCTCCGAGGCCACCTCGAGCGAGTCCTACAACGGCGCGGGCGCCGGCGCGGGCGGCGCCCTCGGCCAGACCTGGCCGACGCTGACCGCGACCTCCGGGTCGAACGGCGGCGGCACGTACAGCAAGTCCGACCGGACCGTGGACAACGCCATCGGCACCGTCGTGGCCAAGACCCAGGCCGCGCCCGGCAGCGTCAAGCGGCTCACCGTCGCCGTCGTGCTGGACGCCGCCAAGACCGGCGTCAACGCCTCCGACATCCAGCAGCTCGTCGGCAACGCCGTCGGGCTCGACGCGGCGCGCGGCGACAGCGTCCAGGTCAGCTCGGTGGCCTTCGACACCACCGCGGCGAAGGCGGCGGCGAAGCAGCTCTCCGAGGCCCAGTCCGCCGCGCGCACCGCGAGCTACCTCGATCTGGGCAAGAAGGGGGCGCTCGGCCTGGCCGTGCTCGTCCTCCTCTTCGTCGCGTGGCGGCGGCGCTCGGCCGGGGGTGCGACCCGGGTCTCCGCGCTGGCCGCCGACCTGCCCGCCGAGGGGACCGTGCTCGGCGCCCTGCCCGGCGGCGGCCTGCCCGCGCTCGGTGCCGGCCCCGAGGCGGCGCCCGAGAACGACGCCCGCGAACGCCGGGAGCGGATGCGCACCGAGCTCAGTGCCTTCGTCGACTCCCAGCCCGACGAGATCGCCCAGCTGGTGCAGGGCTGGCTGGCCGAGCGGAAGGGCTGAGGCGTGTTCACCACGACCGGCGGCCTGCGCAAGGCCGCCATCCTGCTCGTCCAGCTCGGGCGCGACCAGGCCGCCAAGGTGCTGGCGAAGCTGCCCGAGCCCGTGGTCGAGGAGCTCACCGCCGAGATCGTGCGCATGCGCGACGTCTCGTGGGAGGACGCCGAGGCGGTGGTCGGCGAGGCGCACACCGCGCTGCTCTCCGACGCGGTCGCGGGGCGCGGCGGCATGGAGCTGGCCAAGCAGCTGCTCGCGCGCAGCGTCGGCGCCGAGCGCGCCGAAGAGATCATGGATCGCCTCGGCGCGACGCTCGCCGACATGCCGTTCGAGGCCATGCGCCGGGCGGACGCGCGGCAGCTCATCACCTTCCTCGCCGACGAGCACCCGCAGACGATCGCCCTCGTGCTCGCCCACCTCGGGCCGGCGCAGTCGGCGATCGTCCTCTCCGGCTTCCCGCAGAAGCTGCAGGCCGACGTCGCGCACCGGATCGCCCGCATGGAGCAGGCCTCGCCCGACGTCATCCGGCTCGTCGAGCGCGAGCTCGACCGCCGCATGTCGACGGTTCTCGGGCCGCAGGAGCTGTCCACGGTCGGCGGCGTCCCGCCGCTCGTCGCGATCATCAACCGGGCCGACCGCTCGACGGAGCGCATGATCCTCGAGGGTCTCGAGCAGGTCAGTGTCGAGCTCGCCGAGCAGGTCCGGGCGCAGATGTTCATCTTCGAGGACATCACCACCCTCGACGACTCCGCGATCCAGCTCGTGCTGCGCAACGTCGAGAGCAACGACCTCGCGCTCGCCCTCAAGGGCACGAGCGCGCTGGTCCGCGAGAAGATCATGAAGAACCTCTCCACCCGCGCCGCCGAGAACCTCGCCGAGGAGATCGAGCTGCTCGGCCCGCGCCGGATCTCCGAGGTCGAGGAGGCGCAGGTCAAGGTCGTCACGCGAGATCCGCGCCCTGGAGCAGGCCGGCAAGCTCGTCATCACCCGGGGAGGCGACGATGCGTTCGTCAACTGACCCCGAGGTCCGGCCGGCGCGGTTCGACCGGCCGCTCGCAGGCCTCCAGGCCGCCAGGATCGGTGCCGGGTGGGGCGACCCCGCCCTCGACGCCGAACTCGCCGAGGCCGTCGTCGACGGACGCCGGCAGGGCCTGGCCCAGGGGTACGCCGTCGGCTGGGCCGCGGGACGCCGCGCTGCCGCGGAGCGCGAGGCCGTCGAGGCCGCGACGCGCGCCGCGGCGGCCGAGGCCGAGCGCCGCGAGCAGCGACAGCGCGCCGAGGTCGCGCTGGCGGCCCTGGCCGACGCCGTCCGGAACGGCGCGGCGACGCTGACCCCCGCGTACGAGGAGCTCGCGGACGTGCTCGTCGAGGGAGCCCTGGCGATCGCCCGGGCCGCGCTCGCCCGCGAGCTGACCACCGTGGACGACGACCTGGAGCACCGGGTCCGGCTGGCCGTGCGCTCCCTCGCCGGCGACGGCCGGCTCGTGCTGCGGGTGCACCCCGCCGACCTCGCGGCGATCGACGGCGCCCTGCTGCCGGCCGACGCCGAACTCGTGCCCGACCCGACACTCCCGGTCGGCGCGGTCGCCGTCCGCGGGGAGTCGCAACGCCTGCGGCTCGACGTGGCCGCCGCCGTGGCGGAGGCCGAGGAGGTGCTGCGCTCGTGACCGCGACCGCTCGCCGCCGAGCTGCGCCGCCGCCTCGCCGACGCGGCCGCCGCCGCGGCCCCCGCCGTCGCCGGCACCGTCACCGACGTCGTCGGGCTCGGCATCCGGGTCCGGGGCCTCCGGCCCGGGATCGGGGACCTGCTCACCGTGGTCACCGGCGCGGGCCCGCTGCCCGCGCAGGTCGTCGCGCTGCACCGGGACGCCGCGGGCGACGGCGCGACCTGCATGCCGCTGGGCACGACCACCGGAGTCGCCGTCGGCGACGAGGTGCTGCCGGCACGCGGCGTGCCCCGCGTCCCCGCCGGGTACGGGCTGCTCGGCCGCGTCGTCGACGCGCTCGGCCGCCCGCTCGACGGGCGGGGCGCGCCGACCCGGGTCGAGCGCGTGCCGCTCGACGCCTCGGCCCCGAACCCGCTGCACCGGCGCCGGGTCGACCGCCCGCTTCCGACCGGCGTCCGCGCGCTCGACGCGTTCGTTCCGCTCGGCGCCGGCCAGCGGATCGGGATCATGGCGGGCTCCGGTGTCGGCAAGTCGACGCTGCTCGGCATGGCCGTGCGCGGGACCGCGGCGCCCGTGCGCGTCGTCGCGCTCGTCGGCGAGCGAGGCCGGGAGGTCCGGGAGTTCCTCGAGGACACGCTGGACGCCGCCAGCCGCGAGCGCACCGTCGTCGTGGTCGCCACCGGCGACGACCCGCCGCTGCTCCGCCTCACCGCGGCCTTCACCGCCACCCGGATCGCCGAGTGGTTCCGCGACGCGGGCGAGGACGTCCTGCTCGTCGTCGACTCGATCACGCGGACGGCGCTCGCCCAGCGCGAGGTCGCCCTCGCCGCCGGCGAGCCGCCCGCCACCCGCGGCTACCCCGCCAGCGTCTTCGCCATGCTGCCGCGGCTGCTCGAGCGCGCCGGGCCCGGCGCCACCGGCAGCATCACCGCGCTCTACACCGTGCTCGTCGAGGGCGACGACCTGCAGGACCCGGTCGGCGACACCACCCGCGGCATCCTCGACGGTCACGTCGTCCTCGACCGCGCGCTGGCCACGGCCGGCCACTTCCCGAGCATCGACGTCCTCGGGTCGATCTCCCGAGTGGACCGGGCGGTCCAGACGCCGGAACGCCACGCGCTGGCCGTCGCCGCCCGGCGCCTGCTCGCCGCGCACCGCGACGTCCGCGAGCTGGTCGAGGTCGGGGCGTACGCCCGCGGCAGCGACCCCGTCGCGGACCTCGCCATCACGCTGAAGCCGCAGCTCGACGCCTTCCTGCGGCAGGCCCCCGGCGAGTCCGCCGACCCCGAGGACACCTGGGCCCGGCTCGCCGCCATCGTTCCCGCCGACGTTCCCGGAGGTACTTCGTGAGCCGCCGCTTCAGGCTCGCGCCGCTCGAGCGCCTGCGCGAGGCCCGCCTCGAGGAGGCGACCCGCGCCCTCGCCCTCGCCCGGCGGACGCTGGCCGAGGCCGGCGCCGCGCGCGACGCCCTCACCGCCCGACTCGCCACCACGCGACCCACGGGCAGCGCGCCGGACGACCCCGCGCTCGCCGGCTACCACCGCGACTACCTCCGCGACCGGCTCGCCGCCGCGGAGCGCGACGTGAGCGAGGCCGCCCGCGGCGTGGACGAGGCGCTGGCCGCCTGGCACGACGCCCGCAGCGACGTCCGCGCCGTCCAGGCCCTGCACGAGCGGTACCGCGCGACGCTCGCGGCCGCGGACGCCCGGCGCGAGCAGCTCGTGCTCGACGACCTCGCCGCGGTCGCCGCCGCGCGCAACCGGCTGGCCGGAGCGGTCCCGTGACCGTAACGGGGCTGGAGGCGGTCCAGGCGCGGATCGCCCAGCTGCAGTCGACCCTCGGCGTCCTGCCCCCGGCACCCGCCGCCGCGTCCGGCACCGGTTCGACGTCGTTCGCGTCGGCGCTCGCGGACGCCGTGGGGCAGGCGACCGGGCCGACGTCGTCGGCGACCGGCTCGGGAGGCCCGACCGGGGCCGACGCCGTGACGCTCGCCCGGTCCTTCACCGGCGTCCCGTACCGCTGGGGCGGCACCGACCCCTCGACCGGGCTGGACTGCTCCGGGCTGACCCAGCTCGTGTACGGCCGGCTCGGCGTGCAGCTGCCGCGGGTCGCCGCCGACCAGGCGCACGCCGGCACCGCGGTCCCCTCGGTGGCCCAGGCCCAGCCGGGCGACCTGGTCTTCTTCGGCTCGCCCGCGCACCACGTCGGCATCTACGTGGGGAACGGGAAGATGATCGACGCGCCGCACACCGGCAGCAGCGTCGGCGTGCACAGCCTCTACGGGACGCCGTCGGCGATCCGCCGGGTGCTGCCGTCCGCGGGCTCCACGCCGACGGCCGGCGCCGCGCTCGCCGGCGTCCCCTACGCCTCGCTCTTCACCACCGCGGGCGCGCGCTACGGGGTCGACCCCGCGCTGCTGGCCGCCGTCGCGAAGACGGAGAGCTCCTTCGACGCCTCGGCGGTGAGCCCCGCGGGGGCGCGCGGCCTCATGCAGCTCATGCCCGGGACGGCGGCGTCGCTCGGCGTGAACCCGCTCGACCCGGCCCAGGCCGTCGACGGCTCGGCGCGCCTGCTCAGCCAGCTCCTCGGCCGGTACAAGGGCGACGTCGACCTCGCCCTCGCCGGCTACAACGCCGGGCCCGGAGCGGTGGACCGCTACGGCGGCGTCCCGCCGTATCCCGAGACCCGTACCTACGTCCAGCGCGTGACCACGGCGTGGAAGGCCTACCGATGACGCTCACCCCGATCCTGCCCGCGACACCCGCCGCCTCCGGCGCCCCGCCCGAGGCCGAGCCGGCCTCCGGCGACGGCGCGCG
The DNA here is from genome assembly GCA_963755755.1 of uncultured Actinomycetota bacterium. Lineage (GTDB taxonomy): Bacteria > Actinomycetota > Actinomycetes > Actinomycetales > Kineosporiaceae > DATKNA01. The sequence continues at coordinate 148,947 of CAVWLJ010000011.1, forward strand.
GTTCCAGAAGACGCTCACCGAGGTCACCGGCCGGTCCCGCCGTGAGGGGCACGGCCGCCCGCACCGGTCCGCGCCCTCCGACGGCCGTGCCGAGCGCGCGGAGCGTGCCGACGCCACGAGCGGTGGGCCGGGCAGCACCGCCGCGTCCGCCGCGGGCGAGTCCTCGGCTGCCGGCACGGCCTCCGGACCTCGGGGTGGACGCCCTCCTGCTCGCGCAGTCCGGCGCCGTCGCGGTTGCGCCGGCGGCGACACCGGGCGCACCCGTCGCTCCGGCGCCGGGGGTCGCGACGCGCGCGCCCCGCGGACGGGTGCGCCGGTGGCGCCCCGAGCCGGGTCGGTGGCAGCCGGGTCACTCGCAGCGGGCGGCACTCGCGGCCGGATCGCTCGCAGCCGGATCGCCCCCAGCCGATGGCGTTGCAGCGGTTCCGGCCCAGGCCACCCCGGTGCTCCCGCCCGCTGCTCGGTCAGGGCGGACCTGGCCAGGGCGGCCCTGCCGCGATACCGGGCGCGCACCGATGAGCAGGTCCAGCCCCAGGTCGGTCAGCCCGCCCAGACAGTCCCGGCCCCCCAGCCCGGTCGCCCGGCGCCGCCAGCCCCCGCACCCGGCGTGCCGCCGCCGTCGCAGCCGGCCCGACCGAGACGCTCCGCCGGCCGCCGCGCACAGCTCGCCCCGGCACAGGCCGCCCCGGCACAGGCCGCCCCGGCACAGCCCGCCCCGTCACAGCCCGCCGCGGCACGGCCCGCCGCGCCGGCACCGCGCGACGCCGACGCCGTGCCGAGCACGCCGACGCCGACGTCCGGGCCGGCGCTCGCCGCCGTGGGCCTGCAGGGCGCTCAGGGGCAGCAGGCGCCCGACGGGGCCACGCCCACGTCCGCCTCCCGTCGTTCGACGGCGTCCGCCGGTGCGACCCGCGCGCCCCGATCAGCCGCTCGCTCTCGGCGGCGTCGCTCGCAGCCGGTCAGGCCACCCCGCTCACCGCGCCGAGCGCTGCCCTGCCGAGCTCGACCGCGCGCCGGTCGGAGGAGCCGGACACCACGGCGTCCTCCGTACCGCCCGCGACGCCCGGGATCGGCCACGGGTGGCGCGCCGAACGCGGCCTCGGCCGCCTCGGCCACGGCTTCCACGACGTCGGCCACCTCCGACGCGTCGCCGGGCCAGCCCGTCGCCGTCCCGGACCAGGTGCTGCGGCACCTGGAGTCGGTCCGGGCGCTGCGTGAGGGCGGGCACCGCACGGTGATGCGTCTCGACCCCGAGCACCTCGGTGCCGTGACCGTCACCGTCGACGTCCGCGAGGGCGCCGTCCGGATGGCCGTGGCCGGCGGGGCCGAGGCGCTCGCCGCCGTGCGCGAGGGCCTCGGGCACCTGCGCTCCGCGCTCGCGGACGCCGGGCTCGACCTCGGCGACGTCGCGCTGCGGCCGGACGCCGTCGCGGCCGCGTCGTCCTCCTCGTCGTCCTCCTCGCTGTCGTCCGGCCCCGGCACCAACCCGGACGCTCAGGGCGGCCAGGGCACGGCGAACCGGCCGGACGCCGGGGGCGACGGCTCGACCAGCGGGCGAACGGCGACCGGGCCGGCAGCAGGAGCAGGGAGCGCCGCAGGTGACCGGACGCCCGGACGCCGCCCGCCCGCTCCGGGGCTCCGCGACCGGGACCGGCGACGGCGACACCCTCACCTCGCGCCGGCTCGACGTCCGCGTCTGACACCCCGACGATCCGAAGGAGGCACGACCATGACCACCGTCAACGGCACCTCGTCGAGCACCGGGACGACCGGCACCACGCCCACACCCCCCTCCGCGTCCACGAGCGCGACGGGGTCGACCCAGCTCGACTCCAACACCTTCCTCAAGCTCCTGGTCGCCCAGCTGAAGTACCAGGACCCGTCGAGCCCCTCGGACGCCACCCAGTTCCTCTCCGAGACGGCCCAGTTCAGCGTCGTCCAGAAGCTGGACGCGCTGTCGGCCCTCGACCAGAAGGTGCTCGACGCGAGCAAGGCGCAGACCGCCGCCGCGCTCATCGGCAAGCAGGTGACCTACACGGACGTGGCCGGCAAGAGCCACACCGGCACGGTGACCGGCACGACCCTCGGGCAGGAGATCCCCAACGTCACGGTGGACGGGCAGGTCGTCTCCCTGGACGCCCTCAGCGCCGTCGGCACCGTCGCCTCCCCGGACGGCGGCTCGAGCTCGAGCTGACCGTTCCCCACAGCACCCGCGGGCACGACGCCGGCGGCCCACCACGGCACGGACGCCGCCCATTCCCGAAGTCAGGAGAACCTCGTGCTCCGCTCCCTCTTCTCGGGCATCACGGGTCTGCGTCAGCACCAGACGCTCATGGACGTGGTGTCCAACAACATCTCGAACGTCAACACGACGGGCTACAAGAGCAGCTCCGTCGTCTTCGAGGACACGCTCAGCCAGATGGTGCGACCGGCGTCCTCACCGGCGAACGGCCTCGGCGGGGTCAACCCCGAGCAGGTCGGCCTCGGCGTCCAGCTCGCCTCGATCAGCACCAACTTCGGCCAGGGCTCGGCCCAGAACACCGGCCGCGCCACCGACCTCATGATCCAGGGTGACGGCTTCTTCGTGCTCCAGAACGGCCAGAACCAGGTCTACAGCCGGGCCGGGTCGTTCACCTTCGACAGCACCGGCACCCTGGTCAACCCCGAGGGCTTCCGCGTCCAGGGCTGGACGGCCACCAACGGCGTGCTCAACACCAACGCCACGCCCGGCGACATCAGCGTGCCGACGAGCACGCTGATCCCGCCGAAGGAGTCGACCTCCGTGGTGCTCTCCGGCAACATCCCGCCGAACGCCGACCCGACCACCGACCCGACCCTCACGCTCGGCGCCACCGTGTACGACGGCGCCGGCGTCGCCTACCCGCTGACGATCACCCTCACGCCGGACGGCGCGGGCGCCTACGACGTGACCGTCACCGACCCGAGCAGCAAGATCACCGATGGTGGACCGGTGAACCTCACCTGGGACCCGAACACCGGCCAGCCGACGACGACCCCGGTCGCGGACAGCCTGACGATGCCGGACTCCACGACGGTGAACCTCGACCTGAGCAAGATCATCCGGGTGGGCGGCCCGCGGACGCTCAACGTCGAGAGCTCGGACGGCTACGCGGCCGGCAGCCTGCAGGGCTTCCAGATCGGCAAGGACGGCTCGATCACCGGCTCGTTCAGCAACGGCCAGAAGCTGGTGCTGGGCATGGTCGCGCTCGCCGCATTCAACAACCCGATGGGCCTGGAGAAGGCCGGCGACAGCGCGTTCGCGGCGACGACCAACTCCGGACCCGTGCAGATCACCACCCCCGGCGGGGGTGGCGTCGGGACGATCCTCGGCGGGTCGCTCGAGATGAGCAACGTCGACCTCGCCCAGGAGTTCACCAACCTGATCATCGCGCAGCGCGGGTTCCAGGCGAACTCACGCGTGATCACGACGTCCGACCAGATCCTGCAGGACCTCGTCGACATCAAGCGCTGACGGCGCCGGCGGGGTCTCCTCCGGCCGCTGTGCACTGAGTCACCTCCCGACTCAGTGCACAGCGCCGGCGGGACACCCCGCCGCCCGCTGCCTCGCGACCGATATGGCCGGATCGCCGTCGCCGTGCGCCGACGTGCCGGGTCACGCGTCGACGTGCGTCCGCACGTGCCGGGTGCACCGTCGCCGTCGCCCTGCGCCGAGGTGTCGTGTCGCGCCCGTCGTGCGGCGCCGCTCCTCAACATGACCGGCCGGGTGCCGACCAGACCAGCGGCGCGGATGAACCCGGTCGGCCCACGCGGTCCACGGACGGACCAGCGGGCCCTCTCCCAAGGACGGACACATGATCATCCTCAACCGCCTCGGCGGGCAGCAGGTGGCCGTCAACCCTGACTTGATCGAGCGGGCGGAGCCGACGCCGGACACCGTCATCACCATGGTCGACGGGCACAAGATCCTCGTCTCGGAGTCGATCGACGAGGTGGTCGCCGCCGTCCGGGCCTGGCGCGCGTCCGTCGCGGCCGAGGCCTACGGGCTGACCCATGCGGGTGGCGGCGGGGACGTCGACCGGGCCACGGAGCTCTCCTCCGACGACATCGCCGCGCACAGCGCCCTCGGGGCCTCACTCGCACGGGTGCTGCGGATGCCGCAGCGGGAGGAGTGACGGGTGGACCCGGCAGCGATCGTCGGTGTCCTCCTGGGGTTCGTCGCCGTCTTCGGCACGCAGATCCTCGAGGGCGGCAGCCCGACCTCGATCCTCCTCGTCCCGCCGCTGTTCCTGATCTTCGTGGGGTCGGCGGGGGCGTCCCTGGCCTCCAACACGTTCCCCGGGATGATGGCCGGGATCAAGTGGCTGGTCTACGCCATGACGGCCAAGAAGTCCGACCCCGAGACCGTGGTCGAGCCGCTGGTCAAGCTCGCCGAGCGCGCCCGGCGTGAGGGCCTGCTGGCCCTGGAGTCGGAGATGGAGAAGGTCGACGACCCCTTCATGAAGAAGGGCCTGCAGATGGCGGTCGACGGGACCGATCCCGACGACCTCTACGAGATCCTCTCCGCCGAGGTGCGGGCCAAGAAGGCGTCGGCCAAGGTCGGGGCGAGCTTCTGGACGGACGCCGGCGGCTACTCGCCCACGATCGGCATCATCGGCACCGTCGTCGGCCTCGTCCACGTGCTCGAGAACCTCTCCGACCCGAGCAAGCTCGGTCACCTCATCGCCGGCGCGTTCGTCGCGACGCTCTGGGGCGTCATGAGCGCCAACATCATGTTCCTGCCGTTCGGCAAGCGGATCAACGCCATCGCGGCGGGCGAGGCCGCGCGGATGGAGCTGGTCATCGAAGGCGTCCTCGCCATCCAGGCCGGCGCCAACCCGCGCGTGGTCGCGACCAAGCTCCGGTCGAAGATGCAGCCGCCCGGCCCGGGCTCCGCCAAGGAGGCCGCGTGAGCGCCGCCCGGCCCGGTCGCGGCCACGGCCGACGCGGCGGGCACGAGGAGGAGCCCGAGGAGCACGAGAACCACGAGCGCTGGCTGGTCAGCTACGCCGACATGATGACGCTGCTCATGGTCCTGTTCATCGTCATGTTCGCGATCAGCTCGATCAACCAGGGCAAGTTCAACCAGCTCAAGGAGGGTCTGCAGCGGGGCTTCGGCGCCCCGCAGACCATGCTCGCCGGCGGCCTCGACATCCTCGACTCCGGCGGCGCGGTGGCGCCGGACGCCCCGACCACCGACGGGCAGACCGAGGGCGGCTCCGGCGGCACCGACGTCTCCTCCTGGAAGCCCGCGAGCGCCCAGGAGCTCAACCGGGTGGCGGGGCTCGCGAGCGCCACGACCCAGGCTCAGGTCAAGCAGGAGGTCACGAACCTCAAGAAGGCCGAGGAGGCCCTCAAGCGGGCGCTGGCGAGGGCCGGCGTCGCGAACGGGGCCACGTTCCGGTTCGACGAGCGCGGCCTGGTGGTCACGATCGCGACCGACAAGGTGCTCTTCCAGAGCGGCAGCGCCGAGCTGCGCCCGCAGGGCCGGCACATCCTCGACGCGCTCGAGCCCACGCTCGCCACGCTGCCGAACCAGCTGAGCGTGGACGGCCACACGAACTGGCTGCCGATCTCCAGCGCACGGTTCCCGTCCAACTGGGAGCTGTCGACGGACCGGGCCACCGGCGTCCTGCGCTACCTCGCCGGGCGGGGCATCCCGGCCACCCGGATGTCCGCGACGGGCTACGCGGACACCCGCCCGCTGCTGCCCCGCGACGGATCCGCGGGCGGTCGTGGTGAACCGGCGGGTCGAGATCGTCGTCCTGGCCGCCGTGGACGACGCGCAGGGCCGGGCGGTGCAGCAGCTGGGCAACGACGACACCGCCTCGGGGGGCCGGCGGTGAGTGAGACGACGACGAGCAGGACGGCACGGAACCTGCCCAACGGGAAAGAGAGCACAGTGGCGGACAAGGGCACCGACAAGGGCAAGGACGACGACGCGCCGAAGGGCAAGCGCGGCGGCAAGCTCAAGCTGATCATCGGAGCCGTGGCCCTGCTGGCGCTGCTCGGCGGGGTCTACCAGTTCGTCCTCGCACCCAAGGGAGCCAAGGCCGCGGCGCCGCCGAAGCCGACGCCGGGCGCGGTGGTCAAGCTCGACTCCATCACGGTGAACCTGGCCGGCGGGCACTTCCTCAAGCTCGGCCTCTCGCTGCAGGCCAGCGCGGACGCCGGTGAGGACGTCTCGGGCGCCAAGGCGCTGGACGCCGCGATCGAGGAGTTCAGCGGCAAGAGCGTCAGCGAGCTGTCGACCAGGCCCGGCCGGGACAAGGCGAAGGCGCTGCTGGTCAAGACCGTGTCGGGCCTCTACGAGGGCAAGGTCTACGACGTCTACTTCACCGACTTCGTCATGCAGTAGCCCTCCCCTCGCGCTGATCATGCAATCCCCGTTGATCTGTAGGCGGGCGGCCACAGATCAACGCGGATTGCATGATCAGCGCGGGAGGGGGGCTCAAGGACGGGGGGCCGGCGCCCGATGCCTGCTGCGTGGGGTACTCCGATCAGGCGACGGCCTTCTCTCGACGCCGCGGTGAGCCGCGCACGTACGACTTCCGTCGGCCGGTCCGGCTCGCCCGCGACCAGGCGCACCTGCTGCGCATCGCCATGGAGACGTTCGGGCGGCAGTCCTCCACCGTCCTCACGACCAGCCTGCGCGTCGTCTGCACGCTCGGCTCCCCGGTTCATCGAGGAGCTGAGCTACGACCAGTACGTCACGGCCCTGCCCGAGACGGCGGTGTGCGCCGTCGTCGGCCTGGAGCCGTGGTCGGGCCGCTCGCTGCTCACCTTCGAGGCCCCGACGCTGCTCCAGATCGTCGACCACCTGCTCGGCGGCCCCGGTGCCGAGGAACAGCCCGACCGCCCCCTCACCGACATCGAGCAGGCGCTCCTGCGGCACCTGCTCACCCGGATGCTCCGCGAGCTGTCGTACGCGCTGGAGCCGCTGGGGCCGGTGCACCCGGAGCTGGCGGGCCTGGAGTCCAACCCGAGCTTCGTGCAGGCAGCGGCGCCGACGGACCCCGTCGTCGTCGCCCGCATGGAGCTCGTGGTCGGCGAGCGCACCACCCCGGCGTCCCTCTGCATCCCGTACGCCACCCTCGAACCCGTGCTGGAGCGGCTGAGCCGCGCCCAGGACGACGAGGCCCGGCTGCTGGCCCGCCGGCAGGCGGCCGAGCGCACGCAGCGGCGGCTCACGGACGTCGAGGTCGACGTCGCCGTGCGGTTCCGCCCGCTGCGCATGGCGTCCGCGGCCATCGCCCGGCTCTCCGTCGGCGACGTCGTCCCGCTGGAGCACCGGACGACGGCCCCGCTCGCCGTCACCTCCGCCGCGACGACCTTCGCCCACGCCGTCCCCGGGACGTCGGGCCGCAAGCTCGCCGTCCTCATCGTGCCCAACCCGTGACCGCCCGCAGCGCAACCAGAGCCGAGGACCGCAGATGACCTTCTCCGCCTCTCCCCTCGTCCCCGGTGCCGGCGCCGAGACCGACGCCGAGGCCTGGCGCCGCACCGCCGAGCTCGTCGTGGCCGCGGTCTCCCAGGCGGCCGCGCAGATCCCCAGCGCCGCGCCGCTCGCGGTCGCCGCACCGCTCCCGGACGCCACCGGCGTCGAGCTGCCGTCCGGCACCGCCCTGACCGCCTACCTCGGCGCGGGCGTCGAGGGCAAGGTCCTCCTGGTCCTCGCCGCGGACGTCGTCGACGCGCTGGCGGACACCCCGTTCGGAGCGGTCGAACCCGCCGACGCCCTGCGACCCGCACTCGACGCCCTCGCCGCCGCGCTCGGCGGCCGGCTCGAGGGAACGCCGACGGCCATCGCGGTCGAGGACTGCCTCGAGGTGCTCGCCGGCGGCACGACCGTGCTCGTCCCGCTCGTCGCCGGGGACGTGGTGCACGCCGTCGTCGGCGTCTCCCTGGTGCCCCCCGCCGCTCCGCCGCAGCCCGCGTCGGCCGTCGCCGCCGCGCGCTCCGGGAGCTGGGGCATCGACATGCTGCGCGACGTCGAGATGGAGGTCACCTGCGAGCTCGGGCGGACCCGGATGACGGTCCGCCAGCTCCTGGCCCTCGCGCCCGGCGACGTCGTCGAACTGGACCGGCTCGCCGGTTCCCCCGCGGACCTGCTGGTCAACGGCACGCTGCTGGCCCGCGGCGAGGTCGTCGTCGTGGACGAGGCCTTCGGCCTGCGGATCACCGAGATCGTCACCCCGGACGGCCGATGAGCCTCCCCCGCGCCCCGCGGATCGGGACGTGAACAGCGCCGACGACCTCGCCGTCCTGGCCCGGGTCGTCGCCTCGCTCGTCGTCGTCGTCGCGCTCGCCGTGCTCGCCGCGCGGTTCGCCCGGCGCGCCGGAGTGCGGGGCGGCGGCGCCGGGCTGCAGGTCGTCGAGCGCGCCGGACTGACCCGCGAGGCCTCCGTGGCCGTCGTCGAGGTCGCCGGGCGCGGACTCGTCGTCGGCGTGACCCCGCACGGCGTCACGCTGCTCGCCGAGCTCGCCCCCGACGCCCTGGAGGCGCAGCGGGCCCGGGCGGCGGAGGCCGAGCCCGCGCCGCGCACCGTCCGACTCAAGACGCTCTCGACCGGGGAGCGCCCCGCCGGCACCGGCTCCGTGCTCGACCCGCGGACATGGCGGCAGGCCGTCGACGCGCTCCGCGAGCTCACGGTCCGCCGGCGATGAGCGCCTCCCGTCGCACCCGTCTCCGCGTGGCCGGCGCCCTGATCGTCGCGTTCGCGACGCTGCCCCTGGCCGCCTCGTCCGCCGCCGCCGCGGGCGCCGCCACCTCCGTCGGTGGCCTCGTCGGCCGCGGTCGCCGCGCCCGCGGCGTCCGGGCCCAGCTCGCCCACGAAGCCGACCGGACCCAAGGCGCCCACGCAAGGGTCCGTCGAGGTGAGCGTGCCCGGCCAGCCCAGCCAGGTCGTCTCGATCATCGCCCTGATCACCGTGCTCGGGGTGGCGCCGGCGATCCTGCTGATGTGCACGGCATTCACCAAGATCGTCGTCGTGCTGTCGCTGGTCAGGAGCGCGATCGGCACCCAGTCGGTGCCGCCGAACCAGGTGCTCGTCGGGCTGGCGCTGTTCCTCTCGCTGTTCGTCATGGGGCCGACGTTCGACGCCATGCAGGCCCAGGGCGTCAAGCCCTATATGGACGGCTCCAAGACCTCCGCGCAGGCCTTCACCGACGGCGTGAAGCCGCTGCGCAGCTTCATGCTGAAGCACACGCGGCCGGAGGAGATCGCCCTCATGACGAAGGCGGCGAGCGCGCCGCAGCCGAAGACCGCCGACGACGTCGACCTGCGGACCCTCATCCCGGCGTTCGTGCTCTCGGAGCTGCGCGCCGCGTTCATCATCGGCTTCGTCGTCTTCGTGCCGTTCCTCGTCGTCGACATCGTCGTCAGCGCCGTGCTCATGTCGCTCGGCATGGTCATGCTGCCGCCGTCACTCATCTCTCTGCCGTTCAAGCTCCTGCTCTTCGTCCTCGTGGACGGGTGGGCGCTCGTCGTCACGACCCTGCTGGGGAGCTACCGATGAACGACCAGATCGTGCAGATCGTCGCGGACGCGCTGCTCACCGCCACCAAGATCGCCGGGCCCGGTTCTCGTGGCGACCCTGGCGATCGGCCTGCTGCTGTCGATCGTCCAGTCCGCGACGCAGGTCCAGGAGTCGACGCTGACGTTCCTGCCGAAGCTGTTCGCCGCGGCGCTCGTGCTCGTGCTCACCGGCGCGTGGGCGCTGCGGACGCTCGAGGGCTTCACGCACGACCTCTTCTCGCTCGTCCCCGCGCTGCTCAAGGCGTGAGCCCGCGATGACCGGCCTGCAGCTGGCCGTCGGCGGGCAGCTCGTCGCGGCCTTCGTGCTGGCGGTGGCACGGACGGCGGCGTTCGTCCTCGTCACCCCGCCCTTCAACACCCGCGGCATCCCCTCGCAGGCGCGGGTGGCGCTCGCACTCGCACTCGCGCTGCCGCTCACACCGGGCCTCCTGGCGGGCGCCCCCGCGCTGACCTCGGCGGACCTCGTCGTCCGGCTGCTGCTGCAGGTGGCCACCGGGCTGGCGCTCGGCTACCTCGTGATGGTCGCGGTGTCCGCCGTGCAGGCCGCCGGTGACCTCATCGACATCGTCGGCGGCTTCAACTCCTCGATCGCGCTCGACCCGCTGACGCTCTCGCAGACGTCGGTGTTCGGCCGGCTGCACCAGTTCGTCGCCGTGACCATCCTGTTCGTCACCGACGGCCACCTCATGATCGTGCACGGGCTCTCGCGGAGCCTGCAGGCGATGCCGGACCCCCGGATCTCGTGGCAGGCGCTCGGGGACGCCGTCGTCGCGGACGTCACGAACCTCCTGACGGCGGCCCTGCAGATCGCCGCCCCGATCATCGCCGCCATGCTCGTCGCCGACGTCTCGCTCGGGCTGCTGACCCGGGCCGCGCCCGCGCTCAACGCGTTCGCGCTCGCGTTCCCGCTCAAGATCCTCTTCTCGCTCCTGCTCGTGGGGTTCGTCGTCGCGGAGCTCCCGTCGTCCCTGCACGATCTCGTGCAGCACGCCGTCCTGGTCACCCTGCGCCTGACAGGCGCGGACGCCGGGTAGCCCGGCGTGGCCGACTCCAGCAAGACCGAGAAGCCGACCACCCGCCGGCTCCGGGAGGCGCGCAAGGACGGGCAGTTCCCGCGCACCCAGGACCCGGCGACGTGGCTGGCGATCGCGGTCGGCGCGGCCTTCGTGCCGCACTCCCTCGGCGTACTGCGCGACGAGTTCGCCGCCATGCTCGCCGGGCTGCCCGCCGTCGCCGCGGATCCGACCCCCGGGCGTGCCCTTGCGATGGTCGCCCAGCTCCCGCAGGCCGTGCTCCTCGCGGCGGTGCCGGTCGCGGCCGCGGCCGCCGTCGCCGCCGTCGCGGCCATGGCCGGCCAGGGCGTGCACCTGACGACGAAGACGCTGAAGTTCAAGGCCTCCCGGCTGAGCCCGAAGCAGGGGATCAAGCGGATGGTCGGCCCGCGCGCCGCCTGGGAGGCCGCGAAATCGCTGGTCAAGGTGCTGGTGATCGCGATGGTCGTGGTCGTGCTCGGCCGCTCGCTGGTGCCCGAGCTCGTCGGGCGCGGCACCCGCCCCCTCGGGGAGTCGCTCGCCACGCTCACCGCCGGCCTGCGCAGCCTGATCTGGGTCGCGGCCGCCGCCGGTCTGCTCATGGCGGCCGCGGACTACGGCTACCAACGCCACACGGTGATGAAGCAGCTGCGGATGACCCCGCGCGAGATCAAGGACGAGGCGCGCCAGACCGAGGGCGACCCGATGGTCAAGGGGGCGATCCGGGCCCGTCAGGTCGCCATGAGCCGCAACCGGATGCTCGCCGCCGTCGCCACCGCCGACGTCGTGCTCGTCAACCCGACGCACTACGCCGTCGCGCTGCGGTACGAGTCCGGCCGGGGAGCACCGCGCGTGGTCGCGAAGGGCGCGGACGCGCTGGCGGCGAAGATCCGCGAGCGCGCCCGCGAGCACGGCGTCCCGATCGTCGAGGACAAGCCCCTGACCCGGGTGCTGTACCGGGTCTGCGAACTCGAGGACGAGATCCCCGCCGAGCTGTACGTCGCCGTCGCGCGGATCCTCGCGTTCGTGATGTCGCTGCGTCGCCCCGGCTCGCGGATGCCGCGGCCCGCGCCGGCGTCGCTGCCGCACCTGCCGTCGAAGGTCGAGCTGCGGGTGCGCCGGTCGCGCGAACGCCGCGAGCACCGGCGCGACGCCCGCAGGCCGACGTCCGCCTCGCTCTGACCCTGCGCCCGGTCCCTGGCCGCGCCGGGTCTGGGCCGCCGAGGGCTCAAGGTCGAGGCCGTGGGCGCCGAGGAGCTGTCGAGGCCACGGACGGCTGCACCTGCCAGGGGATGAACCCCGCGGAAGGAAAGGTCACGCATGCCGTCCAACCGGCTAGCCCGGCTCGCCGTGCCCATCGTCGTCGTGGTCGTCGTGATCATGATGGTGGTGCCGCTGCCCGCGGCGGTGCTCGACCTCCTCATCGCCGGCAACATCGCCATGGCCTTGCTCGTGCTCCTCGTGGCGATGCAGGTCCGCAAGCCGCTGGAGTTCGCGGTCTTCCCGACGATCGTGCTCGTCGGCACCATCCTGCGGCTCGCCCTCAACGTGTCGAGCACCCGGCTGGTGCTCCGCGACGGCTACGCCGGTCACGTCATCGACGCGTTCGGCCACATCGTCATCGGCGGCTCGCTCGTCATCGGCCTGGTCGTCTTCGCGATCCTCGTCGTCATCCAGCTGACCGTCGTCACGAACGGCGCCGCCCGCGTCGCCGAGGTCGGCGCCCGCTTCACCCTCGACGCGATGCCCGGCAAGCAGATGGCCATCGACGCCGACCTCAACTCCGGCCTCATCAACGAGGACGAGGCCCGCCGGCGCCGCAAGGAGGTCGCCGCCGAGGCCGACTTCTACGGCGCCATGGACGGTGGCACCAAGTTCGTCAAGGGCGACGCCGTCGCCGCCGTGATCATCACCGTCGTCAACCTCGTCGGCGGGTTCGCGGTCGGCGTCCTGCAGAAGGGCATGTCCCCGGGGGACGCCGTCAGCACGTACTCGCTCCTCACCGTCGGCGACGGCCTCGTCTCGCAGATCCCGGCGCTGCTGATGTCCGTCGCGACCGGCGTCATCGTCACCCGCTCGACCAGCGACGGCGACGTCGGCAACGACCTCGTCGGCCAGCTCTCCAAGCACCGCGAGGCGCTGCGCATCGGCGGGGGCGCCCTCGTCGCCCTCTGCCTCGTGCCCGGCATGCCGAAGCTGCCGTTCCTCGCCGCGGGCGGGCTGCTCCTGGTCGCGTCGACCCGCGCCAGCAGCGCCGCGGACACGGACGCCGACAGCGCCCGGGCTCTCGCCGCCGCGGCCGAGCAGGCGGCGGGGGCCGAACCCGAGCGCGACCCCGTCACCGAGTCGCTGCACGTCGACCAGCTCGAACTGCTGCTCGCCGCCGACGTCGTCGACCTCGTGGACCCCGCCCGCGGCGGCGACCTGCTCGACCGCGTCCGCGCCCTGCGCCGCAAGACCGCGCTCGACCTCGGCGTCGTGCTGCCCCCCGTGCGCACCCGCGACGGGGCGGCGCTGCCTCCGGGCGGCTACGAGATCCGCATCGGCGGCGTCACCGTCGCCACCGGCGAGGCCCCGCCCGGGCACCTCCTGGCGATCGGCGACTCCCCCGAGGTGCTGCCCGGACGGCGGACCACCGAGCCCGTCTTCGGCCTGCCCGCCGTCTGGGTGCCCATCGAGCACCGGACGACGGCGGAGGCCGTCGGCGCCACCCTCGTCGAGCGCGCCGCCGTCGTGACCACGCACCTGGCGGAGATGGTCCGCCGGCACGCCTCCCGCCTGCTCGGCCTCGACGACGTCAAGCAGCTCCTCGACGTGCTCAAGGCGGAGCGCCCCACGACGGTCGACGAGGTCGTGCCGGGGCTGCTGCCGCTGGCCGGCGTGCAGCGGGTGCTCCAGGGCCTGCTCGACGAGCAGGTCTCCATCCGCGACCTCGGCCGTGTGCTCGAGGGCATCGGCCAGCGCGCCCGGGTCACCACCGATCCCGACGCCCTGCTCGAGGCCGCCCGCTCCGCGCTCGGCCCCGCCCTGACCGCGCCCTACCAGAAGGACGGCGCGCTGTCGGCGATCACCCTCGACCCCGGCGTCGAGAGCGAGCTCGCCGAGGCGATGCGCGCGAGCGAGCAGGGCGTCGTGCTCGCCGTCGACCCGCTGCTCGCGAATCAGCTGGTCGGCCAGCTGTCCTCACTCGTCACTGCTGCCGAGAACACAGGCGTGACACCCGTGCTGCTCGTCGCCGGACCGCTGCGGTTGCCGCTGCGGCGGCTGCTGCGCGGCACGTTCCCCCAGCTCCCGGTCCTGGGCTTCACCGAGACCGCGGGCCTGACCTCCATCGAGACCGTCGGACAGGTGAGCCGTGAGCACGACTTTGCTGCTCGAGGGTGACGACCTCGAGGCCCTCCTCGCGCGCGCCCGCGCCGAGGGCGGCCCGCACGCCCGGATCGTGCGGGCGGAGAAGGTCCGCTCCGGCGGTGTCCTCGGCTTCTTCGCCCGGGAGCGGTTCGAGGTCGCCCTCGAGGTGCCGGACCGGGGCGTCGACCTGCGGTCCTCCCGCCTCGCCCTGCCTGCCGACACCGCACCCGCATCCAGAGAGGGAACGACCATGAGCGAGGGGACTCCGGATCGCGTTCCCGGCGCCGTCGACCGGCTCACCCGCCGGCTCGTCGCCGCCGCGGACGACCCGGCCGTGGCCGCCGCCGAGGGCCTCCTCGGCCTCGACGGAGCGCGCGGACGCCGAGGAGCGTGCGGGCACCTGGCCGTCGTCGACGGCCCGCTCGGACGACCCCTCCGACGCCCTCGACCAGGCGCTGCGGCGTCTGCTCGCGCAGGGCGAGCCCGAGCCCGTGCCGGCCGCGCCGGTGCGGCCCTCGACCACCCGGCCGGAGTTCACCGCCCTGCTCGACCAGCTCCGCTCCACGGCCGGCGGCACCGGCGCCGCCCCCGTCGCCCCGCCGGCCCCCGTCCTGACGGCGCCGGCACCCCCCGCGCCCGCCCCGGTTCCGACCTCGGTGGCCACCCCGGCCGTGGTCGCCGCGGCGTACGAGATCCCGGAGGCCCCCGTGGCGCCCGTCGCGATGATCCCCACCCAGCGCACCGCTCCCGTCGTCCCGATCGTCGAGCGCCAGACGCTCGGCCACGCCCGGCGCGACGGCTCGTCCACGACCCGGGACCGGCGCGAGGACCCCCAGCTCGCCGCGGACCGCCGCGCCCTGCGCGCGCTCGGCGTCCCGGTGGCGTGGACCCGTCAGCTGCGCCCCGGCGACCGGTTCACCGCCGTCCTGCGCATGCTCGACCGGATGCCCGACGTCGACATCGACCCGGCCACCCGGGTCGTCGCGGTCGTCGGCCCCAGCGCGTCGGTCCAGCTCGAGGCCCACCGCACCGCCCTGGACCTCGCCACCGGCTCCACGCCGCGCCCCGTCATCACCGTGCCCGCACGACCCGGCGCCGAGCGCGCCACCGCCCTGACCGAGGCCCGGTTCCTCGGCGACGTCGTCGTCGCGGTCGAGACGGACGGCGAGGCCGGGGCCGCCGCCGCCGTCGAGGCCCTGCAGGCCGTGGACGCCGGCGCCGTCATCGTCATCGTCTCCGCCGCCGACCCGATCGAGCGGTCCCAGACCCTGCTCGACGCGCTCGGGCAGATCGACGGACTCGCGGTCGAGGGCACCGGGGCCACCGACCAGCCCGCCGGCGTGCTCCAGCTCGGTCTCCCCATCGTCCGGCTCGACGGCATCCCGGTCGACCGCTACACGTGGACGGCGGTGCTGTGCGCCCAGCTCGTCCCGGTGACGGCGCCGTGAAGCCGCTGCGCCTCGGCGTCCTGCTCGCGGCCGTCGTCGCGGGGCCGCCGCTGTGGGTGCTGGTCCGCGAGGACCAGCTGGACGGCGGCGCCGCGCTCGAACGCTGGGCCGCCGTCGCCGCCATCTGCTCGCTCGCCGCGTCCGGGCTGGCGGCGCTGGTCCGCGGTTACGAGCAGCAGGCCATCAAGCGCCGCCGCGAGGAACTCGTCGCCCGCGCCGCCGAGGCGATCGACGGTTCGGCGCCGGGCGACCAGGTGGCCTGATCACGCACGGGTGCCGCTCCCGGACGCACTCGTCGCCGTCGTAACCCGTGGGTATGGTGAGGCCGCCGGTGGCAGCCCAGGCTGCCCGCCGCCGGCCGACGTCGAGGTCCACGGGAGGCGCGCTGATGTTCCGCCGCATCGCCATCGTGAACCGGGGTGAGGCGGCCATGCGCCTCATCCACGCCGTCCGGGACCTGAACGAGTTGACGCCGGGCGGCCCGCGTATCGAGACCGTCGCCCTGCATACCGACGGTGAGCGGGGCGCGATGTTCGTCCGCGAGGCGGACCACGCGTACGCCCTGGGGCCGGCCTCGGCGCGGCCCTACCTCGACCTGCGCGTCCTCGAGCGTGCGCTGCGCGAGAGCGGCGCGGACGCCGCCTGGGTCGGCTGGGGCTTCGTCGCGGAGGACCCGGCCTTCGCGGAACTCTGCGATCGCATCGGCATCACCTTCGTCGGGCCGTCCGCCGACGCGATGCGCCGGCTCGGCGACAAGATCGGGGCGAAGCTGCTGGCCGAGGAGGTCGGCGTCCCCGTCGCGGCCTGGAGCAACGGCTCGGTCGACGACATCGGCTCCGCGCTGCACCACGCGCACCGGATCGGCTACCCGCTCATGCTCAAGGCCGCGGCCGGCGGGGGCGGGCGCGGCATCCGGGTGGTCACCAGCGACGCCGAGCTCACCGCCGTCTTCGACCGGACGCGGGACGAGGCCCAGCGGGCCTTCGGCTCCGGCGTGGTCTTCCTCGAGCGGCTCGTCACCGGCGCCCGCCACATCGAGGTCCAGCTCATCGCCGACGGGCAGGGGACGGCGTGGGCGCTCGGCGTCCGGGACTGCTCGATCCAGCGCCGGAACCAGAAGATCATCGAGGAGTCCGCCTCGCCGGTGCTCACGCCGGAGCAGGAGCAGCAGGTCAAGGACTCCGCGGCCCGGCTGGCGGTGGCCGTCGGCTACCGCGGCGCCGCCACCGCCGAGTTCCTCTACCAGCCCGACGAGCGCACCTTCGCGTTCCTCGAGGTCAACACCCGGCTGCAGGTGGAGCACCCGGTCACCGAGCTGACCACCGACCTCGACCTCGTCCGGCTGCAGCTCCAGGTCGCCGGCGGCGACAAGCTCGAGGGCGAGCCGCCCGCGCCGGCCGGGCACGCCGTCGAGGCGCGGCTCAACGCCGAGGACCCCGACCGCGACTTCGCGCCGGCGCCCGGCCGCATCGCGCTGTTCCGGCTGCCGGTCGGGCCCGGCGTCCGGGTGGACACCGGCGTCGGCGAGGGCGACGTCATCCCCTCCGACTTCGACTCCATGATCGCCAAGATCATCGCGTACGGCCCCACCCGGCAGGACGCGCTGGCCCGGCTGCGCCGCGCCCTCACCGACACCACGGTCGTCATCGAGGGCGGGACGACGAACAAGTCCTTCCTGCTCGAGCTCCTCGACCGGCCCGAGGTCATCGAGGGCAGCGCGGACACCGGCTGGATCGACCGGGAACGCACCCGCGGCGGGTTCGGCGAGCACGGCGCCGCCGGCGTCGCACTCGTGGCCGCGGGCATCGACGCCTACGACGAGGCGGAGCGCGGCGAGCGGGTCCGCTTCCTCGCCACCGCCCACGGCGGGCGTCCGGAGGCCCGGCACGCGCAGATCCGCGCGTTCGACCTCAAGCTGCGGGGCTCGACGCACAAGGTCGAGATCGCCCAGGTCGGGCCGCACCGCTATCGCGTCGCCGTCGACGGCACCCTCGTCGACGCCACGGTCGAGCAGCTGCAGGGCTACACCGTCCGGCTCACCGTCGAGGGCCGCTCGCATCGCGTCGTCACCGCCACGCACGCCGCCGACCACCTCGTCGAGGTCGACGGCCGGGCGCACCGGGTGACCAAGGACGAGGGCGGCGTGCTGCGCGCACCCGCGCCGGCGCTGGTCGTGTCGCTGCCGGCCGGCCCCGGCGACGAGATCGCTGCCGGCGCGCCGGCCGTCGTGCTCGAGAGCATGAAGATGGAGACGGTGCTGCCCGCCCCGTTCACCGGGCGGGTCAAGGAGCTCCTCGTCTCCGCCAACGACCAGGTCGGCGCGGGCCAGCCGCTGCTGCGCCTGGAGCCCGTCGGCGAGGACGCCGAGGCCACGTCGGCGGCCCACACTCCGGTGGACCTGCCCCGCAGCACCGTCGTGCTCGACGACGGCATGCGCGCCCTGCGCCTGCTCGCCGACCTCGAGAGCATGATCCTGGGCTACGACGTCCGCCCCGACGACGGCCGCCGCGCCGCCGTGCAGTACCAGCAGGTCCGCGACGTTCTCGACGGGCAACGGCAGGAGCTGCTCGGGGCCGAGCTGGCCGTCCTGACGATCTTCGCCGACCTCTGCGAGCTCACCCGCAACCGTCCGCACGCCGAGGAGGGCGCGGACGACCGGGTGCACTCCCCGCGCGAGTACTTCCACGCCTACCTGCACTCCCTCGACGTCGACCGGGAGCGACTGCCCGAGGAGTTCCGCGCCAAGCTCGCCCGCGTCCTCGCCCACTACGGGGTCGAAGGACTGGACCGGACCGCCGACCTCGAGGAGGTCGTGTTCCGCGTCTTCCTCTCCCAGCAGCGGACGCCGAGCCATCTGCCCGTGGTGACGACGCTGCTGCAGCGCTGGCTCGCGGAGGAGGCGCCGGCCGACGGGGTGGCCGACCGCGCCCGCGAGGTGCTGGACCGCCTCGTCCTCGCCACCCAGCTGCGCTTCCCCTCGATCGGCGACCTCGCCCGCAGCGCCCGGTTCCGCTGGTTCGAGGCGCCGATCGTGGAGGCGGCCCGCGAGGAGGCGTACGCCGCCGTCCGCGACCAGCTCGCCTACCTCTCGGAGCATCCGGACGCCGAGGACTACGAGGAGCGCGTCGACGCCCTGGTCGCGAGCCCCGAACCGCTGGTGCGGTTCCTCGCGGAACGGATCGCCGACGGCGTGCCGGCCGAGGAGCCGCTCGTCGAGGTGCTCGCCCGCCGGCACTACCGCGAGCACGACCTGGTCCTGCTCGAGGGCGCGCACGGGCAGGCGCTGGCGGACCGGCCGTGCCTGGTCGGCCACTACGCCCTGCACGAGGCGCGCACCCGGCTGCTGTCGACCGTGGCGGAGGCCGCGGGAGTTGCCGGAACTCGGCGAGTGGCTCGGCGAGCTGGTGGCCGCCACGCCCGAGGACCAGGACGCCGTGGTCGACCTCTACCTCAGCTGGCCGGACGCGCCGGCCGACGCCGACGAGGCCTGCGCCGAGCTCGCACGGCAGGTGTCCGCCTGGCCGTTCTTCCCGCAGCTGCGCCGGGTCGCCGTCGTGGTGAGCGCCCGCGGTGGCAGCGTCGTCCATCAGTTCACGTTCCGCCCGGACGCCGCGGGGGCCTCGGTGGAGGACGCGCTCGTCCGAGGCATGCACCCGATGGTGGGGCGGCGGCTCGACCTCTGGCGGCTGCGCGAGTTCACGCTGACCCGGCTGCCCTCGCCCGAGGACGTCCTGCTCTACCACGCGGTGGCGCCGGGCAACGAGGCCGACCAGCGCATCGTGGCGCTGGCGCAGGTGCGGGAGCTGTCGGTGGTCCGGGACGCCGCCGGTCACGTGGTCTCTCTGCCGCAGGCCGAGCGCGCGGTCGCCTCCTGCCTGGACGCCGTGCGCCGGGCTCGCGCCACGCTGCAGAACGGCGTCCGGCTCGACATGAACCACGTGTGGCTCTACGTCTGGCCGGTCATCGATGCCCCGGTCGAGCAGCTGACCGCGCTCAAGCGGACGGTCGCGCCGCTGACGGTCGGCGCCGGCATCGAGGAGGTCGTCGCGACGGGCCGGATCGCGCAGCCGGGCGGCGCGCCCATCGCCGTCTCCGCGCGGTTCAGCTACCAGCCGGGCTCCGGCGTGGTCGCGAGCGTCAGCGGGCCGCCGACGGAGCGGCTGCGACCGCTGGACGACTACGCGCAGAAGGTGCTCCGCTCGCGCCGTCGCGGCACGGTGTATCCGTACGAGCTGACCCCGCTGCTGGCGCGAGGCGGCGAGTTCGTCGAGCACGACCTCGACGACAGCGGTCGTCTCGTGCCGGTCGACCGGGCGCCGGGCGGCAACAAGGCGGGGCTGGTCGTCGGCGTCGTCCGGACGCCCACCGGCCGCTACCGCGACGGGATGCGGCGGGTCGTGCTGCTCGGCGACCCGACCCGCTCGCTGGGCGCGGTCGCGGAGCCCGAGTGCCTGCGCGTCGTCGCGGCCCTCGACCTGGCCAGCGAGCTCGGCGTGCCGCTGGAGTGGTTCGCGCTCTCCTCCGGCGCCCGGATCTCGATGGACAACGGCACCGAGAACATGGACTGGGTGGCCCGGGCACTGCGCCGGATCGTCGAGTTCACCCAGGCCGGCGGCGAGATCAACATCGTGGTCACGGGCATCAACGTCGGCGCCCAGCCGTACTGGAACGCCGAGGCGACGATGCTCATGCACACCAAGGGCATCCTCGTCATGACGCCGGACAGCGCGATGGTGCTCACCGGCAAGCAGTCGCTCGACTACTCCGGCGGCGTCTCCGCCGAGGACAACTTCGGCATCGGCGGCTACGACCGCGTCATGGGGCCGAACGGGCAGGCGCAGTACTGGGCGCCGGACCTGGCCGCCGCCGTCGACGTGCTCCTGGCGCACTACGAGCACGCCTACGTCGCACCCGGGGAGGCGACGCCGCGGCCGGCACTCGACGTCCGACCCGCGGGACCGCGACGTGCGCGACTACCCGCACGAGCACCCGGACAGCGACTTCCGCACCGTCGGCGACATCTTCTCCGCGCGCACCAACCCGGAGCGCAAGAAGGCGTTCGACATCCGGACCCTCATGCGCGCCGTGGCGGACCAGGACCACCCCACGCTGGAACGCTGGGCCGGCATGGCGGACGCCGAGACCTCCGTCGTCCTCGACGCCCACCTCGGCGGCCACCCGGTCTGCCTGATCGGCATCGAGTCGCGCCCGGTGCCCCGCCGCGGCTTCCCGCCCAGCGACGGCCCGGACACCTGGACGGCGGGCACGCTCTTCCCCGAGTCCTCGAAGAAGACCGCTCGGGCGATCAACGCGGCGAGCAGCTCGCGCCCCGTGGTCG
This sequence comes from uncultured Actinomycetota bacterium, assembly GCA_963755755.1. Taxonomy (GTDB): domain Bacteria; phylum Actinomycetota; class Actinomycetes; order Actinomycetales; family Kineosporiaceae; genus DATKNA01. Next base: position 169,672 of record CAVWLJ010000011.1, read on the forward strand.
TGCTCGCGAACCTCTCGGGCTTCGACGGGTCGCCGGAGTCGATGCGCCGGCTGCAGCTCGAGTACGGCGCGGAGATCGGCAGGGCTGTCGTGAACTTCGACGGGCCGATCGTCTTCTGCGTCGTCTCGCGGTACCACGGCGGCGCGTTCGTCGTGTTCTCGAAGACGCTGAACGACCGGCTGCAGGTGCTCGCGGTGGAGGGCTCCTACGCCTCCGTCATCGGCGGCGCGCCCGCGGCCGGCGTCGTCTTCACCGGCGAGGTCGACCGGCGCACGAGCTCGGACCCGCGGGTCACGGCGCTGGAGCGGAGGGCCCGGGACGCGAACGACGTCCGGCGCGCCCGGGTCGTGGCGGAGCTGGCCGACGTCCGGACTGCGGTGCGCTCGGAGAAGCTCGGCGAGGTCGCCGCGGAGTTCGACGCCGTGCACTCGATCGAACGCGCGGTGGCCGTCGGCTCCGTCGACGCCATCATCTCCGCGGCCGAGCTGCGCCCGGCGCTGATCGACGCAGTGGAACGGGGCTTGAGCGGCTGAAGCTTCACGCGGGCCGACGCTCGTCGCAGAGGTGATCTCGTCAACGGCGGCGCGTGCGTGTTCGCGAAGTGAGTCCTGGAGAGGCGGCGCCCCACGCCCGTTTCGCAGTAAATACCCAGCGGCGGTCCGCGCTCATCACGGAGGCAGCGACGCGAGGCCTCCAGCCGTTCCGGTGTGTCCCGGCGGTACGTCCACGGACCCCGGTCACGGTATCCGGCGCGCTCGTCCCGGAACTGGCGCCAGTACGGGATCCACGCATCGGTGTCCTCGGGCAGATGAGCGGGGAAGCGTCGACCCGCCCGGTCGACGAGGCCCATCGCGTCGAGGTCCAGTGCCATGTCGACGGTCCACTGCCGCCCGGCCTCGTCCACCAGCGCCAGCCGCAGGCCGACCATCGCGAGGGCCAGCCTCACGTCCGCGAGCTGCGAGACCTTGCCGCTCTCCAGACGGGCGACCCGGCTCTGGGACAGTCCAGCGGCCTCGCTGAACGTGCGTTGGCTCATGCCGCGCCGGCGTCGCCCCGCACGGACCGCCAGCGCCACCAGCATCACGAACGGGATGTCGCTGTCCATGCCGCTGACGCTCCCAGCCCGCGCACTCCGGGACGAGACCCGTCGGCGCGATCTGTGGACGGGAGGAGGGACACGGCGCATCTGTGGACAGCGGCCGCCCTCGCGAACTCCTCACGATGCCCGCGTCGTGCTCGGGGAGGGCTGTTTTGGACGCTGTGCAGTGAGTCGCTGAGCGACTCACTGCACAGCGTCCCAAGTGGTCCCCGATGTCCGGCTGGGTTTTCGGTTTCGCCGGTCGACTTCGTTGGTCGACTGGCCCAGCCCGCTCGGTTCGCGTCGCAGCCCGGCCCGGGCGCTACTCGCCCTGGAGCTCGTGGACGATCGCCAGCGAGTCGCGCAGTGACAGCAGGTAGGCGTGCGAGACGTCCAGCGGTTCCAGCCCGGTGCGGCTCACGGCGTCGACGTCGTCCCGCTCGTGCGCGAGCACCGCGACGAGGGCGCGACCGGCGTCCCCGTCGCCCGCGAGCAACGCCGACCGGGCGTGGGCGCCGAGGCCGGCGCCGTCCGCGACGTCGTCCGGCTGGGCGCCGAGCAGCTCCGCGGCGCCCGACAGCAGTCCGATCGTGTAGCCGAGCTCGGGCTCGGCCGAGGCCAGGCGCTGCGTGGCGTGCGCCCGTGCGAGCACGCTCCACACCTCGTGGCTGACGTCGCGCGCGCTGCCCCCGTGCAGCAGCGCGAGCACGACCCACGCCCGCAGCCGCCGCGGGCCGAGGAGCACCAGCGCCTGCCGCAGCGAGCTGAGCTCGGCGGCGGTGCCGGTGGCGGCCGAGTTCGCCGTCCGGAGCACGCGCACCGTCAGGCCCGGGTCGCTGCCGACGAGCTGCTCGATCCGCGACATGGGCAGGTCGGGGTCCGCGAGCTCGCCGAGCAGCCGGACGCAGACGAGCTGCGACGGCGTGAGCACGCGTCGCTCCAGCAGCATCGGCCGGTGCAGGTAGCGCCCCTCGAAGAGGTCGAAGCCGAGCTCGACGGCGTGCGCGAAGGTCGCCGCGTCCTCCACGCCGGAGGCGACGAGCGTGACCGGGCGCCGGCGCAACGCGGCGACCAGCCCCGGGACGACGATCGACGGCAGCGCGGTCACCTGGATGGACACGACGTCGGCGAGGTCGACGAGCGCACCGCGCACCGCGTCGCCCCGGTAGTCGCCGACGGCGATCCGGTAGCCGGCCTGCTTGAGCCGGGTGAGCGCGAGCAGCAGCTCGGCGTCCGGGTTCGCGTGCGGACCGAGCTCGAGCACGAGGGCCGCCGGTTCGGCGGGGATGGGCACCATGCCGGTCAGGAACGGCCGGGGCAGGCCGACGTAGAGCGGCTTGCCGTCGGCCAGGCCCTCGGCTCCGAACGTGCCGAAGGCAGCCGCGACGGCGGCCGTTCCCGTCTGTTCGACGACCGGTTCACCCGCCGACGAGGCACTGCCGCCCCCGGTCGAGGGGACGCCGAAGGCGGCGCGGTACCCCGCGAGCTGGCGCCGGCCGTCGTAGATCCCCTGCCGGGAGACCCGGACGTGATGGACGAGGTCGGGACTCGGCGCGGGCCGGCCGGCGACGAGGTCGTCGTCGTCCAGCTCGTCGATGCCCGTCTGGGCGCTCATCGTGCCTCCCTGCTGCGGTGGGGAGAGGTCAGCGGACGACGACGGAGACGTGGGCGTCGCCGTAGCCCATGATCGAGAGACGGACGTCGAGCCGGCTGCCGACGAGGTTGGCCAGCTGCGCGACGTCCGAGGGCAGCGAGGCGTTCGGGCCGTACATCTCGTACAGCCGCACGTGCGGGGCGCCGGCCACGTTGAACGTGGCGGCGAGCACGTTGAGCACCTCGTAGCAGTTGTCGCGCAGCATCTCGGAGAGCTGGCCCTCGTCGATGACGTCGTCGACGCCGCCGCGCGGCAGCATGCCGAGGGCACCGCCGATCCGGGCCGCACCCGCGAAGTCCACGACGGCGACCGCGGTCATCGTGAGCTGGTCCGTCACGTAGACCGCGACGAGGTTGCTCGGCGCCGTCGACACCGGGTCGGCGTCGAACAGGTCGACCGTGCGGCCGACGAGGTCCTCGACGAGCGAGCGCAGTGCTGCGCGGCTGGGCAGCGGGGAGGACTGGAGGGCCGTGCTCATGGGGTCACCACCGTGGAGAGGACGTCGTTGAAGGACTCGGCCGTGAACGGCTTCGCGATCAGCCCGAGCGCGCCCGACGCGGTCGCCTGCTCGCGCATCTCGTCGGAGCCCTCGGAGGTGACGAAGCAGAACGGCGTCGTGTCACCCCGGCTGCGCAGGGCCTGGAGGAACTGGATGCCCGTCATCTCGGGCATGTTCCAGTCCGAGAGGATGAGGTCGGGCCCGTGCTGGGCGACGAGCTCGAGGGCCTCGCGGCCGTTCTCGGCCTCGAGCACCTCGTGGCCGCTCAGGCCGGCCTGCCGCAGCGTCCGGACGACGATCATCCGCATCGCGCGGCTGTCGTCGGCGACGACGATCTTCATGGCTGTCCCTCCAGGACCTCGGAACGGACGACGGGCGGCCACATCAGGTCCTCGCCCGACATCTGCGGTATCAGCGTCAGCTCGGCGACGTCGTCGAGGACGAACGCACGGACCGACATCGGTGCGCGCGCATGGCCCGGCACCGCCGTCGGTGCCACGACCGCGCCGAGGACCGCGGACGGCAGCGACAGCCGGGCCGACCCGGCGGCGCCGAAGAGCAGCGCCTTGACGTTGCCGCCGGCGATGTTGCCGAGCTCCCCGACGGCGTCGAGCAGGTCCGCGGTCTCGGGCTCGTCGGTGCCGAACATCCGCGCGGCCAGCGTGTGGGCGAGTCGCCCGGGCACCACCACGCGGACGCCGAGCCGGGAGCCGTCGGCATCGTCGGCGATGGCCAGCAGGGCGACGGCCGGCGGTGTCGTCGTCGTCCGAGGGCGGCAGGTCGACGCCCTCGGGCAGCACCTCCGACTCCTCCTCGAGGACCGAGCGGAGCACGTCGCCGAGCAACGTCTCGAGATCCGGGCGGACCTCCTCGAGGTCGATGTGGTCCGTCACGCGGCACCTCCGATGTGTCGGAAGACGACGGCACGACCGAGCTCCGTGCGCTGGAAGGCCGCGTCGAGGTTGAGGGTGCTCTCGGCTCCGCCGAGGAGCAGGTATCCGCCCGGGCGCAACACCCGGCGAATGTTGGCGAGGACGGCGCGCTTGGTCTCCACGTCGAAGTAGATGAGGACGTTGCGCAGGAAGACGATGTCGCAGGTGGGCATGCCCAGCGGGGGCGCCACGAGATTGCCGGTCTCGAACCGGGCGAGCGACCGGACCTGGGGCTTGAGCACCCAGTCACGCCCGGCCTGCTCGAAGTACCGGACGAGGTACTGCGCCGGCAGGCCGCGGTTGACCTCGAGCTGGGAGTACCGGCCCGCCCGGGCCCGCTCCACCATCGTCGGGGAGATGTCCGTGCCGATGATCTGGGTGCGGACGCCGGGGTTGAGCGGCAGCCAGTCCAGCAGCAGCATCGCCAGCGAATAGGCCTCCTGCCCGCTGGAGCAGGCCGCGGACCAGATGGTCAGCGCGCGGGCACCGGCCCGGGTGAGCTCCGGCAGCAGGTGCTGGGTGACCGCCTGGAACGGGTGCGTGTCGCGGAACCACGACGTCTCGTTCGTGGTCAGGGCGTCGACGACGAGGTCGGCGACCTTCGCGTCGCCGGATCGCAGCCGGGCGACGACACCCGCGACGTCCCGCTCGCCGACGGCCCGGGCGACCGGGGCGAGCCGCGACTCGACGAGGTACTCCTTGCCCGGCTGCAGGTCGATGGAACTGCGCTGGCGCACGAGCTGCGTGACGAAGGTGAAGTCGGGGGCCTGCAGGGTCATGTGGTCACCGCCGCGGCGGAGGCCGACCGGGAGAGCGCGTTCGCGAGCGCCGGGCCGATCTGAGGCAGCGGGAGGATCTTGTCGGCGAGTCCGGCGCCGGCGACGGCTCCGGGCATCCCCCAGACCACGCTGGTCGCGTCGTCCTGGACGTAGATCTCGCCGCCGGCGTCCCGGATCACCTTCGAGCCGCGTTCCCCGTCACGGCCCATGCCGGTGAGCACGGTCGCGAGCACCCGGTCCCCGTACACGGCCTTGACCGAGCGGAACAGGACGTCGACGGCGGGCCGGCAGAAGTTCTCCGGCGGGTCCTCGTTGAGCTCCGCGACGACGGCGGTGCCGTGCCGGCGGACGACGAGGTGGAAGCCGCCGGGTGCGACGAGCACCCGGCCCGGCACGAGGGCGTCACCGTGCTGCGCCTCGACGGACCTCGACCCGGCACTGGCCGTCGAGCCGGGTCGCGAGCAGCCGGGTGAACACCGGCGGCATGTGCTGGACGACGACGACGGGCACGGCGAGGTCGGCAGGGAGCGACGGGAGCACGGTGGCGAGCGCGTCGGGCCCGCCCGTGGAGCAGCCGATGGCGAGGACGCCGAAGGGCCCGGTGCGCGGACGACGGCCGGCGACCGGGCGCGGTGCCACCGGCACCACAGCGGGGACCCGCCGTCGCGCGGAGGTCAGCGCCTTGAGCTTGGGGATCAGCTGCTCGCGCACGTTGCGCTGGCTGTCCGCGAAGCTGCCGACGTTCGACGGCTTCGTCACGTAGTCGCTGGCCCCGGCGCTGAGCGCGTCGAGCGTGGCGGCGGCTCCCCGCTCGGTGAGCGTGGAGAACATGACGACGGGCAGTCGCGGGTGCGGTGCGGCGCAGCGCGCGGACGGCCTCGATGCCGTTCATCTCCGGCATCTCGATGTCCATGGTCACGGCGTCCGGGCGACAGCGCGGCCACCTTCTCCAGCGCGAGCTTGCCGTTCGGCGCCTGACCGACGACCTCGATGTCGGGGTCGCTGACGAGGGCGTCGACGACGAGCCGCCGGATGACCAGGGAGTCGTCCACGACGAGCACGCGGATGCGCTCGGGACGACGACCCAGCGGAGGGGTCACGCCGGCACCAGCCCCAGCAGCGCCAGCTTCTCGGTGATGACCTCGTCGCTGAAAGGCTTGATGACGTACTCGTGCGCCCCCGCGGCGAGCGCGCGGACGATGTTCGCTGTGCTCGCTCTCGGTCGTCACCATCATGAGCGACATGTCGCGGAGCTCGTCCCGCGCCCGGACGCTCTTGATGAACGTCAGGCCGTCCATCACGGGCATGTTCCAGTCGACGAGCGCGACGTCCGGGCGCAGGCCCGCCTCGAGCTGGTCGAGCGCGTCCTGACCGTCGCCGGCCTGCGCGACCTCGAAGCCCAGGTTGGTCATGAGCCGGGCCAGGATCGGACCGCATGGCGCGCGAGTCGTCGACGACCAGGGCCTGCATCGGTGCTCCTTGATGGGTGGAGGGGAGGGTCAGGCCGCGCGGCTCTCGCCGCCGACGTCGAGGACGCGGCGGGCGTTGAGCGCGAGGAGGAGGCGGTCCGGCAACGTGTAGGCGCCGAGGAGCAGGTCACGGACCCGCTCGTCGACGGTGCTGGGGGTCTGCTCGAACGGCACCTGGGAGACCTCGAGGACGCCGCCGATCTCGTCGACGAGCAGGCTGACCGGCTCGTCGTCCACGCGGACGACCACGTTGACGGGCTCACGCCCGGTGGCCGCGACGTCCACCGGCGGGAGGCCGAGGCGGGCGCGCAGGTCGATCGCGGTCAGGACCTCGCCGCGCAGGTTGATGAGCCCGGCGATCTCGGTCGGTGGCGAGCGGCACCGGCGTCATCTGCTGCAGCCGGACGACCTCCTGCACCAGCGAGACGTCGACCCCGAACAGGTACTTGCCGACGTGGAACGTGGACAGCTGGCTCATGCCAGGGCCTCCTCGACGGACGACGCGGACTCGTCGGCGTGCACGCCGGTGTAGAAGTGCGGGTCGGCCGCCAGGACGGCGCTCTCCATGTCGAGGAGCTCCACGACCTTCTCGCCGACGACGACGCTGCCCACCAGGGCCTGGTCGTCGATGTCGCTGCGGGTGCCGGCACGCTCCGTCGCGATGTCGAGGATGCGCTCCACGACGAAGCCGACGCTGCGCTGGCCGCGGGTGTAGACGACGAGCTGGACGCCCTCGCCCTCGCCGTCGGGCTCCGCGTAGACGCCGAGCAGCGTGGAGATCCGGATGAGCGGCATGATGTGCCCGCGGTACTGGACCACCTCGCGCCCGCCGACGTGCTCGATCGAGGTCCGGGGGATCTCCTCGAGCCGGGTGACCATCTCCAGCGGGATCGCCGCGCGGCGGCCGCTGCCGATCTCGACGACGAGCACCGGATCGAGGGTCTCGGTGTCGGTGCCGGCCACGACGGTGGTGACGCCCGCCCCGGTGGCGAGCACGTTGGCGCGCCGGGCGAGCGTGGACGCGTCGAGGATCAGCACGACCGAGCCGTCGCCGAGGATCGTGGCGCCGGCGTAGACGGGGATGCCCTTGAGGTGCCGGCCGAGCGGCTTGACGACGATCTCCTGGGTGTCGAGGACGTCGTCCACGACGAGCCCGAAGCGCTGCTGCTCCGCCAGCAGGACGACGATGAAGCCGCCCCGGCCGTCCTCGCCGACCTCGGTCTCGCGCATGGGCACCAGGCCGAGCTGCTCGTCGAGCCGGACCAGCGGCAGGAGCATGTCCCGCAGCCGGTAGACCGGGGCGCCCGAGATGAGCTCGATCCCGCCGCGCGCGTGCTCGCCCGACGAGCCGGACGAGCTCGAGCACGGAGACCTGCGGCACGGCGTAGCGCCGGCCGGCACAGCCGATCGTCAGCGCCGGGATGATCGCCAGCGTCAGCGGGATCGTGAGCCGGAAGGTGGAGCCGCGGCCGACGGTGCTCATCACGTCGACGGAGCCGCCGATGGCCTCGATCCGGGTCTTCACGACGTCCATCCCGACGCCGCGGCCGGAGACGTTCGTGATCGTCGCCGCGGTGGAGAACCCGGGCAGGAAGATCAGTCCGAGGATGTCGCGGTGGCTCATCGTCGCGAGCTGCGCCTGCGAGACGAGGCCGCGCTCCAGCGCCTTCGCCGCGATCTTCTGCGGGTCGATGCCGTTGCCGTCCTCGGTGATCTCGAGGTGGACCTGGCCGGCCTCGTGGTACGCGCGCAGCGTGAGCACGCCCTCGGCGGGCTTGCCGGCCTTCGCGCGGTCCTCGGGGTTCTCGATGCCGTGGTCGACGGCGTTGCGGACGAGGTGGGTCAGCGGGTCCTTGATGGCCTCGAGCACGGAGCGGTCGAGCTCGGTGTCCCGGCCCTCCATCTCCAGCCGCACCTGCTTGCCGCAGGTGCGGGCGAGGTCGCGGACGACGCGCGGCATCTTGCTCCACACCGCGTCGACGGGCTGCATGCGGGTCTTCATGACCTGCTCCTGCAGCTCGCTCGTGACGAGGCTGAGCCGCTGCGCGCTGCGCGCCAGCGAGGAGTCCTTCGAGGCGTCCTTCTCGTCGTCGAGGCGGGAGACGAGCTGGTTGCGGGCGAGCACGAGCTCACCGACGAGCCGCATGAGCGAGTCGAGGAGGTCGACGTCCACGCGGACGGAGCTGTCGACGACGGACCGGTGTCCGGTGCCCTGCGCCTCCAGCGCGCCCTCGACGGCGGCGGGCGTGGTGGCGCCGTGCTCCACGAGGATCGAGCCGAGCGGGCGGTTGTCACCCAGGCCCTGCTCGAGGCGGGCGAGTTCGACGGCGTCCTGGGTGGTGTCGCCGGCCTGGACGAGCACCTGGCCGATCGGCGCGGGCTCCTGAGCCGGCGCGCTCTCGGCGCCCCCGCTCTCGGCGTCCGCGGCGGTGGCCTCGGAGGTGGCGCGGGGGTGGCCGGCTCGGCCGCGCCGGCCGCCGCCTCGGGCGCCGGCGCCGGCTCGGCGCCGTCCTCGAGCAGCGTCGACAGGGTGGTGATGAGCTCGGAGTGGTCGACCTCGGTCTCGCCACCGGTGCGCTCGATGTCGGCGAGCAGGCCGCGGATGGCGTCGACCATCTTGAGCAGCGCCGACGAGCGGGCGTCCGTCAGGGCGATCTTGCCGTCACGCAGTCGGCTCAGCAGGTTCTCGCCGACGTGGGTCAGCTTCTCCAGCCGGTGGAAGGCCAGGAAGCCGCTCGTGCCCTTGATCGTGTGAATGGTCCGGAACACGCTGGCCAGGAGCTCGCGGGAGCCCGGGTTCTGCTCCAGGGCGAGCAGGTCGCGGTCGAGCTGGTCGAGGTTCTCGTGGCTCTCCACGAGGAACTCCGCCACGATCTCGTCGATCGCTTCCACGCTGACTCCTCCTCGCCGGGTCGGACGAGGTATGCATCGGCGTCAGCCGTTGGTACTTGAGGGCGAGCACCCCGCCACGGGGGTGACGTCAGAGGGCGTAGCGGTCGACCCAGAAACCGTCCTCGTCGGTGACCACGCCGGCGGCGGCCTCGACGACGGCACGCGCGACGCCGGAGACGACCGGCCTCACCCGTTCGCGCGCCTCCAGGTAGGACGCCGACGGCGTCCGGCGCTCCCGCTCGTCCGGCTCCGGGCACGACCAGCGCACCTCGTAGGTGACGAACGGGCTCGAGGCCCACTCCTGCTCGGCGACGGACGGCTCGTCGGGGTCGCCCACGTGGACCAGCACCTCGACGGCGCCGTCCTGGCCGTACGGACCGACCTCGCCGATCAGGGCGTAGCCGTCGATGACCTCCTCCTGCCGCAGCGTGGCGAGGTCGTGCTCGTCCGCCAGCGCCTGGAGGGCCATGAGTTCCGCCGTGTCCTCCGGGTTGCCGGGCAGGTGCTGCCGGATGACGGCGCCGGAGTAGACCTCCGGCGGCGGGCCCTCCCACTCCTCGCCCTCGACCGCGAGGCGCGCCGTCGGCAGCGGCCGCGTGACGATCTTGGCCAGGACCTCGGGCTCCAGCCAGAACGGGCTGTGGACGACGACGTCGACCGCGCGCTCCGGGTCGGGCGTGATCAGCCGGCCGCCCGCGACCCGGACGGCGCCCTGCAGCCGCCGGGCGAGGGCGACCAGCAGGTGCAGGCCGCGGCCCTCCTCGCGCCAGGGCAGCCCGTCGGGGAAGGCGTGGGCGAACCCGTCCCGGTCGTCGACGCCGGAGGGCGGCGGGTCCTCGCGCTCGACCGGGGCCTGGAAGGCGTAGGACACGGTCCAGGGCATGGGGACGGCGGCGTCGACGGCGTCCTCCATGCTCAGCTCGAACGGACCGAGGAGGCGGCTGTGCCGGCCGAGCCGCACGGCCCCCGTCTGGCCCATCATCGAGCCGCGGACGCGGGCGCGGACGAGCTCCCCGACGTCCTGGACGCTCACCGTGCTCGGCACGAGGAGCAGGTGCGCGTCGCGCAGCGCGCGCGGCGAGGTGATGTCGAGGACGCCGGTCATCGCCGTCATGCCCGTGTTGCGGCGGAAGAGCGCCATCAGACGAGCGTCCGGTGGAAGTTGAGGTGCGACCGGCTGGCGGTCGGGCCGCGCTGACCCTGGTACCGGGAACCGGGAACCGTGCCGTAGGGCTCCTCCGCGGGGCTGGACAGGCGGAAGAAGCACAGCTGCCCGATCTTCATGCCGGGCCAGAGCTTGATGGGCAAGGTGGCGACGTTGCTCAGCTCGAGCGTGACGTGCCCGCTGAACCCGGGGTCGATGAAGCCCGCCGTGGAGTGGGTCAGCAGCCCGAGCCGGCCGAGGCTGGACTTGCCCTCCAGCCGCGCGGCGACGTCGTCGGGCAGCGTCACGCGCTCGTAGGTCGAGGCCAGCACGAACTCGCCCGGGTGCAGCACGAACGGATCCTCGGAGGACACCTCCACGAGCCGGGTCAGCTCCGGCTGCTCCAGCGCCGGGTCGATCACCGCGTACTTGTGGTTGTCGAACAGCCGGAAGTACCGGTCGATCCGGACGTCGACGCTCGAGGGCTGCACCATCTCCTTGTCGAACGGCTCGAGCACGACGCGACCGGCGTCGATCTCGGCGCGGATGTCCCGGTCGGAGAGCAGCACCCCCACACGGTACTAGCGGCCCGGCTCAGGCCACGATGGCCTGGTTGACGAGCTGACGGAGCACCCCCCGGACCTGTAGCGCGCTCGACGGGAACACCTGCGTCAGGAACACGACCGAGAGGTCCTCGACGGGGTCGACCCAGAAGCTCGTGCTCGCGGCGCCGCCCCACGAGTAGTCACCGACCGACGCGAGCATCCCGGACCGTGCCGGGTCGAGGACGACGGCGAACCCGAGCCCGAAGCCGACCCCGCGGTAGGGCGTCTCGGCGAACAGGGGCCGGCCGAACGTGTCGAGGTCGGCGTTCCCCGGCAGGTAGTTGCGGCGCATGGCCGCGACCGTCCGCGGCCCCAGGATCCGGACGCCGTCCAGCTGTCCGCCGCCGCGCAGCATCTCCACGAAGCGGTGGTAGTCGGACGCGGTGGAGACCAGTCCGCCACCGCCGGAGAACAGCCGGGCGCGGACCTTGAACGTGTCGCCGAGGACGTCGTAGGGCACGAGCCGGCCCGGCGCGAGCGCGGCGTAGAGGCGGGCGAGGCGATCGGCGTCCGGTGAGTCGGGGCCGTCGACGCCGAAGGCGGTGTCGGTCATGCCGAGCGGGGCGAAGAGGCGCTCGGCGAGGAAGCGGTCGAACGGCGTCCCCGAGGCGACCTCGACCACGCGGCCCAGGACGTCGGTCGCCACGGAGTAGTTCCACTCGGTGCCGGGCTGGAACAGCAGGGGGAGGCGCGCGAAGGCGTCGACGGCGCCGGCGAGGTCGAGGTCCTGCGGGAAGCTCCACTCGTAGCCGGCCTGACGCAGCAGGGCGTCGACCGGGTGGACGCGGTGGAAGCCGTACGTCAGGCCCGCGGTGTGGGTGAGCAGGTGCCAGATCCGGACGGGCTCGGTGGCCGGGACGGTGACCGGCTTGAGGTCGGAGCCCCCGACGTAGACCCGCTGATCGCGGAACGACGGGATGAGGTCGGCCACCGGCGTCGTCAGCTCGAACGCACCCTCCTCGAGGAGCATCATCGCGGCGACGCTGGTGATCGGCTTGGTCATCGAGTAGATGCGGAAGATCGTGTCGGTCTCGACCGGCAGACCCTCCTCGACGTTCCGGTGCCCGCCCTTCCCGAGGTAGGCCACCTTGCCCGCGCGGGAGACGACGGCCAGCCAGCCCGGGATCCGGCCGGTGGAGACCAGGCCGTCGAGATAGGTGGTGAGCCGGCCGAGCCGCTCCCCGTCCAGCCCGACCTCGCCGGGGTCGACGTCGACCTGCAGCTCGCCCATGTCCGCCTCCTCGCGCTCCCGTGCGCGGAGGCTAACCCCGTCAGCTGACGGTCGCTCCCGGGGCGGACGCCGATGCGAGCAACAGGTACACCTGCGCGGCGAGGATGAGCGCGATGGCGGCCCACTTGTCCGGCCCGAGGAGCTGGCCGTAGCGGAACCGGTCGAGCATGACCACGCCGACCTGCAGGATCACGATCCAGCCGAGGGTGACGAGAGTGAGTTCCGCGTACTGCAGGCTCGAGGCGCGGCGTCGCGTTCGGGGACGATGCAGCGTCGGACGATCGGCCGCCTCGGGGCCTGCCGAGCCCCTGGGGGCGGGTGTCGTCCGACGTTCGGGATGCGGCGCGATCGGCGTCCGCAGCGCGGCTCATGACCGCTGCGACGGCTTGGTATGGTGTGCTCGCCCGGAACGAGCGGGCGCGCGGGTGTAGTTCAATGGCAGAACATCAGCTTCCCAAGCTGACAGTGCGGGTTCGATTCCCGTCACCCGCTCCCCCACGAAGCCCCGGGTCAAGGGCACTTCTCTTGACCTGGGGCTTCGTCGTGTCTGGGATCCTCGGACCTGCGTGCGATCTGCGTGCAACAGCAGTCGGGAGTTGAGGCCTCAGGCCGCAGGCGCGAGCAGCAAAGGAATCGCGCTCACCGCCTCGTCTCGTACCTGGTCAGGACCACGCCGCCGGGAAACGTCCGCGTCTCCACCAGGTTCAGGTTCACCCAGCTGTCCAGCGCGGTGAAGAACGGTGTGCCGCCGCCCACCAGCACCGGATGGGTGACGATCTCGTACTCGTCGACCAGCCCGGCCCGCATGGCCGCCGCAGCGAGCGTTGCGCCACCGACCCTCATCGGCTCGCCGTCGTCGGCCTTGAGTCGGGTCATCTCCGCTACAGCGTCGCCGGTGACCAGGCGGGTGTTCCAGTCGACCTTGTCGATCGTCGAGGAGAACACCACCTTCGGCGTGTCCCGCCAGTTCCGCGCGAACTCGATCTGCGCCGGGGTGGCGTCGGGCTGCTGGTCGCCGGTCGGCCAGTGGGAACTCATCGCCTCCCACAGCTTGCGCCCGTACATCAACAGCCCGATCGCCAACTCCTGGTCGAGCCACCACTGAAACAGCTCGTCGCTCGGCCCGCTCCAGCCGAGGTCGTCGCCGGGCGCGGCGATGTAGCCGTCCAGGGTCAGGTTCATGCCGTAGATCAGTTTCCGCATGGCGCCATGCCTTTCTGTCCGTCGGTCTCGGGAGTCTAGATCGGCCCGGCGCAGGAAACTGATCAATGCGCGATCTGAGTTCGGCGGTAGTCATTCGTGCTCGGTGCGCGCAGCGTCGGCCAGTCGGCCGACCAGGGCAACCCGCCTGATCTCGACCCCGCCCGCGCACAGCAAGCAGCGCACCCACTCCACACGCGAACGGACTGCTCAGCCCGGTAGATGCCGTGCAATCGACGTGCAATGAGATGAGGTCAACGACGGTTACTCGGCGGGCCGAGACAGACCACCGATCGTGCTCGGGCGGGCCGGCTCCTGGTCCTCGCTCAATGCTTCCAAGCCGGTTATGCGGCAGCTTGCCGGCTGACCCCGGTCTGAGGTCGCGTCCCCTGACGTGGTGGAGTTCCGGCTCACAGGTTCGGCGTGGTGATCACGACGTAGGCGGCCATCAGGCGACGGTCGGTGAGACCTGGCTGAGGGTTCTCCCGGAAGGACACGACGCACGATGGCCTCGGACCATGCTGCCTACTGGAAGTCCTCGACTCGCTCAAGGCCGGCGACGCCGGCGAACGCCGGAGTAGACGCGCCACGCTAGACGCGCCCGAACCAGCCGCGCTCATCCCCACCGGGTGAGCGCCGCGCCTCGTGCAGTCAACCTCCGGGCCCAGGCCCAGCATGCCTCCGTCATTGGAACGTCCGGCGACCGACGTGAGCTCACCCGGAGGTACTGCGCGGCAACCCGTCAGCTCGTGGGGGTCGACGTGGATGGACACGGACCGGCCGAGGCAGGGCACGCTGGGTCATCCGGTCGAGGCCAACGCTGAACGCGTTGGCCATCGACCGTCGACTGACCCCGAGCACCACTCACTAGCGAGGATCACTTACGCCGGCATTCGGACACACCCACCACGGGCGCCACGTTGTCCATGACGTCCGGTGCCGCTCAGACTGGAATGCCGTCGATCTTCACCTCGGGGTCGGAATCGCAAGGGCCTTGGCCTTGATCTGCTCGAACTCGCTCTGGCTGATGGCTCCGGAGTCGAGCAACGACTTGGCCGACGCGATCTGGTCAGCGGCGCTGCCCGTACCTCCGCTGGGGGCGGCGACCGACCTGATGTATTCGTCCTGGCGCTTCTGCGCCTCGGCCTGCGCCTCGAGCCAGCGTTCGGTCATGCCATGGCCACGAGCGATCAGGTAAACCAGCATGCCCAGGATCGGCAGGATGATGATGAAGAAGACCCACAAGGTCTTCGCCCCACCGCCGAGGTCCCTGCTACGGAAGAGGTCCCCGAAGATCCAGAACAGGCACATGAACCAGGCGAAGAAGACGAAGAACTCGAACAGCGCCAGCAGGAACGAGCCATTGTTGTTGAACACGTGAACACCCTTTCAGATCGCGGCCGATTGCCTCGGCAGCTGGAGCCAGCCCTCCTCGGCCTTCCATTCGACCGCATACGCCTCACCCCGGCCTCATCCGCCAGGGGGGATCTCTGCGCTCCTGGTGGACGCCTTACCGGCGCAGCACGGTGAACTCGCTGCGACCCCGGCGTCGCCCTGTGAAGCGGACGGGGAGCGTCGGGCAGCCCCCATCACTGCGGCTCTCGGACACCGGCAAGGGAGAAGCCTTGCAGCGATACGCCTACTCCCTGCTCGGGCGCGCCATCAAGGCGCCCGCTGGGCCCCACACACACCGCTGCCGAGGGGGTTCCTTCTATACGACCTGTCCTGGAGGCGCCATGCGGGAGAAGAAGGGCCCGAGCCCAGCCGAAGCCAGGGCTTGGATAAGGGGAGATGGTCTTGCGGCATGCGAGCGTGCGCAGAAGGTCAGCCCCTCATCCTGCGTGAACCTCAACACTGAATCGTCGACGTTCTCGCGGTCCTGCCCCGGTGCCGAAGTCGGTGGCCGACCAGCCGGAGCGGACTCACTCTCACCGGGTGATGCACAGAGGTCCCTGCAGCGCCTGTCATGGGAACCCTGCTGCTGCGCGACTCGTGGAGGCCTGCTGGGGAGATCTCGTGGACAACGAGGACCGCTCCGTCGACCGTACGTCTACCGCTGGCGCCCGCCGGCAAGGAAGCCAACGGGGTCGACCGTCCGCGACCCAGCGGTTCCTGTACTTCAGGTTTTGCGGTCGCTCGCGCCCTATGTGACCGTGACTGGAAGCTCTGTCAACGGCCAAGTTGAGGTCCCCGCTGGTGGCCAACTGAAAGTCCCCACTCCTCGGGTTGATCAGCTGGTCTTGCGGGTGCACCTCCTCGGGCTCGGGCTTGCTTCATCCGGTAGGAGTCGCCGTCGGTGACGACGACGTGGCAGTGGTGCAGGAGCCGGTCGAGCAGGCTGACGGCGGTGGTGTGTTCGGGCAGGAACCGGCCCCAGGACTCGAAGGGCCAGTGCGAGCCGATGCCGAGGGAGCGGCGTTCGTAGGCGGCGGCGACGAACCGGAACAGCAGTTGGGCGCCGGTGTCGTCCAGCGGGGCGAAGCCGAGTTCGTCGCAGATGATCAGGTCGTTGCGCAGCAGGTGTCGATGACCCGGCCGACGGAGTTGTCGGCCAGGGCGCGGTAGAGGGTCTCGACCAGGTCGGCGGCGGTGAAGTAGCGGACCCGGTGCCCGGCCTCGACGGCGGCGACGCCGAGGGCGACCAGGATGTGGCACTTGCCGGTGCCGGCCGGGCCGATCAGGCAGGTGTTCTCGGCGGCCCGGATCCATTCCAGCGAGGCGAGGTAGTCGAACGTGGCCGGCGGGATGGAGGAGGCGGCGACGTCGAACTCGTCGAGGGTCTTGATGACGGGGAACGCGGCGGACCGCATCCGGGTGCGGGCGTTGGACTCGTCCCGGGCGGTGATCTCGGCCTCGACCAGGGTGCGCAGGAACTCCTCGGGGTTCCACCGCTGGGTCTTGGCGGTGACCAGGAGCTCGGGGGCGAGGCGGCGCATCGCGGCCATCTTCAGCCGCTTCAGCCCGTCGTTCAGGTCGGCCGCCAGCGGCGGCGGTGCCGTGCTCACGGCTGCCGCGCCGGGATCGCGTAGTCGTTCAGCGACCGGGTCGGCACCGCCGGCAGGGTCAGCACCAGGGCCTGCCCGGCGGCGTCGGGCTGTGGTGCGGCGCCGGCGGCGGCCAGGATGGAGCGGACGTCGTCGGCGCGCCACCGGCTGGAACTGCACCGCCCGTTCCAGCGCGGCCAGCAGCGCGGCGTCGCCGTGGGCGGCGTGCAGGGTGAGGATCTGGTCGATCTCCCGGGCCAGGTTGGCGACCCCGGCCGCGGCGGCGCCGGTCAGGAACGCCTCCGCGACCTCGCCGAGGGCCAGGAACGCGCTTCTCCGCCGCGGTCTTCGCTCGCGGCGCCCGCCGCGGCTTGTCCGGCCGGGTCGAGCCGTAGTGGTCGTCGACGATGCTGGTCTCGCCCGGCGCGACCAGGGCGTGCTCGGCGACGATCTCGCCGGTGAACGGCTCGAGGACCTGCACCCGCCCCTCGGTCACGGTGATCAGCACCACGGTCCCGATGAGCCGGTTCGGCACCGAGTAGCGGGCCGAGCCGAACCGCACGCAGGACAGCTTGTCGACCTTGCGGCTGATCGGCTTGGCGCCGATCTCGAGCCGCAGCGACGGCAGCGCGCCCAGCAGTTCCCGCTCGGCCTCGAGCCGTTCGGCCGGCACCGCGCAGATCTCCGAATGCACCACGGCGTTCACCTCGGCGCACCACCCGGCGGCCGCGGCGTTCGCCGCCGCCAGGTCGGCGACCGACGGCTCGGCCATCCGCAGCGGCACCATCAGGTCCCGCTTGGCATAGCCGACCAGGGTCTCCACGATGCCCTTGGACTCCGGGTCGGCGGCCTGGCAGAAGTCCGGCCGGAACCCGTAGTGCGTCGCGAACCGCACGTAGTCCGCGGTCGGCACCACCACGTTCGCGACCACGCCGGCCTTCAGGCAGCCCATCCGGTCGGCCAGCACGGTCTTCGGGCACCCCGCCGAGGACCTCGAAGCACTCCGCCAGCAGCGCCATCGTCGTGGCGGCCTTCTCGTCGGCGGCGAAGCGCACGAACCGGAACCGGGACCAGGCCAGCACCGCGCAGAACACGTGCACCCCGTCCAGCACGCCCCAGTCGATGGCCAGGGTGTCCCCCGGCGTCCACACCGCCGGCCGCCGCCCGCGGTGATGACCCCGCCGCCACGCCTGCTTCGCCTCCGCGACCAGCCGGCGGAAGTTGCGCGGCGACCCCGTCATAACCCGCGGTGCGGGCCGCCGGCAGCAGCCGCTTCGCCGAGATCCGCCCCTGGCTGCGCTGCACCCGGTCGGCGACCAGCTCGGCCACCGGGTCGTAGTTGTGCCCCCGGTCCTTGCGCGGCGGCGCCGCGCCGCCGGCGTTGTGCCGCTCCACGATCCGCTTGACCGTCTTGTGCGTGGTGCCGCAGATCTGCGCGGCCCCCCGGTAGCTGCCCACCTCCCGGTAGGCGGCCAATACGTCCATCCGTTCCCTCGCGTTCTTCAATGGAAGCCCCTGTGCGGTGACCGGTGATCTGGTTGGCACCGACACCGTCACCGCACAGGGCCACCAGCCCTGGACAGGACACGCGAGGAGCGGGGACTTCTACCTGGCCACCAGCGGGGACCTAGACCTGGCCACCAGTGGGGACTTTTTCATGGCCACGGACAAGGAGGCGGGCGCGGCGTGCATGACGAGCCGGGCTCGGCTCAGGTATCGGACGTCGGAGCGCACACGCAGTCGCGTCTAACCGCAACGAAGCGAAGGTGACATGGAATCGACCAAAGCAGCGGCCCAAGTGACGCAGGCCTACCTCTACGGGTTCCCGCTTGGTGTTCAACCTCGACCAGGTGGCCCGCTACGTCACTGAGGGAGTGGGAGGGAATCCCGCCGCACCGTTCAACACGTTCAGCCACGCACGCACCCTCGCGGGACCGCAGGACACGTTCGTGACGATCAACAACGACACGGTCTACTCGATGGCACAGCTGGACCTCAGCGTCGGGCCGGTGGCCTTGCACGTCCCGGACACGGCCGGCCGGTACTACGTGTTGCAGTTCGTCGACGCGTGGACGAACAACTTCGCCTACGTCGGTCACCGCGCCACCGGCACCGGGGAGGGCGATTTCCTCCTCGTCCCGCCCGGATGGGGCGGCGCAGCGCCTGAGCACCACACCCTCGTCCGGGTTCCGACCACCGTCGCCTCGATCGTCGGGCGCTGGGCGGTTGCCGGTGACGACGACCTGCCGGCCGTGCACGCCCTGCAGGACGGGACCACGCTGACCCCGGTCGATGCAGACGCCGTGGCCGTCGGGCTCACAGCACCGGATCCCGGAGTGCCCGAGGAGTTGGTGTTCTTCGAGAAGCTGCGCGTGTGGTCCCAGCAGTTCCCTCCCGCGCATCGGGACAGACCACTGCAGGAAGGCCTCGCCCCCCTCGGGATCACGCAGGTCGGCTCCTCGCCGTACGCGACACTTTCCGCGGATGACCGCACATCCCTCGTCGCGGGGCTCGAGGAAGCCAAGTCCGCGCTCCACACGGCGCTCGTCTCGGGCCACAGCCCGGAGGTCAACGGCTGGAAGCTCACGTTCCATGCCTTCGACTACAACCTGGACTTCTTCGAGGTCGGTGCCCTCGACGATGACCGTTTCAAGATCTCAGACCCGAAGCTGCGCATCGTGGAACGGGCAGCGGCGGCGATGGGCGGCCTCTGGGGCAACCACCCGTACGAGGCGGCGTACATCATGACCTACGTCGACGACCACGGCGAGCAGTTGACCGGCGCACGTACCTACACCCTGCGGCTGCGACCCACTCCGCCGGTGAAGGCGTTCTGGTCCCTCACGATGTACTCGGTGCCCGACTTCTACCTGGTCGAGAACCCGATCCACCGCTACTCCATCGGTGACCGGACGGCAGGGGTCGTCCTGGACGACGACGGAGGCCTGACGATCACCATCAGTTCCGACCGGCCCAGCGGAGAGAAGGAGGCCGCCAACTGGCTGCCCGCCCCGTCAGGGGACTTCCGTCCGGTCATGCGCATGTACGAACCCGACGCCTCGATCCTCGACCAGACCTACCAGTTCCCCCCGATTCTGCGCGCCTGAAGGGCGGTCGGCGACAGACAGAGACGATTCAGGCTGGTCGACGCTTGCGGTCGGCGGAGAGCGGCGTGTCGTCGGGTGCACCGCCGAACGCGCGCCCACAGGACCTTCCGCCGCACCCTCGAACCGTGCTCGGCCCGAGGCAGCGTGGGCAGCCGGACGATCGCGGCCTCAACACCTGGTCGATGGACGTCGAGGCTCGCTCCTACGGGACCGGGTAGTCCCGTCATCGGTCCAGCGCGATGAATCCGGGCGTGCTGACGCGTCCTGTACTTCGAGAGCGCAAACGAGGAGGCGTCCATGCTCGCCCGACCGGAAGTGATCGAGCGGTCCGCGCAGCCCTATGTCGCGATCAAGACCCAGGTCACGATGCAGACGCTCGGCACAATCCTCCCCGCACTTCATGGGCGCGTGTTCGACTGGTTGCGGGAGCGGCGCACCCCGGCCACGGGGCCTCCGTTCTGGAAGTACGACGTCATCGACATGGACCGGGCCCTGGAGGTCGAAGTCGGTGTCCCGGTTCCGGCAAGGGTGAACGGCGACGATCTGGTTCTGTCTGGCCTGCTCCCAGCGGGGCAGTACGCGTCGTTGCGGTACACCGGTCACCCTGACGGGCTGCTCGACGCGACCGCGTTCTTGCTGGAGTGGGCCAGACAGCAACACCTGACCTGGGATCTCAGCCACGACCGGGACGGGGAACGGTGGGCCGCCCGCCTCGAGATCTACGAGACCGACCCCGCCGCCGAACCCGACATGACCAAGTGGACGACCCAGCTCGCGTTCCGGCTCTCGGACTAGTTCCAGACATCCATCACGCGGAAACGTCGAGGGTGAGAACCCACGAGATCCGCGTACTGCCACGCCGGCAGTTCCCACGCCGAGGGTTAGGTTTCGTCGATGGCATGCCGCATCAGTCAGCTCGTGCTCCAGGCCCGCGACCCCGAGGTGCTGGCGCGGTTCTGGTGCGAGGTCCTGGACTTCGTAGAGCTCGATCGCGAGGCGGAGGGCTGCATCGAGATCGGCCCGCGCGAAGGGTTCGGCGGACCGCGGCCGACGATCTTCCTCATCCGCAACGACGAGCCGAAGCACGAGCATGCCCGGCTGCACGTCGACCTCAACCCCACCGACCGCGATCAGGACGCCGAGCTCGAGCGCCTCCTGGCCGCCGGGGCCGAACTGGTCGACATCGGCCAGCCCGCGACGGCATCCTGGCACGTCCTCGCCGATCCAGAAGGCAACGAGTTCTGCCTGCTCAAGAGCCGCCTCGACCCACTCTGACGGCGTCGGCCTCGACGTTCTCCAGTCCGCCTCGACGGGGTCGGCGACGAACATCCCGAGCTAGGAGGCATAGCGGATGTTGACGTTCCGGATGGTGCCGTTGAACGGGAACGGCGCTCGGTCGGCGTAGTTCCGGGACACAGGGCCGCCGAGGCAGGTGCCGATGTCGAGGCAGTCGTTGGCGGTGAACAGCAGCGGCGCGCTGATCGGCACTCGGCCGGCGGCGTGCCGCTCGCCGTTGGCCGTGAGGGTGATGTCGAGCGGGCCGGCCGGTCCCGGGCGCGCGTAGACCGTTTCGACCTCGATCTTGGCAGGGCCCGCCGGAAGCGTGCGATCCGCGCGGATCTTCGTCCGCATGACGAGGAAGAGGTTGTACTCGTAGCAGAGAACGCCGTCCTCGAGGTAGCAGGTCAGGCCGCCGCCAGCCCCGCCCAGGGCGTAGAGCACCCCGCTCGCCCGCTCGGGGAGGTCGAGGTCGATGGTGACCCGGTTGGCGCGGTTGCCGAGTGCCGGCGCGCAGAACTCGGGCATCCGGGTGATGTCGCCGGTGAAGTTCCACTCCCGGTACGGGGTCGAGATCCGCAGCTCAGGGTGGAAGATCGGCACCCAGAGTCCGCCGCCGATCGGGTAGACGCTGTTCCTCGCGGCCTCGATCGCGAAGGTCTCTCGCATCTGCGCCAGCTTGTCCGGCATCCGGGCTGCGAGGTCGTCAGCCTGCGTCCAGTCCTCGTCGAGGTGGTACAGCTCCCACTCGTCCTGGTCGGGGGTCCAGTCGGCGATGCCTTCGGGAAGGCCGGGGATCCATGGTGCTCGGGGGCCGAACGCTGACGCCATCCAGCCGTCGTGGTAGATCGCACGGCTGCCCATGACCTCGAAGTACTGGGTGCGCAGCCGGCCCGGGGCATCGGGGTGGTCGAAGGTGTAGGCCAGGCTGACGCCGTCGATCGGGTCCTGGGGGACGCCGTTGACCACGCGCGGCGCGGTGATGCCGAGCAGCTCGTAAATGGTGGGTGCCAGGTCGTTGCAGTGGTGGAACTGGCTGCGTGGGGTCGGGCTCGGCGCGATCCGGGCGGGCCAGCGGACCGACATCGGGTTGCGCGTTCCGCCCAGGTGGGAGGCGAGCAGCTTCATGCCCTTGTACGGGGAGCTTCCGGCCCACGCCCACCCGGCGTGGTACTGATTGTCGACCTTGGGAGAGCCGAGAGCGTCGAGGCCGCCGAGTTCGTCCAGGGCCTGCAGGTGCATCGACAGGGGGATGGGAATGCCGTTCTGGGCCAGTAGTTCGCTGATGGTGCCGTTCTGACCCTCACCGGAGGAACCGTTGTCCCCCCAGATGTAGAAGATCAGGGTGTTGTCCCCGTATCCGAGCTGGTCGATCTCGTCGACAAGCCGGCCGACCTGGACGTCGACGTGCTCGGCGAAGCCGGCGGCGACCTCCATCAACCGGCGCTGGAAGGGCCGTTCCTCCTCCGGGATGTCGTCCCAGGCGGTCATCCGGGGGTCCCGGGGGGTCAGCTGCGCCTCCTGCGGGATCCAGCCCATCTCCTTGGCGCGATGGAAGACCCGTTCGCGGTAGGCGTCCCAGCCGTCGTCGAACTTTCCGGCGTACTTGTCCGCCCATTCCTTCGCCACGTGGTGCGGCCCGTGCAGGCATCCGCTGGCCCAGTACATGAAGAACGGCTCGTCGGGCCTGAACGCCTTGTGCTGGTGCAGCCATCCGATGGCGTCATCAGCCAGGTCCTCGCTGAGGTGGTACCCCTCCTCCGCCGTCCTCGGCGGCAGGACCGAGGTGGTGTTCCGCACCAGATTCGGTTCGTACTGCGATGCCTCGCCGGCGAGGAAGCCGTAGAAGTAGTCGAAGCCGATGCTGGTCGGCCAGTTGTGGAAGGGCCCCGCCGGCCCGGTCTCGAGCGCCGGGGTGTTGTGCCACTTCCCGAACGCGGCGGTCGCATACCCATAGTCCTGGAGGACCTCGGCCACGAGCGCGCTGCTCTTCGGGATCTCCCCCGCGTAGCCGTCCCAGTCGTTGGCCAACTCCGCGATCTGTCCGTTCCCGATCCGATGCTGGTTGCGGCCGGTCAGCAGCGAGGCCCGCGTGGGCGAACACATCGCCGTGGTGTGGAACCGGTTGTACCCGATGCCCTCCTGGTAGATCCGGGCCAAGGTGTCGGTCCGCACCTCACCGCCGAACGCGCTCGGTAGTCCCGGACCGGCGTCGTCGATCAGCACGATGAGGATGTTCGGAGCATCCTCGGGCAGCCGCCGCGGACGCACTCGCTCCGCGTACATCGACTCCTGCAGTGTCCTGCCCGCGATGCTGGCCGACGGGGTCGGCGGGAACGGCAACACATCGGACGAACTCATCGGTTCCCCTCAGACCCACGCATGGAAGGACGTGCTTCTCCCGGCGGACATCGGCTACCGGTCCGGCAGCAGGCCCTCGGATTGCCCGTCGCCGCGCTACCAGCGTGAGCGATCACCGGCGCCTCGAACCTCATCCTCGCCGGATGAGCAGGCCGGCGGCTGCCGACGACGACATGCGAGGCCAACGACGACAGGCAGCAACGGCCCCTTCGTCGGTAGGGCCGGCTGCGCCCGCCCGGGCCTCGGCGTCTCTCGGAGGTCCGGGCGGGCGAAAGGCGACCTATGCGGCACTGCCAGCTCGGAGTCAGACGGTGGCACCGGCGGCGAGCGCCTTGACGTCCGCCGTGGTCAAGGGGTTTCCGGCAATCGCCCAGTCCCCGCTCTTGACCTCGTCGATCACGCACCACGTCACGGGACGCATGTTCTCGCCCTCGATCTCGACCATGGCGTCCGTGAGCCGGCGCACGATCTGCTGCTTCTGCTCAGGCGAGAACACGTTCTCGATGAGCTTGACCTGGATGAGTGGCATCTGACGGCCTCCGGTTCTCGTCGCCCCCGGGGGTCGGGGGCACGTGGAGCGAGGTGCGCCGTCGGCCTTCGGCGGTGCCCCTGCCTGAGTGACGTTAGGCGGCGCGGTCATTAGTCTCAATGGATGAAGCTGCTGGAGCATCAGTGGAGCTACTGACTCGTCTGCGTAGTGTCCGCGCGCTGTGTGCGGTGGCCGATTCCGGGTCGTTCACGAGAGCCGCGGACGCCCTGGGTATGACCCAGTCGGCGGTCAGCCAGCACGTCGCCGCCCTCGAGAGTCATCTCGGTTCGGCGCTGGTCGTCCGCGGCTCGCAGCCGGTCGAGTTGACGCCGCAGGGGCAGGCGCTCGTGCGACACGGAGCCGCCGTCCTGGCACGACTCGAGACCGCTGAGCACGAGCTGCTCGAACTCGCCGGACGACGGTCACAGCGTCTGCGTCTGGGCAGCTTTCCCACCGCACTCACGACGTTCGTCCCGCGCGCAGTGACTCGGCTGCGCCGAGCCCACCCGAACGTCAGCGTGACGATCGTCGACGACCACATGCAGCGGCTCCTGGCCCAGCTGACCGACGGCCGCATCGACCTGCTCCTGGCGTACGACGACGAGACGGCCCCGCTGACCCTCGGGCCGGACGTGCGCTCGGTACTCCTTCTCGAGGACGCTTTCCGCGTACTGCTGCCGAGGGGGCATCCCGCGAGCCGCGGTCCCGGTGTCGCACTTCACGAGCTCGCCCGTGAACCATGGGTCGGAGGCCCCACGGACAGTGCGTGGTTCCAGATGACGCGACGCGCCTGCCGGGAAGCCGGCTTCGACCCCACCGTCGCCCTGGCCTCGGACGACTACATGGCGGTGCAGGCCTTCGTCGCGGCGGGGCTGGGCGTAGCCCTTGTCCCGGGGCTGGCGGCCAGGCACCCACTGCCGGGAGTCGAGGTGAGGACACTGAGTGCAGGCACCCCGACACGGCGCATCTGGGCGGTGCATCCGTACGGCGCGCACCCTCCCGCGGTGGTGACCGTCATGACCGCCGTCCTGACCGCCGTGACACGGCCGCGCGTCGGGTGAGCATCACTGGCCCACGTGCGGAAGCACGCGCTCAGCCAGCAGCTCGAGCTGGCGTTCCTCGTCACCGATGGGCCAGAAGTACACCCGTCGGCAGCCTGCCGCGGCGTAGCCGCGACAGCAGCTCGGCACACTGCTTCGCGGAACCGACGCACACTCGGCCCCGCAGGTGCTCCGGGGACCTGCCGATCATCGGAGCCAGCACGTCGACGAGAACCCGGTCCGCGTCTGGACCGCTCTCGGTCACCCACGTCCACATCGTGACCAACGTCGAGGGGACTTCCGCCGGCCGGCGGCCGAGCCGAGTCCGCTCGTCCGCGATGATGCCCAGTCCGGCGGCGAAACGGTCCGGATCGGTGTTGTAGGCCGAGGCCATCCAGCCGTCCCCCAGCCGCGCCACCCGCCGCAACCCCGCCTCCGAGCCCCAGCTCGCCACCCACACGGGGATGTCGGCGTCCGGTGCCACACCGACGCCCTTCTCGTCGGGGGACGACCCTTCGCGCAGCAGCGACCTCAACGCCTCGACCGACCGGTCGAACCTGTCCCAGCGATCCTCGAACGGGACACCTGCCAGCTCGTAGTCGGTGCGGGAGGAGCCCGCGCCCACCCCCGCCACCACCCGCCCGTCCGAGAGCCGGGCAAGCGCCAGCAAGGCCGACGCCAGCGGCAGGGGGCCCCGCAACGACGGCAGGGCGACGCTGGTCACCAGGTCCATGCCCCCCGTGTACGGAGCCACCAGCGACAGGGCGACCAGCCCGTCCAGCCAGGGCCGCGCGAACCGGAAGTGGTCGTTGGCCGACACCGCGGCGAATCCGCAGGCGCGAGCTTGCTGAACCACCCGCAGCAGTCGAGCCGCGGTCAAGCCCTCGCCGGCGAGGTCGATCTGGGGCAGGTGTACTCCGGCCTCCATGCCGTCCAGCCTCCCCAGGACATCCACACCGACCCGCCATCGACCCTCGCTCCGAGGGTCAAGCATCCCTGGTGGGTGACCGTCAGGCATCACCCGGCACCGGGCCTGGTGCACGGTCGTCACTGGGGGAGCCGACGGCTTATGGCGTGAATCGCGCGCTGCCGCGTCCGGCCCCCCGCGACGAGGGGCCGGACGCGGCTGATCAGCGGCCGGTGACCGCGCCGGGGGCGGTTACGGACGCGACCGTCCCGGGAGCGCCAGACCGGCCAGGGCGACCGCGACGGTGGTGCCGACGAGGTACAGCAGGCTCCCGCCGAACGCCTCCGCGACACCGTGGCCCAGCAGTCCGAAGTAGACGATCCCGACGAGGGCGACGCCGAGGGCGTTGCCGAGCTGCTGGAGCGTCGACGACGTTCCGGAGACCGTGCCGGCGGACCGCGGCTCGACCGAACCCATCACGGCCCCGACGAGCGAGGCGAGCGCGACACCCATGCCGAGGCCGCTGACGGCCAGCCCGGGCACCAGCCAGCCGAGGGACCCGCTGACGCCGATGTGCGCGACCGCGAGCAGGACGGCGAGGTGTCCCAGGCCGAAGACCACGGCGGAGGCGGGAACGACGGTCCGTGCTCCCCACAGGGCCAGCCGGGGCGCGACGCTGGTGCCCGCCATGTAGCTCACCGCCAGGACGGTGAAGACCAGCCCGGCGCCCAGGGCGCTGAGGCCACGGCCCTGCTGCAGGTACAGCGCCAGCACGAGGAAGTACGACGCCATGCCCGTGAACAGCGCGAGTTGGCCGACCAGACCCGCCGCAACCGGACGATGACGCAGTGCCGCGCCGTCGAGCAGGGGACGCCGGCCGCGCTGCCGCAGCGCCCTCCCGCGTCGAAGGGTCAGCGCGCCGAGCACCACCGCGCCCGCCAGGCTGCACCAGGTCCAGGCCGGCCAGCCCTGCTCGCGGCCCTCGGTCAGAGGCAGCAGAACCGCGGTGAGTGCGGCCACGGCGAGCACCGCCTCCGGGACGTCGACCGGTGGGGCGTCGACCCTGGTGTCGGGGAGCAGCCGCGGGGCGAGCGCGAGCGCCGCGAGCCCCACCGGGACGTTGACCAGGAAGATCGTCCGCCAGCCGAGGCCGAAGAGGTCCGCCGAGATGAGCAGACCGCCGATCAACTGGCCGGACGCGGCCGCTACGCCCATCACCGTCGCGTAGGTGCCGAGCGCCCGGACCCGGGCGGCGCCGGCGTAGACGTCGCCGATGAGCGCGAGGACGGTGGGGCCGATCGCTGCCGCGGCCGCGCCCTGCAGCAGCCGGGCGAGCAGCAGCGTCGGCGTCCCGGGCGCCAAACCGCAGGCCGCCGAGGCCAGGACGAAGAGCGCGACCCCGATGCTGAACACCCGCCGCCGGCCGTACCGGTCCCCCCATCGGCTGGCGGGAAGCAGGAGGGCTCCGAAGGCGAGACCGTACCCGGCGACCAGCCATTCGAGCGCGGTCGCGTCGACGTTCAGGTCCTGCTGGATCGACGGGAGGGCCACGTTGACGATGAAGAAGTCGAGGACGATGAGGAACGTGCCGGTCAGCAGCACCGCCAGCGGGGCCACGCCGGGTTCCTTGCCGGTTCGGTGAGGCGTACGGGCGACGGGGACGCCGGCGCCGCCCAGGGCTCGGTCGAGTGTGCTCATGCCCCGGTTCTGCGGCCTCCCCTTACCGGAGGGTCAAGCGTTGGACCCTCCCCCTGCAGGAGGCGGCAGAGTGGAGCCCATGAGTGATCTGCTCACCATCGGCGACTTCTCGCGGATGACCTTCCTGACGGTGAAGGCGCTGCGCCACTACCACGAAGTGGGGCTCCTGGAGCCGGCCCGGATCGACGAGCACAGCGGCTACCGGTACTACCGGCCCGAGCAGCTCGCGACGGCCCGCCTGATCCGACGGCTGCGCGACCTCGACCTCCCGGTCGAGGACGTCCGGACCGCGCTGTCCGCCCGGGACGAGCAGACCCGGAACGCGGTCATCGTCGCCCACCTGGAGCGGATGAGGCGCCAGTTGCTCCAGACCCAGGAGACGGTGGACTCGTTGCACCGCATGCTCTCCGGCGGGGAGCAGGACGTTCCGGTGGTGCACCGGACCGAGCCCGGCGGGTGGGCGGTCGCGGTGCGTGGGGTCATCGGGGGCGAGGAGGCGGTCGCCTGGTGGCTGGACGCCTTCCAGGAGCTGCACCGGTTCGTTCGGACGTCGGGCGCGGTCCGCGCGGGGACCGACGGAGCGGCCTTCCCGACCGAGTTCTTCACCGAGGGGAGCGGGGAGGTGCTGGCCTTCGTCCCGGTCACCCGGCCACCCGCCGCGGCGGGCCGGGTCGAGGTCGTCGAACGGCCCGCCGGGCGCTACGCGGTCGCCACGCACGACGGGCCGATGATCGATCTCGACGGCGCCTACAGCGCGCTCGGCCGGTTCGTCACCGAGCAGGCCCTCGCCGCCGACGGCCCGATCGTCGAGCGCTACCTGCCGCTCGGCCCGGAGCACGACCTGCTCCACCACCGGACGGAGGTGTGCTGGCCGGTGACGAGTGCGGACGTCGATCGCCCCGGCCGGACGCCACTCTGAGTACGGAGCGGAGCCGCCGCCGGGGAACGCCAGGCGAAGCCGCTCCGAACCGTGACGATTTCGTGCCTCACCGCGTCTATTGAAGACGCGCCAGCGGTGGCACCATCAGCGGGCGACGCCCCGCCCCGCCGCTCGAGGAAGGTGAGCTCCTCATGCCGGACGCCGAGTACGTCGTACGGCCCGAAGGCGAGCTCGACATCGAGCTCGTGCCCGCGCTCCGCGATCAGTGGCTGAGCGCCATCGACGAGCAGGAGCCCGCCGTCTTCGTCGTGGATCTCCGGGACGTGACCTTCCTCGACAGCACCGCCCTCGGCGCCATCGTCGCCGTCCGCAAGCGGCAGCGCGACCACGGCGGCGACGTGACCGTGATCAACGCCAGCCCGCGGCTGGTGAAGGTGTTCCGGTTGACCGGGCTCGACGGTCTCCTGCACGTGCACGGCACGGGCGAGCACGTCGGCGAGATGGAGCTGCCGAACGGGCGGACGAACGGCAAGGAGTGACGCGACGGGCTCAGCCCGGGGCGCCGGTCCTCCTCGTCGCTCCCCGCCTCATCGCCGCTCTCGCGGCCGCCATAGCCGCCCTGAGGAACGCCGACGCGTCGTCGAACGACTGCCGATCCGAACGCTCGTGGTACTCGACACCCGGCGTCGCTCCCGGTTGCGGCGTGCCGGTGCGTGAACCCGTGCATCGCCCCGCCGTAGATCGTCAGCTTCCAGTCCGCCCCGGCGTCCTCCATCTCGCCGACGAACGCCGTCACGTCCTGGAGCGGCACGTGCGGGTCGGAGGCTCCGTGACAGGCGAGGACGGCGGCGCGCAGCTCGCCGGGGCGAGCCGGGCTGACGGTCGCGAGGCTGCCGTGGATGCTCACGACGGCTGCCAGCGGTGCTCCGGCCCGGGCCAGGTTCAGTGCGACCATGCCGCCGAAGCAGTAGCCGACCACCGCCGGCAGCCCGTCCGTCCAGGCATCGAGGACGCCGAGGGCGGCCTCGGCGCGGCCCCGGAGTTCGACGGGGTCGTCGCGGAGCCGCGTGGCGAGCGGACACGACGCGCTCCCGATCCCCGGCCACGCCCCTGCCGTACATGTCACCGGCGAGAACCGCGTACCCGAGGGCGGCCCACCGGCGCGCCTGCTCGTGCGCGTGAGCGTCGAGCCCGGCGCCGCCGTGGACCAGCAGGATTCCCGGTTTCCGTTGCGCATCGCCGTCGTCGCGATAGAGCGTTCCGTCGAACGTGGTTCCGGCGTGGACGTAGGTGAAGCGGAAGGGAGGACAGTGGCATGGCAGCTCCTGCACATCGCGGGAATGTGGCGACGGAGAAGCTAGCAATAGCTGCTAAAGCTACCACAAAATGTCGAATTCTTCAATATAACGGATGCAACGATCCGGCCAATCTTCGCGGCTGCGAAATGCCATTTCAGGCACCATCACGGATGTCACGGGGGCCCGGAGCTGCGGCTCGATCCGGTCCGTTCCATCATGACCGATGTGACGGACGACGAGCCCGTGCAGGTGACCGCCCTCGCCATCAACGTGACCGTTCCCGAGGCGCTCCGCTGGACGGACAGCCGACGAGGTCAGACCTTCCTGCTCACCACGCTCAACGTCCGGTTGTTGCCGGACGGCGAACTGGCGGTCAAGGCGTACGGCCGGCCGACCGAGGGCGGGCGCGGCACCTACGTCTCCTTCGCCGTCCCGGACGACCCGGCACTGACCGCGCTGGTCGAAGCCGCCGCGACTCGCGCTGCAAGCCTCTGGGCGGTCCACGGCGGCCGTCGCTGATCGATCCCGGCAGGAGTGACCGAGCAACGCGCGGGCCCGGTTCCCCGCTCGGGAACCGGGCCCGCCCCGACCTCAGGAGCCGGACGTCGACGTGAGGTCGTAGACGGTCACGCCGCCCACCGTGGTCGCGGTGTAGTGGCTCTCGACCCAGCTCGTGATCTCGCCCGCGGCGCCGCCGTCCTGCCCGCCGCTTGGTCCCCCGCCCTGGCCACCGGCGACGAAGTAGTGGATCAGTCCCTGCTGCACCCACGCCTGGAACTCGGCGAGCGTGGGAGCGTCGTCGGAGCCGGTGAAACCTCCGATCGCCAGAACGGCCTTGCCGCTGGCGAGCTGCAGAGGTGCGGACGACTGGGAGCCGACGGTCGCCGCCGCCCAGCGGGTTGTGGTCGAGGCGAGCAGCGCCACCAGCGCACTGTCGGACGACGTCTCGCTCCCGCCTCCCGGCGTCCGCGCCACTCCCGTGCTGGAAGTGTCGGCACCCGACGTGCTCGTCCCCGAGGACGCCGGCGGGCCGCCGAAGGAGCTGCCCGAGGGGGCCGTTCTCCCGCCCGGGAACCGAAGCCGCCGCCGGCCTCCGCCGGGCCGGACGCCGGCGTGCTGCCGGTGTGCGCCTGGCTCGCGGTGCTCACCGCGTAGGCGGCCGACCCTCCCGCGCCGGTCAGGACGCCGACGAGCAGAGCGGCTGCCACGAGCCGCCACCACCGACCGGCGACGACCAGGCCGATCGCGGCGAGCGTGCCGCCGACGACCAGCACCGGGGCCAGCCAGGGCAGGAACGCCGGCGTCAGGCCGAGCAGGTGCGCGCCCAGAGAACGGTGACCTCCACCAGCACGGCGGCGACGACGCGGGCCGCCGTCGTCCGGCGCTCCGCCCACAGCAGACCGCCGGTGACGGCGACGATCGCGGCGATCGCGGGCGCCAGGGCCACCGTGTAGTACGGGTGGATCGTGCCCTCCATGAGGCTGAACACGACGCCGGTGACGAGCAGCCACGTACCGAAGAGCACCAGCGCGGCGCGGGACGGATCGGTGCGCGGGCGACCCCGGGTCAGCCAGAGCCCGGCCACGAGCGCGAGCAGCGCTGTCGGCAGCAGCCAGGAGATCTCGGTCGCCATGCCGGAGGACGAGCTGAACAGCCGCGCCAGGCCCGGGGAGCCGGCGAACGAGGCCCCGCCGCCTCCGCCCCCGTTCCCGGAGCCGCCGTTCCCGGAGCCCCCGAACAGCCGGCCGAGCCCGTTGTAGCCGAACGCGAGCTCGAGCACGCTGTTCGTGGTGGAACCGCCGATGGACGGCCGGTCCGACGCCGGCCAGAGCTCCACGATCGCGATCCACCAGCCCGCGCCGGCGACCATCGCGACCCCTGCTCCGAGCACGTCCCGGACGCGCCGGCCCAAGCCCGCCGGCGCCGCCCAGAGGTAGGCGATCGCCAGTGCCGGGACGACGAGCAGCGCCTGCCCCATCTTCGTGATGAAGCCGAGGCCGACGAGGGTGCCCGCGAGCGCGAGCCACCACCGGCCGCGCGCCGACCCCAGCGCCCGGACCGTGGCGTACGCGGACGCCGTGAGCAGCAGCGTCAGCATCGCGTCGGGGTTGTCGAACCGGAACATCAGGACGGCGACCGGGGTGACGGCGAGCAACGCCCCCGCGACCAGGCCCGCCACATGGCCGGCGACCCGGCGGACGGTCGCCGCGAGCAGCGCGACCGCGGCGACGCCCTCGAGCGCCTGCGGCACGAGCAGGCTCCAGCCGTTCAGGCCGAAGATCCGCGCCGAGATCTCCATCGGCCAGAGGAAGAACGCCGGCTTGTCGACGGTGATGGCGTTGCCGGCGTCCAGCGAGCCGAAGAACATCGCCTTCCAGCTCTGCGTGCCGGCCTGCACGGCAGCGGCGTAGAACTCGTTGGCGTAGCCGGAGGCGCCCAGCCGCCAGAGGTACAGCAGTGCGGTGCCCGCGAGGAGGGCGGCGAGGCCGGGGCGCGCCCACCGGGGCTGCGACCGCGCGGTCGGGGCGCTCCGCCCGGGCCTGCTGTCGGGCGGTGGCGCCGGTGGCACCCTCGGGGGCGGTGCGGATGTCGTGAGCGTCATGGCGGACTCCTTTCCGCCGTCGACGCTCCCGGTGCCACCGAAGCAGACCCTGAGGCTCGCCTGTTCGCGCCCTGTGACCCCAGCGCCGTCAGCGCCGCCGGCGGCGCCGGCGCTTGAGCGCGACCCGGTACCGGGGCCGGCCCACGCGGTGCAACGCCCGCCGCGCACCCGGCTCCTCGTCGTCACCTGCGTCAGCGTCAGCGTCGTCGTTGCGGTCGGCGTCGGGCTCGCCGGCACCCTCGGCGTCCGGGCTCGTCCGGCCCGTCCGGCCGTCCGGCTCGTCCGGCCCGTCCGGCTCGTCCGGCTCGTCGTCGCCGTGGCTCATCGGACCATCCTCGCCCCAGGCGCGGCCCCGGAACAGCACCGGAGCCCGCGATACTCGTGCCGTGGACGAGCGGGAGACTGCCGTGATCCGGCGTGCCACCGCCGCGGACGCCGACGGCCTGGTACGGCTGCGGGCGGTGATGTTCGAGGGCATCGGGATGCCGCCGGGCCCCGCGGACGCACGATGGCGCAGCTGCGCCGCGACCTGGTTCCGCGACGCCGCCGGCTCTCCCGGATTCGCCGCCTTCGTCGCCGACCACCCGGCGGAGGGTCTGGTGAGCGTCGCCACCGGCGTCGTCGAGAGCTGGACGCCCGGACCCCGCACTCCCTCCGGCGTCGTCGGACGCGTCTTCAACGTCGCGACCCTGCCGCCGCACCGGCGACGCGGGCACGCGGGAGGCTGCCTGGCCGCGCTGCTCGCCTGGTTCGACGGGGATACGCAGGCCGAGCGCCTGGAGCTGCACGCGAGCGGCGACGGCATCGAGCTGTACCGCGCCTTCGGCTTCGAGGTGCACGAGCACCCGACGATGCGCCGGGCACGGCCGCAGGGCTGAGGACCGGACGATGGTCTACCGCGAGCGCGCCGCTGCCGTTCCCGGCGTCGTCCTGTGGCACCGCGAGGCCGCGGCCGGTGCGGTGACCCGCATCCTGCCCGACGCGTGCCTCGACCTGATCTGGGACGGCTCGTCGCTCGTCGTCGCCGGGCCGGATCTGCGGGCCCGGATGCACGAGACGCCCGGGCCGACGTCCTTCGTCGCGCTGCGGTTCTCGGCCGGGCTCGGGCCGGCGCTGCTCGGCGTCCCCGCGGTCGCGCTGCGGGACGCCAGCCCTCCGCTGGAGGACCTCTGGCCCGCGGCTCGTGCGCGCCGGCTGGCCGAGCGCGTCGAGGCTGACCCGGGGCACGCGCTGGAAGCGTGGTTACGCGCAAGGGTGGCCGAGACCGGCGTCGACCCGCTGGGCGCCCGCCTCCTCGCCCTCGCGTCCGCCGGCGCCTGCGTGGGCGACATGGCGGACGCCGTCGGCCTCGGCGTCCGCCGGCTGCATCGCCGGAGCCTGGCGCTGTTCGGGTACGGGCCGCAACACCTCGTGCGCGTCCGCCGGCTCGACCGCGCGCTCGGTCTGGCGCGGCGTGGCGTGCCGCTGGCGCAGGTCGCCGCCGACTGCGGCTACGCCGACCAGGCGCACCTCGCCCGCGACGTCCGCGACCTTGCCGGCGTGCCCGTCTCCGAACTGCTCGGTCAGCCCGGCAGCGGGGCGAAGAGGTCGACGGGTGTGCCGTCCGGGTCGCGGACCACGGCGTAGCGCATCCCCCAGAACGCGTCCCAGGGCGCGAGGTGCCCCTCGTAGCCGGCGTCCGTGAGGTCCGACCAGGCGGCGTCGACCTCCGCGGGGCTCCCGCACTCGAACGCCAGCGCCACCCGGTGCCCGCCGCTCGGCGGGGTCCACTCCGCGTCGAAGGAGCGGATGGTGTCGACGGTGTCGAAGGCGAGCCGGACGCCGCCGAGGTCGACCTCGACGTGCGGCGCGGCGTCGGCGTCGGCGGGCAGGTCGAGGCCGAGCCGCCGGTAGAAGGCGAGCGCGGCCGGCATGTCGGAGACGACGAGTTCGACGACGGCGGGTCGTGGCTTCATGGTCGCCGACGCTAGCCGGGCGGCCAGGGCGTCGTCTTGGACGCATCGGACACCCCGCGCCGACGCGCTCGGCTCCGGTCAGTCCGCCCCGACGAACAGGCAGAACGGATGGCCGGCGGGGTCGGCGTAGACGCGCAGTGGCTCCTCGTCGTCGTCGGTACGGTCGAGGACGAGGTGCCCGCCGAGCGCGAGGACGTGCTCGTGCTCGGCGTCCAGCTCCTCACGGGTGGCGACCGCGATGTCGAGGTGCAGTTGCTGTGGCACGTCCTGGGAGGGCCACGTCGAGCGAGGCAGGCCCTCCACCTTCTGGAACGCCAGGCCGGGGTCGCCGCCGTTGCCCCGCAGCACGAGCCAGTCGTCGCCGCGGGGATCGGGGCTGCCCGGTGCCGGTGGCTCGTCCCCGGGACGGTAGGACCAGCCGAGCAGCTGCCGGTAGAACTCCGCCAGTCGCCGGGGCTCGGGGCAGTCGAGGACCGTCTGTCGTACGCGCATGCGCCGACGCTAGTTCGACCCACCGACGGACCCGGCCTCGGCCGAACGGTGATCCTTCCGGGACCGGATCGTGATCTCCGGAGTGGAACCGACCCGCCTTCGCGCCCCGTCAGTGCCGTCGACCCAGCTTCGACCCAGCTGTCGACCCAGCTCGAGCAACCGGGAGGACCCGTGTCCGTTCCGCTTCGCCGTCCGGCCGCCCTCGTCGTCCTCGCGGGCGCTCTGGCCCTCGCCGCGTGCAGCACGTCGGGCGGGAGCGCCGGCAGCAGCGCCGCGTCCAGCGCTCCCGAGCCCGGCTATGCCGCGGCCCCCGCCGCCGCCGCCGGTTCCGCGGCCTCGGGCACCTCCGCGCGCGGCGCCAAGGACGCCGGGAGCACGGCGACGACCCTGGATGCCGCCGCCGTCAAGCCCCGCATCGTGCGAACCGCGCAGGTGGTCGTGCAGGTGGACGGTGAGCTGGCGATCGCCGCCGCGAAGGTCCGCGCCGTGGCCCGGACCCTCGGCGGCACCGTGAGCGACGAGACCACGACGTACGCCGACACCGGTGAGACCACGACGGGGCCGGCGACGCCGGCCACGACGGGGGCGGCCTCCGACGGGAGCGCGAGCACCGCTCCCGCGCGGCAGGCACGGCCCGGCGAATCGGTGATCGTCCTGCGGGTGCCGTCCGCGGACCTCGACCGGGCACTCGTCCTGCTCACCGGCCCGGTGGGCGTCGGCAAGGAGCTCAGCCGGGCGGCGACCGCGCAGGACGTCACCGGCGACCTCGCGGACCTGCAGAGCAGGGTCGCCACCCAGCGCGCCAGCGTCACCCGCGTCCGTGCGCTGCTCGCCCGGGCGACCTCGCTGCAGCAGATCGTCTCCATCGAGTCCGAGATGACGAAGCGCGAGTCCGACCTCGAGGCGGCGGAGGCGCGGCAGGCCGCCCTCGCCGACCGTGCCGACTTCGCGACGCTCACGGTCGACCTCCGGACGCCGGAAGCCGTGCCGCCGCCCCCGGCCGCCGAGCCGAACGCCTTCGTCCAGGGCCTGACCGGCGGATGGCGCGCGATCACGGCGAGCACGGCCGTGGTGCTCACGGTGCTCGGCGCGCTGCTGCCCGTCGCCGTCGTCCTCGCTGTGCTCGGAGCTCCGGTGCTGTGGTGGCTGCGCCGTCGGCGCCGGGGCGCCGTTCCCGTCGCCCCCACCCCGCCCGCGGCGGACGCGAGCGTCTAGACCGTCCGGTACCCGCGGACGTGCTCGACGAGAAGCTCCTTCGGGTACCGGTCGCCCGCGTGCGGCCCGCCGAACTCGTAGAGGCCGAGCAGAAGCTGCATCGGGTAGTCCGGCGACTGCCGCACGAGCTTCCGCAGCTCGCCGTCCATCAGGAAGCCGATGCGATCGGGCAGCCACTCGACGGCGTACGTGTGCATCTCGCGCACGTCGACGCCGACCTCGATCTTGGCGAAGTCGTCCGTGACGGCGGGGTCGCCGTGCGGGTGCACGCCCATCCCCACGAGGGCGCGTTCGGGAGTGACCTCCGACCCGAAGATCTCGCACACGCAGATCTCGGCCGACCGCTGCGGTGCGTCCTCGTAGCCGATCATCCAGAGCGCGGCCATGACGTGCGGGTCGGCGGGTGCGGCCAGGCGCACCTCGATGCGGCCACGGCGCGGCGTGTAGAGCCGGAGGGGCTGCTGCTCCTCGCGGACGACGGCCGCGGCGCTGAACCGGTGCTGGCCCACTCCGCTGCCCAGCGGTCCGGCGAACACACCGGTCTGCAGCGAGGAGACCCGGACGTCGCCGTCGAACTCGGGGCACCACGGCGGCTGGTCGGCGTCGATCCGCAGCCGCAGCAGACCTCCCTCGAGCGAGTACCGCGCGGCCGAGCTCTCCCGGCTGCTCCACTGCGGCAGGTGGTGGGGCAGCCACCGCCCGGCGTCCAGGTCGGGCCCGGCGAAGGTGTCCTCGAACTCGAGCTCCCACCCGGCGACGTTCTCCCCGGCATGCTGCACCCGCCCGACGCTACCGCGCCCCGGGGCCCGGTTCCGATCATGGCCCAGCCGACGGGTGCGGTGGTTGGATCGTTCCGTGCGGACCCTCTCGTGGGAGCAGGTGTGCGCGCGGCGCCTGCTCAGGCACGGGCTGGGCCGCCCCCTCCGGACGCCGGTGGAGGCGGCCGGGGCGGTCGTCGGCATGCACGCCCAGGTGATGTCGGCCGCC
This sequence comes from uncultured Actinomycetota bacterium, assembly GCA_963755755.1. Taxonomy (GTDB): domain Bacteria; phylum Actinomycetota; class Actinomycetes; order Actinomycetales; family Kineosporiaceae; genus DATKNA01. Next base: position 206,488 of record CAVWLJ010000011.1, read on the forward strand.
GAACTGGCGCTCGGCATCCGCACCGCGGCGGCCACCCGGGCGGACGTCCGCGCCGGGCTCTGGACCCGCGCGGGAGCTCGTGAAGACGTACGGACCGCGCGGCACCGTGCACCTGGTTCCCGCCACCGACCTGGCCGCCTGGTGCGCGGGCCTGGCCGCGGCGCCGTGGGCCGCCTCGCGGCTCCCTCCCTCCGTCCGGATGTCGCCGGAGCAGGTGGACCTCGTCGTCGAGGCCGTCGACGCGGCCCTCGCGGACGCCGACCTCACCGTCGACGAGCTCGACGGTCCCGTCGTCCGGCGCACCGGACCCTGGGCCGGCGAGCTGGTCGTCCCCGGCTTCGACGGCTGGTGGCCGCGCTGGCGGCAGGTCATCCCGATGGCGGCCTACCGCGGCGTCCTCTGCTTCGGCCCGGATCGGGCACGCCGCACCACCTACACCAGCCCCCGCCGGTGGGTGCCGGGGTTCCAGGGCGTGTCGGCGGCACACGGCCTGCCGGACCTCGTGCTGGGCTACCTCCGCTCCTACGGACCCGCCACGATCGAGCAGGTCGCCCAGTGGCTCGGCGTCCCCGCGAGCGGCCTCCGCCGAGCGGTCGCGACCCTCGCCGACGAACTCGTCGAGGTCGACCTCGCACGGCGCGCCCCGCCCTTCTCGCCGCTGCGGACGCCGGCCCCGACGGCGAACTCGACGGGGAGGTCGACGACCGGCCTCGCCTGCTGCCCTACTTCGACCCGTACGTCGTCGGCTGTCACCCCAGGTCGTCGCTCTTCCCCGGAGACGCCGCGGTGCGGGCGCTGAGCCGGGGTCAGGCCGGCACTCGGGCCGTCGTCCTCGTCGGGGGCACCGTCGCCGGCATCTGGCACCACCGGCGGAACGGCCGCAGGCTCGACATCACGGTCGAGCCGTTCGGCGAGCTCACCTCCCGGCAACTGCGTCAGCTGGACGCCGAGGTGCAGCGCATCGGGGAGGTTCTGGAGGCGACGCCGACGCTGGCCGTGGGCACGGTGACCGCGGGCCGGCACCTGTAGCTCCTCAGCGGCGGCGTTCCACCCGCTCGGCGACGTGGGCGATGTCCCGCACGTGGTGCCGCGCCTCGTGCGTGGCCTGGCGGACCAGCCAGGTGGCCGTGCGGACCTCGCCGGGGAGCCGCCGGACCGTCCGCGTCCACTCGTCGGGCCGGGTGTCCGCGATCTCGTCCCGGAATCCGGCGACGCACCGGCCCAGCTCGTCGAGCACCGCGTCGACGTCGGCGTCCGCGTACCGGAACCGCACCGCGCGCAGGTCGCCGAACATCGGGTCGACGACCGGCTCGTCCTCGGTCCGCGCGCGGTGCAGGCGCACGGTGAACCCGACGAAGACGTCCCGGAGGTGGCAGACGTACTCGACAACGGACCAGACGTCGGACGCCGGCCGGAGCCGGCGCAGCTCGGCAGGGACGGCCTGCACGGCGGCCCGTACGGTGCCGGGCACGTCGTGGAGCTCCGCGACGGCGTCCGCGATCGCGAGGTCGGCGTACGACAGGTCGCAGGCGGCGCACACGTGGTCCTCGCCGGCGAGCGGCGGCAGTCCGGAGGTCACGCGCCCGATTCTGCGCCCTCCTTCCCCCTCGCGCTGATCATGCAATCCGCGTTGATCTGTAGTCGCGTGCATACAGATCAACGCGGATTGCATGATCAGCGGGAGGGGGGTGGGAGGTGGGGGCGGGGTCAGGACTCCTGGGAGCGCTGCCGGCGCACCTGTGCCTCGACCGTCTCCGCGCCGGGCTCCTGACCGATGCCCGCGAGCATCTGGTCGACCTTCTCGTCGGGCTGTTTCGGCGCCAGCATCGGGGTGCTCGGGTCGGTGATCGCTTCGATCACGCAGGGGCGGTCGCCCGCGAGCGCGTCACGCCACGCCTCCGCGACCTGGTCGGGCTTCTCCACCCGGATGCCCCGCAGCCCGAGCAGCTCGGCGTAGTCCGCGAACGGGAATGCCGGCACCTCCTGCGACACCGGGTACCGCGGGTCGCCCTCCATCTCCCGCTGCTCCCACGACACCTCGGCGAGGTCGCCGTTGTTGAGCACGAGGACGACGAAGCGCGGGTCGGTCCAGTCCTGCCAGCGACGGGCCACGGTGACGAGCTCGTTGATCCCGTTCATGAGCATCGCGCCGTCCCCGGCGAGCGCGACGACCGGCCGGTCCGGGTGCGCGAGCTTCGCCGCGACGCCGAACGGCATCGCGCAGCCCATCGAGGCGAGGGTGCCCGAGGTGTAGCCGGGGACGCCGGGGGGCAGCTGCAGGAACCTGGCGTACCAGTAGGTGATCGACCCGACGTCCACGCTCACCAGAGCGTCCGCCGGCAGTTGCGGGCCCAGTTCGTGCACGACGAGCTGCGGGTTGAGCGGCGCGTCCTCCCCCGGCTGCCGGTCGCGCGCCCGCTCGTCCCGCACGCGGTGCCAGTCCCGGACGTACCCCTCGACGGTGCTCCGCCACGTGGCGTTCGCCGGCGTCCGGCCCAGTCTCGCCAGGAGCTCGGTCAGCGTGTCCTTGGCGTCGCCCGCGAGGCCGACCTCGACCTGCGTCTTGGTCCCGATGTTGCGGGGCGAGACGTCGATCTGCACCGTCCGGGCCTGCCCGGGAGCGGGGTAGAACTCCGTCCAGGGGTCGTTGCTGCCGACGACGACCAGCGCGTCGCAGCCGCTCATCAGGTCCGCGGACGCCGTGGTGCCCAGGTGCCCCATGACGCCGCAGTGGAACGGCAGCGACTCGTCGAGGACGGGCTTGCCGAGCAGGGACGTCGTCACGCCGGCGCCGAGGCGCTCCGCCAGGGCGACGACCTCGTCCGCCGCGCCGGACGCGCCCTGGCCGACGAGCAGGGCCGGCCGTTCGCACGCCTCGAGCAGCTGGACCGCGCGGTCGAGGTCGGCGTCCGGAGCGAGAACACGGGGACGGGAGAACGCCGTCGACGTCGGGACGACGCCGTGCGTGTGCTCCTGCTCCGGCAGCTCGGCCTTCTGCACGTCGTGCGGGACGATCACGCAGGTCGGGGTCGACGTCGCGAGCGCCGTCCGGAACGCGTCGTCGAGCACGAGCGGGAACTGCTCCGGCGAGGTCACGGTCATCACGTACTGGCCGCAGACGTCCTTGAAGAGCGTCTGCAGGTCGACCTCCTGCAGGTAGCCGCTGCCGAGGGCGGTGGTGACGACCTGCCCCACGATCGCGACGACGGGCTTGCGGTCGAGCTTGGCGTCGTACAGCCCGGCGAGCAGGTGGATCGCACCGGGGCCCTGGGTGGAGAGGCAGACGCCGACCTCTCCGGTGTACTTCGCGTGGCCGCTCGCCATGAAGGCGGCCATCTCCTCGTGCCGCGTGGTGACCAGCTCGGGGTCGCCGCCGGCCCGGTTCAGGGCGGCGAGGATCGGATCGATCCCGTCACCGGCGTACCCGAAGATCCGGTGCACACCCCATTCCCGCAACCTCGTGACCAGGGCGTCGCTGACCAGCGTCATGGGTTCTCCTCCGCCGACTCGATCTCCGCCTCGCAGGTGCCCCGGCGTCCACCCGGCCATGCGCGGGGGCCGGAGCCGGGCCAGGGTGGAGGCGTGAGAGCCAACCAGGTGCTGCTCGACCTCTTCGGGCGGCTGCCCGCGCTCGTGCGGTCCGCCGTCCGCGACCTGACGCCGGAGCAGCTCACCTCCGCGCCCGGCGAGGGCGCCAACACCATCGCGTGGCTGGTGTGGCACCTGGCGCGGATCGAGGACGACCACGTCGCGGACGCGCGGGGCGCCGAGCAGGTCTGGACCTCCGGCGGGTGGGCCTCGCGCTTCGGCCTGCCGGAAGGGACGCCGGACACCGGCTACGGCCACGCACCCCAACAGGTCGCCGCGGTCCGCCCGGAGAGCTGGCGGGCGCTCGTGGAGTACTACGACGCGGTGCACGCCCGGACGGTCGCCTACCTCGAGCAGCTCGGCGACGACGACCTCGACCGGGTCGTCGACGAGGGCTGGGACCCGCCCGTGACCCTCGGCGTCCGGCTCGTCAGCGTCGCGAACGACGACGCGCAGCACGTCGGGCAGGCGGCCTACCTGCGCGGGCTGCTGTCCCGCTGACCTCGGGCATCCCGCCCGTGCCGGCCACCCCAGTTCTGGGGGCGCGTGCGGGGGCTCCGCGGGGGTACCGGCGCGACATGGCGAAGGACGAGACGTTCCACGAGGGCGACCACGTGTCCTGGAAGTCGCACGGCGGCACCGCCGAGGGCGTGGTCGAGCAGCAGATCACCGAGGACACGGAGGCCGCCGGGCGCACGGTCCGGGCCTCGAAGGACGACCCGCAGTACCTGGTGAAGAGCGAGAAGTCCGGGGGCGAGGCCGTCCACAAGCCGTCGGCCCTGCACAAGGAGTGAGCCGGGTCGCGCCGGGAGTGAAGAGCGGCGACCGCGCCGACGCCGCAGCGGACTGACGGCGACGGCGGCGGGGCGGCAACCGGTCATCCCGTGTTCAGATCGTTGCCTCGCGCCCGATGTCTGCCGCTTGTCGACGTGGTAGACGTTCTGCTCCGGACGTCACCGAGCCGGATCCACCGACCCGGTGACTCGGAGAAGGAAGGTCCACATGCGTCGCACCCGTTCCCCCCGTGGCCGAGCCGCGTCCCTCGCTGCCCTCGCCGCGGTCACCGCGAGCCTCGCCGCCGTCGCCGCCTGCTCCCCACCCTCGTCCAGCAGCTCCAGCTCGGACACCGGCAGCAACGGCGTCTCCGCGGGCTCGGCCACCAGCGCCCAGCAGCTCGGCGGCCTCCCCGCGCTGGAGGCAGCGGCGAACAAGGAGGGCGCGCTCAACGTCATCGCGCTGCCTCCCGACTGGGCGAACTACGGGGCCATCCTCGCCGCCTTCAAGCAGAAGTACCCGCAGATCAAGGTGACGTCCGCGCAGCCGGACGGCACCAGCAAGGACGAGATCAACGCCGCGAACACCCTCAAGGGTCAGTCCAACGCACCCGACGTGTTCGACCTCGGCCAGGCCGTGGCCGCGTCGAACACCGCGATGTTCGCGCCCTACAAGGTGGCCACCTGGGCGGACGTGCCCGACACGCTCAAGGACGCGAACGGCACCTGGGTCAACGACTACGGCGGCGACATGTCGATCGGCTACAACGCGAAGGTCGTACCGGCCCCGACCACCGTCGCCGACCTGCTGAAGCCGGCCTACAAGGGCAAGGTCGCGCTCAACGGTGACCCGACGGCGGCCGGAGCGGCGTTCTCCGGCGTCGCGATGGCGTCGCTGGGCAACGGCGGCTCGGCGGACGACGTCTCCAAGGGGGTCGACTTCTTCAAGCAGCTGAAGGCGGCGGGCAACTTCCTGCCGGTCGACCCGAGCCCGGCGACCATCAAGGCGGGTCAGACACCGGTCGTCATCGACTGGGACTACCTCAACATCGCCCAGGGCAAGAGCCTCGCCGGCACGAACGTGGAGTGGAAGACGGTGGTCCCGCAGAACGCCGTCCTCGCCTCGTACTACGTGCAGGCCATCAACAAGGGCGCGCCGCACCCCGCCGCCGCCCGGCTGTGGGAGGAGTTCCTCTACTCCGACCAGGGCCAGAACCTGTGGCTCGCCGGCGGCGCGAGGCCGGTCCGGCTCGACGCGATGACGAAGGCGGGCACCGTCGACCAGACCGCGGTGAAGGCCCTGCCGCCGGTGACCGGGACGCCGGTGATCCTCACCCAGGCCCAGAGCGACAAGGCGGCCGCCTTCCTCAAGGACAACTGGGCGAAGAGCATCGGGTGAGCTCCTCCGCCCTTCCCGCGGCGGCATCCGTTCCCGAGGCCTCACCGGCCGCCGAGGCGTCCACGCCCGGCGGCCGGCGAGGCCGGCGGCTGGTCGCGACCGCGGCGTCGTTGCTCGGCGTCGTCCCGTTCGGGCTGCTCGTCACGTTCTTCCTGGCGATCCCGACGCTCGTCGTCTTCATCGGGGCCTTCCTGGACGCCGGCAACCGGTTCACGCTGGCCAACGTCCAGGGGCTGACCGACTCCATCGTCCTCGAGGCCTACTGGCGGACTGTCTGGATCTCCGCGGTGACCGCCGTCCTCGGCGCGGTGTTCGGCGCGCTGCTGGCGCACGCCGTCTCCACCGCCGCGGAGGGCGGCACCCTGCGGCGGATCATCACGGCGGCCTGCGGCGTGCTCGCCCAGTTCGGCGGCGTCACCCTGGCGTTCGCGTTCCTGGCGACCTTCGGCTTCACGGGCTTCGTCACGGTCTGGCTGCAGAACACCTTCGGCGTCGACCCCTACGGCGCCGGCGGCTGGCTCACCGACACTCCGGGTCTGCTGCTCGTCTACACGTACTTCCAGATCCCGCTCATGGTCATCGTCTTCCTGCCGGCGCTCGACGGCCTGCGCCCGCAGTGGCGGGAGGCGACGGAGACCCTGGGCGGGTCGACGGTGGCGTACTGGCGCCGCGTCGCGGGTCCGATCCTGTTGCCCTCGTTCCTCGGCGGCATGCTGCTGCTCTTCGCGAACGCGTTCTCCGCATACGCGACGGCGAAGGCGCTCATCAGCCAGGGCAGCCCGATCGTGCCGCTCAAGATCGACGCCGCGATCAGCGGCGAGGTCATCACCGGTCAGGACAACATCGCCAAATCGATGGCGCTGGGCATGGTCGTCATCGTGGCGATCGTCCTGTGGCTCTACGCCCGGCTGCAGAACAGGACCAGCCGATGGCTGAGCTGACCCGCCCCGGAGGCCTGGTGCGCCGGCGTCGCCGCCGCCAGGCCGTGCAGCGCTGGATCGTCGTCACCGTGATCGGCGCGTTCTTCCTGCTCCCGCTCGTCGCCATGGTCGAGTTCACGACCCGCGCGCCGTCGGGTTCGGGCCGGTCGCTCGACGTCTGGCGGACCGTCGTCGACGTCGGCGCCCTGGCCGACCAGTACCCGGACCTGCTGAACGGCCTCGAGGCCTCCGCCGGCCTCGTCGTGCTCACCGTCCTCCTCATGCTCGTGCTGCTCGTCCCGACGATGATCTGGGTACGGCTACGGCTGCCGTGGCTGCGGCGGCCGCTGGAGTTCGTCTGCCTGCTGCCGCTGATCGTGCCCGCGATCGTGCTCGTCGTCGGCCTGGCCCCGGTCTACGCCTGGGTCGCCTACTTCCTCGGCCCGTCGTCGCTGACGCTGTGCTTCGCCTACACGGTGCTCGTGCTGCCGTACGCCTATCGCGCCATCGACACCGGGCTGGCCACGATCGACGTCCGGACCCTGGCCGAGGCGGCGCGCAGCCTCGGCGCGGGCTGGTTCACCGTCATCGCTCGGGTCGTGCTGCCGAACATCCGCTCGGCCGTCCTCTCGGCGTCGTTCCTCGCGGTCGCGCTCGTGCTCGGCGAGTTCACCGTCGCGAACCTGCTCAGCCGCAACAACGTCCAGGTCGCCATCGACCAGCTCGGCAAGCGCGACCCCAGCATCTCCATCGCCGTGTCGCTGGCGGCCCTGGTGTTCGCGTTCATCCTGCTCCTCGTCCTGTCCCTGGCGGGCGTCCGGCGCCGCACCCGCGGCCCCCGGCGGCGCCCCGACCAGACCGTGCTCGCCGTCACCCCCGCCCAGGAGGTCCCGTGACGACCCCGACGTCCAGCGCGGCCCAGGACGCCGGCCGCGAGGTCCGGCTCGAGGACCTGCGGCGCAGCTACGGCGACGTGCACGCCCTCGACGGCCTCACCCTGCGGATCGCTCCCGGCGGCATGCTCGCGCTGCTCGGGCCGTCCGGCTGTGGCAAGACCACCGCGCTGCGGGCGCTCGCCGGCCTGGAGGACGTCGACGGCGGCCGCGTGTTCGTCGGTGGGCGCGACCTCACCGACGTCCCCGCGAACCGGCGGGACATGGGCATGGTGTTCCAGGCCTACAGCCTGTTCCCGCACCTCACGGCGCTGGAGAACGTGGCGTTCGGGCTGCGGATGCGCCGCGTCGGCGGCGGCGAGCGGCACCGGCGGGCCGGCGAGGCGCTGGAGCTGGTCGGGCTCTCCGCGCTGGCCGACCGGTACGCGGGGCAGATGTCCGGTGGTCAGCAGCAGCGCGTGGCCCTGGCCCGCGCGCTGGCGATCCGGCCCAGCGTCCTGCTTCTCGACGAGCCGCTCTCCGCCCTCGACGCCCGCGTGCGCACCCAGCTGCGCGAGGAGATCCGGCGGATCCAGCTCGAGGTCGGCACGACGGCCGTGTTCGTCACGCACGACCAGGAGGAGGCGCTCGCGATCGCGGACGAGGTCGGCGTCATGAATGCCGGCCACCTGGAGCAGCTCGCGGCACCGCAGGAGGTCTACGACCGGCCCACGACCCGGTTCGTCGCCGAGTTCGTCGGGCTGAGCTCCCGGGTGCCGGCCAGGGTGCGGGACGGGCGCGGCGTCACCGCCGGCGGTGACGTGCCGCTGCTGCCGGGCTCTCCGGACGGCGGGGACGTGGAGGTCCTCGTCCGGCCGGAGTCCGTCGTCGTGACCCGGGACGAACCGGCGACGGGTGCGCGCGGTCGCGTCGTGCACACCTCGTTCCTCGGTGCCCTCGCCCGGGTCACGCTCGACACGGACGCCGGTGAACTGATCGCCCAGCTGCCCGCGGTCGCCGCCGCCGGGCTGGGGCCGGGGACGCCGGTCAGCTGGCGGCTGTCGGCGACGCCGGCCCTCGCGGTGCCGGTTCCGAGCTGACGGCCGTCAGCATCTCGAGGTAGTGCGCGTTCTCCATCACGCCGAGCACGTTGCCGAACGGGTCGACGACCGACGCCGTCACGAAGCCGGGCCCACGCTCGACGATCCCTTCGTACTCGGTGGCGCCCGCGTCGAGCAGCCGGCCGACGGTGCTCCGGACGTCGTCCACGTGCCAGTAGACGATCGCGCCGCCGACCCCGGCTCCTCCGCGGGGCGCGAAGCGCCGGTCGACGATGCCCAGCTCGTGCTGGTGGTCGCCGACCCGGAACTCGACGTAGACCGGCGCCCCGCCCATGTCCCGGACGAAGTACGCGTCCACCTCGAGCATCTCTGCGTACCAGTCGCGGGCGACGGCGACGTCGTCCGCGAAGAAGCTGACGGTGCTGAGCCCTCGGAACATGATCCTGTCCTCTCCTCGACCTGCTGACAGCACCAGCCTCCTCCAGAAAGCGCTCACCTCCTGAGCACTTTTCCGGCCATGCTTGCACCCATGAGGGGCGACCGTCTGGTGGCCGCGCTGCTGCTCCTGCAGTCGCGGAGCCGGGTCACGGCCGCCGAGCTCGCCGCCGAGCTCGAGGTGTCCGTGGCCACCGCTCGGCGCGACCTGGAGGCGCTGTCGTCGGCCGGCGTCCCCGTCTACCCCCAGCCCGGGCGCGGTGGTGGCTGGGCCCTCGTCGGAGGTGCCCGCACCGACCTCTCCGGTCTCACCGCGTTCGAGGCACAGGCCCTCTTCCTCCTGCTCGGGCCGGCCGCCGCCGCGTCCGGCGATGCCCGCGCCGCCCTGCGCAAGCTCGTCCGTGCCCTGCCGAGCACCTTCCGGGCGGACGCCGAGGCCGCCGCGGACGCGACGCTCGTCGACCCGGTGCCGTGGGGCGAGCGCGACCGGCGACGGCCCGAGCTGGTCGACGCGCTCCAGGCGGCCGTCGTCCGGCGCGCGCAGTTGCGGATCGTCTACGACGGCAGATCGCGGGAACGCACCGAGCGGGTCGTGGATCCGTGGGGCCTGGTGGACAAGGACGACGTCTGGTACCTCGTGGGCGGCACGGACCGGGGACGCCGCACCTTCCGGGTCGACCGGATCGTGCGGGTCGACCCGACCGGCGAACGGGCGAGCCGGCCGGAGCACCTCGACCTCGAGGAGGCCTGGCGCGAGGTGGTGGGCGAGCTCGAGGAGCTGCGCTCCCGCACGTGGGCGACCGTGCTCGTCGAGCCGCGGTTCGCGTCCGTCCTGAGGGACCGGTTCGGGCGGCACTGCCTGGACGACGGGCAGGCCGACGACGGGCGCGACCGGTTCCGCGTGGCCGCGCCCACCCCGCTCGACCTCGCCCGCCAACTCGCCGGCTGGGGCGGCCTGGTCGAGGTCCTGGAGCCCGACGCGGTCGTGGAGCGGCTGGTCCGGATCGGCGCGGAGATCCTCGACCGGTACCCGACCGCCTAGCGGCCGACGAGTTCGGCGGCGTTGACGAGTTCTCCGAGGTCCGTGATCTCGATCCGGACCTCGTCGCCGGCCTCGAGGGTGAACGCGCTCGACGGCACGATCCCGGTGCCGGTGAGGAGCACGACACCACGCGGGAAGTCGCGGGCCCGGAACAGCCAGTCGACGAGGTCGGCCGGCGTCCGGTGCAGTTCGGTGAGCGATACGTGGTCGTCGACGACGACCTCGGCGGCGCGCCGCACGGTCAGGTGGACCCGGCCCGCCAGGAGCTCGTCGTCCCAGGGCACCAGCGCCGGGCCGAGCGCGACGCTGTGCCGGTAGGCCTTCGCCTGCGGCAGGTACAGCGGATTCTCCCCCTCGATCGAGCGGGACGAGACGTCGTTCCCCACGCAGGCGGCCACGATGCGACCGGTGGCGTCGGCGACGACGGCGAGCTCGGGCTCCGGTACGTCCCAGGTCGAGTCGGCACGGACGCCGACCGTCTCGCCCGGTCCCCGCGCCTCCCCGGCGCCGGCCTTCCAGAACAGCTCCGGACGATCCGCGACGTACACCTTGTCGTAGGCGTCGAGCCGGCCGGACTCCTCCAGCCGGGCGTCACGGCTGCGGACGTAGGTGACGCCGGCGGCCCAGACGTCCTGGTCGTCGACGGGGGCGAGGACGCGCACCCCGGCGGGCACGGCGTCGCCTCCCTCGGCGAGACGCGGGATCTCCTCCCACCCACCGGGCTGCAGGAGGTCGGCGACGCGCACCGGAAGGGGGAGGAACACCGACGGGCCGTCGTCGAGCGCTCCGATCGCGAGACGCGGGCCCTGGCCGGTCTCGACGCGCCAGACCGCCGAGCGGCCCTGGGCCTGGTCGAACGCCTGCGGCATCCGCCCAACCTACGGCGTCGGCGTCGCCACCGCGGGCCGGCGGTGTCAGGTCGGAGCCAGCAGCGCGGCGCAGTCGAGGACGTCGGCCAGACCGCGCCCGCCGTCGGCCGTCAGCCGCACGGCGCGCCCGCCGTCCGGACGCCGGAGCCACCCCAGCTCGAACAACCGGGCGGTGAAGGCCGCCGGAAGGGCGCCCGCGACGTGGTGCCGGCGCTCGGTCCAGTCCAGGCAGGGGCGGGCGCTGGGCCGGCGCGCGGAGCCGGAGGTGAGGGCGACGCCGAGGCGGACCAGCGGACCGGGATCGGCGAGGCCGAGCTCGGAGGTGAGAACGCCGGCCTCGACCAGGGCGTCCGTGATCGTGACCCCGAGGCGGCCGGCGAGGTGGTCGTAGCACGTGCGACCCGCCCGGAGCCGCTCCGCGCCCGCGGACTCCCGCAGGGACCGGACCGGCTGCGGGCGGGCGAGCACGCTGAGGGCCTCGACGGCCGCCGCGACGTCCGGGCCGGCCAGCCGGTAGTACCGGTGCCGGCCCTGCGCGGTGACCTCGAGCAGTCCGGCGCCCCGCAGCAGCCCGAGGTGCTCGCTCGCGGTGGACGCCGTCACCCCGGCGAGGCGCGCGAGCTCGCCCGCCGGCCGGTACCGCCCGTCGAGGAGCGCCAGGCAGATCGCGGCGCGGGCACGGTCGCCGAGCAGGCCGGCCACGGCTGCCACGTCGGCGTCCCCGCTCATGCCGGCATCGTAGGAGCCGGTCGGTACGGCGGGCACCGAAGCGTCCCCGACCCATCCTGGCTCGATGCGACGACTGCCGAGCGATGTCCTCGACGATCCGCGCTACCGGGTGCCGTCGGTCCCGCCCGCCGCCTCCGGCGTGGCGTGGCTGCGGGCGCACGTGGCGCGGTTCTGCGAGGGCGAGGCGCACCGCCGACGGCGCCAGCTGGCGGTGTCGGTGATCGACGGGCTGACCGAGCTCCCCGCCGCGGGATCGCCCACGGCGAGGATCCTGGCGCGGCTCGGCCTGCCGCGGGAGCTCGAGCCCGACGTCGCGCTCGTCGCGGCCGCGTACCAGCCGCACGCTCCGCAGTCCGCCGCTGCGGACGCGGCCGCCGATCGGCTCGTGGCCGGCTGCGGAGGCCGGACGGAGGCGGCCGCGGCCACCGCCGGCGTCCTCGTCCAGGCGCACGCCGCGACCCTCGCCCTCGCCGAGGCGCTGCGCACCGGCTCCGACGCCCGACCCGTCCCCGACACCCGGCGCATCGCCCCCGACGGCGTCGAGGTGCTCGTCGATCTCGCCGGCGCACCCTTCGGCCGTGGCGCCCACCGCTGCCCGGGCCAGGATCTCGCCCTCGAACTCGCGCACGACCACGCCCGGCAGGAGGTCTCGTGAGCTTCGCCGATCTGCACCGACCCGGTGATCCCTTCGTGCTCCCCAACGCCTGGGACGTCGGGTCCGCACGCGCCCTCGCCGCCGAGTTCCCGGCGATCGGCACGACCAGCCTGGGTGTCGCCGCCGCGGCCGGACTACGGGACGCCACCGGCGACGCCCGGCCGGCGATCCTCGAGCTCGCGCGCAGGCTGGCCGACGCCGACCTGGGCCGTCCGCTGAGCCACGACCTGGAGGACGGGTTCAGCGACGACCCGGGCCGGGTGGCCGACACCGTGCTCGGGCTGGGTGCCGCGGGCGTGAACCTCGAGGACGCCACCGGGGGCGTCCTCGTGGACCCGCGGACCCACGCGCGGAAGATCCGCGCCGTCAAGGACCGCTGCCCCGGCGTCTTCGTCAACGCCCGCACGGACGTCTTCTGGCTCGGGGGCGCGGACCTCGCCGCGGCGATCGGCCGGCTCGAGCAATACCTGGACGCCGGGGCCGACGGGGTCTTCGTCCCCGGTCGCCTCGCCACCTCGACGATCGAGGCCCTCGTGCGGGCGGTGCCGGCGCCGCTGAACGTCCTCGCGTCCCCGGACCACACCCGCGCCGACCTCGCCGGCTGGGGCGTGGCGCGGATCAGCACCGGGTCTCTGCTCTACCGCTCCGCGCTGACCCGAGCCGTCGCGGCCGCCGTCGCAGTGCGCGACGGCGGCCGGATCCCGGACGCGATGAGCTACGACGACGTCCAGCGACTCGCGCCGCCGGCGGGCTGACCCCGCTCAGCGCAGCTTCGGCAGGACCTCCTCGGACCAGAACCGGAAGAACTGCTCCTGGTCGGGCCCGATCTGCTGCACGTAGACCTCGTCGTAGCCGGCCTGCTCGAACTGGCGGACGTTCTCCGCGTGCCGGTCGGCGTCCGGACCGCAGACGACGGCCTCGCCGACCATGTCGGGCGTCACGAGCGAGCTGGCCTGCTCGAAGTGCGCCGGCGTCGGCAGGATCTGGGCGAGCTCGCCCGGCAGCTGCTCGTTGGCCCACAGCCGGTGCGCGGTCTCGACGGCGGCCTGCTCGTCGGGGCCGTAGCAGACCTTGAAGCCGCCCTGTACCGGCTTGCGCCCGCCGCCGGAGTCGCGGAAGGTGCCGACGAGCTCGGCGTCGGGCTTGGTGCAGCAGAACCCGTCGCCGATCCGGCCGGCCAGGCTGGCGGACTTGGCGCCGAACCCGGAGACGTAGATCGGCACGGGCTCCTTCGGCAGCGTGTACACCCGGGCGTTCTCGACCGTGTAGTACTCGCCGCGGAAGTCCTTGACGCCCCCGTCGTGGAGCAGGCGGATGACCTGCACGGCCTCCTCGAGCATCTCGAGCCGCTCGTCCGCCGACGGCCAGGGGTCGCCGAGGACGTGCTCGTTCAGCGCCTCGCCGCTGCCCACGCCGAGGACGAACCTGCCCTCCAGCTGGACCGACGCGGTCGCCGACGCCTGGGCGACGATCGCCGGGTGGAGCCGGATGGTCGGGCAGGTCACCGCGGTGCTGATGGGCAGTGACGTCACCTGCGAGAGCGCGCCGATCACGGACCAGACGAAGGGGCTCTGCCCCTGCTCGTCGTTCCAGGGGTGGAAGTGGTCACTGATCCACAGCGCCTCGAACCCGGCCCGCTCGGCCATCCGGGCCTGCTCGACCAGCTGGGCGGGCGTGAACTCCTCGCACGACAGGAAGTAGCCGTAGGTCGTCATGCCCCTGGAGTTCCCTGCGTCCGCGCGGTCATGCCTGCGCCGAGCGCGGGAGCGGCGCTCCCGTTCCCTCGCCCCGAGGGGTGGTGCGGGACGGCGCTACCGGCGTGCAGCATGGAGGGGCGGAGGCGGATGTCGCTGCGGAGATCACCACACCGGCTAGGGTCGTGCCGCCGGACTTGGGAGGAGGCAGCGTGAGCGATCCTGCACGCAGAGCGGCGGGGACGGGGGTGACGTCCTCCGGTGAGGCGCGCATCGGCCCTGCCCACGAGTCGGCGAGCGGGAACCCCCTCCCGGTGACCGTCGTCCCGCGCCGGGGCCAGCGGCGGATCGGCGCGCACACGCCGCCGGGCGCGGAGCCGCGGCCGGTGACGACGGTCGCCTTCGACTCCCGCTCCCTGCGCCGCACCGTGATCAGCATTCTGGTGATCGTGACGTTGTGGCTGGCGGCGCTCGACGTCTTCGCCGCCATCGGTCACTTCCTCTTCATCCTCATGCTCTCGTGGCTGTTCGCCATCGCGATGGAGCCCGCCATCCTGCGGCTGACCACCCGGGGGGTCCGGCGGGGAACGGCGACCGGCATCGTCGGCACCTTCGTGGTGGTCATCACGCTGGCCGTCGGCGCGGTGTTCGGGAACCTGTTCTTCACCCAGCTCCAGCAGCTCGTCACGTCCCTCCCGACCACCGTGACGCAGAGCGTCGACTGGGTGAACACGCACACCCAGCTGAAGCTCGACCCGACGAAGATCGCGGACGAGCTCAGGCTCACCCCGGAGCAGATCGGTTCCTGGACCACCCAGATCGCCGGCGGCGTCGTCGGCATCGTCACGCAGCTGTTCTCCCTGCTCCTGGAGGTGTTCACGTTCTTCGTCTTCGCCTTCTACATCGCCGCCGACGGGCCACGGATCCGGCGGGCCATCGGCCGGTGGATGCCGCCGGAGCGGCAGGAGGTCTTCGTCACCGTCTGGGACATCGCCGCGCAGAAGACGGGCGGCTACGTCATCTCGAAGATCGTGCTGGCAGCGCTCTCGGCGGGGTGCCACGCCGTCTTCTTCTGGGCGGTCGGGGTGCCCTACTGGCTGCCGCTCGCGCTGCTCGTCGGCATCACGGCGCAGTTCATCCCGGTGGTCGGCACCTACATCGGGATCGTCATCCCGGTGCTCTTCGTGGTGTTCACGGAGCCGTTCACCGCGATGTGGATCATCATCTTCGCCACGATCTACCAGCAGATCGAGACGTACGTGTTCACGCCGCGGGTGAGCAAGCGGACCATGGACGTCAACTCCGGCATCGCGCTGGGCGCCGTCTTCGTCGGCGCGGCGATCTGGGGCCCGATCGGCGCCCTCATCGGCATCCCGCTCGCCGCCGCCGTCGTCGCCGTGGTCGGCACCTACGGCCGGCGCTACGAGCTGGTCCCCCAGCTCGCGGCGCCGGACCTGGAGGACGAGGAGGACGACCCGACGGCCCCGACGGCCCCGACTCCTACGGGCACGACTCCGACGACGTCGACGAGAACCCGCCTCCGCCGGACGCGGAGCCGAAGACGCCGTCCGACGACGCCGCCCCCGTGCTCTCCCGCCCGACCCAGCAGTAGGTCATCCGCGAGCGGTGACACCCCGCGGCGGCGACTCCACCGGGACCGTCCCGGCCTCGGCCGGTCTCCGCCGGGCAGCGCCCCGCCCGTAGGTCGCGGAGGGGACGACGACGAGCACGGCGATCAGCAGCCACAGGCCGCCTCCGATCGCGCCGAACAGCACGTCGGTCGGGTAGTGCATGCCCCGGTAGACCCGGCTGAAGGCCACGATCGGCGGCACGCAGAAGCAGAGCACGGCGAGCACGCGTGCCAGCCGCCGGTGGCTCATCTGCCGGAGCAGGACGATCGCGAGGCAGCCGTACAGCGCCATCGCCGCCGCCGTGTGGCCGGAGGGGAAGCTCGACGTCGGCGGAGCGGGGTCGAGCCGCGGCACCGGCGGCCGCTGCCGGTGCACGGTGTTCGTCACCAGCAGGAAGATGAACAGCTCGCCGAGGATCGCCACGAGGACGCCGATGGACTCCCGCCAGCGCCCCAGCCAACGCCGGAACACGAGCACGAGCACGACGCTGAGGGCGATCGCCGTGTAGGTCTCGGCAAGGAGCGTGCCGATGTGGGTCAGCGTGTCGAACAGCGGCGTCCGGTGGCCGGCGAACCAGACGCTCACCGCCCGGTCGGCGCGCACCAGCGCGCTGTCGCTGAGCACGTGGGTGATCGTCGAGTCCGACGGCGATCAGGCCCAGGTACAGCACCAGGCCGCCGGCGAAGAGCCGCACCGCAGATCCCCGGGTGAGCGGCGCGGCCTCGGCCCGGTCCCTGACGGTCAGGTCTGAGGATGCGCTCATGGCCGGAATGTGGCAGGCCCCGGGAGATCGCGCGAGTCGAGCGCAACATCATCCCGACGTTTACCCGTGCCCCTGAAGGGGCATCTCATGTCCTGACAGGGCCTCTTACACCCCACCAACAGGAGCAGTCGTGATTAGCGCGATCATTTCCGCGATCATCGTCGGAGCCATCATCGGCGCCCTCGGGCGTCTGGTCGTTCCCGGCCGGCAGAACATCTCCATCTGGCTGACGATCGTCATCGGTATCGTGGCCGCCCTGATCGGCACCTTCATCGCCAACGCGATCGGTGTCGGCAACACCAACGGCATCGACTGGATCAAGCTTCTGATCCAGGTCGTGCTCGCCGCCATCGGCGTCGCTCTCGTCGCCGGTGGGTCGCGCTCGCGCAGCCTGCGCTGACGCCGAGCCGGCTGAGCGCTCCCTCGGGGTGAAGCGCTCAGCAACCGATCCGCTCGACCGACGGGGCGGTGGGGACCACGTGGTCCTCACCGCCCCGTCGCGCGTCTGAGCCGATCTGCTTGCATCGGTTACTCGCCAGTAGCATCATCAGGGTTACCGGCGGGTAACCCCGCCGGCTGACCACGGTGCCGACCGCGCCCGGCGGCATCTGCGCGGCCGGAGGAACCTGATGAGCCACTACAAGCACAACCTCCGCGACCTGGAGTTCACCCTCTTCGAGGTGCTCGGTCGCCAGGCGGTCCTCGGGACGGGGCCGTTCGAGGAGGTGGACGCCGACACGGCCCGCGAGATGCTGCACGAGGTGGCGCGGCTGGCGACGGAGGATCTGGCGCCCTCGCTCGTGGACTCCGACCGCAACCCGCCCGTCTACGACGCGGCGACCTACTCCGTGGCGATCCCCGAGTCGTTCAAGCGCTCCTACCAGGCCTACGTGGACGCCGAGTTCTGGCGCATGGACGTGCCCGCCGAACTGGGCGGCACCCCGGTCCCGCCCAGTCTGCGCTGGGCGATCGCCGAGCTCGTCCTCGGCAGCAACCCCGCCGTGCACATGTACAGCTCCGGCTTCTCCTTCGCCAAGGTGCTGCACACGCTGGGCACGGAGGACCAGAAGCGGCTCGCGGGCCACATGGTCGAGCGCCACTGGGGCGCCACCATGGTCCTCACCGAGCCCGACGCCGGGTCCGACGTCGGCGCCGGCCGGACGAAGGCCGTGCAGCAGCCGGACGGCACCTGGCACATCACCGGCGTCAAGCGGTTCATCACCTCGGCCGCGAGCGACTTCCAGGAGAACATCGTCCACCTGGTGCTGGCCCGGCCGGAGGGCGCCGGCCCCGGCACCAAGGGGCTCTCGCTGTTCGTCGTCCCGCAGTACCACGTGGACCTGGTGACGGGCGGTCTGGGCGAGCGCAACGGCGCCTTCGTGACCAACGTCGAGCACAAGATGGGTCTGAAGGCCTCGACCACCTGCGAGTTGCGGTTCGGCGAGGTCGACGGCATCCCCGCCGTCGGCACGCTGCTCGGCGACGTCCACAACGGCATCGCCCAGATGTTCAAGATCATCGAGGCCGCTCGGATGATGGTCGGCACCAAGGCCATCGCGACCCTCTCGACGGGCTACCTCAACGCGCTGGAGTACGCCAAGAACCGGGTCCAGGGCGCGGACCTGGCCCAGATGGCGGACAAGACCGCCCCCCGCGTCGCGATCACGCACCACCCCGACGTCCGCCGCTCGCTCATGACCCAGAAGGCGTACGCCGAGGGCCTGCGGGCGCTCGTCCTGTACACGGCGGCCCAGCAGGACGCCGTGGCCGTGGCGGACGCGCGCGGCGAGCGCGACGAGATGGCCGAGCGGGTCAACGACCTGCTCCTGCCCATCGTCAAGGGCGTGGGTTCGGAGCGCTCGTGGGTGCTCCTCGGCACCGAGAGCCTGCAGACCTTCGGCGGTTCCGGCTTCCTCCAGGACTATCCGCTGGAGCAGTACGTCCGGGATGCCAAGATCGACACCCTCTACGAGGGCACCACCGCCATCCAGGGCAACGACTTCTTCTTCCGGAAGATCGTGCGGGACAAGGGGCAGGCGCTGGCGCACCTCGCGAGCCAGATCGCCGAGTTCGCCAAGGCCGACCCCGGCGACGGCCGGCTCTCCACGGAGCGCGAACTGCTGGGCAAGGCGCTGGACGACGTCCAGGCGATCGTCGGCACCATGGTCGGTGCCGCCATGACCAGCGACCCGCGCGTCGCGGGCGGGGACCCGCGCAACATCTACAAGGTCGGTCAGAACACCACCCGGCTGCTGCTCGCGGCCGGTGACCTGGTCATCGGCTGGCTGCTGCTGCGCCAGGCCGAGGTCGCGCTCGCCCGCCTCGGCGAGGGCGCGAGCACCCGGGACACGGCCTTCTACGAGGGCAAGGTCGCCGCGGCGCGGTTCTTCGCCCGGCAGGTGCTGCCGAAGCTCTCCGCGGAGCGGGCGATCGCCGAGGCCACCGACAACTCCCTGATGGACCTGGACGAGGCCGCCTTCTGACCTCGCCGCCGCCGTCGCCGGTTCGGCTCGTCGCGCTGACGGCGGCGGGACCGGACCGGCGACGGACGGCTGAGCTGAGGCTCGCCGTCCGCCGTGCGGACGGGGATTGTCGAATCGGGCGGAGTAGGCCAGGGTCGTGCCGTGAGCGGGGATGGCCCGGCGACCGGCGGCGAGTCCAACCGGTCGTTCACCGGCACCACGGCCTGGGCCCGGACCATCTCGCCCCTCCAGCGGTTCCTGCAGACCGAGTCGGGCAGCGCGGCCGTCCTGCTCGCCGGCGCGCTCGTCGCGCTGCTGTGGGCCAACCTGGCGACGGCGTCGTACCACGCCTTCTGGACCACGGAGCTGGAGATCCGCCTCGGCGACTGGTCCGTCGCGCTGGAGCTGCGGGACTGGGTCAACAGCGGCCTGATGACGTTCTTCTTCTTCGTCGTCGGGCTCGAGGCGCGCCGCGAGTTCGACCTCGGTGACCTGCGGGAACGCTCCCGTCTGGCGCTGCCGCTGGCGGCGGGGCTGGTCGGGATGATCGTGCCCGCGCTGGTCTTCCTCGCGATCAACGCCGGGCGGCCCACAGCCGGAGCCTGGGGGGTCGCGATGTCGACGGACACCGCGTTCGCCCTCGGTACCCTCGCCCTGCTCGGACGCCGGGTGCCCGAGCAGGTCCGGGCGTTCCTCCTGACGGCGCTCGTCGTCGACGACGTCGTGGCGCTCGCGGTGATCGCCACGGTGTACAGCACCGACGTGGATCTGCGCTCGTTGATGGTGGCGCTGGTGCTCTTCCTCGTCCCGCTCACGCTCCGCCGCTTCCGCCTCCGCTACGGGCTGGCGTACTTCGCCTGCGGGGTCGCGATCTGGCTGGCGCTGCTCTCCTCCGGGATCGACCCGATCGTCATCGGCCTCGTCATGGGCCTGCTCACGTACGCGTACAACCCGCCGGGCGACGCGCTCGACGAGGCGCTGGAGCGGTTCCGGCTCTTCCGCGAGCAGCCGACGCCGGAGCTCGCCCGCTCCGCAGGGTCGAGCCTGTCGGCGTCGCTGTCGTTGAACGACCTGCTGCAGCAGCGGTTCCTGCCGTGGACCAGCTACGTCATCGTCCCGCTCTTCGCCGTCGCCAACGCCGGCATCGTCGTCAACGGGTCGTTCCTCGCGCGCGCCCTGCACTCACCCGTGACGCTCGGCGTGATCGCCGGTTACGTGATCGGCAAGCCGCTCGGCTTCCTCGGCGGGTCGTGGGCCGTGACGCGGCTCTCCGGCGGCCGGGTGCTGCCGCCCGTGGGCTGGGCCTCGGTCGCCGGTGGAGGCACGATCGCCGGGATCGGGTTCACGGTCTCCCTGCTCGTGGCCAACCTGTCGCTGGAGGGGGACACCCTGCAGGAGGCCACCTTCGGCGTCCTCGTGGCCGCCGTCCTCGCCACCGGGCTCACGTGGGTCGTCTTCCGGCTCACCGCGCGGCTGCCGGTCGCCACCCGGTTGCGGGCCCTCCTCGGCTACGCCGAACCGGTGACGGACCTCGCGCAGGCGGTCGACCCCGACCACGACCACATCCGGGGCCCGGACGACGCCCCGGTGACGATGGTGGAGTACGGCGACTTCGAGTGCCCGTACTGCGGCCGGGCGGAGCCCGTCGTCCGGGAGCTGCTCGCCGGGGCCGGCGGCGACATCCGCTACGTCTGGCGGCACCTGCCGCTGGAGCACGTGCACCCGCACGCCGCCTTCGCCGCCGAGGCCGCGGAGGCGGCCGCCGAGCAGGGCGCCTTCTGGGAGATGCACGACCTGCTGCTGGACCACCAGGACCACCTGCTGGGGCGCGACCTCCTCGGCTACGCCGAGCAGCTCGGGCTCGACGTCGACCGCTTCCGGCGCGACCTCAAGGAGCACCGGATGGCGTCGCGGGTGGCCGAGGACGTGCAGTCCGCGGAGCTGAGCGGGGTGTCGGGCACGCCGACGTTCTTCGTCAACGGCCGACGCCACTACGGCGCCTACGACATCGACACCCTCAAGGCGGCCGTGAAGACCGCGAAGGCGCGGGCCGCGGTCGAGGCACCGCCGCCGCGCCGGCGTCGCGGCACCGAGCCCGCCGTGGGGAGCTGACCGGGCTCCGGTTCAGCGCAGGAGGTCCGGCAGCTGCCAGTCCTTGCCGTGCACCGTCATGTCGAGGAACGCCTCGACCACCTGGTACCAGATCTTGGCGTGCTGCGGCTTCAGCACCCAGTGGTTCTCGTCCGGGAAGTACAGGAACTTGTGCGGCATGCCCTCGGCGCCCTGTCCGTGCTGCCGCTCGGCGAGCTCGGCCCACAGCCGCAGGCCCTCGCCGATCGGCACCCGGTAGTCCTTGTCCCCGTGGATGACGAGCATCGGCGTCCGGATCTGGTCGACGAACCGATGCGGGCTGTTGTCGAACAGCGTCTCGGGCTGTCATGTCCCGCCGCCAGGCATAGGCGGCGTCGGTGGTCGAAACGAACTGGTCGAGCGCCCAGAGGCTGGCGTGGGTCACGATGCCGCGGAAGCGGTCGGTGTGGCCCGCGATCCAGTTCGCCATGTAGCCCCCGAAGGACCCGCCCATGGCGGCCGTCCGCTCGGCGTCGATGTCCGGGCGGGCCTGCGCCGCATCGGTGATCGTCATGAGGTCGGTGAACGGTGCGCCGCCCCACCCGCTCCAGCCGCGCCGAACCATGTCGAGCCCGTACCCGGTGGAGAGGGCCGGATCGGGCAGCAGCACGGCGTAGCCCGCGCGCCGCCATGATCCACGGGCTCCAGCGCCACGACCAGGCGTTCCACGAGCCCAGCGGGCCGCCGTGCACCCAGAGCAGCAGCGGCGCCGGCACGTGCTCGCGCGCGCCGACGGGCAGCACCAGCCACGCGCGCAGCGGGGTCCCGTCCTCCGCCGTCGCCGTGACCTCGGTGAGGTTGCCGGGCAGGTCGGGGGCCTCGACCGGGCCGAGCAGATGCTGCGGCTCCTGGTCGGCGCGATCGGCGTCCAGGCGGACCGGCGCGGGGGCGGCGTCGACGGCGGAGCGCAGGGCGTAGACCGACCGGCCGTCGGGCGAGACCCGGACGTCGGTGTACGCGCCGTGGTCGCCGGTCAGCCGCGTGATCCCTCCATCGCCCAGGTCGAGCCGGTACACCGGTGAGCGGCCCTGGTCGTCCGCCACGAAGACCAGCGCCTCGCCGTCCGGCGTCCAGCGCGGGCTCCCCGGCCAGCGGTCCCAGCCGCCGGTGACGTCGGTCCGCTCGTCGAGGGCGAGGTCCAGGACGGCGAGCACGACGTCCGGAGGGTCGGTGACGGTCGACCGGCGCTCGACGAGCAGCGCGACGCGGCGGCCGTCGGGCGAGAAGACAGGAGCGGCGTACTCCTCGCCCTCGTCGTCGAGGAGGACGCGCCGGTCGCCGGAGGCGACGTCGATCGCGACGAGCGTGACCCGGCGTCCGCCGGCCTCGGGATGCTGCCAGGTGGTGACGACGGCGCCGCCGTCCGGCCTGATGTCGTACTGCGCCTCGTCGAGCGCGCGACCGGGTGCCGGCGTGAGATCGGTCAGCGCGACCCGGCCGACGACGCCGTCGTCCGTGCCGGGCGTCGTCTCGCCCGGCACCCGGCCGGCCAACAGGCGGACCTGGTCGGGGCCGAGATCGGCGTCCCAGAACCGGACCGGGTACTCCTCGTGGAGGATCGCGGAGACCTTGAGGTCCTTGCGCGCCTTGCGACGCTTCTCGTCGTCGTCCCCGCCCGCGGAGCCGGGCAGCGTGCTGGACGCGAGCACGACGGTGCCCTCGTCGGCCGCGACCGCGGCGCCGTCGACGCCGCCGGGCCGGACCGCGACGACCCGAGCCTCGCCGCCCCCCGCCGGCAGCAGCCACAGCGCGGGAGGCAGGTCGTCGTCCTTCGAGCGGTCGTCGGGGCGGGCCGAGGTGAACAGCAATCCGCCGTCCGGGAGGAACGCGACCGGAGTCTCGCCCTTGGCGCTGCGGGTGAGCCGCCGGGCGGGGCGGACGCCGGCCGGGTCGACCTCCCACAGCGCGGAGACGTAACGCGGTGCGCTCCCCGTCGAGGGTCGCGACGGCGGTGACGAGCCGCTCACCGTCGGGGGACAGGAGCAGGCCGGAGACCCGCGGCAGGGCGATGTAGGCGTCGAGGTCGTCGAAGGGCGTCGGGTTCTCGTCCGCGGTCACACCCCAGTGCTACCACGGACCCTCGGCCGCCCCTACCCCCTCTGCGCCGGGGATCAGAGGCGGCGGTCGGCGAGGACGGGGAAGCTCTCGCGCCAGGCGGCCACGGCGTCCAGGTCCACGTCGACGACCAGGACCTCCTCACCGTTCCCGGCCTCCGCCAGGACCGCCCCGGTCGCGTCGACCACCTGGCTGCGGCCCCCCATCCGCACACCCGCGTGCGTGCCGCCGGTGTTGCACTGGACGACGACGACCTGGTCCTCGATCGCCCGGGAGCGGCCGAGCAGGGACCACGCCTCGACCCGCGGCGCCGGCCACGCGGCGGGGATCAGCACCAGCTCCGCGCCTCCGTCGAGGAGGCCGCGGAACAGCTCGGGGAACCTCAGGTCGTAGCAGGTGGCGAGCCCGACGCCGGTGGGTCTCCCGGCCAGGGAGACGGTCCGGACGACCAACTCGTCGCCCGCCTCGAGCAGCACGGGCTCGCCGTTGCCGAAGCCGAAACGATGGATCTTGCGGTAGACGGCGATCCGGTCACCGGTCGGGCCGAACAGCACCGAGGTGTTCCAGAGCCCGCGCCCCTCCGGGCCGGGAGCGGCCCGCTCGACGATGCTCCCGGCGTGGACGACGGCTCCGATCTCCGCCGCGGCCTTCGCGATCGCGGACAGCGACGGGCCGTCGAGGGGCTCGGCGCGCTCCGCCCAGGAGCGGTAGCTGAAGCCGCCGTGCGGCCAGAGCTCGGGCAGGACGACGAGATCCGCACCGCGCTGGCCGGCGACGAGCGCCGCGACGCGCTCGACGCGAGCCTCGACCCGCTCCTCGTCCGTATAGGCCACCTGGACGACGTGCACTCGCATGGTTCGCAGCCTACGTCGGCGCGGCGACCCGGAAATAAGTTGCGAGGTGCAAGCAGTTGTGAGACACATCTACTTGTACGACGCACGAACACTGCGGGGAGGAGGACCGTGTCCACGACATCGCGGGGGCCTGACCAGGCCCTGATGGCCGACCTCAATCACGAGATCACCCGTCACGCCAGGTTGCTGCACGTCCTCAAGACCAGTATGGCCACGCTCGTCCCCGAGGGGCTCGACGCCGCCGCCTTCGGCCTCCTGATCACCCTGGTCAGGGGCGGCCCCCGGCGGCAGGGCGAGCTCGCGGGGACATGCATGCTCGATCCCTCGACCGTGAGCCGGTACGTGGCGCAGCTCGCCCGCGCCGGCTACGTCGAGCGCCGCCCCGATCCCGTCGACGGTCGCGCCGTGCACCTGGTCGCGTCCGACGCGGGCGAGCAGGTCGCGCACGAGATCGCCCGCCGCCGGCTGATGGTCATCAGCGAGGCGCTCAGCGGCTGGACGTCGGAGGACCTCGGTCAGTTCGTCGTGCTGATGCGACGGCTGAACGACGACCTCGACGCCTTCCGCCCCCACGTGATCGCGACGATCAGCGGGTCGCCGGCAACGGAGCCGGCCCCTCCGCAGGCGGACACACCCGACCGGCTCCCCGACCCACGCACCCCTGATCTGGAGAACGCATGACCACCGCAACGCCCGCCGGCGCAAACGCCGGCGCGGTCGCGCAGGACGCACCGTCGTCCTTCACGCACCGGCAGATCGTCGTCATCCTGGCCGGCCTCATGTCGGGCATGTTCCTGGCGGCGCTGGACCAGACGATCGTCTCGACCGCAATCCGCACGATCGCGGACGACCTCGACGGCCTGAGCATCCAGGCCTGGGCGACGACCGCTTACCTCATCACCTCGACCATCGTCACGCCCCTGTACGGCAAGCTGAGCGACATCTATGGCCGCCGGCCGTTCTTCATCTTCGCGATCAGCGTCTTCGTCGTCGGCTCGTTGCTCTCCGGCGCCGCACAGTCGATGTACCAACTCGCTGCCGCACGCGCCTTCCAGGGCATCGGCGCCGGAGGTCTGTTCGCGCTCGCGCTGACGATCATCGGTGACATCGTGCCGCCGCGTGAGCGCGCCAAGTACCAGGGCTACTTCCTGGCCGTGTTCGGCACCTCGAGCGTCCTCGGCCCGGTGCTCGGCGGCCTCTTCGCGGGCGCCAACACGATCCTCGGCATCACCGGCTGGCGCTGGGTCTTCCTCATCAACGTGCCGATCGGCATCGCGTCGCTGCTGCTCGTCGTCCGCACGCTGCACCTGCCCCACAACCGCCGGGACCACCGGATCGACTACCCCGGTGCCCTCGCGCTGGTCGTCGGGTTGATCCCGATCCTGATCATCGCCGAGCAGGGCCGGGACTGGGGCTGGACCAGCACGAGCGCGATCATCTGCTACGTCATCGGCCTCGTCGGCATCGTCGCGTTCGTCCTGGCGGAGCGGGCCTACGGTGACGAGGCGCTGCTGCCGCTGCGGCTGTTCCGCGGCCGCACCTTCGGCGTCGGCTCCGTACTCAACTTCGTCGTCGGTATGGGCATGTTCGGCGGCCTGGCCGCGGTGCCGCTCTACATGCAGATCGTCAAGGGCTACAGCCCCACGGTCGCAGGCCTGCTCCTGCTGCCGCTGGTCGTGGGCCTGATGAGCGGCACGATCACCTCGGGCCAGGTGATCGCGCGGACGGGTCGGTACATCTGGTTCCCCCGGATCGGCCTCGGCCTGCTCGTGGTCGCCATGGTGTTGCTGCACACGCTCGACGCCGGCACCTCGATCGGCGTCGTGGACGCCTACGCGTTCCTCTTCGGCCTGGGCCTGGGCATGAACATGCAGACCCTCGTGCTGGCGATCCAGAACGCCGTCCCGCCCCAGGACATGGGCGTCGCCACCTCGTCGGCGACGTTCTTCCGGCAGATGGGTGGCACGCTCGGCACTGCCGTCTTCCTGTCGGTGCTGTTCAACGCCGTCCCCGACAAGATCCGTGCGGCCATCGAGGGCGACTCCGCCTTCCAGTCGGCCGTCCGGTCGCCCGAGTTCGCCCAGCAGGCCAAGCAGCTGCAGGGCGGGGCGAGCCAGGCGCTGAACGACTCCTCGTTCATCAACAAGCTGCCCGACGTGCTGGCCCATCCGTTCAAGGTCGGCTTCGCGGACGCGGCGGACGTGGTCTTCCTGCTCGGTGCGTTCGTCGTCGCGGTGGCGTTCGTCATCGTCTGGTTCCTGCCGGAGGAGAAGCTCCGCACCCAGTCGGGCATCGAGGCCCGTGAGGCGCAGGAGTTCGCCGCCGGTGCCGCGCTCGGCGACATGGCCGCCGGCGAGGCCGAGGAGGACGACGCGACCCCGGCCCACGCCGGTACCGCGTCCCGCTCCGAGGTCGTGGCTTCGCGTCCGGGGCCAGCCACAGCCACCGAGTAACCGCCTCTCCACCGCGAAGGCCGCCGTCCCCCAGGGGCGGCGGCCTTCGCCGTGTCCGGGGGGATCAGTCGGTCGGGGTGACGAGCGTGTACGACCAGCGGTACTCGCCGGGGTGCAGCAGGTAGTCCGCGAGAGTGTCCGGCCCGCAGGAGGCCGTGCCAAGCCCACGGTGTGCCGCGTCGATGTGGACGACGACCTCGTTCCGCGGCACCAGCTCGTCGCTGTGGGTGGCGGCGGCCAGATCCGACGCGTGGTACCGGGTCAGGCTCACCTGTCGCGGCTCGTCCAGGTGGACGACCAGCGCCTCGTCGTACCGCGCGACCGGCTGGGCGCGCCCGTCGACGACCTCGTCCCCGATCTCGAGTCGCCCCAGCGAGAACCACCGGACGCCGGAACGCCCGCCGCTCTCCTGCGGCCGGACGTAGGGCGTGAACAGCGTGTCGACCTCGAGGATGCGGTGCAGCGCGTCGGCGGACGCCCGCCGGTCGGGGTAGGTCTCGGTCGGGCCCCCGCCGAACAGCTGCGCGTGGCCCGTTGCGGGGCCCCCGCCGACCTCGAGGACGGTGCCGACCCGGGGGACGTCGTCCAGTTCCGGCGGTAGGACGGCGACCTCCTCGACGAGGACGCCGTCGCGCACCGGCGTCAGCGTCTGGACGTGCCGGACGACGTGACCGGCTCCGGTGACGACGTCGGCGGTGACGACCAGCGAGCCGTCCTTCTGGTCGGCGCCCACGAGGCGGCGCTCCAGCCGGTCGAGCCCGAGCGCGCTCCACCGGTCGGCGAACCCGCCGATCCGGTCGTTGTCCGTCGGTGCCCGCCAGAGGACGAGGCGGGGAGCGGCCGCGAGGCCGACTCCGGTGAGGAGCCCGTCGCCGTCCACCAGGTCGCCGGGATCGCGGTCCTCGCGGGCGACGCCGGCGCGGGTCAGCAGGTCCCGGCGCTCCCGGACGAGCGGGATGCCGAGGGAGGCGACGACGGCGCCGCGCTCGGCCCGTGGGGTGTCGCCGGCGGCCTCGACCTGGAGGACCAGGGTGGCCTCCGCGTCCTCCGGCGACTGCTCCCGGAACCGCTCGAGCAGCTCCGCCGGAACCTCGATCACCGTGCTCGCGCCTGCCGGCACCTGCGGCAGCGGCGAGGCGTGGGTCGCGCCGCCACGGCCGGGCTGCCCGCCGGATCCGTCGGCGTCGATCCGCCAGCGTGCGACCAGCCACGAGAGGTCGCGGACGTCCTGCCGGTTCTCGAGCCGGAAGCTGCCCGGCGTCCCGTCGACCGGCGCCAGCCGGACCGGTTCGGCCAGGGCCCGGTGCTCGAGCATCGCCGGCTTCGGCGTCCGGTCCGGGAACACCATGCCGTCGGCGACGAAGTTGCCGTCGTTGGGGACGTCGCCGAAGTCGCCGCCGTACGCCCAGCGGTGGCCCTCCGGCGGCAGTCCCCGGCGTCCGCCGGGCTCGGGAACCGCGCCGCCGGCCGGACGGCCGCTCTGCACGGACTGCAGGATGCCGTGGTCCCAGAACTCCCAGATGAAACCGCCCTGCAGCCCGGGCGTGGTCTCGAACGCGCGCCAATACTCGGCGAGCGTGCCGTTGCTGTTGCCCATCGCGTGCGAGTACTCGCACTGGATGAGCGGGTGCCGCTGCTTGCCCGAGCGGGCGTGGGCGACCATCGACTCGATCGTCGCGTACATCGGGCAGGTGATGTCGCTGGCCGTCTGGTCGCCCGTCCAGTCGAACATGATCGCGCCCTCGTAGTGCAGCGGACGGGTCGGGTCGTAGCGGCGGAGCCACCCGGCGGCAGCGTCGTGGTTCGCGCCGTAACCGCTCTCGTTGCCGAGCGACCACAGGATCACCGACGGGTGGTTCTTGTCCCGCCGCACCATCCGCGAGACCCGGTCGACGAAGGCCGACAGGTACTCGGGCATGTCGGCGACGTGGTGGGCGTACGCGTGGCACTCGATGTCGGCCTCGTCGACGACGAACAGCCCCAACTCGTCCGCGGCGTCCAGCAGGGCCGGGTCGTTCGGGTAGTGCGACGTCCGGACGGCGTTGAACCCGAACCGCTTCATGGTCAGCAGGTCCGCACGGAACCGCTCGGGCGCGATCGTCCGGCCGAAGCGGGGGTCGAAGTCGTGCCGGTTGACGCCGCGGATCATCACGCGGACGCCGTTGACGAGGAGGTCGCTGCCGACGACCTCGACCCGCCGGAAGCCGATCCGGTAGGTCGCCCGCTCGACGGCGGCGCCGTCCGGATCGTGCAGGGTGACCTCGAGGTCGTAGAGGTGCGGCAGCTCCGCCGTCCACGGCGTGACGCCGGGCACCGTCGCCTCGAACCGCAGCCGGCCCATGCCGAGCGGTCTGCGGGCCTGCTCGATCGCCGCCCCGATCGCCGCCTCGGTCGGTTCGAGCTCGACGCCGGCGGCCCGCAAGTACTGGATGCGGCCGGCCTCGACGGCGGAGAACGACGATCGGGCCGGGGCCCCCGGGGAGTCGACCGGCGTGGACGGCGGCACCGGGACGGAGCCGTCGACCTCGGGACCGCCCGCGAGCCGGACCCGCACCGACCAGCCCTCGGGGACGTCGTTGCCCGGGGCACCGATCTGGACGTCGACCCGCAGGGATCCGGTCGCCGTCGCGCCCTCGAGCAGCGGCTCGACGACCGGTCCGTCGAGGCCGGCCGTGACGTGGACGTCGGCGAAGTGGATCGGCGCGGTGGCGTAGAGGAAGACCGGCCGCGTGACGCCGCCGTGCCACCACTGGTCCTGGTCCTCGACGAAGGTGGCGTCGGACCACTTGACCACGGTGAGCCGGACGACGTTGGTCCCGCCGGGGCGCACGTGTTCGGTGACGTCGAACTCGCTCGCGAGGTGGGAGTCCTTGCCGATACCCACGTCGACGCCGTTGACCGCGGCGAGCAGCACGCTCTCGGCGGCGCCGACATGGAGGACGATCCGGCGGCCGGCCCAGGCCGCGGGCACCTCGACGTCCCGTTCGTGGACGCCGGTGGGATTGCGGTCCGTCGGCGCATAGGGCGGGCGACCGGGCCACGGCATCTGGACGTTCGTGTAGTGCGGCAGGTCGGCCAGGCCGTGGACGTCGTCGAACTGCTGCAGGGTCCACGCCCCCGGGACGGTGAGGGCCGTGGCGAGGTCCTCCGCCTCGAGTGCCTGCTCCGGAGTCGGGAACAGCTCGAACCGCCAGGTCCCCTCCAGGGGGAGCCGCTCGACGCCGAGATCGCCCTCGCGGTGCGGGACGGCGTGCATGGGGAGCCGGTTCCACGAGGTGATCTCCGGAGCGGCCCAGGGACGGATCGGCGTCGTCGTCACGCCCCCTCCCTATCACCCCTCGCACGGGGAGCCCGTTCGGCGTGGCGCGCCCGGCGCGGCTGCACCGTAACCGCGTCGTGGTGTTCATCAGCCGCTCGGATGACGCACACTGGCAACGTGCCACGTCTCCCTCGCCCTCCGGGCCGCGTCCTGCCGACCAGTCCCTTCATCCGAGAGGAGCCGGTCCTGCCGTCGACCGCCGGCTTCGCCGTCGGCGACCGGGTGACCCTCGACAGCTGGGGTCTGGGCCGGGTGACCGAGGTCACGGAGGACTGGGTCGTCGTCGACTTCCGTGCCGCCGGCCTGCGCCGCATTCCGGCGGGGACGAAGGGCTTCTCCCTGCTCTGACCTCGGCCCGCCCCTGATCAGGGCGACGGGACGAGCAGGTCGGGATGCCACCGCTCCGCGACGCGGGGGTGGCTGCGGACCCATCCGAGCAGGCACTTCTGCCCGTATTGCGCGAGGAGCGGGTTGTCGGGATCGTCCTCGACGCCGCGCGCCTCGGCCGCCAGCTCGGGCGGCAGCTGCAGCGGCTGGACGACGGCGTCCAGGCGGGGGTCGAGGAAGAACGGGATGCTGAAGCGTTCCTTCCCGGCCGGACTGACGACGCGGTGCCGGGTGGCCCGCAGGTAGCCCTGCGTGGCGACCTCGAGCAGCTCGCCGATGTTGACGACGAACGCCCCGGGCACGGGCCGGGCGTCGATCCAGCTGCCGTCGCCCGCCTCCACCTGCAGGCCGCCGAGGTCGTCCTGCAGGAGCAGGGCCAGCCACCCGTAGTCCTTGTGGGCGCCCACGCCCTGGGTCGACGCGACCTGCTCGCGGGCTGGGTACCGGACCACCTTGACGTGCGGGTAGGCCTCGTCGTCGAACCAGGCGTCGAAGTACGTCTCTCTCTGCCCGAGCGCCGCGGAGAGCGCGCGGAGCACCTCGCGGGACACGCGCTCGGCCTCCGCCAGCCAGCGCAGCACGGCCGGCCGGAGCGTGGGCGCCGCCGACGGCCACTGGTTCGGGCCGATCAGCCGCAGGTAGGGCTTGCCGGGCGGGACGTCGGGGAGCGCCTGCCGCTCGGGCCCGACGTCGATCTGCTCCCGCTGGTCGGCACTGCCTCCGGTGCGCTCGGTGCCCACCCGGCTGTAGCCGCGGAAGTGCGGCAGAGTGGACGTTCTCGATCTCGAGCCGCTGCTCCAGCGGCAGCGCGAAGAACTCCCGGGCTGCTCCCAGCACGCCCTCCGTCACCTGCGGAGCGATGCCGTGCCCGACGACGTAGAAGAAGCCCACGTCGTGCGCGGCGTGCCGCAGGTCGGCGAGGAACGCCTCGCGCTGATCCGGGTCGCGGAACCGGCTGATGTCGACCAGGGGCAGGCTCGGCTCGCTCATCCCCTCATGCCACCCCTCGCCCCGTTCGGCCGCAACCGCCGGTTCGGATCCTGAGACGCGGTCAGGGCGTCACCAGGTGAGCGCCCACTTCGACCAGCTCAACGCCTCGTCGGCCCAGCCGAGGACGTCGAGGGTCGAGGTGATGTTCTGCGGAGGGTGCTGGACCAGCGTGTCCAGCCGCAGCAGCCGGGCGAAGTCGACGGTGACGGGATCGCTCCGCAGCCCGCCGTTGGGACCGTAGAACGGCACACCGGCCCGCCGCATGACCGTGATGATCTCCTGCGCCAGGATGCCGTACGCCACCGTCGTGGGGTGGACGCCGTCGAGGCTGAACAGCCCTCCGGTGGCGCGGCCACCGTGCCCGTCGCCGGTGAGGAAGAGCGAGTCCGGCGGCGGGGTCAGGGTGCCCAGCGCCGGCGGCAGCGGGTACGGCGTCCACCACGGCGGCCGGGCGTTCGGGTCGGTGATGTACCGCCGGGAGGCCAGCCGGTCGAGCAGGCCGGCCGCGTCGAGCAGGTACCAGTCGCGGCCCTGGGTGCGCCCCTCGCGGACCGCGTCCTCGATCGTCTCGTTGTAGAGATCGATGGCGACGTCGACGGCTCGGGCCTCGCCGCCGGTGATGTGCTGGTCGTGGCCGGGGTCGAACTCCGCGTCCTTGACCCAGGGGCGCGCGTAGTACGGGAAGTAGGCCGAGCCGACGTCCTGCTTGCGGCCGACCCCCCGGGCGATCGGCGCGATGGTGACGTGCGGGATCGTGCACCAGACGACGTGTCGCGCGTCGATGGCCCGGACCTTCTCCACCACCTGGGCGAACTCCGCGGCGAAGTGCTCCGGGCGCCAGACGGTGTATGCGGCCTTGTCGGTGAGGTCGTCGTAGCCGGCGCCGCTCCAGGCCACGCGCAGGCCCGACACCGCGGAGAGCGCGTTGTTCGCGCCGAGGAAGACGACCAGCGTCTCGATCCCGGCGTCCGTGTCCGCGTCGTGCTCGTCACCGAGCCGGGCGGCGACGTCGAAGAGGGTCAGGTCGCGGTCCTGGGTCTGCGCCGGATAGACCCGCAGCGCCGCCCGCAGGTTGTTGTTCTGGACGACCTGGCTGAGCAGGTCGTCCTTCGGCGCTTCGATCCCCGCCAGGCAGCCCGCGTACGTGCGTGACAACGCGTCCCGCAGGTCCCAGCCGTAGACGGCCAGGTCGTGGACATACGCCGTCGGCGCGGGCGGGGCGGCGCCCGCCCCGCGCTCCCAGTAGTCCTCGACCTCGTCCATGAACCGGCGGCCCTCGAAGAGCGCCATCGGCAGCTCCCACCAGGAGAGCACCGTGCCGAAGCGGTCCTGGAGCCGGCGCAGCAGCAGCTCCACGTTGAGGGGCAGACCGCCCGGTCCGCCGTAGCGCGGGTAGCGGTAGGAGTCCAGCCACCCGAGCTCGTAGGCGATGATCGCCGGGTACGAGAGCCCGGTGCCGTAGACGGCACCGCTCTGGAAGCCGTGGGTCAGCGAGTCACCGAGCGCGACGAGGCGGTGCGGCGGCGTCCCCCGCGCTTCGACGGCGACGTCGACCCCGAGGGTCGGATCCGGCACCGGTGCGCGTCCGGGCTCGCCCGCGCGGTCCTTGACGCTCTGCGGTGCCGTGTCCGGCAACGCGATCTCGGCCATCTGCCCCCCTGCGGGTGCTCGGGGCTCCGCGGAGCCGGATCCAGGGCACTCCCCACGAGGGGTGGGCGTCAAGGTCCCGGCGGCGACGCCGCCTCGGGCGTGTGCGCACGACGCTCCGCCTCGAGCCCGGCGCTTGGACCGGGTCGAGCCGGACAGCGGGACCGTGGGCCGGGGGGTCCCCTCCCGCACGGCGATGTCGCACGGTGCCGCGACGCCGGCGGGCGGTCCGTACGCTGTTCCGGTGATGGGGGAGGCGGACGTTCGGTCGGCACCCGCCGATGCGCGGGTCCGGCCCTCCTCCCCGACGTCCCGCCGCCCGCGCCTCGCGGCGCCGCAGACGGGCGCAGCCGGCTCGCCCCGTGGATCGCGATCGCAACGGTGGCCGTGATCGTCGCGGGCACCGCGATCCGGCTCCGGTACGCGCTGCTCTACCAGGGCGTCATCTACCCGGACGAGACCTATCAGATGACCGAGGCCGCCCACCGGGTCGTCTTCGGTTACGGCATCACGCCCTGGGAGTTCGTCGAGGGGCTGCGGTCCTGGCTCGGGCCCGGGTTCCTGCTGCCGCCGACCGCGCTCGGCGGCCGGCTCGGGCTGGACGGCGTCCACCTGATGATGCTGGTCAAGGCCTGGGTCGTGCTCTGGGCCGGGATCGGGATCGCGGCCGGAGCGGTCGCCGCCCGGCGACTCGCCGGACCGATGGCGGGCCTGCTCGCCGCCACCCTGGCGGCCTTCTCACCGCTCTCGGCGGTCTACGACGTCCACCCGCTCGCCGACACGGTCGCCGCGCCGCTCCCGGCGCTGGCCCTGGCGCTGCTGGCGTCACGCGCCCGCGGGCGGCGTGAGGTCGCGTGGCCGGTGCTCGCCGGGGTGCTCGTGATCGCCGCGGTGACGTTGCGACCGCAGGCCGGCGTCCTCGGTCTCGGGCTCGTCGCCTCGGCCGCGCTGACCCGCTCCCGCCGGCGCATGGCCGGCCTCGGGATCGGGCTGCTCACCGGCGCGGCGCTCAGCGGCCTGCTCGACGCGGTCACCTGGGGAGTGCCGTTCGCCCCCGAGTGGCGCTCCGTGACCTTCAACATCGTCGACGACGGCGCGAGCCTCTGGGGGCGCCGTCCCGCGCTCTTCTACCTCGACCGGGCCGGGTCCGTGCTGGGGCCGGTGCTCGGGCTGCTCGTGGCGAGCGGGCTCCTGCTGGCGCTGCTGCCGGCCCGGCGCACGACGACGGCGCGGAAGGACCCGCGTCCTCTTCCCACCTGGCCGGTCGTCCTCGGCGTCGCGGGCTACGTCGGCGTGCTCTCGGCGATCGGGCACAAAGAGCTGCGCTTCCTGATCCCCGCCCTGCCGCTCGCGTACGCCCTCGGCGGCGTCGGGTGGGCGCGGGCCGTGCAGCGGCTGCTGCTGGTGCCTCGGGTCGCGCGACGTGCCGCGGTCGCGGCGCTGACGGTGACCGCCGGTGTCGTCGGGGCCGCGCTCCTGCCCGGCGTGCGGATGGCCGACCTCGGGTATCTCGGCAACAGCCGGTCCGCCTGGGTGATCGACGAAGCGACGCCACGCCTGCTGTCCCTGGCCGGGACGCTGCCGCAGGTGTGCGGGGTCGCGCTCGTCCGCCCGACGCTGACCTGGTCGGGCGGGTACTCCTACCTGCACCGGGACGTCCCGCTGGCCACCGTTCGCAAGACCCCGGCCCCGCGCAACTACCGCTCCTGGGCGAACGTGATCCTCGCCCGGGCGAACGCGGCGCTGCCGGCGGGGTATCACGAGATCACGCGGATGGACGGCACGGTGCTCGCGCAGCGGGCCGGCGGATGCGCGGAACCGCCACCGCAGCTGCGGTCGAGGGTGCTGCTGGCGCCGGAACTCCCGGTCAAGGGCTCCTGAGCGGGTTCCCGGGCGGCGAGGAGGAACCCGCCGCCCGGGAGCCGGTTCAGCCCCAGACCAGCGCGCGGGAGGGGTCCTCGAGCACCGCCGCGATGTCGGCGAGCGTGCGGCTGCCCAGATCGCCGTCCACCAGGCGGTGGTCGAAGCTCAGGGCGAGCTGGGTCACCCAGCGCGGCCGCACCCTGCCCTTGTGCACCCACGGCATCTGCCGGACCTGCCCGAACGCGAGGATCGCCGCTTCGCCGGGGTTGAGGATCGGCGTGCCGCTGTCGACGCCGAAGACGCCCACGTTGGTGATGGTGATCGTGCCGCCGCTCATGTCGGCGGGCTGGGTGCGACCCTCACGCGCCGTCGCCGTCAGCTGGGCCAGCGCGTCCGCGAGCTCGCGCAGCGACATCCGGTCGGCGTCCTTGATGGTGGGCACGACGAGGCCGCGCGGGGTCGCGGCGGCGATCCCGAGGTTGACGTAGTGCTTGACGACGATCTCCTCCGCCGCCGCGTCCCAGGTCGCGTTGACCTGGGGGTTGCGCCGGACGGCGAGCAGCAGCGCCTTCGCGACGACGAGGAGCGGCGAGACCTTGACGCCGGTGAACTCGCGGTCGGTCCGAAGCCGCTCGACGAGCTTCATGGTCCGCGTGACGTCGACGGTGACCCATTCGGTGACGTGCGGCGCGGTGAACGCGGAGGCGACCATCGCGTCCGCCGTCCGTCTGCGCACCCCCTTGATCGGGATCCGCGTCTCGCGCTCGCCGGTGGCGGCCCGGGTGGCTGCCGGCGCCGCGCTGCTCCGTCGCCCCGGGAACGGCGCGTTCGACGTCCTCCCTGGTGATCACCCCGTTCGGCCCGCTCGGCGCGACCGTGGTGATGTCGACGCCCAGGTCCTTGGCGAGCTTGCGGACCGGGGGCTTGGCGAGCACGTGCGCGCGGGCGGCCGGGGCGTCGATCGGCTCCGGCGCCTCGACCGGGGCCGGCGGCGCCACCGGACCGGCGTGCACGGAGGGGGCGGGAGGCGCCGTAGCGGCCGGCGCCTGCTCAGGGGCACGGGGAGGGCGGGTGCGCGCGCGACGGACGGCGGCCGTCGTCCGCGGGCCGTAGCCCACGAGCACCGACGTTCGGCCGCCCGGCGCCGGCCCGCCGATCATGCCGGGTTCGACGGCACCCTCCGCGGGCGGGATCTGCACCTCGGTCGGGTCCTCTCCCGCCGGTGGCGCCTCGGGGGAGGCCTCCGGCAGCGGGGCGCTGCCGCCCGGCGTCGCCGACGGGTCGGTGTCGACGGCGATGATCGGCGTCCCGACGTCGACGGTGACCCCCTCGGGCACGAGGAGTT
The DNA here is from genome assembly GCA_963755755.1 of uncultured Actinomycetota bacterium. Classification (GTDB taxonomy): domain Bacteria; phylum Actinomycetota; class Actinomycetes; order Actinomycetales; family Kineosporiaceae; genus DATKNA01. The sequence goes on from CAVWLJ010000011.1 coordinate 242,424, forward strand.
CGGTGACCACGCCGGCGTACGGGGACGGGAGCTCGACCAGGGACTTGGCGGTCTCGATCTCCACGATCGGGTCGTTCACCTTGACCGTGTCGCCCGGCTTGACCCGCCAGGTGACGATCTCGGCCTCGGTCAGGCCCTCACCGGCGTCGGGCAGACGGAACTGCTGGACGTCCGACATCTCGCCGCCTCTCAGTAGGCCAGGACGCGGTCGACGGCGTCGAGCACGCGATCGAGGTCGGGCAGGTACTCCTCCTCGAGCCGGCTCGCGGGGTACGGCGCGTGGAACCCGCCGACCCGCAGCACCGGGGCCTCCAGGGCATAGAAGCACTGCTCGGTGACGCGCGCTGCGATCTCGGCGCCGAGGCCCAGGAACACCGGCGCCTCGTGCACGGTGATCAGCCGCCGGGTCTTCTGCACCGAGGTCACGAGCGTGGCCAGGTCGAGCGGGGAGAGCGTCCGCAGGTCGACGACCTCGATGCTGGTGCCGTCGGCCTCCGCCGCGGTCGCGGCGTCCAGTGCGGTCTTGACCATGGGCCCGTAGGCGGCCACGGTCACGTGCTCGCCGGCGCGCACCACGCGGGCCTGGTGCAGGTCGACCTGCGGCCCCGTGGAGGGGTCGAGCTCGCCCTTCTCCCAGTAGCGGCGCTTGGGCTCGAAGAAGAGCACCGGGTCGTCGCTGCTGATCGCCTGCTGGATCATCCAGTAGGCGTCGGCCGGGTTCGCGCACGCCACCACCCGCAGGCCGGCGGTGTGGGCGAAGTACGCCTCCGGGCTCTCGCTGTGGTGCTCGACGGCGCCGATGCCGCCGCCGAACGGCACGCGGACGACGACCGGCAGCTTGATGGCCCCCCGCGCCCGGTTCGCCATCTTCGCGAGCTGGCTGACGATCTGGTCGTAGGCCGGGTAGATGAACCCGTCGAACTGGATCTCGCAGACCGGCCGGTAGCCCCGCAGGGCCAGGCCGATGGCGGTGCCGATGATGCCGCTCTCGGCGAGCGGGGTGTCGATGACGCGGTCCTCGCCGAAGTCCTTCTGCAGGCCGTCGGTCACCCGGAAGACGCCGCCGAGCTTGCCGACGTCCTCGCCCATGATGAGGACCTTGGGGTCCTTCTCCATCGCGACGCGCAGGCCGGAGTTGATGGCCTTCGCGATCGTCGTCTGGGTCATCGCGCACCCCCGTGCTCGAAGCTGGCGTGGTAGTCGGCGAACCAGGCCCGCTCCTCGGCCAGCAGCGGGTGCGGGTCGCGGTAGACGAAGGCGAACATGTCGTCCGGATCCGGGTCCGGCATGGCCAGGCACTCGCGCCGCACGTGGGCCGCGAGCTCGTCGGCGTCCCGCTCGACCGCCTCGAAGAACGCCGAGTCGGCCAGGCCGTTGCGGGAGAGGAGCGCCTTCACCCGGGCGATCGGGTCCTTGAGCTTCCACTCCTCCACCTCCGCCGCGATCCGGTAGCGGGTCGGGTCGTCAGACGTGGTGTGCGCGCCCATCCGGTAGGTGAACGCCTCGATGAAGGTGGGCCCCTCGCCCCGGCGCGCCCGGTCGAGCGCCGCCTTGGTCACGGCGTAGACGGCGAGGACGTCGTTGCCGTCGACGCGGACGCCGGGGAACCCGAAGCCGCGGGCGCGCTGGTAGAGCGGGATGCGCGTCTGCCGCTCGTTCGGCTCCGAGATCGCCCACTGGTTGTTCTGGCAGAAGAACACGACGGGCGCGTTGTAGACGCTGGCGAACACGAAGGACTCGTTGACGTCCCCCTGCGCCGTCGCGCCGTCGCCGAAGTAGGCGATCACCGCGGCGTCCCGGGTCTCGTCCCCCGTGCCCACGGCACCGTCGCGTTGGATGCCCATCGCGTAGCCGGCTGCGTGCAGGGTCTGCGCGCCGATGACGATCGTGTAGAGGTGGAAGTTGTGCGCGGTCGGGTCCCAGCCCCCGAGGTTCACACCGCGGTAGAGGCCGAGCAGCGTGACCGGGTCGACGTCGCGGCACCACGCCACGCCGTGCTCGCGGTAGGTGGGGAAGACGTAGTCCTGCTTCGCCAGGGCCCGGCCGGAACCGATCTGCGCCGCCTCCTGCCCGAGCAGGCTGGCCCAGATGCCCAGCTCGCCCTGCCGCTGCAGCGCGGTGGCCTCGACGTCGATGCGCCGGACGAGGACGAGATCCCGGTAGAGCGACCGCAACGTCCCGGGATCGGGGTCGAAGGCGTAGTCGGGGTGCTCGACGCGCTCACCCTCCGGGGTGAGGAGCTGCACGAGCGGAGACGGAGCTCCGACGGCGCTGTCGGTCACGGGCTCTCCTTCGTCGGGCGGGGAGGCGGGGTCGCCGCCACCTGCACGGTCGGGACGGCGCCACCGACCCCTCAGGTGGATCGGGCGACGCGCAGCGGTCCCTGGCGCACCGATCAGATGGCCACAAGACCGTTTCCCAACGTACCCCCAGAAGGGCGGGTCGACCGCCGCGGGCCGTCCCGGCCCCTCGTCCGGCCGCACCTCGCCGCCCCCTCCGCCCCGGCTACCCGCGGTAGGTGACCACCCAGACCTTCCCGGTCGGCGCCACCGTGACCGGCGGCGGGGGCGGGGTCCGGACGACGACGGTCGCCGGCGGGCGCAGCGCCGGAGCCGCAGGGCCGGCGACGGGGCCGGCCGTCGCGCCCGCCGCGGCGCGGACGCCGAGGATGCCGAGCGCGGCGACGGCGCCGCCGCAGACGAGCGAGCACGCCAGGGTCGGCACGACGACCGCCCGGACGCCGGCGGGAATGAGGTTACGCATCGTCTCCTCGCAAGTGCTCTACGTGTTCGATCTCGACCGTAGAGTTCCCGCGGAGCAGGAGCCGGGAGGCTCGCGCCGGGGTCGGCCGAACGTCCGCGCCGGCCGCCGCCCGTTCAGCACCCGAGCCGGCTCGGTCGCGTCGTGCCCGCCGCCCGTTCAGCACCCGAACCGGCCCCGTCGCCCCGCTGCGCCCCCGCCGCGGAGGGTTCGGGTGCCTGACGGGCGGCGTCGCTAGAGTGGGCACCGGCTCGAGGAGGACCGCTGACCACGTCATCCCATGATCTGCCCCAGGTGGCGGCTCCGCCGCCCCCTGCGCGGTCGCTCGGCGCCGGCGTCGTCGTCGCCCTGCTCACCGTCTACCTCATCTGGGGCTCGACGTACCTCGCGATCCGCGTCGTCGTCACGCACGGCATCCCGCCGCTGCTCGGCATGGGCCTGCGGTTCCTGCTCGCCGGCGCGCTGCTCGCGGGCGTCCTCGCCGTCCGTCGCGGCCCTCGCGCCCTGCGGATCACCCGCGCCCAGATCGTGACGTCCGCGGTCGTCGGCGTCCTGCTGCTCTTCGGCGGCAACGGGTTCGTGGCCGTGGCCGAGCAGGCGCTGCCCAGCGGGCTCGCCGCGCTGCTCGTCTCGACCACCCCGCTGTGGCTCGTCGTCCTCGGGCTGATCACCGGGGACCGGGCGCGGGTCGCGTCCGTGGTCGGGACGCTGATCGGATTCGCCGGCACGGCCGTCCTCGCCCGGCCCGGCGGCTCCGGCGGCGCGCCCCTGTGGGCGGTCGGATTGATCCTGCTGGCGACCCTGTGCTGGGCCAGCGGCTCGCTGTTCTCGCGGCGACGCCCGGACCCCGCGAACGCCTTCGTCGCGAGCGCGTACCAGATGCTCATCGGCGGCGCCGTGCTCACCGTCGTCGGGCTCGCGCGCGGCGACGCGGCCCGGTTCGACGTCTCCGCCGTGCCGGCCGCCGGCTGGTGGGCGCTGGCCTACCTCGTCGTCGTCGGCAGCCTGGTCGCGTACACCGCCTACTTCTGGCTGCTCGGCAACGCGCCGCTGCAGCTCGTGTCGACGTACGCCTACGTCAACCCGGTCGTCGCCGTGATCCTCGGCTGGCTCCTGCTCGGCGAGCAGGTGAGCCTGCCCGTCGTGATCGGCGGCGCACTCGCGGTGGTCGGCGTGGCCGTCGTCATCTCCGCGGAGCGCTCACCGGCGCACTGACCGCCCGCTCACCGCCGGAGCAGGACCGGGCCTGCGTCGATCCGGATCCGGAACAGGGCGTACGGCTTGCGCCGGCGGTCCTCGCCGTCGCAGTACCTGGCCTGCCGGTACAGCTGGTTGGCCGTGACGTAGAGGTAGCCGTCGGTCGCCACGGACATGGTGTCGGGCCACAGCAGGCGGGGGTCGTGGACGAGCGTCTCGTACTCGCCGCTCGGCAGGCGGCGCACGATCGCGTCGTGCTCGCCGGAGGTGATGTAGAGGCGGCCCTGGTCGTCGGTCTCCAGACCGTCGGCGAAGCCGCCCTTGTCGCCCTCGTCCCGTACGTCGTCGGCGACCGCCTCGTCGCTCACGCTCCGGTCGGCGAGCAGCTCGGTGGAGACGGAGTACCAGCGGCGCGAGGCCAGCGGACAGTAGTACAGCCGGGAGCCGTCGGCGCCGATGGCGATGCCGTCCGAACCCATCGTCACCGGCTTCGGCGACTGGCCCTGGCCCGGCCGCTCGAGGAAGGGCCGGCCCTCGACGACGGGCCGCGCACTCGTCAGCGGCTCCGCCTTGGTCGACGGGTGGTCGTGCAGGCGCCGCCACGACTCCCCGGTGGCGAGGTCGACGACGACGATGCCGTTCGGGCCCGCGTCGGCGGAGTCCGTGATGAAGGCGACCCCGGCGTCCCCGCGCCGCAGGTCGAAGCGCACGTCGTTGAGGTAGGTCGTCTCGAGCGCGACATCGGTCGGGAACGGAATGACCTGCTCGACGGTGTCCGTCCCGAGGTCGACGCGGACCAGCTTCGGGCCGCCCGGCTTCGTCGGGGCGAACATCGGGCTGCCGGTGTCCAGCACCCAGAGCCGGTCGGCCGGGTCGACGACGATGCTCTGCACCGAGACGAAGGCCTGCGCGTCGTCCTGGCCCTGCGGCGAGTTCCACTCCTCGTTCGGGTACGGCACCTCCTGCCCGTCGCGCAGCTCGACGACGGTGGCGGGAGGCTCGTCGCCCCACTGCGGGAAGTTCACGAAGATCCGGCCGGTGTGCGAGACCGAGACGCCGGTCGGCATCGGCCCGGTGAACGTGTGGACGATCTCCAGCTCGTTCACCGGCTCGTCGGTCGGCAGCTGGACGTCGGACTGGACGGCGGTCATCGGGCACCCTCCCGGACGGGCGGAGGAGGACGTCGCGATGACGGCTCCTCGCAGTGGTGGACAGGTTCGCCACGGGGCGCCGGAACTCGGGACCCCGTGCGTCGGACTGCGCTGCCCCTGCCCCGGACCACCCCGGCTATGCCCCGCTCCCGGCTCGTGTGGAGCTGTCGGCTCGGGCGGGGCCGCCGAGTCAGGCGGAGCTGCGGGCTCCGGCGGAGCTGCCGACGGGGCGGTCGAGGAGGTCGGGGATGAGCGTCGGGCGTCCGCCCCGATGCGTCACCGTGTCCCCGGCGGCGAGGACGCCGAGGCGCGCCGCCGTCGGCGGCGCGTCACCCCGCAGCAGCGCCGCCGTGAGGGCGGCGACGAGCGCGTCGCCGGCCCCGGTGGTGTCGACCACGGTCTCGTCGGTGAGCGGGATCAGTTCGTCCTCGATCCCGCCGTCGTCCGTGCGCCAGACGAGCAGGTTGCCGGCGTTCGCCGCGGCCAGGACGACGACCCGCAGGCCGGCCTCCACCAGCTCGCGGCCGCCGGCGCGGAGCGCGTCGACGTCCCCGGCGTCCGCGCCGACGAGGAGCGCCGACTCGGAGTTGTCGGCCCGCAGGACGTCGACGAGGTCCAGCAGCTCCGTCCGGATCTCGGCGCCCGGCAGACCGTCGACGACGACGAGTGCCTCGCCCTCCCGGGCCAGCCGGGCCGCCTCGAGCGCGACCGGCGCGCGGCTGCTCGAGCTGGACGACGACGGCGTCCGCCGACCGCAGCGTCTCGGCGGCCGCCTCGACGTCGGGGACGGTGAGGCGGGTCTCCGGTGGCAGGTCCTGCAGGTAGCGCCACCCGCCGTCGGCGTCCACGGCCTCGACGATCAGTCCCGTCTCGACGCCCGGCCGCCGGAAGACGTGGGTGAGGTCGATGCCGTCGCGGTGGGCGCGGTCGAACATCGCGTCGGCGACCCGGTCGTCGCCGGCGACCGCCACGAGCCCGACGGTCAGGCCGAGCTGGGCGAAGGCCACGGCCTGGTTCGCACCTTTGCCGCCGAGCGTCTCGCGCCGCATCCGCACGTCCGTCGACGAGCCCGGCTCCGGCATGGCGTCGATGAGCAGCACGACGTCGCGGGCGAGCTGACCGACGACGACGACGTGGGCTGGTCCGGGCACGGCCGTCAGCGAGGGACGTAGTCGAAGTCGTCGGGGTTGGGCCCGGTGCGACCCCGCTCACCCCGGTTGAGGTGGCTGAGATCGCTCATCGCGTCGGCGTCGAGCTCGAAGTCGAAGATCTCGAAGTTCTCCTTGATCCGGGCTGCGGTCACCGACTTCGGGAACACGACGTCGCCGCGCTGGACGTGCCAGCGGAGCACCACCTGCGCGGGCGTGCGGTCCAGGGACTGCGCGATCCGCTGGACGACCTCGTCGCCGAGCACGGCCCCCTGCGCGATCGGCGACCACGCCTCGGTGACGATGCCGTTCTCCCGGTCGTACGCCCGGACCTCCTCGTTGGTGAGGTACGGGTGCACCTCGATCTGGTTGATCGCAGGGACGACGCCCGTCTCGGCGACGATCCGCTGCAGGTGCGGCACCTGGAAGTTGGAGACGCCGATCGACCGGGCGCGGCCGTCCTTGGCGAACTCGATCATCGTCCGCCAGGTCTCGACGTAGTCGGTCCCCTCGACGGTCGGCAGCGGCCAGTGGATGAGGAACAGGTCGACATACTCGAGGTCGAGCGCCTGCAGGGTGCCCTCGAAGAGGCGACGGGCGTCGTCGGGCCGGTGGCCGTTGTTGTTGAGCTTGCTCGTGACGAAGACCTCGGACCGGTCGAGGCCGCTCGCCCGGACGGCCTCGCCGACCTCCTTCTCGTTGCCGTACATCTCGGCGGTGTCGATGTGCCGGTAGCCGACCTCGAGCGCCTGGCGGACGGCCTCGGCCGTCTCCGCGGGCGGGATCTGGAAGACGCCGAAGCCGAGCTGCGGGATCGTGCGGTCGTCGTTCATGCGGATCTGCGGGACTGCGGTCACGAGTGCTTCTCCGTTCCGGATGGTTCGCGTGGGTTCACCGCGTCCCGTGCCCGGCGATCCGGTCGGCATGCGCCGACGTCAGTGCGGGAAGGCCGACGCCACCGCGAGGAGCCGGTCGTTCGCCTCGGGTTCGCCGACCGTGCAGCGCGCGCCGTCCCCGGCGAAGGGCCGGACGACGACCCCGGCGTCCGTGCAGGCGGCGGCGAAGTCGAGCGTCCGCTCGCCCAGGCCGAACCAGACGAAGTTCCCCTGCGCGTCCGGGATCGACCAGCCCGCGTCCCGTAGGCCCGCGACGACACGCTCGCGCTCGGCGACCAGGGTGTCGACCCGCTCGAGCAGCTCCGCCTCGGCCGTCAGGGAGGCGACGGCGGCCTCCTGCGCGATCGTCGAGACGCCGAAGGGCAGCGCCGCGGCACGGACGGCGTCCGCCAGCGGCTCGTGCGCGACGGTGTACCCGACGCGCAGCCCCGCCAGCCCGTAGGCCTTGGAGAAGGTGCGCAGCAGGGCGACGTTCGGGTGGCGGCGCCAGACGTCCAGCCCGTCGGGGATCTTCTCGTCGCGGACGAACTCCACGTAGGCCTCGTCCAGGACGACGAGCACGTCCCGCGGGACGCGCTCGAGGAAGGCCTCCAGCTCCTCGGCGTGGACGGCGGGCCCGGTGGGGTTGTTCGGCGAGCAGACGAGGACGAGGCGGGTCCGGTCGGACACCGCCGCGGCCATGGCCGGCAGATCGTGCCGGGCATCCGGCGCGAGCGGCACGGGCACCGGGCGGGCGCCGGACACCTGGGCGACGATCGGGTACGCCTCGAACGACCGCCAGGCGTACACGATCTCGTCGCCCTCGTCGCACACGGACTGCACGAGGTGGCCCAGCACGGCGACACTGCCGGTGCCGGGGACGACGGTGCGCTCGGGGACGCCGAGCCGCTCCGCGACCGCCTCGACGAGACGCACGCTGGCCATGTCGGGGTAGCGGTTGAGCGTGCCGGCGGCACGGGCGACGGCCTCGAGCACCGAGGGCAGCGGGGGGTAGGGGTTCTCGTTCGAGGAGATCTTGTAGGCGCTCTCCGGAGCCGGGCGGCCCGGCACGTAGCGGGGGATCGCGGAGAGGACGGCGCGCAATCGCGGGCCGACGACGTCGTCGGTGCTCATACCGGTCACCTTAGGACGGGGTGCCCGCCGGTCGACCGGCGTCGTCCACAGGTGTCCCACTGTCCACAGCCGCGCCGACCGGCCCTCGCGCCCGGGGCCGGAGGCGTCAGGCTTCGGACGTCGACGGCGGCGGACGGCCGTCCGGAGGGGGGAACGATGAGTGCCGGGACCACCGAGGGCCTCGTGCTGGCCGCGGTGCGGCGCGCGTGGGAGGACGGATACCAGCCGGCGGACGTGCTCCGGGTGGCCGCTCGCCGGCTCGACCGGCCCGACGTCGCCCTGCTGCGGCGGGTCCTGGCGGCCGAGCTGGCGACCTATCCGCCCGGCACCGTCGACCGGCGCTGGCTGCGGCAGGTGGGCGACCAGGAGATCCGGCACCCGGAGCGCCTCCCCGAGCTCTCCTGGGCCCGGGTCGCGTCCCGGGCCGGGGTGCTGCTGCCGCTGCTGGGTTCGTTGCCCCGGCTCGAGCGGCTGGGGCCCCTGCCCGGAGCGGCGGTGGAGGACGCGCCGGACGGACCCGAGGTCGACCCGCGGATCCTGGAGCGGGTCCGCGCGCTGCTCGCGAAGGCCGAGTCGACGACCTACCCGGACGAGGCGGAGACGTTCACGGCCGGCGCCCAGGCGCTCATGGCCCGGCACCGGATCGCCGCGGCGATGGTCGAGGCGCGCGGCGAGCGCCGTCGGGACGGGCCGTCCGCGGTCCGGGTGGGGATCGACGCGCCCTACGAGAGCGCGAAGGTGTCGCTGCTGACCGCCGTCGCCGTGGCCAACCGGTGCCGCACGGTGTGGACCAGGAGCCTCGGCTTCTGCACGGCCGTCGGCTTCGCCGGCGACCTCGACGTGGTCCAGACCCTGTTCACGTCGTTGCTCGTGCAGGCCACGAGGGCGATGACGCGGGAGGGACCGCGCGTGGACGGGCGAGGGCGATCACGGACGCGTGCCTTCCGCCATGCGTTCCTGCTCGCCTACGCCCAGCGGATCGGTGAGCGACTGGCCGAGGAGTCGTCCCGGCAGGAGCACGAGGCGGCGGCGGAACCGGGCGGGCAGCAGCTCCTGCCCGTGCTCGCCGCCCGCGGGGCGGAGGTGGAACGGACGCTGGCGGAGCTGTTCCCGCACCTGCGGTACAGCCGCTCGAGCGGGGTGAGCGACGCCGAGGGGTGGGCGTCGGGTCGCGCCGCCGCGGATCTCGCCGACGTCGGCCCTCACCCGGGGCTCGACGCCCGCCGCGGTCGTGAGCGGGGTGCTCGGGTGCGCTGGGGGACCACTCGGCGCGCACGTGGCCGACGTGATGCGCCATCGCGGCCCACGCGCCGTCGGCGTCGCCGGCCACGACCAGGTCGACCAGGTGTTCGTGCTCGGCGGCGGCCTGCCGCAGCGTGGCGAGCAGCAGGTCCCCTGCGCGCCCGTAGAGCCGGGACCGGTCCCGGAGCCGCAGCACGGTCTCGGCGAGGACGGGGTTGCCGGCCAGCTCCAGGAGGGCCAGGTGGAAGTCCCGGTCCGCCCGGACGTGCGCGACGACGTCCCCGGCCTGCGCCGCGTCGTCCACGGTGCGCGCCGCCGCCCTCAGCCGTGGCTCCGCCTCGGCTCGGCGCTCGGCCGGCTGCCGTGCGGCGCGGGCGGCGGCCGCCGGTTCGAGCAACCGGCGGACCTCGCTGGTCGCGTCGAGCTCGGCGTCGGTCGGGTCGGCGACCCGGAAGCCGCGGTTCCGCACCGCGACGAGCAGCCCGTCCCGGACCAGCTCGAGCAGGGCCTCCCGGACCGGCGTCACGGACACCCCGAAACGCTCGGCCAGCTGCGGCGCCGAGTACACCGCCCCGGACGACATCGACCCGGCGACCAGGGCCGCCCGGACGGCGTCCGCGACCTGCGCCCGGAGGCTGTCGTGGACGGCGACCGGCCGCAGCTCGGCCCGCTGGGGCAGGGTCACAGCTCGAAGCCCTCGGGGAACGGGTCGGTGGGGTCGAGGTGGTACTGGGCGGTGCCGGTCACCCAGGCCCGGCCGGTGATCGTGGGGACGACGGCGGGCAGGGCGGACGACTCCGGGCCCACGCTGACCTCCCGGACCGCCCGGGCGACGAACTGCGTGCCGATGAAGGACTCGTTGACGAAGTCGACGCCGAGCGGCAGCTCGCCGCGGGCGTGCAGCTGCGCCACCCGGGCGCTGGTGCCCGTCCCGCAGGGCGACCGGTCGAACCAGCCGGGGTGGATCACCATCGCGTGCCGCGAGTGGCGGGCGTCGGAGCCCGGGGCGAGGAGCTGCACGTGATGGCACACGTCGATCTCGGGGTTGTCCGGGTGCACCGGCCGGCGCTGCTCGTTGATCGCGGCCATCACCGCGAGGCCGGCGTCCAGGATGTCCTGCTTGCGCCCGCGTTCGAACGGCAGGCCGAGCGCCTCGATCGGCAGGATCGCGTAGAAGTTGCCGCCGAAGGCCATGTCGTAGGTGACCTCGCCGAAGCCCTCGACCTTGACGGTGGCGTCCTGCTCGAGGAGGAACGACGGCACGTTGGTCAGCGTCACGGATCTGGCGGCGCCGTCCTCCACCCGGACGTCGACGACGACGAGGCCGGCCGGGGTGTCGAGCCGGATGGTCGTGACGGGCTCGACGACCTCGACCATGCCGGTCTCGACGAGCACGGTGGCGACGCCGATCGTCCCGTGCCCGCACATCGGCAGGCAGCCGGACACCTCGATGTAGAGGACGCCGACGTCCGCATCGGGGCGCGTCGGCGGCTGGAGGATGGCGCCGCTCATGGCGGCGTGCCCGCGGGGCTCGTTCATGAGGAGCTTGCGCAGACCGTCGCTGTGCGCCATGAACCAGCGGCGGCGGTCGAACATGGTCGCACCGGGGATCACGCCGACCCCGCCGGTCACCACCCGGGTCGGCATGCCCTCGGTGTGCGACTCGACGGTGTGCAGGACGCGACGTGACCTCACCGCAGCCCCTCCGCCAGCGCCTTCTGGGTGGCCTCGCGCACCTGCGCCTCCTGCTCGGGCAGCAGGGGCACCCGGGGCTGGCGGCACGGACCGCCGTAGCGCCCGGCCAGGTCCATCGACAGCTTGATGGCCTGGACGAACTCCGTGCGCGCGTCCCAACGCAGCAGCGGGTGCAGGGCGCGGTAGAGCGGGAGGGCGGTCGCCAGGTCGGCGTCCCGAGCGGCCCGCCACAACCGCACGCACGCGTCGGGCAGCGCGTTGGGGTACCCGGCCACCCAGCCGACGGCGCCGGCGAGCGCGAGCTCGAGGGTGACGTCGTCCGAGCCGACGAGCAGGTCCAGGCCGGGCGCGAGCTCGGCGATCTCGTAGGCCCGCCGGACGTCCCCGCTGAACTCCTTGACGGCGACGACGAGGCCCTCGCCGAAGAGCCTCGCCAGCAGCGCGGGCGTGAGGTCGACCTTGGTGTCGTACGGGTTGTTGTAGGCGACGATCGGCAGCCCGACCTTGGCCACCTCGCGGTAGTGCTCGACCACGGCGCGCTCGTCGGCCCGGTAGGCGTTCGGCGGCAGCACCATGACGCACGGTGCCCCCGCCTCGGCCGCCTGTTCCGCCCATCGCCGGGACTCGGCCGCCCCGTAGGCCGCGACGCCCGGCATGACCGTGAGCCGGCCGCCCGCCGCGTCGACGGCGGTTCGGACGACGGCGGCCCGCTCCTGCGCCGTCAGCGTCTGGTACTCGCCCAGCGAACCGTTCGGGACGACGCCGTCGCATCCGTTGGCCGCCAGCCACGCGACGTGCTCGCCGTATGCGTCGAGATCGGGCGGCGAGGTCACCGCCCGGCCCGGTGGGCCGCAGCGGCAGCGCGGTGGCGACGAGGACGCCGTGCCAGGGACGGGTGGTCGGGTCAGGAGGAGCCTCCGGGGTCGGGAGCGGAGCCGGTGGGGAGCCGTGGGTCGGTCCGAGGGGACGGCCCGGGGAGTGCGGCGAGAACGCCGAGGGGAACAGGGACGGCGACGGGGCGGGCGGCTCCGTCGAGGGTGTCGGCGTACGGGTCGAAGGCGCGGCCGGCCGCCTCTGCGGTGATCGCGGCGACGGCCGTTCCGCAGATCCGCCCCTGGCACCAGCCCATGCCGGCCCTGGTGAGGAGCTTGACGGTGCGGGCGTCAGTGGCGCCGAGCTCGGTCACGGCCGCGCGGACGGCGCCGACCGGCACCTCCTCGCAGCGGCAGGCGAGCGTGTCGTCGCTCAGCCGGGTCGTCCAGCCGTCGACCACCGGGTGGGCGCGGTGCAGGACGTCGGCGAAGGCCTCCATCCGCTCCCGGCGCGCGGCGACCGCGGGATGCGGCGGTGTCGGCTCCCGCCCCGCCGCCACGGCGGCGGCGGCCGTCCCCGCGATGGCACCCTGCACGAGGGCGAGATCGGCACCCCCGATGCCGGTGATCTCCCCTGCGGCGAGGACGCCCGGGACGTCGGTCCGGCCGACCGCGTCGACCTGGACGGCGGGGGCGGCGTCGGGGCCCGGTCGGGTCGAGCACCCGACCTGGAGGGCGAGTTCGAGCCGGGCGACGAACCCGTACGAGACGGCCGCCACGTCGCAGCTCACCTCGCGTTCGCTGCCTGGGAGCGGTTCCCACGCGTCGTCGAGACGGGCCACGGTCACCGCCTCGAGCCGATCGCCGCCGTGCGCGGCGAGGATGCCGGTGCGCAGGTGGACCGGCACCCGGTGGCGGGCGAGCAGGGCGCCGTACCGGGCTCCGTCCGCGAGCTTGCGCGGGCTCGCGGCCGCGGACCGCCACCCCCGGGCCCATCCGCGGCCGTCCCCGGCCTCGTCGACCTCGGCGACCCGGCCGCCGGCCTCGGCGAGTGCCGCCGCCACGGGTAGCAGGAAGGGGCCGGTACCCGCCACCACGGCGCGCGATCCGGCGAGGACGCCGTGTTCCTTGAGCAGGGCCTGGGCGGCGCCGGCGGTGAGAACCCCCGGGAGGTCCCAGCCGGGGAAGGGCAGGACCCGGTCGTGGGCGCCCGGTGCGAGCACGACGGCGGCCGCCTCGACCGTGACCGCGAGGTCTCCGCCGAGGTCGCTCCGGGCGGCCTCCAGCCGGACGCCGTCGCTCCCGGCGTCCACGCGCCAGACCCGGGTGCGCGCCAGGTGCGTCAGCCGGCCGGACGCGAGCGCCTGGTCGAGGCGTTGCGCGAGGGACCGCCACTGCTGCCGGTGCTCGGCGGGTTGCCGCGCCGTCCGGGCCGTGCCGCCAGTACTGGCCACCCGGGCGCGCCTCCGCGTCGACGAGCACGACACGGGCACCGGCCCGGACGGCCGTCACCGCGGCGGCCGCCCCCGCGGGGCCGGCGCCGACGACCGCGACGTCACACGAGATCGTCACGGCCTGCTCCGTGCTGGGAACGGACGACGAGACCGTCGACCGCAGGTTCGAGGCAGGCACGCCGATCCGCGCGTCCCTCGACCTCCACGAGACAGTCGAAGCAGACGCCGATGCCGCAGAACAGGCCGCGCGGACGGCCGGCGAACCGGGTGGTCCGCCACGACCGGACCCCGTGCGCCCACAGCGCGGCGCCGATGGTCTGGCCCGGGGTGAAGGGCACCGGGGAACCGTCGAAGTCGAAGTCGGTCATACGGCGACCGCCGCGAAACGCTCCGGGCGGAAGGGCGCCAGGTCGACGTCGGGCTCGTCACCGGCGATCAGCTGGGCGAGGAGATGCCCGGTACCGGTGGCCAGCCCGACGCCCGCCCCCTCGTGTCCGCACGCGTGCAGCAGGCCGGGAGCCCGCGGATCGGCGCCGATCACCGGGAGGTGGTCCGGGCAGTACGGCCGGAAGCCCGCGTAGCTGCGCAGCAACGAGACGTCGGCGAGGACCGGGAACAGCCGGACGGCCTGCGCCGCGAGCCGTCGGACGACCGGCAGCGGCATCTCCCGGCGGAACCCCACCCGCTCCCGGCTCGCGCCGATGAGCACCGTGCCGGCACGCGTCCCCTCGACGACGGCGCTGCTCTCGAGCCCCGCGTCGTCACTCGCCACGTCGGCGACGTACTCGGCCGCGTAGACCTTGTGCCGGATCAGCGGCGGCAGCGGCTGGGTGACGAGGATGACCCCACGGCGCGGCAGGATCGGCAGGTCGACGCCGGCGAGCGCCGCCACCTCGCCGCCCCAGGTGCCGGCGGCGTTGACGACGGCACCGGCCGGGATGTCGCCCGTCGCCGTCCGGACGCCGGTCACCCGTTCCCCCGCCCGCAGCATGCCGGTCACCGTGGTACCGGTCCGGATCTCGGCCCCGAGCCTGCGCGCCGCCTGCAGCATCCGGGCCGCGGCGAGCATCGGTTGCACCTGCGCGTCCTGCGGGTAGAGCACGCCGCCGGCGAGGTCGGTCGCCAGATGCGGTTCGTGCGTGGGCAGCTCGTCCGCCGGCACGGGCGTGGCGCTGACGCCGCAGGCCCGCTGGCGCCCGGCGAGTTCGTGCAGCGCGAGCAGCGCCTGCTCCTCGGCGGCCACCACGAGGCCGCCCTTCGGCTCGAACTCGAAGCCCGCTCCGGTCGCGGTCTCGACGTGCTGCGCGACCTCGGGCCAGAGCGTCAGCGAGAGGAGCGCGAGATCGAGCTCCGGCCCGGGCTCCTTGTCCGAGACGAGCAGATTCCCCTCCCCGGCACCCGTCGTTCCGCCGGCGACCCCGCCCCGGTCGAGCACGACGACGCTCAGCCCGCGCCGAGCCGCCGCCAGGGCGACGGCGGCACCGACGACGCCGGCACCGACCACCGCGACCTCGAACGCGGACGACGACACGAGGAGTAGTACATCACACCTCACTCCCGGGTTCCTAGACCCGGGACGGCTCCGGGAAGGCTGACGGCGAGTGGCACGACGGCGTCCCGGCGCCGTCCGATGCGGTCCGGCACCTGTTCGCGCTGATCTCGCACCGCCGGCGCGAGCCGTGCCACCGACCAGGGTCATCACGCGCACGTGCCGGGTGGCCGCGAACCGTCTGTGCAAGGGTGGCCCGATGGTGGAGGGCCGGCCGGAGACCCGGCGGGGAGGAGTCGCGGTGCGTCGGATCACCCCCGACGACGACGTCGCCGTGATCGGTGCGGGAACGATGGGTGCGGGCATCGCGGAGGTGGCAGCCCGGGCGGGGCATGCGGTGCGCCTGCACGACGCCCGCCCCGAGGCCGCGAACCGTGCCGTGACCGCGCTCGCCCGCCGGCTCGACCGCGACGTGGCCCGTGGCCGCCTCGACCGCGAGGGGGCGGACGCCGTGCTCGCCCGGGTCAGTCCGGTCGACGGCCTCGACGCACTCGCCGGCTGTGCGCTCGTCGTGGAAGCGGTGGTCGAGGACCTCGAGAGCAAGCGTGCCCTCCTGCGCGCGGTCGAGGAGGTCACCGGTCAGGGCGTGG
Organism: uncultured Actinomycetota bacterium; assembly: GCA_963755755.1. Taxonomy (GTDB): domain Bacteria; phylum Actinomycetota; class Actinomycetes; order Actinomycetales; family Kineosporiaceae; genus DATKNA01. Next base: position 258,031 of record CAVWLJ010000011.1, read on the forward strand.
GCCGGGAGGTCGTGCTCGCGACCAACACCTCGTCACTCTCGATCACCGCGATCGCCTCCGCGCTGCGCCGCCCCGGCCTGCTCGTGGGGCTGCACTTCTTCAACCCGGCGCCGCGGATGTCGCTCGTCGAGGTCGTCCGCGGTGACGCGACCGATCCCAAGGTCGTCGACACCGCCGTCGAGCTCGTGCGCGACTGGGGCCGGACGCCGGTGCTCTGCGCCTCGACCCCGGGGTTCGTCGTCAACCGGGTGGCGCGGCCGTTCTACGGCGAGGCCCAGCGGCTCGCCGAGATCGGCGCGGCGTCGCCGGCGACCATCGACGCCGTGCTCCGGGAGACCGGCGGGTTCCCGATGGGACCGTTCCAGCTCACCGACCTCGTCGGCCAGGACGTGAACCTCGCCGTCTCCACCTCGGTGTGGGAGCAGACCTACCACGACCCGCGGTACGCGCCGACGACCTTCCAGCGGCGCCTCGTGGACGCCGGCCGGCTCGGGCGCAAGACCGGCCGTGGCGTCTTCACGTACACCGCGGACGGCGAGGCCCTGGACGCCGACCCCGAGGACGCGGCGCCGCGGCGGGCGCCCGAGTCCGTCGAGATCGTCGAGTACGACTTCGGCCCGATGACGCCGTTCCTCGACCGCATCGCGGCGGGCGGCGTCCGCGTGCAGCACGTCGCCGCGGACGACGAGGAGGTGATGGAGGACCTGCCCGGCCTGCGCCTGCCCGGCGGCGGCCTGCTCCGCGTGACCGACGGCTCGACCGCCCGGTCGTGGAGCCTGGAGGCGCCGGAGGGTGTCGTACTGCTCGACTGGGCGCACAACCCCGCCTCGTGCACCCGGGTCGCTCTCATGGCGCCGCGCGGTATCGCTCCGTCCGTCCTCGACGCCGCCATCGGCGTGTGTCAGGCGGCGGGGGTGGCGGTGAGCGTTCTCGGGGACGTCGCCGGTGGCATCGTCGCGCGGACCGTCGCGACTGCTGGTCGACGAGGCCGTCGACCTCGTCGCCCGCGGCGAGGCCACCGCCACGGACGTCGACGTCGCGATGCTGCTCGGCGCGGGCTATCCCTCGGGTCCGCTGGAGTGGGGCGACCGGGTGGGTGCCCTGCGGATCGCCTCGGTGCTCGGCGAACTGCACGACGAGACCCCGACCGGCCGCTACCGGATGAGCCCGCGTCTCGACGAGGCGATCTCCGCCGAGGAGAACCTGCGTGACCTCTGAGCACCGGGAGGCGCAGGCCCGGACCGGCGGGGACGCCGGCGACGGCCCGGAGCTGCCCCGACCCGGCGGTCGACCGGGTGCGCGCCATGCTCGACCAGGACGCCGCCAGCGCAGCCCTGGGCATCGAGGTGCTCGACCTCGCACCCGGCAGGGCGACGATGCGCATGCACGTCCGCGCCGACATGGTGCAGGGTCACGGCACCTGCCACGGCGGCATCGTCTTCTCCCTCGCCGACAGCGCCTTCGCCGCCGCCTGCAACGGCCGCGCGGCCGGACCCGTCTTCGCGGCGTCCGCCGAGATCACCTGGGTGGCTCCCGCGTTCCTCGGGGACGTCCTCGTCGCCGAGGCGGTCGAGCACACCCGGTACGGTCGCAACGGCATCACGGACGTCACCGTGACCCGGCAGGCCGACGGCGCGATGCTGGCGCTGTTCCGGGGCCGGTCCGTCGAGGTCTCCCGGCCGCCCGCCCGCCCCACGGACCTTCCGCTGGACGGAGGACAGTCATGACCGGAGCCGACCTCCCGCCCGGTTACGAACCTCCGGCGGGGCAGTTCGACCTGTGGCGCGAGGTCGGCACCGGCGTCCTCGTCCGGCGCCACCGCGCCTTCGACCTCAACGTGACGCTCGTCCTCGGCGACGACCGCGTGCTCGTCGTGGACACGCACGCTCACGCCGGCTACGCCCGTGGACTCATCGCTGCGATCCGGGAAGTGACCTCGCTGCCCTGGGTCGTGCTCCTCACGCACGCCCACTTCGACCACAGCTTCGGTTCCGCGACCTTCGCCGCCGAGCAGCCCGGCGTCGAGATCTGGAGCCACCAGGGGTGCCGCGACGTCCTCGCCCGCGAGGGGCAGTTCCAGCAGGAGTTCGCCGCCGGCTGGTTCCGGGAGTCGGGCCGGAACGCGGACGCGGACGCCGTCGGCGACGTCGACCTGGCGCTGCCGGACCACGTGTTCGCCTCCAGCGCCGAGCTGGACCTCGGCGGCCGGCAGGTGCACCTGCGCCACCCGGGCCGCGGACACACCGATCACGACGTGGTGGTCGACGTCCCGGACGCGGGCGTGACGATCGTCGGCGACCTGGTCGAGGAGGGTTCGCCGCCCTCGTTCGAGCACGCGTACCCGCTGGACTGGCCGGTCACCCTGACCGGGCTGCTGCCGCAGCTGCACCCGGTGGTCGTCCCCGGCCACGGCGACGTGGTCGACCCGGGATTCGTCGCCGAGCAGCGGGACGATCTGGCCGCGGTCGCGGACGCCGCCCGCGCCCTGCCTCCGGACGCCGGCGACATCGACCTTGTCCGCGCCGCGGCCCGGCTGCCGGTCGGCAGGCGTGCCGGCCTGGACGCGCTGCGCCGCAGCCGGGCCCTGCGCCTGCCCCGGCAGGCCTGAGCCCGTCACCTGCGGCGGATCCGGGAACCGACGACCCGGACGCCGGTGCTGGTCACGCCGCGGCCGGCGAGGAACGGTGCGAGGCCCGCGCACCACGCCCTGATCGACGGGTCGCGGGAGGCGTCGACGAGAGCGGCGGTCCGGACGTACCCGCCGACGTCGTGCGCCTCCTCGGGGTCGAGCGGACGACGAGCGCCGCCGGCGTCCCGGACCGTCACCCACCCGACCCGGTCCGGGTCACGCCTGCCGTCGAGCGCCGGCACAAGATCGTCCGTGTGCTCCAGCGCGAGCACCCGCACCTGCTCCGGCACCGGATAGTCGGCGACCGGTGACCCGGCGGTGAGCACGTGCGTGACGGTGAACCGCGACCGGAACGACGGATCCGCCGCGAGCCCGGCCGCCACCATCCCGCCGAGGCTGTGCCCGGCGAGGAGCACCGGCTCGCCCGTCCGCGCGCCGGCGGCGGCGAGCGCCGTGGCGACCACCTCGCCGGCAGCGGTCGCCCGCCCCGCCAGCGACGCCACGTCGCCGGTGAGGTCGAACGGGTTCGGGCCCGGCAGAGGCCACCAGTCCTGCGTCCCGGGGATCTCCACCACCCACGCGCGCCGGCCGCCCGGATGCGTGACCCGCAGCACGCGGACCGTCCCCGGCGGGGCGCCACCCTCGGGATAGCACGACGCGACCCCGCGCAGGAGATCACGCACCCCCGTCGGGGCGGGCACGGGCAGCGGCGGACCGGCGACGGCGACCGCATGCCCGTCTCGCAGGGCGGGAGTGCCGGCGGCGAACGCGCCGATCCCCTGGACCATCTGCCGGGCCGAGCCGGGCACGATCGCGATCGCCACCTCGACGACGCCCGCCACACGCGACCCGAGCTCCGGAAGCCGGACGGCGGACCCGGCCGCCGGTACCCCGACGGTGACGGTCAGGCCGAGCGCTCCCAGGGTGGCCACGTCGACCGCCTGACCCAGCAGGTTCGCGGCCCGCTCGGTCGTCTCGTAGGCGACGGCTGCCGCCCGCAGGCGCAGACCGAGCAGCTCCAGGCGGGCGGCGGCCGGGAGGAGTCCACGCGGGCCGACCGCCGCAGCAGCGACCGCCCCCTCGACGTGGGCGAACGTCCCGGGCGAGACGGCCGCCGTGACGACGAGGGCGGGGGTGGCCGCGACGGCGGTCACCCGGAGACCGGCCCCCGCCACGTCGGCGGCCGTGGCCGCGAGGAGCGCGGCGGCGTGCTCCATGTCCTCGGTGCGGGCGTGGATGCCGCCGACGCCACCGCTGACCTCGAGCCCGTCGGCCCCGCTCACGGCAGCAGCCGCCGGACGACATCGGCGACGGCGCCCAGCGGGGCGTCCTCCACCGCGGCCGCGTGGGTCAGCAGTGCGGTCGCGACCTCGTCCACCGCGCGCGCGGCGGCCAGCACGTGCTCGATCTCGGTGTCGAGTTCGGCGCGGAACGCCTCGGCCGCCACCGACTGCCAGTCCGCGCCGGCCGCGCGACGTGCCCGGGCCACCAGCCCCCGCACCTCGTCGGCCAGCGCGGCCACCTCGCGCGCCGTCGCGCGCACGTCGTCCCCGTCCACTCCCGCTCCTCCTCCGGCACCGCCCCCGGCGCCGCGGCAGCGACGCTAGGCGGGGAGGAGGACGCCGGGAGGGGTCGAGAGGCCCGGCTGTGCACGGCGTGACGCAGCCCGCGGCGTTGTGGACGGCGGCGGGGGGCGGTCAGGGCAGCGGAGCGCCGTCGCGCAGAGCTGCCGGGTTCGGTTCCGCATCGCCCCAGCGGAGCAGCGCGGCCGCGCCGTCCGGCACGTCCTGGTCGGCGTCGGGAACGAGCTGCACCTCGGCGTCCGTGAGCACCGCGGAGCGCAGGAGCGCGAGGTCGGCCGGCACCTCGACGCCGTCCCCCTGCCAGGTCTGCGGGCCGCCGGGCAGCGCGACGTCGTGCGCGCCCGGGCCCACGACCAGCCGGCGTCCGCGCAGGGCGGGCGGGTCGAGCAGCAGCACCGCGACCTGCCCCTGCTGGAACGCGGCCACGGTCCGCTCGACGTCGACCGCGGCCGTCCCCGTCTCCGTGCCGTCGTGCATCGGCTCGCGTGCGGCGCGCAGCCGGTCGAGCACGTCCTGCACGTCCTGGCTGATCCGCTCGACGACGGCCTGCTCGACCGCGGCGTCCAGGCCCTCCTCGGACGCGCCGGCGGCGCGGACGTCGCCCTCGACCTCGACGACGTCGTACCCCGGAGGCAGCGCCTCCACGACGAAGGTCCGGGAACGCTGCTCGCCGGCGAGCACGAGCAGCCGGGCACCGTGCTCCTTCGCCTTCTCGTCGACGAGCGAGGCGACGTCCTCGGCGTTCTTGCGCCACGCCTCCTCCGTGTTGTGCTGGAACCGCAGGTGCGCCCAGCCACCGCCGCCGAACTTGTGGATGTGCTTGGTCCGTCCCTTGACGCGCGCGCTGGCCTCGGCGGGCTCGTCGAGGGCGGCGAAGACGTCGACGTCCGCACCGGTCCGGTCGATCCGCGCGACGACGAAGCCGACCTGCCCCCGATCCGCGGCGACGAGCGGCTCGACGTCCGGCAACTGCGTCGAAGGCGACCTGGCCGATGCCGTCGGGCGGCGTCTCGGCGACCACCTCGTCGAGTACCACCCGGCCGTTCCGGGCCGCGAGCACCCGCGACGACGGATCGGGCCGCCCGGTGGGCGCGGTCGCGGCGGCGGCCAGCGCCTCGATGTCGGCGTCCGGCGCACCGGCGTCCCGGAGCCGGTCGGCGAGGTCCTGCCAGCGCAGCTGCACCTCGTGGTCGCCGTTCTCCTCGCCGCGACCCGCGTCGATCCACACCGTGGTGGTGGGCGCGGCCTCGGTCAGCACTGTTCGCAGGGAGTCGAGGTTCATGCCAGCAGGGGTACCCCTGGCTCGGGCGCCTACACCTGGACGGCGACGGCCGAGCGGACCGCGGCGACCAGCTCGTCGACGTCCTCCTCGGTGGTGTCCCAGGAGCACATCCAGCGGACCTCACCGGTCCGCTCGTCCCATACGTAGAACCCGAACCGCTCCTGCAGCGCGGGCACGACGTCGGCAGGGAGCAGGGCGAACACGGCGTTCACCTGGACCGGCCGGATGATCTCGACGCCGGGCACGCCGCGCACCCCGTCCGCCAGCCGACGGGTCATGGCGTTGGCGTGCGAGGCGTTCCGCAGCCACAGGTCCCCCTCGAGCAGGGCGAGGAACTGGGCGCCGAGGTAGCGGCCCTTCGAGCCGAGCTGCCCGAGCTGCTTGCGGGCGAAGGCGAGCCCGTCGGCGAGGCCGGGCCGGTCCTGACCGAGCACGACCACGGCCTCCGCACCCAGCAGTCCGTTCTTCGTGCCGCCGAGGGAGAGCACGTCGACCCCGCAGTCCGTCGTCGTCCCGGCGAGCGGGACGCCGAGGGCGGCGGCGGCGTTGGCGATCCGGGCGCCGTCGAGGTGCAGGATCATGCCCCGGGCGTGCGCGACGCCGGCGAGCGCGCGGATCTCGTCCGGCGTGTACAGGGTGCCCAGCTCGGTGGACTGGGTGATCGAGACCGCGCCGGGCTGGGTGCGGTGCTCGTCCCCGACGCCGGTGATCGAGGCCTCGACCAGCTCCGGCGTCAGCTTGCCGTCCGGGGTGTCGAGCTCGACGAGCTTGACGCCGAGCAACCGCTCGGGCGCACCGCACTCGTCCACCGCGATGTGCGCGCTGCTCGCGCAGATCACGTGCTGCCACGGGCGCAGCGCCAACCCGAGCCCGACGAGGTTGGCGCCGGTGCCGTTGAAGACGAACGCGACCTCGGCGTGCTCGCCCAGGTGGTGCCGCACCGCGCGGACGGCGGCGGCCGTCACGTCGTCCGCGCCGTAGGGCTCGTCGTGACCGGTGTTGACGGCCGCGATCGCGGCCAGGACCTCGGGGTGGACCGGCGCGTGGTTGTCGCTGCCGAACGTGTGGCGGGCCATGCCGCGAAAGGCTACGACGACGGGAGGACCACGGGCGGGGCGGCCGGCACGGCGGGTGCGGCGTCCGCCCGGCGCAGGAGGGGCTGACCGGCCGTCGCCGCCAGCATGCCCGCGAACACGAGGGCGCAGGCGCCGACGAAGCCGCGGCCCGGGCCCGCCCGCGTCCACGAGCAGCCCGGCGAGCGCGGTCCCGGCCGCGCCGCCGGCGGTGTACATGGTCGAGACCCAGGCCTGCGCCTCGGAGAGCCGCGAGCGCGGCGAGAGGCCGTCGACGAGGTTGCTGATCGCGATGAGGCCGGGCGCGATGCACATGCCGGCGACGACGAGGAGCACGGCGAGGACGGCGAGCGGCGGCCGGCGGACCACACCGTCCAGCCCGCCGAGCAGCACGGCGACGGCGGCCAGGCCCACGCTGACGCCGGCGAGCGCGATGGGCAGGCGGCGCCGCTCGGGGCCGGACCAGTGCCGGGAGCCGTACCAGAGCCCGCCCACGGTGCTCCCCCCGGCGATGCAGGCGAAGAGGACGCCCACCCGGCCGGGATCACCGAGGGCCTCGCGCGCGGTGGCGGCGATGGAGAGGTCCACGTGCGCGAACCCGACGGAGAGGAGGAGGGTCGCGGCCAGCACGGTCCGGACGCCGCCCGACGCGAGCGGGGAGCGCGCGACGGCGTCCTCGCCGTCCGGATGCGGTTCGGGCCGCCAGGCGCGGACCGCCGGGGAGCACGCGTAGACGAGCGAGCCGAGGACGAGCAGACCGGAGGTGACGAGCAGCGGCGCGGCGGCCGGAGTCGTCACGAGGAGCAGGCCGACGAGCAGCGGGCCGACGACGAACACGAACTCGATCGCGACGGCGTCGAGCGCGTACGCGGCCAGCCGGTCCTGCTCCTGCGGCAGGGCGATCCGCCACGCGCCCCGCATGACGGCGCCGAACGGCGGCATCGAGAGTCCCGCCGCCGCCGCGAGCGGGAGCAGCACGGCATCGGACGCGTCGGCGGCAGCGGTGAGCGCGAGCGCCGCCAGGAAGAACGCGGACACCAGGCCCGCGGGTCCGATCACGCGCGGCTGCCCCACCCGGTCGACCAGGCGCCCGAGGACCGGCGTCCCGAGCGTCGCCCCCACGGCGTAGACGCCGGTGACCACTCCGGCCACCGCGTACGAGCCGCGCATCTGCTGGATCAGCAGGACGATCGCCAGCGGCGCCATGGAGATCGGCATGCGCCCGACGACGGAGGCGAGGAACGGCGTGCGGGCGGCACGGACGCGCAGGATGCGGAGGTACCGGCTCACCCCCCGAGTCTCACCCAGTCATCCCACGACGTGCCTCTGAATTGTCCCCCGTCACAGCGTCTTGAGGGCGCCGAGCACCTTGGTGAGGGAGTCCTTGGCGTCGCCGAAGAGCAGCGTGGTCTCCGGCTCGTAGAGCAGCTCGTTCTCGATGCCCGCGAAACCGGGCCGCATGGACCGCTTGAGGAACACCACCTGCTGCGCCTGCGACACCTCGAGGATCGGCATGCCGTAGATCGGCGCGCCGGGCGTCGTCTTCGCGGCCGGGTTGACGACGTCGTTGGCGCCGACGACGAGCACCACGTCCGTGGTCTTGAACTCGGGGTTGACCTCGTCCATCTCCTTGAGCGCCTCGTAGGGCACGTTGGCCTCCGCGAGCAGCACGTTCATGTGCCCCGGCATGCGGCCGGCGACCGGGTGGATGCCGTAGAGGACCTCGACGCCCTTGCCCTCGAGCACCTCGGCGAGCTCCCGGATGGTGTGCTGCGCCTGGGCGACGGCCAGGCCGTAGCCGGGGACGACGACGACCTTGCGGGCGTAGTTGAGGAGGATCGCCACGTCGTCGGGTGCGGCCGAACGCACCGGCCGGTCGCTGATCGCCGTCGAGCCCGCCGTCGACCCGCCGCGGAGCGCGCCGAAGAGGACGCCGACGACCGACCGGCCCATCGCCGCGGCCATGAGCCGGGTGAGGATCGTGCCGCTCGCGCCGACGAGCGTGCCGGCGACCAGCAGCAGGGTGTTGCGGAGCACGAAGCCGCCCGCCGCGACCGTGAGGCCGGTGAAGGCGTTGAGCAGGGAGATGACGATCGGGACGTCGGCGCCGCCGACGGGCAGCACGAGCATGAGGCCGAGCGCGAGCCCGACGAGCAGCAGCAGGACGCCGACCCACAGCTGCCCCGCGGCGATCACCCCGATCGCGGCGACGACGGCGACGACGAGCCCGCCGATCAGCATCGGCGCCGCGCCGGGCAGGACCACCGGCCGCGTCGTCATGAGCTCCTGGAGCTTGGCGAACGTGACGACCGAGCCCGCGAACGACACCGAGCCCACGAGCACGGTGAACGCGATCGCCGCGAGATTGCCCCGCTCCTCGCCGCTGATCCCCAGACCGGAGATCGCGGAGAGCTCGAGGATCGCCACGATCGCCGCCGCGCCGCCGCCGACCCCGTTGAAGAGCGCGACGAGCTGCGGCATCTGCGTCATCTGCACGCGGCGCGCGGCGGGAACGGCGAGCGCCGCCCCGACGGCCATGGCGACGAGGATGAGCGCGAGGTTGTCGAGGTCGGTCGAGAAGAACGTCGTGACCAGGGCGATCGCCGCGCCGGCGGCGCCGATGAGGTTCCCGCGCCGGGCCGTGCGCGGGCTGGACAGACCCTTGAGCGCGAGGATGAAGCAGACCGCGGCGACGAGGTAGAGCAGCTCGACGGCGGTCGAGGAGAGGACCTTCACCGCGCGCTCCGCCCGTTCTGCGAGGCGTCGACCGCGGGTCGCCCGCGGCCCTTGAACATCTCGAGCATCCGGTCCGTCACCACGAAGCCGCCGACGAGGTTCACGGTCGCGAGCACGGTGGCGAGCAGGCCGAGGGCGACCGTCCACCAGCTGTGGGCGTGGCCGGTGACGATGATGGCGCCGACGAGGATGATCCCGTGGATCGCGTTCGCGCCGGACATCAGCGGCGTGTGCAGCGTCGTCGAGACCTTCGAGACGACCTCGAAGCCCACGAAGACCGCGAGTACGAAGATCGCGAGCAGCGCGATGCCGTCCATCAGGCGTTCCCCTCAGCAGTCCGGGCGGCGGCGAGCAGCTCGGCGGTCGGCGCGTGCCGAACCTCGCCGGCGTGCGTCAGGCAGGCGCCCGCCACCACCTCGTCGTCGAGGTCGGGGGCGACGGCGCCGTCCTTGGTCATGAGCAGCAGCAGGTTGGTGACGTTCTTGGCGTAGAGCCGGGAGGCGTCGACCGGCATGGTGCTCGCCGCGTCCTTCATGCCGACCAGCCGGACGGTGCCGCCCTCGACGTCCACGGCCAGGTCCTCCCCGGCGACGACGCCCTCGACGTTCCCGCCGGACTCCGCCGCGAGGTCCACGACCACGCTCCCGGGCTTCATGCGGGCGACCATCGACGAGGTCACCAGCACCGGAGCCCGCCGGCCGGGCACGGACGCCGTCGTGACGAGCACGTCCGCGCCCGCGACGTGCGGGGCGAGGAGCTCCTGCTGGCGCACCGCGCGGTCCGCGGAGAGCTCGCGGGCGTACCCGCCGGCGCCCTCGACCGCCTCGAGGTCGAGGTCGACGAAGGTGGCGCCCATCGAGCGCACCTCGTCCGCGCTCGCGGGCCGGACGTCGTAGGCGGACACCACCGCGCCCAGCCGCTTCGCGGTCGCGATCGCCTGCAGCCCTGCGACGCCGGCCCCGAGCACCAGCACCTTGGCGGGCGGGATCGTCCCGGCGGCGGTCATGAACAACGGGAAGAACCGCGGCAGCCGCATGGCCGCCTCGAGCACGCACCGGTAGCCCGCGACGAGGGCCTGCGAGGTGAGCGCGTCCATCGACTGCGCCCGGCTGATCCGCGGGACGAGCTCCATCGCGAACGCCGTGACCTGGGCCTGCGCCAGCGCGCTGACGGTGGCGAGCTCGGTCGAGGGCGAGCAGAAGCCGAGGGTGATCGCTCCCGGCTTGAGCTTCGGAACGACCTCCGGCCGGAGCGGGCGGACGTGCAGGAGGACGTCGACGTCGGCGGCGTCCACCGACTCCACCACGGCGGCGCCGGCGGAGGTGTACGCCTCGTCGGTGGCCAGCGCATGCAGCCCGGCGTGCCGTTGGACGACGACCTCGAGCCCGGCTCGGACCAGGGACGGGACGACGTCCGGAAGCAGCGCGACGCGACGCTCCCCCGGGACCGCCTCGGCGGGGACGGCGACCTTCACCGGCGCAACCTAGCCACTGGCGCAACCTACCTGCCCGATCCGACAGGGTCACATGACGGGTGCCCCGGGGCGGGCAGGTGGCCCTACTGTGGCCGCGTGCAGTCGTCCCATGATTCGGCAGGCCGTCGGTCCGCCGTCGGGGTCGGCTTCGTGGTCCTGGCCGCCGCCCTGTTCGCCGTCAACGGCACGGTGAGCAAGCTCGTGCTCGGGTCGGGGCTGTCCACGCTGCGGCTCGTGCAGATCCGCAGCACCGGCGCCGCCGTCCTGCTCTGTGTGCTGGCCCTCGCGCTCGACCGCGGCGCGCTCCGGATCCGCCGCGGCGAGCTCGGGTTCCTCCTGGCGTACGGGGTCCTCGGCGTCGCCATGGTGCAGTGGCTCTACTTCGTGGCGATCGCCCGGATCCCCGTCGGCGTCGCACTGCTCGTGGAGTTCACCGCCCCGCTGCTCATCGCGCTCTGGATGCGCTTCGTCCTGCGCCGGCCGGTGGCGTCGCGGGTGTGGCCGGCGCTCGTGCTGGTCCTGGCCGGGCTGGCGCTCGTCGCGCGGGTCTGGGCGGGCCTCGCCCTCGACGGGCTCGGCCTGACCGCCGCGACGCTGAACGCCGCCGTCCTCGGCGCCTACTACCTGCTCGGCGAGCGCGGCATGCGCCGGCGCGGCCCGGTGTCGCTGGCCGCCTGCGGCTTCACCGTGGCCGCGCTGTTCTGGGCCGTGCTGCTGCCGTGGTGGACCTTCCCGTTCTCCGCGTTGACCACCTCGGTGCCCGTCGTCGACGGTCTCGCGGTCCCCGCGGGCCTGCTCGTCGTCTGGGTCGTCGTCCTCGGCACGGTGGCCCCGTTCAGCCTCGTGCTCCTCGGCATGCGGCACATCGGAGCCACCCGGGCCGGTCTCCTCGGCACGCTGGAACCCGTGCTGGCCGGGATGGTCGCCTGGGCGCTGCTCGACGAGCACCTCGCCGCCGTGCAGCTGGCGGGGGCGGCCGTCGTCCTCGCCGGGATCGTGCTCGCCGAGAGCGCCCGGACGCCGGCGGCCACCGCGGACGACGACGCGGCGGACGACGACGAAGCCCCGTCGGTCGCGGAGGTGCCGGTGACATGACCGAGCCGACGTCTGTCGGTGGCCGGTGCCAGGGTGAAGGGCGAGCCGGCGGACGACGAGGTCCGCCCGACGAGGGGAGATCGGGATGAGCACGCGTGACGACCGATGGCTGCAGGGGACGCCGAACTGGGTCGACCTGACCAGTCCCGACGTGGCGACCAGCGTCGACTTCTACCAGGCGCTGTTCGGCTGGGACGTGGTCGACACCGGCCCCGAGATGGGCCACTACCGGATGTGCCTGCTGCACAACCGCGAGGTGGCCGGCCTCGGTCCGGCGCAGGGTGACCAGGCGCCGCCGGTGTGGACGACGTATCTCGCCGTGGACGACGCCGACAAGATCTGCGAGGCCGTCGCCGCCAACGGAGGCACCGTGGTGATGGCTCCCATGGCCGTGGCGGACCAGGGGCGGATGGCGATCGTCCAGGATCCGACGGGCGCCTACTTCGGCGTCTGGCAGGCCGAGTCGATGATCGGGATGAGCATCTCCAACGAGCCGGGTGCCGTGGTCTGGAACGAGCAGCTGAGCCGCGACCCGGACCGGGCGCGGGAGTTCTACGGCGCCGTGTTCGGCCTCACCTTCGCGCAGATGGAGGGCGAGGCGTACTGGACGTTCACGCCGCCGGGTGCCCAGGGGTCGGTGGGCGGCCTCGGCGCGCTGCAGGCCGGGGTGCCGGACGACGTCCCCGCCCACTGGATGACGTACTTCATGGTCGAGTCCGTCGACGACACGGTGGCGACCGCCGAGGGCGCCGGCGGGACGCGTCGCCCAGCCCGGGTTCGACACGTCCGTTCGGACGGATGGCGGTGCTCGTGGATCCGACCGGCGCGATGTTCTCGGTCATGTCGGCGCCGTCCCAGGCCGCCGCGGAGGGCTGACCGGGCGGGCGCCCTGACGTCGCCGTCGCGAAGGGCGCGCGTGCGAGCATGGCCGACGTGACCACCTCGCCCTTCGCGCACGCGGCCCAGGCGGTGGCCGACGTCGCCCCGTCCCGCGACTCGGGCGGCGATGCTCGTCCCGGCCTCGGTGAGCAGCCGCTCGGACCGCTGGACGGGCGGTACCGCGGGTACGTCGCGCCGCTGGCGCAGTACCTCTCGGAGGCCGCGCTCAACCGGGAACGGCTGCACGTCGAGGTCGCGTGGCTCGTCCATCTCTCCACGAGCCACGCCGTCCCCGGCCTGCGGCCGCTCACCCGGGAGGAGATCGCGCTCCTGCGGGGGATCGTCGACGGGTTCGACGCCGAGGCGGTGGAGGAGCTCGCGGCCATCGAGCGGGTGACCCTGCACGACGTCAAGGCGGTGGAGTACTACCTCAAGCGTCAGCCTGGAGGGCACGACGCTCGCGGACGTCGCCGAGCACGTGCACGTCTTCTCCACCAGCGAGGACGTCAACAACCTGGCGTATGCCCTCATGGTCCGCGGCGCCGTCCGCGAGGTCTGGATCCCGGCGGTGACCGGCCTGCTCGGGGACCTCGACGCCATGGCCGGGGCGCTCGCCGGCCAGCCCATGCTGGCGCGCACGCACGGGCAGGCCGCCACCCCGACGACGCTGGGCAAGGAGCTCGCGGTCCTCGCGCACCGGCTCCGTCGCCAGCTGCGCCGGATCGACGGTGCCGAGTACCTCGGGAAGGCGAACGGCGCGACCGGCACCTACGCGGCGCACGTCGTCGCCGCGCCGCGCACCGACTGGATCGGCGTGACCCGCTCCTTCGTCGAAGGCCTGGGTCTGACGTGGAACCCGTTGACGACGCAGATCGAGTCGCACGACTGGCAGGCCGAGCTCTACGCCGACGTCGCGCGCTTCAACCGGATCCTGCACAACCTCTGCACCGACGTGTGGAGCTACATCTCCCTCGGCTACTTCGCGCAGGTCGCCGATCGGGAGGGCCGGGGCGCGGTCGGGTCCAGCACCATGCCGCACAAGGTCAACCCGATCCGGTTCGAGAACGCCGAGGCGAATCTCGAGGTGAGCTCCGCGCTGTTCGACCTGCTCGGCTCGACCCTCGTGACGTCACGGCTGCAGCGCGACCTCACGGACTCGACCACGCAGCGGAACATCGGCACCGCCTTCGGCCACTCGCTCCTCGCCGTCCAGAACGTCCGGCGGGGGCTCGCGGGCCTGGACGCCGACCCCGGGGCGATGGCGCGCGACCTCGACGACACGTGGGAGGTGCTGGCGGAGGCGGTCCAGTCCGTCATGCGGGTGCACGGCCTGGAGCAGCCGTACGAGCGGCTCAAGGAGCTCACCCGCGGCCGGCGCATGGACGCCGGCACGATGCGCGCGTTCGTCGCGAGCCTGGACCTGCCCGACGACGCCCGCGCCAGGCTGCTCGCGCTGACGCCGGCGACCTACGTGGGGCTGGCCCCCGAGCTCGTCCGCCGGTACGGCGGCGACCGGTCCTGAGCAGCTCGAGGGCTTCCCGGGCGCCGCGGTCCCCCGACCTCGGGCCCGCCCGGTCACCCCGCCGAGCGGACGTCGATGTCGCCGGTCGAGGTCCCGACGTCGATCCGCCGGTCCGCGCCCGGCGAGTTGGGCACGGTCACGCTCTCGTCGCCGGTCGAGGCGGCGGTCCGGACGTCGTAGCTCGTGCCGTCCGACGGAACGACGATCCCGACGTCACCGGTCGAGGCCCGCACCAGGACGTCCCGGGGCGCGGTCACGAACGACAGGTTCACGTTGCCGGTCGAGGTGGAGACGTCGGCGCGGGCGGCAGCCGCTCCGCGGACCTCGACGTCCCCGGTGTGGTTCGAGACGGTCAGGTCCCCGATCGGGCCCGCCGTATCGACGTCCCCCGTGTGCGAGCTGAGCTGGAGGGCGAGGCCGGGTGGCACCGTGATCTCGTACCCGACGTCGCACGAACCCAGCCCGAAGCCGATCGAGCACCGGGCGGTCACGTCGAGCCGGCCGTCCGTGACGCTCTCGACCGAGCTCGCACTCCCGAAGGACCACTGGAGGACCCGCCGGACGACGACCGGCGAGCCGGTGGCCCCGACGGAGATGCTCACGTCCCCCGTGGTCGTGGTGACCGACAGCGCGCTGATCGGCTGGGTGTAGACGGCCGTCTCGATGCGCTCCTGGTGGAAGAACCGGGAGACGACGTTGACCGTCGTGCCCGCGACGACGAGGAGCGCGACGAGCACGCCGACGACGCGGAGCGCGGTGACGCCGGGCCCGGGCGGCGGTTCGAGCGGCGGCGGTTCGAGCGGCGGGGCGACCGGCGGGCCGGCGGCGCCGACGACCGGCGGCTCGGGCGGCAGCGGCGGGGAGGGGGAGCCGGTGGCTGTGGTCACGGTGATCTCCAGGACGGAAGGGGCGGCGGGGCCGAGGACGGGGCGTCAGACCGGGTCGGCGGCGTGCTCGAGCCAGCGCAGGACGGCGAGCACGCGGCGGTGGTCCTGCTCGGCGGGCGGCAGGTCGAGCTTGGCGAAGATGTTGGAGACGTGTTTCTCGACGGCGCCCTCGCTGACGACCAGCGCCTGGGCGATGGCGGTGTTCGACCGGCCCTCCGCCATGAGCCGCAGCACCTCGACCTCCCGGGGGCTGAGCCGCTCGAGCGGGTCGCGCCGGCGGGCACGGGAGAGGAGCTGCGACACCACCTCGGGGTCGAGGGCGGTGCCGCCGGCGGCGACCCGGCGCAGGGCCTCGACGAAGTCGCCGACGTCCGCCACCCGGTCCTTCAGCAGGTAGCCCACGCCGCGCGTGCGGCCGGCGACGAGGTCCGTCGCGTAGTTCTCCTCGACGTACTGGGAGAGGACGACGACCGCGACGTCCGGGAACTGCTCGCGGACGACGAGCGCGGCGCGGATCCCTTCGTCCGTGAAGGTCGGCGGCATCCGGACGTCGACCACGACGAGGTCCGGCGGGGCCGCCGCGACCGCCCGCAGGAAGCTCTCGGCGTCCGCCACCGCGGCGACGACGTCGAAACCGGTCTCGGTCAGGAGCCGGACCAGGCCCTCCCGCAGGAGCACCGAGTCCTCGGCCAGCACGACGCGCAGCTCGGCGGCCTCAGGTGCAGGGGTGGTCATGACTGGGTCCTTCCGTCGTGCACGTCGTGCTGATCGGGCTGCCGGGCCGGCGCGGACGGCACGGACGGTGCGGGCAGGTCGGGCAGGGTCACGGTGACGACCGTCGGGCCGCCGGGCGGCGAGCTCACGTCGACGGTGCCGTCGACCGCGGCCGCGCGCTGCCGCAACCCGATGAGGCCGGTGCCGCGGGCGAGCTCCGCTCCGCCGACGCCGTCGTCCGTGATCCGCGCGACGAGGAACCCGTCGTGGCGCCGGACCTCGACCCACGCCTGCCGGGCCTGCGCGTGCTTCGCGATGTTGGTCAGCGCCTCCGAGACGCAGAAGTAGGCGATCGCCTCGAGCGTGGGGTTCGGCCGGTCCGGCACGTCGACGGACACGTGCACGGGCACGGGCGACGCCGCGGCGAGGGCGGAGAGCGCGGCGTCCAGACCACGGTCGGTCAGGACCGGCGGATGGATCCCCCGCGCCACGTGGCGCATCTCCGTGATCGCCTCCTTCGCCGCGGCGTGCGCGTGGTCGAGCAGCTCCCGGGCGCGCGCCGGGTCCTCGTCCATGCGCTGGCGGGCGAGCCCGAGGTCCATGGCGATCGCCACGAGCCGCTGCTGCGGGCCGTCGTGCAGATCGCGCTCGATCCGGCGCCGCTCGGCCTCGACGGAGTCGACGGTGTCGACCCGGGTGCGGGTCAGTGTCTCGACCCGCTGCCGGAGCAGCTGCTCCCGCTGCTGCCGGGTGGGCCCGATCAGCCTGCGCGCGAGCAGGACGTCGACCTGGACCAGCGCGAGCGCGGCGAACGGCAGCGCGAGCAGGACGACCAGGCCCAGCAGGCTCCACCACCAGCCGGCCGGGAGCGTGGCGACGAACACGTCGAACTGCCCGTTCGGCAGCGCCCCCTGGTACGCGGGCATCAGCGCGAGGGCGATGCCGGTCGAGAGCACCGTGAGTACGACCAGGCCCGCGGTCAGGCCCCAGAAGGCCATCGCGACCAGGTGCGCCGCGGACGTCCAGGGCCGGGGGTCGAGGAAGAACCGCCGCCACCACGGCTGGTCCGGGCGCGGTGGTGGTGGCGGCGGCACGAAGGCGCCGACGAAGGCTCGCACCCGGGCCCGCTCCAGGACCGCGAGGCCGCGTGCCGACGCCAGGACGAGGACGAGGACGACGAGGCCGCTGCCCGCGATCGGCACCAGCACGACCCCGACGACGACCAGCACCGTCAGCACGAGATACGGGACGGCGAGCACGACGTCGAGCACGAGCTGGACGAGGGCGGGCCAGCCGGCGAGCCAGAGCCGGGCGGCCTGGTCGGGGCGCCGGCTCCGGGCGGCACCGGGTACGGCGGCGGGGCCGGCGACGGCAGGGGCGGTCATGGCCACCACGGTAGGCAGCGCGGGCCCCCGGCAGGACGGTGCTGACGGGCCGATCGGGCTTCCGGGACGCCCCCGGCGAGGGGTGGGGCTGTCCCCCCAGAGGATCCGCCCGGTCGCACCAGTGCCCGGCCGGGGCGCCGCCGCGAAGGTGATTGACCATGACCACGACCATCACCACCCTCCCCACCGACAGCTCCCTGCCGCGGCCGCCCGACTCCGGGCGCCGCCGACGCCGCGGGCCCGCGCAGTGGTGCGCCGAGCACCGCTGGCGCACCCTGTTCGCCGGACTGCTCGTGCTCGCCGGCGCCGTCGTCCTGCTCGGCGGCGGCCTGAAGACGACCGCACCCGCCGACCAGCTGGTCGGCGACTCGCGCGAGGCGGTCAAGATCAGCAGAGGCGCCGACTTCGGCGACCGTCCGACCGAGACGGTGGTCGTCACCCGGCCGTCCGGCGTCCTCGACGCGGCGCAGGTCGGCGCGCTCGGCGGCGAGCTGCGGCGGGCCTACACCGGCCTCCCCGGCGTCGCGACCGTGGGCCGCCCGACACCCTCGCCCGACGGCCGGACCCTGATCCTCGCGGTCGGTCTCGACGCCGTCTCCTCCTCCTCCGATGACGCCGACGCCGCCGCCGGCGGCGCGCAGGGCAAGCAGCCCGGCGACGTCGTGGCTCCGATGCTCGCCGCGACGAGCCGGCTCGCCGCCACGCACCCCGAGCTGCGGATCGGCCAGGTCGGCCCCGGCTCGATCGACTCCGAGGTCGGGCGGCAGCTCGACGCGGACTTCCGGCGGGCCGAGCTCATCAGCCTGCCCGTCACCCTCGCCGTCCTGCTGGTCGCCTTCGGGGCCGTCGTGGCCGCCGGCGTCCCGGTGCTCCTGGGCATCGGCTCGGTCCTCGTCGCGCTCGGCCTCACCGCGCTCGTCTCGCGGCAGATCACGCCGGTCGACCAGAACACCCAGAGCCTGCTCCTGCTCATCGGGCTGGCCGTCGGCGTCGACTACGCGCTCTTCGTGCTCCGCAGGTCCCGTGAGGAGCGCGCCGCCGGAGCGACCGTCCGCGAGTCCATCGCCCGGGCCGGCGCGACGGCGGGACGGGCGGTGGTCATCTCCGGCGTCACGGTCGTCGTCGCCATGAGCGGCATGCTCGTCGCGGGCGGCATGTTCACCTCGCTGGCCATCGGCGCCATGATCGTCGTCGCCATCGCCGTGCTCGCCTCCGCGACCGTGCTGCCCGCTCTCCTGGCCGTGCTGGGGGACCGCGTCGACGCGCTGCGCCTGCCGTTCTCGAAGCGCCGGGCGGCCAGGCGCGGCAGCATCGACAGCGCCTGGGGCCGGCTGGCCGGGAGGGTCGTCCGCCGGCCACTGGTGTGGACGCTGGCCGCCGGAGCGCTCGTGGCCGGGCTCGCCCTGCCGACCCTGACGATGCGCACCGCGCTCCCCGGCGTCGAGGCGATGCCCACGAGCTTCGCCGCCGTGGACGCCTACGACCGGCTCACGGCGGCGTTCCCGCAGGAGGGGACGACGGTCGACCTCGTCGTCAAGGCGCCGGCGCGACCATGCGCGCGCCGTGAACGCCGCACTCCGGGCCGCCCTGCCGACCGCGATGGCGACCGGCCAGGTGGCCGCGCGTCGACAGGCCGCAGGTGAAGGCGTCGACGGACCGGACCGTGCACGTGCTGCAACTGCCGGTGCCGCTGCAGGAGTCCGATCCGCGCCTCGGAGACGCCGTCGCCGCCATCCGCGGTCAGGTCGTCCCGGCGGTCCAGCAGCAGCTGGCCGGCGTTCCCGGGGTCGCCGTGCACGTCGGCGGCTCGGCGGCGGACAGCGACCTCACGACCTGGCTGGACGGCCGGCTGCCGTGGGTCATGGCGTTCGTCCTGGTGCTGACCTTCGTCGTCATGCTCGTGTCGTTCGGCTCACCATGGCTCGCGCTCGTGACCGTCGGGCTCAACCTGCTGTCGGTGGGCGCCGCCTACGGCGTCATGACCCTGGTCTTCCAGCACACCTGGGCGGAGGGCCTGCTGGACTTCACGTCCATCGGCTCGATCGCCGCGTGGCTGCCGCTGCTCATGTTCGTCATGCTCTTCGGGCTCTCGATGGACTACCACGTGTTCGTCGTGTCCCGGGTGCGCGAGGCCTTCACGGCAGGTGCGTCCCCACGGGACGCCGTCCGGCTCGGGGTCGCTCGCTCGGCGGGCGTGGTCACGAGCGCGGCCGCGGTCATGGTCGCCGTGTTCGCGATCTTCGCGACGCTGTCCACGCTCGAGATGAAGCAGCTGGGCGTCGGCCTGGCGACCGCGGTGCTGCTCGACGCCACGCTCGTCCGCGGCGTGCTGCTGCCGGCGGTGCTCGCGCTGCTCGGCCGGCGGGCGCACACCGGTCCGCGGTGGGTGCCGGTGCTGCACCACTGAGCAGCGCGGGGCCCGAGGCGCCGGGGTCAGTCCCGGGGAACGGTCACCGGATGGCGGAGATGGTCGGCTGCGGCGATCTCCGCCATCCGCCGCTGGTAGTCCGTGCCGTGCAGGCGGCCGGCGAGGATGTGCTCGGCGAGTGCGGCCTCGGTCCGCTCGCCGTTCCGCTGGGCGGGGATGAACGCGACGGTGCGGCAGGTGCGGCCGACCCGGCGGAAACCGATCTGGCCGAGGACGACGACGACCACGAGGACCAGCAGCACGACGTCGAGAACGACGATTCCGCCCATGGGTTCAGGTGTCTACCACCTCGCCCCGCGCCGCCAGGGTCGAACGGCCCTACCTCACATCTACGCCGTGGTCCGGGCCGGCTCCTCCCGCGGCGTCCGGTGCCGGGCGCCCCAGCGGAGGTCGGCCAGCGCGACGAGGAGGGCGAGGGCGACCAGCACGTCGCAGAGCCGCAAGGCGCCCGCGATCGCCTGTTGCCAGTCGCCGTGGGAGTTCGCGAGGCGATTGAAGAAGATCGACCCGACGGCGGCGATGCCCACCGCGCTCCCGAGGCGCTGCCCGGTCTGGAGCACTCCGCCGGCGCTCCCGGCGCGCTCGACGGGCACCTGCGACAGGGTGAGCGTGATGTTCGGCGAGATGACGATGCCGCTGCCGATGCCGGTGAAGAGCAGAGGCAGTGCGACGGCCCAGCCGACCGACGACCCCGAGACGCGGGAGAGCACGAGGTCGGTGACGAGCAGGCCGACGATGACCATCGCCAGTCCCACGGCGACCAGCGGCCGGCCGAACCGGTGGACGACGCGGCCGCCGAGCGCCGACGCGGCCGCGGAGCCGAGGGCGAACGGGGTGACCGCGAGCCCGGCCTGCAGCGCGGAGTAGTGGCTGCCGTTCTGCAGGTACAGGGCGAGGATGAAGAAGATCGCCGTGAAGCCGGCGAAGTACACCAGCCCGATGGCGGTGCCGAAGGTGTACGAGGGGGTCTTGAACAGGTCGAGGAGCACCATCGGCTCCCTGCCCGAACGCTGGTACCGGATCTCCCACAGCACGAAGCCGGCGAGCACGACCAGCCCCGCGGGGATGAGCAGCCACTTCGTCGGGCCGGTCCAGCTGCGCTCCTGGACGAGCGGCAGCAGGAGCAGCACGACCGCGACGCCGAGGAGCACGACACCGACGGGGTCGAGGCTCGCGGATGGCCGCCGGCCGGAGCTCTTGGGCAGCCACCGCAGCGCCAGGACGAAGGCCACGATGCCGATCGGCACGTTGACGAAGAACACGGCCCGCCAGCCGGACTCGGTGCCGAAGAGCTGGATGAGCAGCCCGCCCGCGAGCGGGCCGACGGCGGTCGAGAGCCCGATGGTCGCGCCGAGCAGCCCGAACGCCTTGCCCCGCTCCTGGCCTCGGAAGAGCTCCTGCACGAAGCCGGAGTTCTGCGGGTTCAGGATGCCGCCGCCCACGCCCTGCACCAGGCGCGCGACGATGAGGAAGAGCGGACCGGTCGCGAACCCGCACGCCGCGCTGGCCACGACGAACACGACGAGCCCGATGAGGAACATGGTCCGCCGGCCGCGGACGTCGCCGAGCCGGCCGGCCGCGACGAGCACGAGCCCGAACGTCAGGGCGTAGCCGGACACCACCCACTGCAGCTCGCTCGAGCTCGCGTTCAGGCTCTTCTGGATCGACGGCAGCGCGACGTTGACGATGCTGACGTCGAGCAGGGACATGAAGCCGACGACGAGGCAGACGGAGAACGCCCGCCAGCGCTGGGGATCCGGCTGGAAGTCGCCGTCGCCCGACTGCGGGCGGGCCGATCCGGACGGTGAGCTCGTCGTGGTCACCGGTCCATGGTCCTGCCGGGTCCGGAACCCCCGCGAGTCGACCACCTACCCGCTCCCCGGACCAGAGTGGGCGTGCGGTGTCCGGGGAGGACGAGCTGAACTACCCCCCTGGGGTATGAGGTGTAGGAGTCGGCAGCATGGCGGCGTACACCGGCACCAAGGACGAGTACCTCAAGCGGCTGCGCCGCATCGAGGGGCAGGTCCGGGGTCTGCAGCGGATGGTCGAAGAGGACACCTACTGCATCGACGTGCTCACCCAGGTCGCCGCCGTCACCAAGGCACTGCAGGCCGTCAGTCTCGGCCTGCTCGAGGACCACGTGTCGCACTGCGTCGTCGACGCCGCACGCACGTCGGACGCCGACGCGCAGGAGAAGGTGCGTGAAGCCGCGGAGGCCATCGCACGACTGGTCCGAACGTGATCACCCGAGAGGGAACGAGGGTCGAGATGTCCACCACCACCACGCTGCCCGTCGTCGGCATGACCTGCGGGCACTGCATCCAGGCCGTCACCTCCGAACTCACCGCGCTCGGCGGCGTACAGGACATCGCGGTCGAGCTCGTCCCGGACGGCACGTCCGTCGTCACGGTGACCAGCGCCGCGCCGCTCGACAACGCCGAGGTGAAGGCGGCCCTCGACGAGGCGGGGTATGAGCTGGCCCGCTGACGTTACCTCCCGCCAGGACGCTGGACCTCGCCGTCCGGGGCATGACCTGCGCGTCGTGCGCCGCGCGGGTCGAGAAGAAGCTCAACCGCATGAGCGGCGTCACCGCCGCGGTGAACTACGCGACGGCTACCGCGCACGTCACCTTCCCCGCCGAGCTCGACCCCGCCGAGCTCGTCGCGGCGGTCGAACGCACCGGGTACGCCGCAACCCTGCCGGCGCCCCCCGCCCAGCAGCCGGACGACGAGGCCGACGCCGGCCCCGAGCTCGCGGAGCGCGTCGCGCTGCGACAGCGGCTCGTCGTCGGCACCCTGCTCGGCGTCCCCGTGCTGCTCCTGGCGATGATCCCGGCGCTGCGGTTCGACAACTGGCAGTGGATCAGCCTGACGCTGGCCTCGCCCGTGGCCGTCTGGGCGGCCTGGCCGTTCCACCGGGCCGCCGCGATCAACGCCCGGCACGGCGCCGCGACCATGGACACCCTCGTCAGCGTCGGCGTCTGCGTCGCCTATCTGTGGTCGCTCTACGCGCTGCTCCTGACTCCGGCGGGCCGCACGGGCTACGGCGTCGGCGGCATGGACGACGGGGCGGACCTCTACCTGGAGGTCGCCGCCGTCGTCACCGTGCTCGTCCTGGCCGGCCGCTACGCCGAGGCACGGGCACGCGACCGCTCGGGCGCCGCCCTGCGCGCCCTGCTCCGGCTCGGCGCCCGGACGGCGTCGCTCGTCAGGGTCGGCCCGGACGGCGTCGTCGATCGGACGACGGAGGCCGAGGTCGCGGTCGAGCGGCTCGTCGTCGGCGACCTCGTGCTCGTCCGCCCCGGCGGCACCGTGCCCACCGACGGCGTCGTCGTCGAGGGGCACAGCGCGGTCGACACCTCGCTCGTCACCGGGGAGCCCGTCCCCGTCGAGGTCGGGCCCGGCGCCGCCGTCATCGGCGGCACCGTGAACACCTCCGGGCTGCTCCTCGTGCGGGCGACCCGGGTCGGCGCCGACACCACGCTGGCCCGCATCGGCCGCCTGGTGGCGCAGGCGCAGAACGGCAAGGCGCCCGTGCAGCGGCTCGCCGACCGGGTGAGCGCCGTCTTCGTGCCCGTCGTCCTCGCGCTCGCCGCGCTCACCGCGCTCACGTGGATCGTCGTGGCCCAGGACGTCTCCACGGCCCTGACCGCGGCCGTCGCCGTCCTGGTCATCGCCTGCCCGTGCGCGCTCGGCCTCGCGACCCCGACGGCACTGCTGGTCGGCACCGGCCGCGGTGCGCAGCTCGGCATCCTCGTCAAGAGCCCCGAGGTGCTCGAGAGCAGCCGCCGCATCGACGTCGTGCTCCTGGACAAGACCGGCACCGTGACCGAGGGACGGATGGAGGTCACGGCCGTCGTCGTCGCCCCCGGCGAGGCGGAGGCCGAGGTCCTGGGCCGTGCCGCCGGGGTCGAGAGCGGCAGCGAGCACCCCGTCGCCCGCGCGATCGTCGCCGCCGCCCGCGCCCGGGGTCTCGCGGTGCCCCGGCCGACCGGCTTCCGCTCCACCGGTGGTCTCGGCGTCGAGGGCATGGTGGACGGCGTGGAGGTCCGGGTGGGCCGCCGCGACTGGCTCGTCGCCGGCGGACTCGACGTCCCCGAGGCACTGGACGCCGAGGTCACGAGGATGCAGGGCGCGGGCCGGACCGAGGTGCTCGTCGGCTGGTCGGGGCGGGCGCGCGGCGTCGTCGCGGTCGCCGACAGGGTCAAGCCGACGTCCGCCGTGGCGGTGCAGGAGCTGCGCGCCCTCGGCCTGCACCCGGTGCTCCTCACCGGCGACGCCGAGCCCGCCGCCCGGGCGGTCGCGGCCCAGGTGGGCATCCCGCCGGACGCCGTGGTCGCCGGCGTGCTCCCGGAGGGCAAGGTCGACGCCGTCCGGACGCTGCAGGAGCAGGGCCACGTCGTCGCGATGGTCGGCGACGGCGTCAACGACGCCGCCGCGCTCGCCGCCGCCGATCTCGGCATCGCCATGGGCAGCGGTACGGACGTCGCCGTCGAGGCCTCCGACCTGACGCTGGTGCGTTCGGACCTGGTCGCCGCCGCCGACGCCGTCCGGCTCTCCCGGCGCACTCTCGCCACGATCAAGGCCAACCTGTTCTGGGCGTTCGCCTACAACGTCGCGGCGATCCCGCTGGCGGCGTCCGGACGGCTGACGCCGATGATCGCGGCCGGTGCGATGGCGTTCAGCAGCGTGTTCGTGGTGACGAACAGCCTGCGGCTGCGTCGTTTTCCGCCGACGGCCCGCTGAGTCAGCCCTGGCTCGCGGGCGGGCGCCGGTCGTCGAGGCGCTCCCGTTCGTCGGGCGCGCCACCCGTGATGGCCTCGGTCCGGCGGCCGCGCGCCAGGTAGTCGCGGAGCACGGCCTCGACCGCGTCCTGTGCGTTCCGGATGTCGGCGAGCACCATGACGTCGAGCACGAGATCGGCGGGCAGCGCCACGGTGACCTTCGCCATGGTCGGACCCTAGCCTCGGGATGCGACGCGCAGGTACCTCCGGGCCCGCCTTCTCCTCGCGGGCCCGACGTCGCGGCCGCCACCTTTTCCCCTGCTGGGCCTGATCCATGCAGGGCGACCTCTTTCGTTACATATATGTGACATCGGCCCGTCTTGTCGCGTTCGCGACGCGCTCTCTACGGTGACCGCAGTTCGGGACGGCGTCTCGAGAAACGGGACCGCGACAGCCCGGGAATCGCCCCACGAGGACCCGAACTCAGGACCGGTAGCGACGGCTGACCGGCGTCGATCGCTGAGGAGACGCGTTGAAGATCACCAGAACGATCGGGGTGCTGAGTACCGCGGCCGTGGCGTCCGCGCTGCTCACCGCCTGCTCCACCGGTGACAGCGGGACCAGCTCCACTACGGCGGCGGCGGCGGGCGGCGGCAGTTCGCAGTCGTCGAACTGCCCCCTCGTCGGCGCACCCGACCCGGGCAACTCGACCCCGCCGTCGGGCGTCGCGAACGCGACCGGTGCCCCGAAGCTGACGAAGAAGAGCACCTACAACGTCGCGTTCAGCCAGAACGCGAGCAACAACCCCTGGCGGCTGGCGGAGACGGCGAGCTTCAAGGAGGAGGCGTCCAAGCGCGGCTGGAAGCTGACGGTCACCGACGCGAACAACGACCAGGCCAAGCAGATCCAGGACATCAAGGGCCTCATCGCGCAGAAGCCGGACGCCCTGTTCATCGCACCGATCACCGAGCAGTTGGGCAACGTGGTCAAGCAGGCGGGCGCGGCCGGGATCCCGGTGTTCCTCGTCGACCGCGACGTCGACCACAGCGTCGCCAAGCCGGGCCAGGACTTCGTCTCGGTCATGACCTCCGACTTCGTCCAGGAGGGCAAGCGGGCGGCCTGGGCGATGGCGAACGCGACCGGCGGCAACGCCAAGATCATCGAGCTGGAGGGCACGACCGGCGCCTCCCCCGCGATCGACCGCAAGAAGGGCTTCGACGAGGCCATCAAGGCCTGCCCCGGCATGAAGATCATCGCGAGCCAGGACGGTGACTTCACCCGCGTCAAGGGCCGCTCGGTCGCGCAGACGCTGCTCCAGTCGCACCCGGACGCGACGGCGATCTACGCCCACAACGACGAGATGGCGGTCGGCGCGATCGCCGCGATCAAGGCGGCCGGCAAGACGCCGGGCAAGGACATCAAGCTCGTCAGCATCGACGGCGAGAAGGACGGGCTCGCGGCGATCCAGAAGGGCGAGCTGTACACGGTCGTGGAGTGCTCGCCGCGCTTCGGGCCGAAGGCCTTCGACACGATGGAGCAGTACGCGAGCGGCAAGCCGACGCCGGTGGCACTGATCAACACCGACCGCCTCTTCAACTCCCAGAACGCGGCCCAGCTGTTCAACACCGCCTTCTGACCGTTCCGATGCCGCGGCCGGCGCCTCCCGCCGGCCGCGGCATCGGTCGTGCCGTCAGCGAGGGACAGACGCGAAGGGGGAGCGATGGCCGACGACGACGTCCTGCTGTCCATGACCGGGGTCGACAAGGCCTTCAACGGGGTGCCCGCCCTGCGGAAGGCGAGCTTCGAGGTCCGGCGCGGCGAGGTGCACGCCCTCATCGGACAGAACGGCGCCGGCAAGTCCACCCTGATCAAGATTCTCACCGGGGTGTACGACCGCGACGCCGGCGACGTCGTGTTCGACGGGCGTCCCGTCCGCTTCAGCGGCCCGCACGAGGCGCAGCTGGGCGGCATCGCCACCATCTACCAGGAGGTCAACCTCGTCGGGTACCGCTCGCTCGCCGAGAACGTGTTCCTCGGGCGCGAGCCGCGCCGGTTCGGCCTGATCGACTGGGGCCGGATGAACGCGGAGGCGGCGCGGATCCTCGCCTCGTTCGGCCTCGACGTCGACGTGACGCGCCCGCTGAACAGCTACGCCGTCGCGACCCAGCAGCTCACAGCGATCGCGCGGGCCGTCTCCATCGAGGCCCGGCTCGTGATCATGGACGAGCCGACCTCGTCGCTCGCGGACGCCGAGGTCGAGGTGCTCTTCGGCGTCATCCGCAGGCTCAAGGCGGACGGCGTCTCGGTCGTCTTCGTCTCCCACAAGCTCGACGAGCTCTACGCCATCTGCGACCGGGTGACGATCATGCGGGACGGCCGCACGGTGCACGTCACACAGATGAGCGAGGTGAGCCGGATCGAGCTCGTCACGATGATGCTCGGCCGCGAGCTCGCCGAGCAGCTCAGCCACCGCCGCAGCGCCCAGGAGGGCGCCGTCGAGGGACCTACGCTCCTCGAGGCGACCGGGCTCAAGCGCGGCCGGATGCTCGACGGGGTCGACGTCCAGGTGCGCCGCGGCGAGGTCGTCGGCCTCGCCGGCCTGCTCGGTTCCGGTCGCACCGAGACCGCGCGGGCCGTGTTCGGCGCGGACCCGCTCGACGAGGGCACCGTCGAGATCAAGGGCGAGGTCCGCCGGCTGCGCTCGCCACGCGACGCCATCCGGCAGCGTCTCGGCCTGATTCCCGAGGACCGCAAGACCGAAGGGATCGTGCCGGAGATGTCGGTGCGCGAGAACCTGACCCTCGCGCTGCTGCCTCGGCTCACCCGCAGGGGCATCCTGGACGGCCGCCGCCAGCGCGAGGTCGTGGAGGAGTTCGTTCAGGCCCTCGGCATCAAGCTGGCGGACGCCGACCAGCCGATCCGGGAGCTCTCCGGCGGGAACCAGCAGAAGGTGATCCTGGCCCGATGGCTCTGCACGAAACCGGAACTGCTCATCCTGGACGAGCCCACGCGCGGCGTGGACGTCGGCGCGAAGCGGGACATCCAGTCGATCATCAGACGCCTGGCGGACGACGGCCTCGGCGTGCTCCTCGTGTCCTCGGAGGTGGAGGAACTCGTGGCCGACACCGACCGGGTCGTGGTGCTGCGCGACGGGCGCAGCGTCGCGGAGCTCGACGGCGACGACATCCAGGAGGACCAGATCCTCGAGGCGATGGCCACGGGCAGCGCCGCGGGCGTCAGCACGGCCGCCGTGGCCACCTCCGACGGCACGCTGGATGCCCCTACCGGGACGGGAGGTGCGGCATGAGCGACGACCTGCTCGACGCGCCCGCGGCGTCCCCGGTCGCCGACGCCCCGCCGCCGCGCCGCAGGACGAGCTGGCAACGCCTTGCCCAGCGGTACGGCGCCCTGGCCGTCCTCGTCGTGCTGGTCGTGTACAACGCGATCGCCACCCCCTTCTTCCTGACCTTCCAGACCGTCGTCAACACGCACCTGCAGCAGGCGGCACCCATCGCGATCGTGGCGCTGGGCGAGGCACTCGTGATCTCGACGGGTGGGATCGACCTCTCCGTCGGCTCGGTGATGGCGATCGCCGGCCAGGTCGGCGCGCTGCTGATCGTGAACGGCGCCGGCGCCTACCTCTCCTGGACCGCGGCACTGCTCGTGGCGCTCGCCTGCGGACTCTTCAACGGGACGCTCGTGACGCGCTTCGGCGTCCAGCCGATCATCGCCACCCTCATCCTGCTCATCGCCGGCCGGGGGGTCGCCCAGCTCATCACCGGCGGCAACCTGCAGGACTTCGACGACCCGCTGTTCCAGGCCGTCGGGCCTCGGCCGCGCCGCCGGGCTGCCGATGCAGGTCGCCATCTGCGGCTTCGTCGCGCTCGGTCTCTTCGCCGTCGTCCGGTGGACCACGCTCGGCCGCTACCTGGTGGCCGTCGGCGGCAACGAGCGTGCCGCCAGGCTCGCCGGCGTGCCGGTGGGCAGGACCAAGATGATCGCCTACGCGACGTCCGCCGTGCTCGCCGGGCTCGTGGGCCTCATCACGATCGCCAACGTGTCGTCGTCCGACGCGAACAACACCGGGCTCGGCGTCGAGCTCTCCGCGATCGCCGCCGTCGCGGTCGCCGGAATCCCGCTCACCGGCGGCCGGATGAGCGTCGGCGGCACCCTGATCGGCGCCCTCACGCTGCTGCTGCTGCAGAACACGCTGATCGCGCACGGCGTCTCGACCGACATCGCGCAGATCATCCAGGGCCTCGTGATCATCCTTGCTCTGTACGTCCAGCGGAGTTCGAGGTGAGGGCATGACGACGACTCCCACCCCCGCCGCGGCGCCCTCCGGGTCGCGCACCGCCACCGGCGGTGCCCGGCTGGTCGCCGCACTGCAGACCCAGGGCTCGGTGATCAGCGCCGTCCTCGTCGCGCTGCTCGTCCTCGGCGCGCTGCGCTACGGCAGCCAGTTCGCCACCGGGTTCAACGCGCAGTCGGTGCTCGCCGACGATGCCAAGTACGCGCTCGTCGCGCTGGGCATGACGCTCGTCATCATGACCGGCGGCATCGACCTCTCCGTGGGGGCTGTCGCCCTGCTCGGGGGCGTCGTCGCGGCGCAGCAGAGCGGCCGCGGATTCCTGCTCGCCGCCCTCGCCGGGTTGGCTGTCGGTACGGTCGCCGGTCTCGTCAACGGCCTGCTCGTGACCCGGCTGCGGCTGCAGCCCTTCATCGTCACGCTCGCCATGCTGCTGATGGCACGCGGTCTCGCCGGGCAGCTCTCGCACGACGCCGGCGTCACGGCGGACGCCTCCAGCGGTTTCCAGGGCCTCTCGACGTGGTCGCTGTTCGGATTGCCGATCTCCGCGCTCACGGTCGTCCTGCTCTACCTCGTCGTCGCGGCCGTGGTCCGCTGGACGCCGTTCGGCCGGCAGGTGCTCGCCATCGGCGGCAACGAGGACGCCTCCCGCCTGATGGGCCTGCGCGTCGACGTCGTCAAGACCGCCGTCTACGTGATCTCCGGCGCGCTGGCCGGACTCGCCGGGGTCTTCCTCGCCGCGCAGACCGGCAGCGTCGCGACGGGCGCCGGCCTGGGCTGGGAGCTGTCGGCCATCGCCGCTGTCGTCGTCGGCGGCACGCTGCTCACCGGTGGCGTGGGCTCCGTGCTCGCGACGGGCATCGGGGTCGGGCTCCTTCAGCTGATCTTCAACCTCATCACGTTCGAGAACGGCAAGCACATCATCTCGATCAGCCAGTACTGGGAGTCGGTGATCCGCGGCGCCTTCCTCCTCGTCGTCGTCCTGCTGCAGGTCAGGATCGTGCGCCGGCGGCGCAAAGAGGGAACGGCGTGACGACGACGGAATCCCCGCGGCGGCCGCGACGTTGCGGGCGGTAGCATTTCCAGCACAGGCGTCGACCCGGCCATCACCGGTGAGCCTCCGGAAGAACGGGACCTCCGTCCAGAGGTCCTCAGTAGAACCGGACGGGAGCGGCCCGTCACAGCCGTCAACGAGCGGCCGTTCCCCGTTCTCGGACGGGCGGACGGCAAGCGAGGTGGTACCGCGGTGCCGACCGGCCGGACGCCGGGCGACGTCGTCCTCGCGCGGCAGGTCTGAGCGCGCACGAGGAGAGGCTCGCGGTGAGCTACCCCAAGGATCGCCCTGGCGACGTCCCGTCGACCCCACGGTTCCCGGAGATCGAGGACCGGGTCCTCAAGTACTGGGACGCCGACGGCACGTTCGTGGCGAGCGTCGAGCAGCGCTCCGCCGGCACGGACGGCGACAACGAGTTCGTCTTCTACGACGGCCCTCCCTTCGCCAACGGCCTGCCGCACTACGGCCACCTGCTCACCGGGTACGTGAAGGACGTCGTGCCGCGCTACGAGACCATGCGCGGCCGCCGGGTGGAGCGCCGGTTCGGCTGGGACTGCCACGGGCTGCCCGCCGAGGTCGAGGCCGAGAAGCAGCTCGGCATCACGCACAAGTCCCAGATCGACGACCTCGGCGTCGCCGCGTTCAACGACGCCTGCCGCACGTCGGTGCTGCGCTACACGCAGGACTGGGAGGAGTACGTCCGCCGGCAGGCCCGCTGGGTCGACTTCGAGCACGACTACAAGACGCTCGACCTCGACTACATGGAGAGCGTGCTGTGGGCGTTCAAGACGCTCTGGGACAAGGGCCTGGTCTACGAGGGCTTCCGCGTGCTCGCCTACTGCTGGCGCTGCGAGACGCCGCTGAGCAACACCGAGACCCGCATGGACGACGTCTACCGGCAGCGGCAGGACCCGGCCAGCACGGTGTGGCTCGAGCTGGAGACCGGCGAGCGCATGCTGGCCTGGACGACGATGCCGTGGACGCTCGTGCCGAACAGCAACCTCGTCGTCGGCCCGGACATCGACTACGCGGTGCTCGAGCTGCCCGACGGTCACCGCTACGTGATCGCCGAATCGCGGGTGGACGCGTACGCGACGGAACTGGCCGGCGCGAAGAAGGTCGACAGCCGCAAGGGCACCGACTTCGCGGGTCTCAAGTACGCGCCGGTGTTCGAGTTCCTGCAGGAGAGCTACGAGGCCGTCCCGGCCGCGTTCACGGTGCTGGTGGGCGACTTCGTCTCCACCGAGGAGGGCACCGGCATCGTCCAGGTCGCCCCGTCGCACGGTGAGGACGACTTCGCCATCGTCACGGCCGCCGGCGTGCCCGTCGTGATGACGGTGGACGCGCAGGGCCGGTTCAACAACCTCGCGCCGCGGTTCGAGGGTCTGCAGGTGTTCGAGGCGAACGCGCCGCTGCTCCGGGAGCTGCGGGACCGCGGGATGCTCTTCCGCCGGGACAGCTACGACCACCCCTACCCGCACTGCTGGCGCTGCGACAACCCGCTGATCTACCGGGCGGTGTCGTCCTGGTTCGTCAAGGTCACGGACGTCAAGGACCGGATGGTCGAGCTGAACCAGCAGATCCGCTGGGTGCCCGAGCACATCAAGGACGGCTCGTTCGGCAAGTGGCTGGAGAACGCCCGCGACTGGTCGATCAGCCGCAACCGGTACTGGGGCAGCCCGATCCCCGTGTGGGTGAGCGACGATCCGCAGTACCCGCGCGTCGACGTCTACGGCAGCCTCGACGAGCTCGAGCGCGACTTCGGCGTCCGCCCGACGGATCTGCACCGGCCCTTCGTCGACGAGCTGACCCGGCCCGAACCCCGACGACCCGACGGGGAACGTCGACGATGCGCCGGGTGCCGGAGGTGCTCGACTGCTGGTTCGAGTCCGGCTCGATGCCGTTCGCGCAGGTGCACTACCCGTTCGAGAACGCGCGACTGGTTCGAGCACCACTACCCGGGCGACTTCATCGTCGAGTACATCGGGCAGACCCGTGGCTGGTTCTACACGCTGCACGTGCTGGCGACGGCGCTCTTCGACCGGCCCGCGTTCCGGACCTGCGTCAGCCACGGGATCCTGCTCGGCGACGACGGCCGCAAGATGTCCAAGAGCCTGCGGAACTACCCCGACGTCCGCGAGGTCTTCGAGCGCGACGGCTCCGACGCCATGCGGTGGTTCCTCATGTCCTCCCCCGTGCTGCGGGGCGGCAACCTCATCGTCACCGAGCAGGGCATCCGGGACGGCGTCCGGCAGGTGCTCATCCCGCTGTGGAACGTCTGGTACTTCTTCTCGCTCTACGCCGACACGGCCGGAGCGGGCGGGTACGACGCCGTCCGGCGCACCGACTCCGCCGACGTCCTCGACCGGTACGTGCTCGCGAAGACGCACGACCTCGTCGCCGACGTCACGGCGCAGCTCGACGCCTTCGACGTCGCCGGTGCGTGCCAGAGCCTGCGGGAGTTCCTCGACGTCCTCACGAACTGGTACGTGCGCCGGTCGCGGGAGCGGTTCTGGGCGACCGACGGCGTGACCGACGACGCCCGGGACGCGTTCGACACGCTCTACACCGTGCTGGAGACGGTGACCCGGGTGGCAGCGCCGCTGCTGCCGCTGACCGCGGAGGAGATCTGGCGCGGGCTCACCGGCGGCCGGAGCGTGCACCTGCTCGACTGGCCCTCCGCGGACGACCTGCCGGGTGATCCCTCGCTGGTGGCGAGCATGGACCGGGCGCGGGAGGTGGCGTCGACGACGCTCGGTCTGCGGAAGGCGCAGAACCTGCGGGTGCGCCAGCCCTTGCGCGAGCTCACCGTCGTCGCCGCCGAGCCCGACGAGCTCAAGGCGTTCACGGACGTCGTGGCGGACGAGGTCAACGTCCGGTCGGTGCGCCTGCTCGGGCTGGACGACGCGGAGGCGACGCAGCTCGGTGTCACGCAGCGGCTCACGGTGAACGCCCGGGCGGCCGGCCCCCGGCTGGGCAAGGACGTGCAGGGCGTGATCCGGGCGAGCAAGACCGGGGACTGGGCGGTCCAAGAGGACGGCTCGGTGCTCTGCGGCGGGGTCCCGCTCGAGGAGGGCGAGTACACGCTCGAGACGGTGGTCGCCGGCGACGGGACCGGGTCGGAGGCCGTCGCGGTGCTGCCGAGCGGCGGTTTCGTCGTCCTCGACGTCACGGTGACGCCGGAGCTCGCCCGCGAGGGGCTCGCCCGCGACCTGATCCGGGGCGTCCAGCAAGTCCGCCGGGACGCCGGTCTCGCCGTCGGTGACCGCATCCTGCTCACCGTCGCCGCCGACGACGACGGTGTGCTCGCCGCCGTGGAGGAGTTCCGGGCGATGCTCGCGCGGGAGACGCTGGCCATCGACGTCCGGACCCAGCGGGAGGCGCTCGGCGGCTTGCACGCCGCCGGCCGCGCGCAGGTGACGCTCGGGGACGGGCGGACCGCGGTGGTCAAGGTCGACCGCCGCTGACCCCGGAGCCTGGGCAGACTGACCCCATGACTGGGACGACGAAGGACGGGCGCACACTCGACCTCGGCCGGAACGACGCGGAGAAGCGCTACACGGGGGCGGTCGAGGGGCGCGTGGCGGCGTTCGCGGAGTTCATCCCGACCGGCGAGCTCGTGGTCTTCACGCACACCGAGACCGACCCGGCCTTCGAGGGGCAGGGCGTCGCCTCCACGCTGGTCCGCTGGGCGCTGGACGACGTCCGCGAGCGCGGCCTCTCCGTCGTGCCGGTCTGCCCGTTCGTCAAGGCGTACATCGGCAAGCACGAGGACGAGTACGGCGACCTCGTCTTCCGGTCCAGGACCACCGTCCAGAACGACTGACCGAGGCTGTTGACTCAGGTTCAATAGTTCTCGACACTGGGCGGATGAGCGAGGACGTCGCCTCAGCGCCGCGCGCCGTCATGCGGGAGATGCTCGACATCGGCCCGCAGCGTCTCTCCGTCCGGCGTCTCGCGGACGCGCCGCGCGGCGCCGAGAAGGCCGTCCTCGTGCACGGTCTCGGGCAGAGCACGACGGACTGGCTGGGGGTGCTCCCCCTGCTCGGCGACGCGCTCGACCCGTGGGCGCTGGACCTCCCCGGTCACGGGGACTCGCCGGCCTCCCCCCAGGACGACTACACCCCGACCGCGCACGCCCGGGCCGTCGTCGGCGCCATCACGCGCATCGGCGGCCCGGTGCACCTCGCCGGCAACTCCCTGGGCGGTCTCGTGAGCCTGCTCGTCGCGGCGCACCGGCCCGACCTCGTCCGGACCCTCACGCTCGTCTCGCCCGCGCTGCCGCGGCGCATCCCGACCCCCGCGGGGTTCGGGCTCCTGCTTCTGTCCACCCCGCACATCGGCGACCGGCTCCTCCGCGTGGCGGCGGGCCGGCCGCCCGAGCGGCGCGCCCGCGAACTCCTCGAGATCATCTTCGCGGAGCCCGGCCTGGTTCCCGACGAGCAGCTCCGGGCGCTCGCCGAGGAGATCGAGGCGCACAGCCGGCTGCCCTACGCCGGACACGCGTTCGCGGCCAGCCTGCGGGGCATCGTCCGCACCCAGCTCCTCGAGAACCACCGGGTCTGGGCGCTCGGGCGCGACGTCAAGGCCCCCGTGCTCGTGCTCTACGGCGGCCGGGACAAGCTCGTCAGCCATCACGCCGCTGGCCGCGCCCGCCGCGCGCTCCCCGCGGCCACGGTCCGCGTCGACCCGACCGCCGGTCACATCCCGCAGCGCGAGCACCCGGAGCGGTTCGCCGAGCTCTTCCTCGCGCACACCGGCGTCCGCGCCTGAGCGGGCGGGAGGAGCAGACGTGAGCGGCATCGGGACGGCGATCGTCACCGGGGGCGCCTCCGGGATCGGCAGGGAGCTGGCGCGCCGACTCGCTGCCGACGGCTGGTTCGTCGTCGTGGCCGATCTCGACGGCGAGGGCGCCGAGGCCGCCGCCGCGGAGCTGCCGGACGCCGAGGGCGTGCGGCTCGACGTGACCGATGCGGACGCCGTCCGCGCCGTCGTCCACGGCGTGCACGCCCGCCGCGGCCTGCACTTGATGATCAACAACGCCGGGATCCCGCCGCGAGCACCGCACGACACCCCCGAACTCGACCTCGAGGACTGGCACCGGGTGCTCGACGTCAACCTCATGGGCGTGGTCCACGGCGTGGCCGCGGCGTATCCGCTGCTGGTCAAGCAGGGGCGCGGGGCGATCCTCAACACGGCGAGCCTGGCGGGGCTGACGTCCGGACCCGGTCTCGGCGTCTATGGCGCCAGCAAGCACGCCGTCGTCGGCTACTCGCTCGGCCTGCGTGCGGAGGCGGCGCGCTACGGCGTCCGCGTCGTCGTGCTGTGTCCCTCGTTCGTCGACACCCCGCTGCTCGACGTCACGACGACCAGCACCGAGGGCGAGACCCGCAGCATCCGGGACTCCATCGGGCCGCTGAGCACCGGACCACTCGCGACGGCACGGGAGGTGGCGGCGGCAGGGCTCGAGGGGGTCCGGAGGAACCGCGCGGTCGTCGTGGTGCCGCGGCGCGGACGAGCGCTCTGGGCGATGACCCGGTGGGCTCCCGGGCTGGCCGACCGCGCCTCCGCAGCCATCGCCCGCCGGACACCGGGCTACGCGCCGACCTTCCTGCCGTAGGGCCTGGCTAGACGGTCGCCCCGACCACAGGGACGCGGTCGGCGATGTGCTCGGCGATCGCCAGGCTCGAGGTCGCGGCCGGCGACGGCGCGTTCCGGACGACCACCACCGCGCCGGACACGTCGACGACGAAGTCGTCGAGCAGGGCTCCGCTGCGCGCGACCGCCTGCGCCCGGACGCCGGCCTCGGCCCGCGCCAGGTCCGCCGGAGTGAGGGAGGGCACGTACCGCCGTGCGGCGCTCGTGAAGGCGCCCTTCGAGAGCGAGACGGACATCTCCCGGACCCCGGTCCGCCAGTGCTGCCGCGCGAGCCGCCACGTGCCGGGCCAGCGGGCCAGCTCCGCCAGGTCGCCGAGGTTCACGTTCCGCCAGCGGTAACCCTCCTTCGCCAGCGCGAGCACGGCGTTGGGGCCGACGAGCACCTCACCGTCGTGCCGGCGGGTGAGGTGGACGCCGAGGAACGGGTAGCGCGGGTCGGGTACCGGATAGACCAGTCCGCGGACGTGGTCCCGAGCTGCTCCCGTGAGTCGCCAGTACTCCCCGCGGAAGGGGACGATGCGGACGTCGCGGACGGCTCCGGCACGCCGGGCGATGCGGTCGGTGCCCAGCCCGGCGCAGGCGACGACGTTGTCGAACACCCGGCGCCCGCTGCGCAGCGTCACCTCGACACCGCCGCGTCCTTCGCGGACGTCGGTGACCTTCTCGCCGAGGAGCACCTCGCCGCCGGCGTCGACGACGTCGGCCGCGAGCCGGCGGCAGACCGCCGGGAAGTCGACGGTCGCGGTGTGCGGCGAGTGCAGCGCGGCGACGCCGACCGTCCACGGCTCGATCTCGGCCAGGCCCGCAGCGTCGACGAGCCGCAGGTCGGGGACGCCATTGCGGGTGGCCCGGTCGAAGATCCGGCGCAACGCGGGCAGCTCGCCGTCCTCGGCGGCCACCACCACCTTGCCGATCTCGTCGAGGACGATCCCGTGCTCGGCGCAGTACTCCCGCAGGAGGGACCCGCCGCGCCGGCAGAGCGTCGCCTTGAGCGAGCCCGGTTCGTAGTAGAGCCCGGCGTGCACCACGCAGCTGTTGTGCCCCGACTGGTGCGCGCCGACGACGGGTTCCTTGTCGACGACCGTGACGCGGAGGCCGGGGTATCGGCGGGTGAGCTCGCCGGGCGGTCGCCAGCCCGACGATCCCCGCGCCGATCACGCAGACGCCCATCGTGCGGACCACCTCTTCTCGATGTTCCCCGGCCGGTCGCGAGCTGTCCTCCTGAATACGAGCGTGATGATCTTGCAAACGGCGTCGATCATGCTGATTGGTTCCGTGATCCTCGCGACCTGCACGATCGTGCCATTCGCCTGACGTTCGCCGTGGAGGGCGGGGGCGTCAGGCGTCCGGGAGGACGCGGCCGGGCGAGAGCAGGCCGACGGGGTCGAGGGCCTGCTTGACGGCCCGCATGGCGGCGATGTCGGCGGTCCCCCGGCCGAGGTACAGCCACCGCCGCTTCGCGCGGCCGATGCCGTGCTCGGCGCTGATCGACCCGCCGAGCGACGCGACGAGGCCGAGGACGGCGTCCGAGACGGCCCCGTCGGTGTCGAAGGACCGGGCACCGGGCAGGTTGACGTGCACGTTCCCCTCCGCCAGGTGGCCGAACGGCACCGGCGTCACGCCGGGCGCGACGGCGGCGACCACCTCCGGCAGCCGCTCGAGGAACGACGCGAGAGCCGCGAGCGGCACCGCGACGTCGAGCTTGACCGGGTCGAGGGGCGCGAGGACCTCGGTGTGGCTCTCCCGCAACGCCCACAGCCGCGCCCGGTCCGTCTCGCTCGTCGCGAGCGCGGCGTCCTGCAGGCCGGGTACGTCCTCGAGTGCCGCCGCGAGCGCGTCGGAGAGCGCTTCGGCGTCGGGTCCGACGGCCTCGGCGAGGACGTGCACGGGTGCGGGGTCGGCGAACGGCGTCCGTGCCCGCCCGGCCGCGAGCACGAGCTCCAGCCCGGCCGCGGTGTAGAACTCGACCGCGTCGAGCCCGGGGACCGTGCGCAGGACCCGCGCGACGGCGACGGCCGCGGCGGCGTCCTCGAGGGCCAGCAGCGCCGCGGCCCGCGCCGCCGGCCGGGGGGAGAGCCGCAGGACGGCCCGCGTGATGACGCCGAGAGTGCCCTCGCTGCCGACGAGCAGCTGGACGAGGTCGTACCCGGTGTTGTCCTTCGGCAGCCCGTTCATCCGGCTCACCACGGAGCCGTCGGCGAGCACGGCCTCGAGCCCGAGCACCTGCGTCCGTGTCGTCCCGTGCCGGATCACCCGTGCGCCGCCGGCGTTCGTCGCAAGGACTCCGCCGACAGTCGC
Organism: uncultured Actinomycetota bacterium; assembly: GCA_963755755.1. Classification (GTDB taxonomy): domain Bacteria; phylum Actinomycetota; class Actinomycetes; order Actinomycetales; family Kineosporiaceae; genus DATKNA01. The sequence goes on from CAVWLJ010000011.1 coordinate 295,760, forward strand.
CGTCCCGCGGGAGGCCAGGTCGACGCCGAGCTCGAGCCCGGCCGAGCGTGCCGCGGCCTGCACGGCCTCGAGCGTCGCCCCCGCCTCGGCCTCGATCGTCCCGGTGGCGGGATCGGGGACGCCGACGGCGCGCAGCCGGGCCGTGCTGAGCACGACCTCCCCGTCGGAGGGCGAGGCGGCACCCACGAGCCCCGTGTTGCCGCCCTGCGGGACCAGCGGCACGCCGGCCTCCGCGCAGGCGCCGACGACGGCGGCCACCTCCTCGGTGCTCCCCGGGCGGACGACCGCAGCCGGCCGGCCGCTCCAGGCTCCCGTCCAGTCCCGGTCGTAGCCGGCCACGAGGTCCCCGGTGAGCACGTGCTGCTCGCCGACGGCCTCGCGGAGCTGTTCCAGGAGACTCATGCCGCCATCCTCCGCCGCAGCCGGTCGAGCGCGTTGCCGACGGTGGCCCGGGTCATGGCGAGCGTGGGCGTGGCCCGCATGATCGCGAGCTCCTCGGCCGGGGAGGTGCTGCCGTCGAGGAATCGCAGGACACGCTCCGGTGGGTTGCCGAGCAGGAGCCGCGTGAACAGCGACGGACCGTCGACCAGCCCGCGGTCGAGGGCGCGCAGGAGCACGGAGTCCATCCACCGGTGCCGGGCCGGGTACGCCGGCGGCGGCAGCGGGTCGGTCCCGGCGAGCAGCGCGGCCGCGACGGCGCCCGCCTGGCGCTGCATCGCCGCGAAGGTGTAGCCGGTCGAGCCCCGGGTCGCGCCGCCCGCCGTGCCCAGGCGGACCACGCGGCGGCCCGCGCGCCGCGCGGGTACGGCGTCGGTCATGGGGATGGCACCGTCCTCGACGTCCTCGATCTCGTACGCGCTCCCCCACCGGTTCGCCACGTAGCGGGTCAGCGCCTCGTCGTAGGCGCCGTCCGTCAGGCGCCGTCGCGAGAACTCGGTGTACTCCACGAGCCCGGTGCGCGCGTCGTCCGGGAGAACGTACCCGAAGGCCACCCCGGACGCGGCCCGGGGAACGCTGAAATCCATGAACACGGGTGCGGTCGGGTCGAGCACGTCGGTGGGGAAGCGCAGCATCCAGCCGCGGAAGTGCTGCAGCAGCGCGGTGGTCGGCGGCCGTCGGGGCGGTGCGGGCCGGGAGTCGAGCACCCAGCGCGCCTCCACCGAGCCCGCATCGGTCTGCACGACGGCCCGGTCGGCGCCGTCGACGACGGCGGTCGCGGCCGCCTCGACCCGGATCGCGCCGAGGTCCGCGGCCGCCTTGTCGGCGAGCGCGTAGAGGTCCTGGGAGCGGACCAGAACGTACCGGAGGGGGTCGAGGTCGAGCCGGTGCGTCGTGCCGTGCTCGTCGACGAGCAGCACCTCGCGCCACTGCCGGTGGATCGCGGCGTCGACCGGGCTGCTCCCGGCGTCCCAGAAGCACCAGGTCCGGTCGCGGCCGGTGCGGTGCACCGGGTCGACGACGGCCACGGTCAGCGGCTCGGCGTCCGGTGCGCTGCCGCTGCGCCAGCTGGACGAGGACGGAGGCGCCGGCGCCACCCGCCCCGACCACCGCCACGTCCACGCGCACCCGACCAGGGTGCCGTGCCGCGGCCGACGCCGCCCTGGCGGGGGTCAGGCCGGGCGGCGGGCCACGAGCAACGGCTGGAAGAAGCCGCTCTCCTCCGGGAGCAGCCAGCGCACCTCGGCGAGGCCGGCCTCGTCGGCGAAGCCGGCGAGCTCGGCACGGGTCAGCGCCCAGTACGAGGCCCGCCGGGCGCGCACCTGCCAGCTCCCGTCGTGGCCGCTGATCACGAGATGGTCCAGGTCGTAGCGCTCCCCGTCGTCGTGCCAGCTCCAGAGCTGGAAGGTGGCGCTCACGCCGTCGCGACCGCGGTGGACGCCGACGGGCGTCGTCTCGGGCCGGGTCCGGCGCACCTCGTCGTAGTCGCGCGTGCTGACGAGGACGACGCCGCCGGGCACGACCACGCGGCGCATCTCCGCCAGGGCGTGCCGGACGTCGTCGGCGGTCAGGAGGTGCGGCACGGCGTTGTCGGCGCAGACGACGGCGTCGAACGCGGCGTCCGGGAACGGGAGCCGGCGCATGTCGGCGGCTGCGACACCGATGCCGGGGTCGCGCTCGGCGGCCCGCCGCAGCGCGACCTCGGAGAGGTCGGTCCCGGCGACGCGGTGGCCCAGGGCCGCGAGCCCGAGCAGCTGGGTCCCGATGCCCGCGGCGCAGTCGAGCACGAACGCGCGCGCAGGCAGGAGGGCGTCGAGGGCCTGCGCCTGTCGCCGCGAGCTCGCCGCCCAGTCGGCGTAGATCCGCTCGTAGTCCGGCGCGAGGTCGTCGTAGAAGCGCCGGACGCCGTCGGTGCCCGTCACCGCAGCAGTCTGATCCAGCGGTAGCCGTAGCCGGGGAGGTCGAAGGGCTCGAGCCGGTCGCCGAGCGGGTCCGCCCCGCCGCCGGCGAAGAGCTCCTGCACGTCGCCGGCGTCCTCGAGACCCGAGGCGGCGACCGGGGTCGACCCGGCGCGGCTCGTCGGCGAGGTTGTGGAAGAACACCACCGAGCCGGTCGCCCCGTCGATGCGGTGGGCGAGCACCTCGGGCGGCACGCCGGTGCCGTCGACGACCCGCAGGTCGCCCTCGCCGCACTCGGGGCACTCCCGGCGGACGTTGAGGAGCTGCTGCATCCAGGTGAGCGGCGATTCGCGGTCCGAGCGCTGCGCCGCGACGTTGACCGTCTCGTACCCGTACGGTCCCTCGCTGATCACCGGCCGGACCAGCTCCTTCGGGTCCGCCTGTGAGAAGCCCGCCCCGGGCCGGCCGTCCCACTGCATGGGCGTGCGGAAGGCATCGCGGCCGTGCAGGTCGAGGTCGTCGCCCATGCCGATCTCCTCGCCGTACCGGATGCAGGGTGTGCCGGGGAGCGAGAACTGCAGGGCGTAGGCCAGTTCGATGCGGCGCCGGTCGCCTCCCAGCATCGGGGCGAGCCGGCGGCGGATGCCCCGGCCGTAGAGCCGCATCGTCTCCTCGGGGGCGAACGCCGCGAAGACCTCCTCGCGCTGGCTGTCGGTGAGCCGGGAGAGGTCGAGCTCGTCGTGGTTGCGCAGGAACGTCACCCACTGGCCGCCGCGCGGCACCTTCACGGCGTCCGCCAGGGACTCCGCGAGGGGCTCGGCGGTCCGGCGGGCGAGGGCCAGGAAGATCCGGGGATTGAGGACGAAGTCGAACAGCATGTGCAGGCGGTCAGCGCTCTCCGGCGACGCGCCGAAGTACTGCGGCACGTCCTGCGGCGTCACGTTGGCCTCGCCGAGGAGGACGGCGTCCCCCTGGCGCCACTGCAGGAACGACCGCCAGTCGTCGATGATGTGGAAGTCGTTCTCGTCCGGCGTCGGACCCGGTTCGACGAGCTCGATGACGAACGGAGCGGCGTCCACCCGGAAGCCGCTGACGCCGAGCTGCAGCCAGAACCCGATGACGCGCAGGATCTCCTCGCGGACGGCGGGGTTGCGCCAGTTGAGGTCCGGCTGGAACTTGTAGAACCGGTGGTAGTACCAGGCGTCGGCCTCCTCGCACCACGACCACGTCTCGCGCTGCTCGCCGGGGAAGACCATGCCCTGGAACCGGTCGGCCGGCTCGTCCTTCGACCAGACGTACCAGTCGCGGTACGGCGACTGCGGGTCGGACCGCGCCGAGACGAACCACGGGTGCTGGTCGGAGGTGTGGTTGACGACGAGGTCGATGACGACGCGGATGCCGTGGTCGGCGGCCTCGTGGAGGAACTCGACGACGTCGCCGACGGTGCCGAGCCGGGGGTCGACGCCGTAGTAGTCGGAGATGTCGTAGCCGTCGTCGCGGTGCGGCGTCGGGTGGATGGGGTTCAGCCAGAGGCAGGTGACGCCGAGCCGGGCCAGGTGCGGCAGCCGGCGGCGCAACCCCTGGAAGTCACCCCACCCGTCGCCGTTCCCGTCCGCGTAGCTGTCGACGTCCACGCAGTAGATGACGGCCTGCCGGTACCAGCGGTGATCTCCGGGTGTGTCGCGCACGCGTCCACCCTGGCCCCCGATGATCAGACGCGCATCCCCGGGGGCCGTCAGCGGGACGACGTCGAGACCGTGAGCACCCGGCCGCCAGGGCGAGATCCCTGGAACTGCGCGGTCAGGTGGCCATGTCGACGAAGCGCGAGTAGTGCCCCTGGAAGGCGACGGTGATCGTGTCCGTGGGCCCGTTCCGGTGCTTGGCCACGATGAAGTCGGCCTCGCCCGCCCGCGGCGACTCCTTCTCGTACATGTCCTCGCGGTGCAGCAGGATCACCATGTCCGCGTCCTGCTCGATGCTGCCCGACTCGCGCAGGTCGGACATCTGCGGCTTCTTGTCGGTGCGCTGCTCGGGGCCGCGGTTCAGCTGGCTGAGCGCGATGACGGGGACCTCGAGCTCCTTGGCGAGCAGCTTGAGCGCCCGGGAGAACTCGGAGACCTCCTGCTGGCGGCTCTCGACCCGCTTGCCCGACGACATGAGCTGCAGGTAGTCGACGATCACGAGCTTGAGCCCGTGGCGCTGCTTGAGCCGCCGGCACTTCGCCCTGATCTCCATGAGCGACATGTTCGGGCTGTCGTCGATGAACAGCGGGGCATCGCTGACGTCACCCATCGTGCGGGCGAGCCGGGTCCAGTCCTCCTCGCGCATGGTCCCCTTGCGCATGTTCTGCAGCGGGATCCGCGCCTCGGCGGAGAGCAGTCGCATGGTGATCTCGTTGCGGCTCATCTCCAGGCTGAAGATGACGGAGGGCATCTTGTGGTGGATGGACGCGCTGCGTGCAATGTCCAGACCCAGCGTGCTTTTGCCCACGGCCGGTCTAGCCGCAATGACGATCATCTGACCGGCATGGAAGCCGTTGGTGAGCCGGTCGAGGTCGGCGAAGCCGGTGGGGATGCCCGTCAGCCCGTCGCCGCGGTGGCTCGACGCCTCGATCTCGTCGATCGCGCCCTCGATGATGGCGGACAGCGGCTGGTAGTCCTCGCTGGTCCGGCGCTCCGTCACCGCGTAGACCTCGGCCTGGGCAGCGTTGACGATCTCGTCGACGTCGCCGCCGTCGGTCGCGTACCCGAGCTGCACGATCCGGGTGCCGGCGGTGACCAGCCGGCGGAGCACCGCTCGCTCCCGCACGATCCGCGCGTAGTAGCCCGCGTTGGCCGCGGTGGGCACCGACGACAGCAGGGTGTGCAGGTACGCGGGACCGCCGATCGCGGCGAGCTCACCGCGCTTGGTGAGCTCGGCGGCGACGGTCACGGCGTCCGCCGGCTCGCCCCGCCCGTACAGGTCGAGGACCGCCTCGAAGACCGTCTCGTGCCGGGGGACGTAGAAGTCGTTGCCGCGCAGCACCTCGACGACGTCGGCGATGGCGTCCTTCGAGAGCAGCATGCCGCCGAGCACGCTCTGCTCCGCCGCCACGTCCTGCGGAGGGGTGCGCCCGAAGTCCTCCCGCGGGCCGCTGGAGCTGCTCTCGAGTTCGGCGAGGGACACTGCACTCCTTCCGTCGTCGAGAGCCGGCACGGCCGACCGGGTTCGAACACCTGTCTAGCAGCGGCCCACCGACACAGCGAGGGACGGCGGCCGGCCTGCCCCGGTCCCCACGACGGTAGGAGCGGGCGGCGGAGCCTTCAAACACCGCTGTGGGCGCACCTCGGGACAACCTGGGGACAACCTGGGGACAAGCCGGGCCGGTTGCCCACAGCCTGTGGACGAAGCGGTGGACAACTTCGGGCCGAGCCGGGGGAACCCTCCCCTGACCGGGTCGGATGCCCTCCACCGGGTGTGGACGTGGAAAACTCCGGGCGACATGCCGGTGAAGCCCGCGCTCGGGCGTGTCGAGGGAGGGCCGCAATCGTGGCGTCAGCGGAGGAAGCGACGGTCGCCGTCCGCACGGATCGGCGCGCGGTCCTGGCGCTGGCCGTCCCCGCGCTGGGCGCGCTCGTCGCGGAGCCGCTGTTCCTGCTGGCCGACTCGGCCATCGTCGGCCGGCTCGGCACCGTGCCGCTGGCCGGCCTCGGCATCGCCGGCGGACTGCTCGCCGCCGCCGTCAGCGTCTTCGTCTTCCTCGCCTACGGAACGACGGCGGCGGTGGCGCGGCGCACCGGAGCGGGCGACCGCGTCGGCGGGCTGCGCCAGGGCATCGACGGCCTCTGGCTCGCCCTGCTCCTCGGCGTCCTCGTCGCCGTCGTCGCGATACCGCTCGCCCCGACCGTGGTGGCGGCGTTCGGCGCACCCGCGGACGTCACCGAGCAGGCCGTGCTCTACCTGCGCTGGGCGCTGCCCGGACTCCCCGCGATGCTCGTCGTCCTCGCCGCCACCGGCGTCCTGCGCGGGCTGCTCGACACCCGCACGCCGCTCGTCGTGGCCGGCGTCGGTGCCGTGGTCAACGCCGTTCTCAACGTCGTGCTCGTGCACGTCGTGCACCTGGGGATCCGGGGGTCGGCCCTGGGTACGGCGACCACGCAGGTGCTCATGGCGGTCGCCGTCTCGGCCGTCGTCGTGCGGGGTGCCCGCGCGAGCGGGGCACCGCTGCGGCCGGACACCGCCGGCATCCGCGGGGTCGCCCGGTCCGGGGTCGCGCTGCTCGTCCGCACCCTGGCGCTGCGGGCCGCGATCCTGATCACGACGTACGCCGCGGCGTCGGCGGGGCCGGCCCAGCTCGCCGCCCACCAGGTCGTGAGCAACCTCTGGGGGCTGCTCGCCCTGGCGCTGGACGCCGTGGCGATCGCGGCGCAGGCGCTGACCGGGACGGCGCTCGGGGCGGGCGACGTCCCGGTGGTCCGGGCCACGACGGCGACGATGGTGCGCTGGGGCGTCGGTGCCGGCGTCGTCCTCGGCGTCGTCGCGGCCGCGGCCGCGCCGGTGGTGGCGCCCCTGTTCTCCGCCGACCCCGTCGTGCGGTCGGCCATCGTCGCGGCGACGCTGGTGGCCGCCGTCACGCAACCGATCGCCGGCTACGTCTTCGTGCTCGACGGCGTGCTCATCGGGGCGGGCGACGGCACCTTCCTCGCCCTCGCCGGGCGTCGCGCAGACCGTTCTGTACGCCCCGCTCGCCCTGCTCGTCGCACGCACCGGCACGCCGGGAACGGGCCGGCTCGTGCTGCTCTGGACGGCGTTCACCGGCTTCTGGCTCGTGCTCCGGGCGATCTCGCTCGGGCTCCGGGCCCGCTCGGACGCCTGGCTGGTCACGGGCGCGGTGCGCTGACGGCATCCTCCGGGAGCTGGACGACCTGCGGTGCCGGGAGGTGGACGACGACCACGCCGCCGATGGTCGTCACCTCGGCCCCGGGGGCGTGCGCGGCCAGCCACGCCTGCTTGGCGGCCGCCGAGGCGCCCAGCGACGAACCGTCCGGCGTCAGCACGACCCACCGGACCGGACCGGCCGGCAGCGTCGACAGCATGCGCACGTCGAGGCGGCTGACGAACACCGGCCCCAGCTCCTGCTGGACGGCCACCGCGTCCCCGGCGGGCAGCCGGCGGGCGATCTGCGTGGCGGCCTGCAGCCGGGGCGAGAGCCGGTAGGCGCCGGGGTCGAGGATCGGCCAGGCCGAGAGCTTCGCGACCCCGAGCGCAGGCCGCGACGCCGAGCGCGACCAGCCCGACGGTGGTGACCAGGACCGGTCGCCGGGACGGCCGGGCGAGCACGTCGACCAGCGCGACGGCGGCCACGGGCACGAGGAGCACGTCGTAGTGGAAGTAGGTCTGCCAGTACGCCTCGTTCGACGAGACGGCCCGCCACAGCAGCGTGGGCGCGGCCAGGAGCGCGATCGGCGACCGCAGCCCGACGACGCCGGCCGTCGCGGCGAACAGCAGGGCGGGCTCCCAGCGGTGCCCGCCGGTGACGCCGGTGCCGGGCAGGCCCTGGGCGTTGCCGCTGGCCCCGGTGAGGAACTGCAGGTAGGGCGTGGAGTGCTCGGGGTTGACCGCCAGCACGACGGCGAAGGCGACGACGAGCCCCGCGACGCCGGCCGCGGCCAGGAGCAGCCCGGTGCGGCGGTCGCGGGCCAGCCACCACCACAGCAGCCCCGCGACGACGACGGTGAGCCCGAGGTCCTCCTTGACGAGCAGCAGCGCGAGCGCGCAGCCGACCACGAGGCCGCGGCGGCGCTCCAGCAGGCCCAGGCAGAGTCCGGCCATCAGCGGCGCGCCGAGGCCGGTCTCGTGGACGTCGAAGACGGCGGCGGAGACGGCCCCCTTCGCGAGCACCACACCGACGACGAGCAGAGCGGCCACCGGCGGCCGGAGGTGCCCGAACGCGGCGAGAGCCGACGAGCAGGACCGCGACGGCGAGCGCGAGCGCCTGCGTGACGACGAGCACCCGGGGGTCCGGCCAGACGCGCCAGGCGACCCCGAAGACCGCGGTGATCGGGCTGAAGTGGTCGGCGAAGAGGTTGTCCAGGCCCCGGATCGCGGACCCGGGCCAGCGCCCCTCGCTCCAGCTCCGCGCCGCCTGGGAGAAGATCCCGAGGTCGTAGTTGCCGGAGCGGCCGGTGGAGTAGCGGACCAGCCCGATCGCGAGGTACAGCACGAACGCCGCCCCCGCGGACGCGGCGGCGGGCAGCAGCGCAGGACGACGACGCCCCGGGGCCGGGAGCTCGACGCTGCCGACCCCGGGGACGCCGGGTGCTGCGGGCTGGGTCAGCCGGCGACCACGCTGACCGGCACCCGGGCCTGCACGTCCGGGTGCAGCCGGACGAGCACGGTGTACTCGCCGAGCGACTTGATGGGCTGCGGGAGCTCCACCTTGCGCCGGTCCACCTTCGGGCCGCCGACCTTGGCCACCGCGTCCGCGACGTCCGCGGTCGTGACGGCGCCGAACAGGCGGCCGTTGGCGCCGGCCTTGGCGGGCAGGGTGACCTTCGTGCCCTCGAGCGTGGCGCGCACCTGCTGCGCCTCCTCGAGGGACTTGATCTCCCGGGTCGAGCGCGCCTTGCGGATCGACTCGACCTGCTTCTCGCCGCCCTTGGTCCAGGCCACGGCGAAGCCGCGCGGGACGAGGTAGTTGCGGCCGTAGCCGTCCTTGACCTCGACCACGTCGCCCGGGGTCCCGAGGCCGGTGACCTCCTGGGTGAGGATGAGCTTCATCTCGTCAGTTCCTTCCGGGCCGATCAGCGGGCCGAGCTGGAGTACGGCAGCAGGGCCATCTCCCGCGCGTTCTTGACGGCCTTGGCGATCTCGCGCTGCTGCTGCACGGAGACGCCGGTGACCCGGCGGGCGCGGATCTTGCCGCGGTCCGAGATGAACTTCCGCAGGACGTTGACGTCCTTGTAGTCGACCTTCTCGACACCCGCGGACTTCAGCGGGTTCTGCTTCTTCTTGGGCTTGCGAACGGGTGGCTTCGCCATCGTGGTGCTCCTCCTCCTGGGGAGCCCGGGCATGCTCGGAACGAGGTGGCCCGGGATGGTCGGTGATCAGATGTCGATCAGGATGGTGAGATCAGAAGGGCGGGTCCTCGCCGGCGCCGGCGTAGGCGTTGCCGCCACCGGACGGGCCGGTGGCCCAGGGGTCCTCGGTGCGGCCCTGCTGGGCGCGCCGCCGCCGTAGTTCCCCCCGCCGCCGCCGAAGCCGCTGTTGCCGCCGCCGCCGCCACCGCCGAAGTTGCCGCCGCCACCGCCGCTACCGCGCGAGGTCTTGGAGACCTTCGTCGTGGCGTAGCGCAGCGACGGGCCGACCTCGTCGACCTCGAGCTCGACGACCGTGCGCTTCTCCCCCTCCTTGGTGTCGTACGTGCGGCTGCGCAGGCGGCCGCTGACGATCACTCGGGTGCCACGGGTGAGCGACTCGGCGACGTTCTCCGCCGCCTCCCGCCACACGGAGCAGCGCATGAAGAGGGTCTCGCCGTCCTTCCACTCGTTCGACTGGCGGTCGAAGTTGCGGGGGGTGCTGGCGACGGTGAAGTTCGCGACGGCCGCACCCGACGGGGTGAACCGCAGCTCGGGGTCGTTGGTGAGGTTGCCGATGATGGTGATGACGGTCTCGCCGGCCATGCGCTGTCTGCCTTCTTCAGTGGGCGACTAGAGTCGGCGCCGCGCCGGTCAGCGTGCTGCGCGGCGAGCGCTGATGGGCTCGGGGCGGATGAGCTTGGTGCGCAGCACGGCCTCGTTGAGGTTGAGCTGGCGGTCGAGCTCCTTCGCGAGCGCCGGCTCGGCCTGCATGTCGACGACCGCGTAGATCCCCTCGGACTTCTTCTGGATCTCGTAGGCCAGCTTGCGCCGGCCCCAGATGTTGACGTTCTCGATCGAGCCGCCGCCCTTGCGGACGACGTTGAGGAACCGATCGAGCGACGGTGCGACGGTGCGCTCCTCGAGCTCGGGGTCGAGGATGACCATCAGTTCGTAGTGACGCATGCGGGAACCCACCTCCTCTGGTCTGGGCGGTCACGGTCCTTCCGTGACAGGAGGGCTGTGCGTCGGCGGGCCCGGAGGAGCGACGCTCCGCCGGAGGACCCGACGGACGAGGGTACCCCGGCGCCGACGGCGTCCCGAAATCGTTCGTCCACAGGCCCGAACGCCTGGTGCGCCGAGCGCCGGCCGGACCGCGTGCGCCCGTCAGGTCAGCTCGACGACCAGCCGGTCCTCGGCGTCCCGGACCGGGCCTCCCACCGGGTCGTCCTCGCCCTCGGCGCCGTCGGCCGGCGTCCGCACCGGGTCGCGCCGCGGGTCGAGGGCCGCGCGTGCCGCCTGGACGGCGAGCCAGGCGATGCCGGCGAGCCGCGCGCCGACGAGCGCGAGGTAGAACCCGGCGGGCAGCCCGTGACTCGGCGTCGTGGCACCCGCGATGTAGAGCCAGACCCCGACGAAGTACGCGAGCTCCGTCGTCGCCCAGATCAGGTGGTCGCGCCACCGCAGCCCCGCGAGCGCGAGGAACGGCAGCAGCAGCAGCGACGCCTGGACGGGCAGCGACTTCAGCACCAGCAGCGTCGCGGCCGCGGCGAAGAGGGCGAGGTGGGCCAGCCGTGGCCGGCGGTGCGAGGCGAGCGCGAGCACCAGGGTCCCGATCACGACGAGGGCGAGCCCGAGCAGGACGCCGGTGGTCGCGGCGGAACCTCCGAGCGCGTGCACCGGGAGCCAGGCGGTCGCCCGCGGCGGCCGGCTCTGCTCGAGCAGGGACGGGACCAGCCACAGCGAGCCGTAGCCGGGAGAGGCGTCCCGCCAGCCCTCCCACGCGGCCGGCAGCCCGCCGTCCAGCCCGGGGAAGGCGAGCAGCCGGACGCCGAGCCAGACCGCGCCGGTGGTGCCCGCGAGGACGAGCGCCGGCCGGAGCCGGCCGGAGCGCAGTCCCACCGCCAGGACCGCCACCAGGAGGATCGCGACGGCCGGGGTCGCGAGCACGGCGGCTCCGAGGAGCAGGCCCGCGGCCAGCGGCCGGGCGCGGGACCAGGCGAGCAGCGCCAGGGCCGTGAGCGCGACGCCGAGCAGCCCGAAGTTCAGCAGTCCGGCGGTGACGAGGACCGGGGAGAGGGCCAGGTGCGCCGCGTCCCAGGATCGTCGCCGGCCGGCGGCGAGCACCAGCGCGCCGACCGCGACGACGAGCGCGATCGCCAGCAGGACGGTGGAGAGGTCGAAGAACGCGCGCGGGGCCTGCCGCACCGTGGCCGGTGCCGACGACGCTCGACACGGCCCACATCGCCACCGCGACGAGCGGCGGCTGGCCGAGGTCCGGGCTCCGCACGTCCTCGAGCGGCCCGGCGCCGCCGACGTGGGCGCTGACGTAGAGCACCGGGATGTCGGTGTAGCACTCGTGCCAGAACATGTCCGGCGTCGACCACCCGGTCGACCGGCAGTGCTGCTTCTGCACGAAGCCGACGCCGAGCACCGCGGTGGCGAGCAGCACGAGCACGGTCGCCGCGCTCCAGAACCGCCGCGCCGACGCGATCCGGCGCCCGGCCGGCCCTCCCGCGACGGCGCTGGCGAGCCGGACGACCGGGTCCTCCCGGGAGGGCGCCGCGACGGCGGGAGCGTCCGCCGGGGGCGGCACCGCCGTGGCGTCGCTCATCCAGGGCTCCTCGTCGTCGTGCACCGGCGGCTCGTCCTCCCGGCTAGCCCCTCGGGGAGGGTACCGGGGACGTCGGCGGCCTCCGGCGCGGTGTCGTGAACGTCGGCGACGGGCTCGGCTCCGGCGGCGAGGAGGTCACCGACGGGCTGGGCTCGCCGGTCGGCGTCGGCGAGGGACGGGTGGGCTGCGGGGAGGGCTTCGTCGTCGAGGTGGTCGGCGCCGTGCTCGTCGTCGTCGGCGGCGCGTCGTGCTGGTCTCCTGCTCGCCGCCGTAGCTCGGCTTCGGGAAGTCCGCCACGGGGACGCCGTCCAGCACCTCGCCCATGTAGTCGGTCCACACCCGCGCAGGCAGCGTTCCACCGGTGACCTCGGGCCCGGAGCCGGCGAACGGCTGGAGCTTCAACTGCTTGTACGTCGGCGCCTTCCCGATCCGGTACATCGCCACGACCGTCGCGTACTGAGGCGTGTAGCCGGCGAACCACGCCGCCTTGTTGTCGGTGATGGTCCCGGTCTTGCCCGCCACCGGGCGGTCGAGCCGGCTGACCACCGTCGCCGTGCCGTGCTTGACCACCTGCTGCATGGCGTACGTCGCGTCGGCCATCACGCCGGAGTCGAAGACCTGCTTCGCGCCCGCGTCGGTGTTGTGCTGCTTGATCACGGCTCCGGTCTGGGCCGAGACGACCTTGCTGATGACGAACGTGTCGTGGCGGACCCCCTGCGCGGCGAACGTCGCGAACGCGCGGGCGACGTCGATGGGGTGCGGGGAGCTCGTGCCGAGGACGTTGGACTGGATGGCCTGGAGGTCCTGCGTGCGGGCCGGGTACCCGGCGCAGATGGCGACGTCCTTGGTGTGGTCGGGCCCGACCTTGTCGTTGAGCCCGACGAACACGGTGTTCACCGAGTTCTCCGTCGCCGTCACCAGGTCGATGTTCCCGAACTGCTCGTTGCTGAAGTTCGAGACCTTGTACCCGTGCTCGAAGGTCTGCGGGCTCCTGCCGTCGAACCTGCTCGTGAGGCTCAGGCTGGTGTCGTCGGGCGCCTTCGCCGTGCAGTCGCCGTCGGAACGCTTGCCCTCGAGGCCCGCGACGAGGGCGAAGGGCTTGAACGTCGACCCGGCCTGGGCGGTGTCCTGCGTGACCGCGTTCCGGTCGCGCTTGCCGTCGCCACCGTAGATCGAGACGACCGCGCCGGTCTTGACGTCGATCGTGGCGATCGCCACCTGCGTTCCGGTCGGCCAGTCCTTGCGGGATCCCAGCACGTTCGTGACGCTCTTCTGCGCGTCCTTGACCAGGTTCCTGTCGAACGTCGTGTAGATCCGGTAGCCCTTCTGCTGCAGGTCGCTGGCGCTGATCCCCATCTGCGCGGCCTCGTCCTGCACCATCTGCATGACGTACTGCTGCTGGCTGCCGAGGCCCGACTTCGCCGAGGCCGCCTGCGACTTGGGCTGGATCTTGGGGAACCTCTGCGCCTGGCGCTGCGCCGGCGGCAGCCACCCCTCGGTGACCATGCCGTCGAGGACGTAGGTCCACCGGGCCTTCGCGGCGGCGGTGTAGTAGGCCGTCCCGGAGTCGTACAGCTCGGGGCCGTTGATGATCCCCGCGAGGTAGGCCGCCTCGCTCGGGGTGAGCTTGGCGACGTCCTTGTGGAAGTAGCACTGCGACGCGGCCTCGACGCCGTAGCAGCCGCGCCCGAAGTAGATGATGTTGAGGTAGCGCTCGAGGATCTGGTCCTTGTCCAGCTCCCGCGCGGCCTTCAGCGAGACGAAGAACTCGTGCAGCTTGCGGGTGTAGGAGCGGTCGCTGACGCTCGAGTAGGCGTTCTTGACGTACTGCTGCGTGATCGTCGAGCCACCCTGGGTCGCGCCGCCGCGCAGGTTGTTCAGCGCCGCCCGGACCACGGACGTCACCGAGATCCCCTGGTTGGTGTAGAAGGTGCGGTCCTCCGCGGAGAGCACCGCGTGCTGCACGACCGGGGGGATCTTGTTCAGCGGCACCCAGATCCGGTTCTGCGCCTCGAACCGGCCGATCTCCGTCTTGTTGTCGGAGGCGTAGACGATCGTCGTCTGGAAGAGCGCGTCGGCGTTCGTCTGGCTGGGCAGCTCCGTCCGTGAGTACAGGACGAGGAAGGTGCCGGTGAGCAGCGCGACGCCGAGCAGGAAGAGCGAGACGAAGACGCGCCAGGAGGGGATCCACCGGGTCCAGCCGCGTCGGCCGGCCCGCGGGTAGTCGATGAACCGGTGTCGCGGCGGCGTGGGCCCGGGGCCGTCGAAGTCGTGGTACGCCTCGAGCGCGCGGCGTCCCGCGCCGTCCTGGGCACCGTGACGTGGCCCGAGGGAGAGCTGGTCCCCGTAGGCGTCGGTGGGACGTACCACGGTCCTCTTCTCCTCCTCGATCTCTCCGCGACCCGGTCCCTTTCTCGGCGGCCTGCCACCGTCAGGATGCCGCGTCCGCACCCGTCGTGCGCCTGCGCATGACCCTGCTCGGGCGGGTTCGCCCGGACCAGTATGCGATGCCGACCGGGCCGGCCGGGCCCGCACGCCCTCGACCACACGGCTCCGCGACGTCGTCCGAGCGGCCGACGGGAAAGATCCCCTTGCCTCCCGAGCGACCCCTGCCTATCGTCAGGATGTATCGCCTCGATACATCAGCACGATGCAGCTCGCCGAGAGGTTCCCGGCGAGGAGGACATGTGCCGCGGATCACGCGGCCGGCCGGGAGGTGAGTCATGAGCCGTCGTGGCGACGTGCTCGAGCTCGCCATCCTCGGGTTGCTCCAGGACAGTCCGATGCACGGCTACGAGCTGCGCAAGCGGCTCAACGCCGTGCTCGGCGCGTTCCGCGCACTCTCCTACGGGACCCTCTACCCCGCGCTCAAGGCCCTGCTCGCCGAGGGCCTGATCCGTGAGGCGGGTCACCTGGACGGTCCGGCTCCGCCGCTCGCCGGCAAGCGGGCCCGGATCGTCTACGAGCTCACCGCCGAGGGCAAGGAACGGTTCAACACGCTGGTCCGCGAGCCCGGGCCGGCGGCCTGGGAGGACGGCACCTTCGACGTCCACTTCGCGTTCTTCGCGCGCACCGACGCCGCCACCCGCCTGCAGATCCTCGAGGGACGCCGCACCCGCCTGCAGGAACGTCTGGACGGCGTCCGCCGCTCGATGACGCGGACCCGGGAGCGGCTCGACACCTACACGCTCGAGCTGCAGCGACACGGTCTCGAGTCGGTCGAGCGCGAGGTGCGGTGGCTGACCGAGCTGATCGACACCGAGCGCGCCAGCAACATGACCCACCTGGACGACCCGGATCGTCCGCATCGCAGCACTCCGGCCCCCACCGGCACGAAGAAGGCAGAGGGGTCCCCTCAGAGAAGGAGCACAGAATGAGTTCGGTACGCGTAGCCATCGTCGGCGTGGGGAACTGCGCCGCGTCCCTGGTGCAGGGGGTGCACTACTACCGGGACGCGGACGCCACGAGCACCGTGCCCGGGCTCATGCACGTCCAGTTCGGCGACTACCACGTGCGTGACATCGAGTTCGTCGCCGCGTTCGACGTCGACGCCAAGAAGGTCGGCTTCGACCTCGCGGACGCGATCAAGGCGAGCGAGAACAACACCATCAAGATCGCCGACGTGCCGCCGCTCGGCATCAGCGTGCAGCGCGGCCACACGTTCGACGGCCTCGGCAAGTACTACCGCGAGACGATCACCGAGTCCGACGAGCAGCCCGTCGACATCGTCCGGGCCCTCGAGGAGGCCCGCGCCGACGTCCTGGTCTCCTACCTGCCGGTGGGCTCGGAGGACGCGGACAAGTTCTACGCCCAGTGCGCGATCGACGCCGGGGTGGCGTTCGTCAACGCGCTGCCGGTGTTCATCGCGAGCGACCCGGAGTGGGCGAAGAAGTTCGAGGACGCCGGGGTGCCGATCGTCGGCGACGACATCAAGAGCCAGGTCGGCGCGACCATCACGCACCGCGTGCTCGCGAAGCTGTTCGAGGACCGCGGCGTCGTGCTGGACCGGACCTACCAGCTCAACGTCGGCGGCAACATGGACTTCAAGAACATGCTCGAGCGCGACCGGCTCGAGTCGAAGAAGATCTCCAAGACGCAGGCCGTGACCAGCAACATCGAGCACGACCTCGGCAGCCGCAACGTCCACATCGGGCCGAGCGACTACGTGCAGTGGCTCGACGACCGCAAGTGGGCCTACGTGCGGCTCGAGGGCCGCGCGTTCGGCGACGTCCCGCTGAACCTGGAGTACAAGCTCGAGGTCTGGGACTCCCCGAACTCGGCGGGCGTCATCATCGACGCCGTCCGGGCGGCGAAGATCGCCAAGGATCGCGGCATCGGCGGTCCGATCCTGTCGGCGGCGTCCTACTTCATGAAGTCCCCGCCCGTGCAGTACGACGACGACACGGCACGCACGAACGTCGAGGCCTTCATCCGCGGCGACGTGGAGCGCTGAGCACCAGCTGGTCATGCACGTCGCGGCGCACGCTCTCCTCGGTCCGCGACGGGACCGGCGGCTGAGGGCGCCGCGACGTGCATGATCGGCGTCCTGCGTACGCTGACGCGGTGGCCGGGAGCTTCGCCGCCGACTTCCGCGCGGTCGTGCGGCGGCGTGACTTCCGGCAGCTCTTCGCCACTCGGCTGACCTCGCAGGCCGGCGACGGCGCCTTCCAGGTCGGGCTCGCGACCCTCGTCTTCTTCAGTGCGGAGCGGGCCGCGACGGCCGCCGCCGCCGCGGCGGCGTTCACGCTGGCCTTCCTCCCGTACACGATCGTCGGCCCGTTCGCCGGCGTGCTCCTCGACCGGTGGCGACGCCGGCAGATCATGCTCGTCGCCAACCTCGTCCGCACGGTGCTGGTCCTCGTCGTCGTCGCGGTGGTGCTGCGCGGGAGCGTCGGGTTCACCCTGTCGTTGCTGGTCCTGACCTGCCTGTCGCTCAACCGGTTCTTCCTCGCCGGGCTCGGGGCGAGCCTGCCGCACGTGGTGCCCGCCGACGAGCTCGTCATGGCGAACGCGGTCGCACCGACGTCCGGGACGGTCGCGGCCCTGCTCGGCGCCGCCGCCGGGTTCGGCGTGCGACGCGCGGCCGGGCACGGGGACGCCGCCGACGCCGCGGTCCTCGTCGTCGCCGCCGCCGCGTATCTCGGCGCGGCCCTGCTCACGCTGCGCATGGCGCGTGACCTCCTCGGGCCGGCCGCCGTCACCGCCGCAGGCCGCGACGACCGCCGCGCGCAGCGGACGCCGCTGCTGCGGGAGGTCAGGTCCGTCGCGTCCGGGCTCGTCGCCGGGGCGGTGCACCTGTGGGCCCGGCACCGGGCGCGGGCCGCGCTCGGCGTGATCGGCGTCCACCGCCTCGCCTTCGGTCTCGCGACCGTCGCGACGATCCTCGTCTGCCGCTACCGGCTGAGTGACCCGGCGGACCCCGACGCGGGTCTGGCGGTGGTCGCCTCGACGGTCCTGGCCGGAGGGCTCGGCTTCGGTCTCGCCGCCGTCGTCACGCCGGTCGGCGGTGCGCCGGTCGGGCGTGCGGCGCTGGATCATCGCGTGCTCGTTCGTGGTGGCGGTCGCGCAGGTCGCCCTCGTCGCGGTCCTCACCCTGCCGGTGCTCCTGGTCAGCGCCTTCGTCATCGGGCTCGGCATCCAGAGCACGAAGATCTGCGTGGACGCCGAGGTGCAGACGGACGTCGACGACGACTACCGGGGCCGGGTGTTCTCGTTCTACGACATGATCTACAACGCGGCGTTCGTCACGGCGGCCGTGTTCGCGGTGCTCGTGCTGCCCCCGGACGGGTACTCCCGCCCCGCACTCGTGCTCATGGCCGCGCTGTACGCCGCCGCGGGCGCCGGGTACGCCCGGCTCGCCCCGAGGTGAGGGCGCGGGCGCTCGCAGCACGCGGGCACGCGCGGGCGACACGCCGGGTACTCGGCCGTCCGGGGGAGCCGCAGTAGGTTCTTTCGCGTGATCCCGGGCACCCGCCGACGACGTGGCCGACGGTGCGGAGCAGCCGCCCTCGCCGTGATGGCCGGGGCCGTGCTCGCGCTCCTCCTCCCCTCCGCCGCGCGCGCGGACGCGTCCTCGGCGTCTCCGGACCCCGGCTCGTGGCAGCAGAGCTGGTGGGCGAGCCCGGGGCACACGCTCGCGCCCCGGAACCGACCCGACCGGCTCGCCGCACCGCGTACCGGTCCCGCCGTCCGGTTCCGCTCCGCGTGGGCCGGCCCGCAGGCGTACCTGCTCCTCGCCGCCGTGATCACGCACGACGGGATCCGTTCCCGGGTCGCTGCGCCGGCGGCGGCAGCGGCACCGCCACTCGTCCGTCGGCGCCGGCTCTGCCTCGTGCCACGGCGGCGGCTCGCCTCGAGCCCTCGGCACGTCCCCCGGCCACGACCCCGGGCACGACCCCGCCCAGGGCGGTCTCGAGCACCGTCAAGAGTGCCGTCAGCGGCCCGGTCACGCTGCCCCGCCGCAGTGACTCGCCCGGGGCACTCGCCCTCGTCGGGCCGCTCGACTCCCAGGGCATGGGGATGCCGTGGCTCGTCGGCGGGGCCTGCGCCGCCCTCACGGTGCTCGCCGGCGTGCTGCGGGCCGCGCTGCAGAACCGGCGACGTACCCCCGCGCCCCGCTGATCAGCCGGAGTCGCCCTGCCGCGCGGCCCACCACTGCAGGAGCTCCGCGCGCGCCTCGTCGGGTGACAGCGGTCCGCGCTCCAGCCGCAGCTCCTTGAGGTGGCTCCACGCCTGGCCGACCTCGCGCCCGGGCGGGATCCCGAGGATCTTCATGATGGCGTTCCCGTCCAGGTCGGGCCGGACGGCGTCCAGCTCCTCCTGGGCCTGCAGCCGGGCGATCCGGGCCTCGAGCGCGTCGTAGGCCGCGGCGAGCCGCTCGGCCTTGCGCCGGTTCCGCGTCGTGCAGTCCGAGCGCGTGAGCCGGTGCAGGCGCTCCAGCAGCGGACCGGCGTCCGTGACGTAACGGCGCACCGCCGAGTCCGTCCACTCCTGGTCGCCGTAGCCGTGGAACCGCAGGTGCAGCTCGACGAGCCTGGCCACCTGCCGGATCGTCTCCTTGTCGAACCGCATCGCCTTGAGCCGCCGGCCCACGAGCTTGGCGCCCTCCAGCTCGTGGTGGTGGAAGGTGACGGCGCCGCCGGGCTCGAACCGGCGGGTCCGCGGCTTCCCGATGTCGTGCAGCAGCGCGGCGAGGCGCAGCACGAGATCCGGCCCGGGCACCGGTCCGTCGGGCCCGTCCTCGAGCGCGATGGCCTGCTGCAGCACGGTCAGGCTGTGGGCGTACACGTCCTTGTGCCGGTGGTGCTCGTCGGGCTCCAGCCGCAGGGCCGGCAGCTCGGGCAGCACGTGGTCCGCGAGGCCGGTGTCGACCAGGAGCCGCAGGCCGGCGACCGGATCCGGGGCGAGCAGCAGCTTCTCGAACTCCGCGCGGATGCGCTCGGCCGCCACGATCTCGATCCGCGCCGCCATCTGCGTCATCGCGGTGACGACCTCCGGCACCGGCCGGAAGCCCAGCTGGGCGGTGAACCGGGCGGCCCGCATCATGCGCAGCGGGTCGTCGCTGAACGACTCCTCCGGCGTGCCCGGCGTCCGCAGCCGGCCCGCGACGAGGTCGTCCAGGCCGCCGAACGGATCGACGAACTGCAGGGACGGCAGCTCGACGGCCATCGCGTTGACGGTGAAATCACGGCGTCGCAGGTCCGCCTCCAGCGACGTCCCGAACGCCACGTCCGGCTTGCGGGACGACGGGTCGTAGTGCTCGGAGCGATAGGTGGTGACCTCGACCGTGAGGTCGCCCCGCTGGCCGCCGATCGTGCCGTACGCCTTCCCGATGGCCCAGACGGCGTCCGCCCAGCCCCGGAGGAGACGTTCGGTGACGTCGGGGACGGCGTCGGTGGTGAAGTCGTGGTCCGGCGCCCGCCGCGACAGCGCCGCGTCCCGGACGGGACCGCCGACGAGGGCGAGGCGATGACCGGCCGCGGCGAACCGCTCGGCGAGGTCCAGCACCGCAGGGTCCAGCTCGAGCAGGGCCGCGGCCAGGCGGCGGCGCGCCTGCTCGGCTGTGGTGGGGCGGTCGGACACGACGTGCAAGCCTGCCAGACGCCGCCGGACGTGGCGGCGGCCACGGTGCCGGTGCGGGATCGCCCGGAGCGACCGGCGCAGCGCGCGTGCGACCGTGAGGCACGGCGTCGCTGGTTACAGTGACGGCATGTCCGCCTCCGCCCGCTTCCCGCGGCGGCCCCGCCGTACCGGCAGGCCGCTGCCGACGGTGGAGGAGACGTCGGCGGGCGGTCTCGTCGTCGAGCGCGCCGACGGTTCGGCGCGCGCGGCGGTCATCGCCCGGCTGAACCGGGCCGGAAAGGTCGAGTGGTGCCTGCCCAAGGGGCACCTCGAGCAGGGCGAGACCCCCGAACAGGCCGCGGTCCGCGAGATCGAGGAGGAGACCGGCATCCGCGGCCGTGTGGTGCGGCCCCTCGGGACCATCGAGTACCGGTTCTCCGCGGAGGGCCGCCGGGTGCACAAGTTCGTGCACCACTACCTGCTGGAGGCGCTCGGCGGGACGCTCACCATCGAGGGCGACCCCGACCAGGAGGCCATCGACGTGGCCTGGGTACCCCTGCAGGAGCTCGGTGAGCTGCTGACCTTCCCCAACGAGCGGCGGATCGCGCGGGAGGCGACGACGCTGCTCGAGGACAGCGCGTGAGGATCCGCAGGCTGCTCCTCGGCGCCGCGGCGGCGGTCACGGCCGCGGCCGCCGGGGCGACCGGCCTGCCGTCGGCCACGGCGGCGACCCGGGGAACGGGCGCCGCGGACCTGCCGGCCGCTCCCGCCGCCACGTCGGACGCATCGCCGCTGGCGATCAGCCTGAGCAGCGTCTCGCCCGCCGCGCTCGCCCCGGGGACCACGCTGACGGTCTCGGGCAGGCTGCGGAACACCACGACCGGCGTCGTGCGCGGCGCGACCGTCTCGCTGCGCGAACGGGGGCCGCTGACCACCCGCGACCAGGTCGCCCAGTGGCGCGACGCGGGCCCGCAGGACGACCGCGGGTACCTCCTGCACGTGCAGCGGATCAGCGAACCGCTGGCGGCCGGCGCCACCGTTCCCTTCTCGTTCAGCGTCCCCGCGGCGAGTCTCGGGCTCGACCCGGCCGCGGCCGTTCCGGAGGCCGTCGGCCTGGCCGTGAGCGCGGACGGCTCCTCCACCGGTCGGGTCCGTCGGCACGCTGGCCGTCGTCCGGACCTTCACCGTGTGGCAGCCCCGTCCCGTCGCGCAACCGATCAAGCTGAGCGTGCTGGTCCCGGTCACGCAGCCGGTCGCCGTTGCCGACGCCGGGGCGGCGGCCGCGCACCCGAGAACGACCTGGGCGGCCCAGGGCCGGCTCAGCCGGCTGCTCCGTGCCACTGCCGACACGGGCGTCTCCTGGGCGGTCGACCCCGCCCTGCTCGCCTCGGCGTCCGCGGCCTCGGGCAGTGGCTCGACCCCGGCGGGGACGACACCTGCAGCATCCCCCAGCCCGTCGCCGAGCCGTCGCCGAGTTCGTCGCCGAATGCGTCGGCCGGCTCGCCGGCGGCGGCCGGCTGGCTGCAGGCGTTCATCGCCGGAGCCCGCGGGCGCGACGTCTCGGTCCTGCCCTGGGCCGATCCCGACGTCGTCGCGGTGGCGCGGGCCAAGGCGACCGACCTGCTGACCCAGGCCGACGCGGCCGGGGCGTCCGCGTTCACCCGGCTGCTGCACCGGCAGCCGTCTGCGACGGTCACCCTGCCGGAGAGCGCGCACGCCGACGCCACGACCGTCCGGAACCTCGCGCGCAGCGGCCGCACCGTCGTCCTCGACTCCGGGACGATCCGGAGCACGGAGCCGATCCCCGGCGGCCGCGCGGATCTCACCGTCACGGTCCGGCAGCGCCCCACCGTGGCCCCGACGGTCGTCTCCGACCGGGCGCTCAGCGAGGAGCTGGCAGCGGTCGACCAGGGTGCCGTCGCCATGCAGGCCCTGCTCGCGGATCTCGCCGTGGCCGCGTCCGAGCACCCCGGCCAGTCGCTGCTGGCGACGACGCCGCGTGGCTGGAACCCCGACCCGGCAGCGGCCCGCCGCACGTTCGCCACCCTGCACGCCGCCGGCTGGGTGGACCTGCAGCCCTACAGCGGGCTCAGCAGAGCAGCGCGCCGGGATCGCCGCGCGCCGTCACCCTGCCCTACTCGGCGACGGCCCGCGCGCGCGAACTCCCGCAGGAACACGTGTCGGCCGTGGCCGGCGCAGATCGCGCCCTCGAGGGGTTCGCCCCGGCGCTCGTGGACCAGACGCGGGTGAACGAGTTGCGCAGCCAGGCCCTCTCCCTCGTCGGCCTCGGCTGGCGCGGTTCCGGTCCGACGGCCCTCGCGCTGGCCCGGACGCCGCTGACCACCGGGGTGGACGCGCTCTACGCCGGGCTGTCCGTGGACCCCGGCTCCACGAAGAACCTCCTGGCGAAGGAGGGCCTCCTGCCGATCACCGTGCGCAACGGACTGTCCTCCCCGGTCAAGGTGCTGCTCGTCCTCAGCCCGCTGAGCGGCCAGCTCAGCGTCAAGGGCGCGATGCAGATCACGCTCGAGCCCAACAGCTCCCGGCAGTACTTCGTCCCCATCCGCGCGGTCGCGAACGGCGACGTCTCGGTCGTTGCGAGCTTCCGGACCCCGGACGGCAGCGCGGTGCTCTACCAGTCACCCCGGATCCAGGTGCGCGTGCGCAGCGACTGGGAGACCCGAGGCCTCGGCGTCGTCGCCGTCGTGCTCGGCATGCTCCTGCTCGTCGGGCTCACCCGCGGCGTCCGGCGCGGGCGGGGCCGGGTGCGGATCCCGCCCGAGAGCGTGCCCGACCCGGACGACATCGGCCGCGTCGCCGTGCCCGACGGCCCGGCGGACACCGCCGACGCCGTGGACAGCGAGGACAGCGAGGACGCCGCAGGCGCGCTCGCCGCCGCCGAGGCCTCGCAGGACCCGGACCAGGAGCGGGTCGTGGACGGCGCATCCGTGCCGGACGCGGACCAGGTCCGCCGAATCCGCCGACGCGGTCCCGTCGCGCGGGCGCCACGCGGCCGGCGGAGCGCCGGAGACCGGGGACGCCGAGGTCGCGCCTCCGCTGACCCTCACGGCCGCCGCACCGGCCTCGGCGGCGGCTCCCGTCGCCTCGGCCGCGCTCGCCGCCTCGAACGGTGCGGGCGGCGTCACGGCGACCGCGACCATCCCTCGCACTGATCTCGCGGTCACCCCCTCCGACCCGGCGGTGCCGTCGGCCGTGGTCGCGTCGGCGCCGGAGACCGTCTCGGACGTGCCCGTGGCTCCCGAGACGGCCGCCGCCCAGGAGGTGGCTCCCGCCCCCGTCCTCGGCACGGATTCTCGGCGCGGCGAGGCCGACGAGCCGGGCGGCGACGGGACCGGAGGCGACGGACCGGCCGCCGGCGAGGGGAACGGGAGCGGCGGCACGGCGCACATCATGGGCAGCAGCGCGGTGATGGCCACGGGCACCTTGTTCTCCCGGCTGCTCGGGATGGTGCGCGTCGTGGTCCTCGCCTGGGCCATCGGCGCAGCCTTCTCCGCCAACGCCTTCAGCACGGCGAACACCCTGCCCAACAGCCTCTTCCTGCTCATCGGCGGCGGCGTGCTCAACGCCGTCCTCGTGCCCCAGATCGTCGCCGCGATGCGGCGCCCCGACGGCGGCCGCGAGTACGTGGACCGCCTGATCACCCTGTCCCTCGCCGTGCTCGCGGTGGCCACGCTCGTGGTCACGGCGCTGGCGCCGCTGCTCCTGCGGCTCTTCGGGTCCTCGGCCTGGAGCCCCGCCGAGGTGGGCGTCGGCGTGGCCTTCGCGTTCTGGTGCCTGCCGCAGGTGTTCTTCTACGGGCTGTACACCGTGCTCGGGCAGGTGCTCAACGCCCGCGGCAGCTTCGGCCCCTACATGTGGGCCCCCGTCGTCAACAACGTCGTCGCGATCGCGGGCATGGTCGTGTTCGTCCTGCTCTACGGCAGTGGCGACCACCCGGCCACCTGGTGGACGCCGGCTGCGATCGCCGTGCTCGCCGGCACGACGACGCTCGGCGTCGTCGCCCAGGCACTCATCCTCGTTCCGGTCCTGCGGCGGACGGGATTCCGGTGGCGCCCGCGCCGCGGGTTCCGGGGTGTCGGGCTGCGGGCCGCGGGCAGCGTCGCCGGGTGGACCTTCGGAGCCCTGCTCGTCGGCCAGCTGGGCCTCGTGCTCGTCTCCCGGTTCGCGAACACGGCCGGTCAGCAGGCCGGCGACGTCGGGACCGGTCGGTTCGTGTACGACACGGCCTTCCTGCTCTTCATGCTGCCGCACTCGCTGGTCGCGGTCTCGGTCGTGACCGCCGTGTTCACGCGGATGTCCCACGCCGTCGTGACCGACCGGCTCGACGTCGTTCGCTCCGACGTCTCGGTGGCGCTGCGGACCATCGGCGTCGCCACCGTGCTCGCGACCGTGGCCTTCGCCGTGCTCGGGCAGGACCTCACCACGCTGCTCTTCGCGACGAACTCGCGCTCGACGGCCGAGGGCCTGGCCTGGACGACGACGGCCATGGTCCTCGGGCTCGTCCCGTTCAGCGTCATGTACCTGTTCCAGCGGGTGTTCTACGCGTTCGGCGACGCCCGGACGCCGTTCTGGGTCCAGGTCGTGGTGATCCTCGTCTGGAGCGCCGGCAACGTCCTGGCCGCCGTTCGGCTGCAGGGTGTCGCGGTCGTCGTCGGCATCGGCGTGGCCATGAGCGTGGCGAACCTCGTCGGGGCCGGCGTGCTGACCGTGCTCACGCGTCGCCGGATCCACGGCGTCGACGGGAGGCGGGTGCTCTCCACCTACCTGCGCTGCGCGGTGGCCGCGGTGCCGGCCGGCATCCTCGGGTGGGCGACCGCTGCCGCCACCCACCTCTTCGCCGGCGAGGGCAACCGCGGCGCGCTCCTGGCGCTGCTCCTCGGCGGCACCGTGCTCGTCGTGGTCTACGTCGCGGGGCTGCGCGCGCTGCGCGTGCGGGAACTCGCCGACCTCGCCGGGCCGCTCCGGCGGGTCGTGCGCATCTGACCGCCCCCTAGCATCATGGGGGGACCCCTCGGGGCGGGAACGGTGCAATCGGCACGAACGAGGAGGCGGCAGCTGGAGGGCGTGGGTCACGGCAGCGTGCTCGCGGGACGATACCGGCTCGAGGAACGGGTCCGGACCCGGACCGACGGGTCGACCTGGCGTGCCGTCGACGAGGCCCTCGAGCGGCCGGTCCTGGTCCGGGTGTTCCCGTCGACGCGTCCGCACACCCCCGAGGTCATCGACGCCGCCCGCCGCGCCGCCCTGGTCGAGGACCCGAGGCTCCAGCGCGTGCTCGCCGCGGGCGAGGAGCGCGGCACCGCGTACGTCGTGCTCGAACGCGTCCCGGGCCGCTCGCTCGGCGAACTGCTGGCCGTGGGCGCCCTGCCGGCCGAGACCGCCCGGCGGATCATCGGCGAGGCCTCGCAGGCGCTCGACCGGGCCTCCACCCGCGGACTGCACCACCTGCGCCTGCGCCCCACCAGCCTGATCGTGGGCCAGGACGGCATCGTCACCATCTCGGGAACGGCGATCGACGCCGCCGCGGACGGCGCGGACGTCGCCGGCTCGGCCCCCGCCCGCCGCGAGGACGCCATCGGCCTCGTCACCCTGCTCTACGCGGCGCTGACCGGCCGGTGGCCCGGGTCGGACCCGGTGGGGCTGCCCGGAGCGCCGCGCATCGGCAACCGCGCCGTCTCCCCCGGCGACCTCGTCGCCGGCGTCCCCAACGACCTCGACACGCTCTGCAGCGTCACCCTCGGGCCGTACGACGACGGGCCGCGCAGCCCGGGCGACCTCGCCGCCGACCTCGCCCCGTGGGCCCCGCCGGGTCCGCTCTCCGACCCGCGCGGCCTCCAGCTCGGGGCGAGCCGGCCGCAGCCGCGGGCCCGCCGGATCGAGCTGGCCGAGGTCCACGTCGGCCCGGCGCCGACCGGGACGTCCACTCCGAGCCGGGGCCCGGAGACGCCGACACGCCGGACGGCCGCCCCCGGGCTGCGCGCCAGAACGCGGTCGCAGGTGGAACGGGCAACCGCAACGACGGACGACGCCGCGACCGCCCTGCGTCCGGACCTGACGCCGCCGCCCGGGATCTCGCCCACCGCCCCGCCCGTGTCGCCGAACGGACCGCTGGCCACGCCACCGCCCGCGGGCGCGCCGCTCGAGCGCGCTCCCTCGGTGGCGCGTCGCGCCCCCACGACCGGCAGCGAACCGGCGACGGACCCCGTCGACGTACCCCCGCTGCCGGCCGCGTCGCCCGCACCATCGCCGGCAGCGTCACCGGCACCAGCAGCGTCGCCGGCACCAGCAGCGTCCCCAGCACCGGCGCCAGCAGCCGGCGCCAGCACCGGCGCCAGCACCAGCTCCGGCGCCGGCACCAGCTCGGGCGCCCGCACCAGCACCGTCACCGGCCCCGGCTGCCTCGCGCGGCACCCCCCGCGGCACCCCCGCGGCACCCCCCGCGGCACCCCCCGCGGCACCGCCGCCGGCGGCTTCACCTCCGGCCACAACACGGCGCGCAGCTCGGAACGCGCCCTCTCCACCCGTGACGCCGCCGGAATCAGGGTCGTCGCCCCCACCCGGCGCGCCGCCACCGCCGGTCGTCTCGCCTCCGCCGACGCGCGGCGGCGCCCGCGCCCGCCTCGGCCGCGCCCGCCCCTTCGGCGCCCGCGCCCGCCCCTTCGACGTCCGCGCCTCCCTCCCTCGCCCCGGCTCCCACGGCCGACGTCGCGGCCACCGCGGAGACCCGCCGCCGGGAGCAGCTGGGCCGGCTGGTCCGTGACCGGGCCCGGCGCGAGCGGCCGCCGGGCGGCGGGGCGCGCCATGCCGACACGGCTCCGGTCGACGAGCTGCCTCCGGTCGGCCCCCGTCCCTCGGCCGCGCCGTCGTGGCAGGGCTACGACACGGGACCGATCACCGGCGTCCAGGCCCTGGACATCCTGGGCGCCGCCGCACAGCCGGTGGAACCGGTCGGTCCCTTCGGACCGGCCGCGCCGCTGGAGCGCCCTCCGCGCGAGCAGTCGCGCCTCGTCGTCCTCGTGCTCGCCGGCCTCGTCCTCGTGCTGGGCGTCTTCGCGGCCAGCCGGTTCGTCGGCTTCGATCCGTCTCCACTGCTCACGGGCACGGCCGGCGGTACCGCGACCACGTCGGGATCCACCGCGGAGCGGTCGTCGAGCTCCTCGTCCGGAGCGCCGTCGTCGTCGACCAGCTCCGCGGCACCGGTCCGCGTCGCGCGCGTGACGGCGATCGACCCGCAGGGCGACGACAGCGAGAACGACGGCCTCGCCAGGAACGTCGTGGACGGCGACCCCTCGACGTCCTGGCACTCCGATCACTACGAGACGCCGACCTTCGGAGGGCTCAAGAAGGGCGTCGGCCTCGTGCTCGACCTCGGCCGGTCCTCGACCGTGACCACGGTCACCGTGACGGCCCCCGGCGACGACGGGGCGGTGCAGCTCCGAGCCGGCGACAGCGACGGCCTCGACGGGTCCAGCGTCGTCGACACCGGCCGGATCTCCGGCAGTGGGCGGGTCGTGCTGCGCCCGTCGTCCCCTGCCTCGACGCGCTACCTCGTCCTCTGGTTCACTCGCGTGCCGGACACCGATCAGGGCCGGCGGATCGTGGTGGACGAGGTCGTCGTCCGGTGACACCGGCGCCGGCGCAGGAGGGGTCGGATGCTCGACGACGGCCGTGACGACGGCCGCGAACGACCGCGCCCTCCTCGCCGCACACGTCGCAGGTGACCCGGAGGCGTTCACGCTGCTCGTGCGCCGCCACCGCGACCGGCTCTGGGCGGTGGCGCTGCGGACCATGCGGGACCGCGAGGAGGCCGCCGACGCCCTGCAGGACGCGCTGCTGTCCGCGTTCCGCAACGCCTCGGGCTACCGGGGGGACGCGGCCGTGACCACCTGGCTGCACCGGGTCGTCGTGAACGCCTGCCTCGACCGGATGCGCCGCCGCGCGGTCCGGCCGTCCGTCCCGCTGGGGAGCACGGACGTGCCCGCTCCGGGCGACGACCAGCGCGCCCTGGAGGACCGCCTCGACGTCGCGGCCGCGCTCGCCCGGCTCCCCGAGGCGCAGCGCACCGCCATCGTCCTGGTCGACCTGCAGGACATGCCGGTCGCGGAGGCGGCGGCCGTGCTCGGAGTGGCCGAGGGCACGGTCAAGTCGCGGTGCTCGCGCGGCCGCCTGGCCCTGGCACGCATCTTCCGCGGTGAGGAGCCGGAGGAGCCCGGGGCGGCCGGCGGGAACCTGCCCGCTCCCCCGCGCGTCGCACCAGGGGACCCTCCGGCCGCGGGACGCGCCGCCGGAGGAGGGCGCAGGAGATCACGGGGCGAGGAAGGAGAGCGTGGCCATGCCTGGACGGCATCCTGACGACGACCTGCTGGCCGACCTCGCCGCCGACGTCCTGCCCCTCGAGCAGGCCCGGACCGTCGAGGCGCACGTCCTGTCCTGCGACCGCTGCGCCTCGCTGCTGTCCGACGCCGAGCACGTCCGGAACCTGCTGCTGTCCGACGACGCCGGCCCGGTGCCCGCGGAGATCTGGAACCGCATCGAGGCGGCGCTCTCCACGGCCGGTGCACCCGCCCGGCCGCAGGAACAGCCGGTGTCCCCGGAGCCGCCCGCCGTCCGTGACGTCGACGCCCGCGGCCCGAGCGGCTGGGACGGGCCGGACCCGCTCGACGACCCGCACGACTGGACCACCTCCGTGCAGCCGGCCGTCCCGGAGCACGCCCCCGTCGCGCCGCTGACGGGCGGGGTCCGGCGCGTCACGGCCTCGCGTCGTGACACCCGGCCCGACCGGCGGCGGCGTCCGGCGCCGCTGCTCCTCGGCGCGGCTGCCGCGGTGGTCCTGCTGCTCGCGGTCGGGGCCGTACGCATCGCCCAGTCCGGCGGCAGCGGTGCGAGTGCCGCGTTCGACGGGAGCGGCAACTCCGCCGGTGTCGCGTCGAGCTCCGCAGCCGGAGGAGCGGCCGCCGAGAGCGCCGCCGGCGCGGTCATCACCCGCTCGAACGCCGACTACACCTCGTCCACCCTCAAGGCCCGGGCCCGCGCGCTGGTCCAGGCGGCCACGACCCGCGCCCTGCCGCCCCGCGCCGCGAACTCGGGCGCGGCGACGGCGTCCGCCGCGCCGAGCGCCCGCGCCGCCGCTCGAGCGCCTGCCGTCGCCGCCGACCCCAAGGCCACCGATGTCACCAATCCCGCCCGGCTCGCTGCCTGCCTCACGGCGCTCGGCGCCTCGTCGGACGCCGTCGTCGCCGTGGACCTCGCCCGCTACCAGGGCCGGGAGGCGGCGGTGCTCGTGCTCCGGACCGAGGGCGGGTACGAGGTCTGGGTCGTGGAGCGCACCTGCCACGCCGGCGACGAGGGCGCCCTCAGCGAGACGACTCTGGCCTCCTGACCCGCCCGGGGCCTGTCGCCGAGAGCGGGGAACACCCGCGGCTTACGATCGGTTCCAACGTCCGGACGCCGGGCACCGGTGTCCACGGGCACGGGAGAGCTGGAGGAGAAGGCACCGTGAGCGACGACGTCCGGGATCTGATCATCATCGGGTCGGGGCCGGCGGGCTACACGGCAGCCGTGTACGCGGCCCGGGCCGACCTGAAGCCCCTCGTCTTCGAGGGCTCCGTCACCGCCGGTGGCGCGCTCATGAACACCACCGACGTCGAGAACTTCCCCGGCTTCCCGCAGGGCATCCAGGGCCCCGACCTCATGGAGAGCCTGCGCTCGCAGGCCGAGCGCTTCGGCGCCGAGCTCGTTCCCGAGGACGTCGTCGAGCTCCGGCTGCACGGCGAGGTCAAGGAGGTCGTCACCGGCGACCCGCAGTGGGGCGGGCAGACCGTGCACCGGGCCCGCGCCGTCATCCTCGCCACCGGCTCCGCCTATCGCGAGCTGGGCCTGCCCAACGAGAAGCGCCTCTCCGGCCACGGCGTCAGCTGGTGCGCCACCTGCGACGGCTTCTTCTTCCGCGACCAGGACATCGCCGTCGTCGGCGGCGGCGACTCCGCGCTGGAGGAGGCCACCTTCCTCAGCCGGTTCGCGCGCAGCGTCACCATCGTCCACCGCCGCGACACGCTCCGCGCGTCCAAGATCATGCAGGCGCGCGCGATGGCCGACCCGAAGATCACGTTCCGGTGGAACACCGAGGTCGTCGACGTCCTCGGGGACGACCAAGGTGACGGGGCTGCGGGTCCGCGACGTGACCACCGGTGAGGAGTCCGAGCTGCCGGTCACCGGCCTGTTCGTCGCGATCGGCCACGACCCGCGGGTCGAGCTGTTCGCCGACCAGGTGTCCCTGGACGACGAGGGCTACGTCGCCGTGCACGGCCGCACCGGCCGCACCAGCGTGCCGGGCGTCTTCGCCTGCGGCGACGTCGTCGACCACGAGTACCGGCAGGCGATCACGGCCGCCGGCTCGGGCTGCGCCGCCGCGCTGGACGCCGAGCGCTACCTGGCCGCCCTGGCCGACGAGGGTGATGCCGACCGGGTGGGGGCGGCGCACTCCGCGGCGACCACCGCCGCCGCCGTCACCTACTGATCGGGTGATCGCGGCTCCGCGTCCGGCCCCGACCTCTGGCAGTATCACGATCCGGTTTTCCGTCCCGAGGAGTTCACATGACCCAGGCCAAGACCGTCACCGACGCCGACTTCGAGGCCGAGGTCCTCAAGTCCGACAAGCCTGTGATCGTGGACTTCTGGGCGCCGTGGTGCGCGCCCGTGCCGCGCAGGTCTCCCCGATCCTCGACGAGATCGCCGGCGCGCACGCGGACAAGATCGAGGTCGTGAAGATCAATACTGACGAGAACCCGGCGGTGACCGCGCGCTACGGCGTGACCGCGCTGCCGACGATCGCCGTGTACGACGGCGGCGAGCTCGTCAAGACCGTGATCGGCGCGCGGCCGAAGCCGATCCTGCTCCGCGAGTTCTCGGCCTGGCTGGGCTGACCCGGGTGCAGCACCCCACTGACGGCCTGTCCCTCGAGAGGCCGCTCCGTCTCGGTGATCGCGGCGACGAGGTCGTCGCGCTCCGTCGCCTGGTGGAGCGCGGTCACCGCGCACCCGCTCGACCCCGCCGACGAGACCGTCTTCGACGCCCCGCTCGAGGCCGCCGTCCGTGCCTTCCAGCAGCGTCGCGGCCTCGTGGCCGACGGCGTGGTCGGTGCCCAGACCCTGCGGGCGCTGGAGGGCGCGCGCTGGCGGCTGGGCGACCGCCGCTGCTGCTGACGGCGGGCCCCTCATGCGCGGCGACGACGTCGCGGCGCTGCAGGAGCGGCTCGTCGTCCTCGGGCTGCTGCCCGGACCGGTCGACGGAGTCTTCGGCCCGCTGGCGGACGGCGCGCTGCGCGAGCTCCAGCGCAGCCTGGGCGTGGAAGCCGGACGGCGTCTGCGGGCCGGCTGACCCTGCGGGCGATGGACGCGCTGGCGCGTGCCGTCGGCGGCGGCGACCCGTGGGCGCTGCGCCAGCAGGCCGAGGTCGCGGACGCCGGGCTGAGCCTGGCGGGCAAGGTCGTGGTCATCGATCCGGCGCACGGCGGCATCGACCGCGGCGTCACCGCGTACGGCCTGCACGAGGACGACATCGCCTTCGACGTCGCCACCCGCACCGCCGCCCGTCTTCGCACCATCGGCGTCGAGCCCGTCCTCACCCGCGAAGCCGTGCGACGGCCCGGACGACGTGACGCGCGCGGCGCCGCGCCGACGAGGTCGGCGCCGACGTGGTCGTCTCGATCCACTGCGACGGGCTGGCGTCGCCGCATGCCGCCGGGGTCGCGACGTTCTTCTGGGGCGACGACCGGGTGGGCGCCCGGTCCGCGACCGGCCAGCGCCTGGCCTCGCTGGTGCAGCGCGAGATCGTGGCCCGGACCGGGATGGCCGACCTGCGCACGCACGCCTGCACGTTCGACATCCTGCGGGTGACGAAGATGCCCGCGGTCCAGGTCGAGCTCGGGTACCTGACGCACCCCGACGACGCCCAGCGACTCGCCGACCCCGCCTTCCGCGACCTCGTCGCCGAGGCGCTCGTGGTCGCCATCCAGCGCCTGTACCTGGGCGAGGAGGACGCCACGACGGGCACGCTGCGCCTGGAGGACGTGCTGGAGTACGCGCGCCTGGTGGAGAGCGGCTCGCGCTGACGGCGCGGCCGCTCTCCCGTCGGTCAGGAGCCGGGTGTCGAGACGGAACTGGCCATCGCCGGCTGACGCACCGAGCCGAGGATCCGCTCCAGCGCCTGCTCGACGTCCTCGCGCCACGACAGCGCGGTCTTGAGCTCCAGACGCAGCCGCGGGTAGCGAGGGTGCTGCCGGACCGTCTTGAAGCCCACCGCGAGGAGCAGGTCGGCGGGCACGAGGCAACCGGGCATCCGCTCCCCCGGCATGAAGAACTCGTGCGCCTCCGGCGCGTACCCGAAGGCCTCGATCGCGCGGACGCCACGCCGGGTCAGGTCCTTCGCGGCGGCCTGGACGAGCATGCGGGCGAGCCCGCCCCCGGTGTGCTCGGGCAGCACGCGGGCAGTCATGAGCAGCACGGCGTCGGCGCTGACCGGCGACGTCGGGAAGGCCAGCGACCGCGGCACGAACTTCGGCGGCGCGTAGAGCACGAACCCGGCGGGCTCGTCGTCCACGTAGGCGACGCGACCGCACGAGCCCCACTCGAGGAGCGTCGCGGAGACCCACGCCTCCTTCTCGAAGGCGGTGTCGCCGGCCTCGGCCGCCCGATCGGCGGCGACCGGCTCCAGCTCCCAGACGACGCACTTGCGGCAGGGGTCGGGCAGGTCCGGAAGGGTGTCGAGCGTGAGCGGGGCGAGCCGGCGACCCATCAGCGGTGCACCTCGGCAGCGTGGATCTCGACCGAGGGGATGCCGGAGTCGCGGTCGGACAGCGGCGGCGGGTCGAAGTCGGGTATGGCGGGGGCGGGAGCGCGGTGCACGCTGCGCGGCCGCAGGAGGGCCACGGCATAGCCGCCGACGGCTCCGAGGACGACGCCGGCGACCACCGACCGAACCAGTCGCATGGGACACTCCCAGAACGTGGTGGGTGGAGAAGGCGGCGGACGCAAAACCCCTCTGAGATGGTACGCACGAGTTCGACGTGCGTGAAGACCACCTTGAGTGGTCTCGCGACTACGAACGGCGGAAGGAGGCGACAGCAGCATGCCCGAGGACGACGGACCGGGGGCGAGGCAGGAACCCCGGGGGGGCCGCCGAGCCGGCGGGGGCGGGTCGCGCCTCGACCGCTGGGTCGACGCCTACGCGCAACGAACCCGCGGCATGACGGCCTCCGAGATCCGGGCGCTGTTCGCCGTGGCCAGCCGCCCCGAGGTCGTCTCCCTCGCCGGCGGCATGCCGTTCCTCTCGGCGCTGCCGCTGGACGTGGTCGGCGAGGCCCTCGCCCGGCTCGTCGCCGAACGCGGGACGGTCGCGCTCCAGTACGGCTCGGGTCAGGGCGACCCCGACCTGCGCGAGAAGATCATCGACGTGATGGCGCCGCAGCAGGTGAACGCGCACCCGGACGACGTGGTCGTGACCACCGGCTCGCAGCAGGCGCTCGACCTCGTCACCCGCATCTTCGTCGACCCGGGGGACGTCGTCCTCGCCGAGGCGCCCAGCTACGTCGGGGCGCTCGGCGTCTTCCGCGCCTACCAGGCGGACGTCGTGCACGTGCCGCTCGACGACGACGGGCTCGTGCCCGAGGCTCTGGAGGCTGCGCTCGAGCGACTGGCCGCCGCCGGACGGCGGGTCAAGCTCCTCTACACCGTCCCCAATCATCACAACCCCGCGGGCGTGACGCTCTCCGCCGAGCGGCGCCCCCGGATCGTCGAGATCGCCCGCCGGTACGGGGTGCTCGTGCTCGAGGACGACCCCTACGGCCTGCTGGGCTTCGACGGCGACCCGCTGCCCTCGTTGCACTCGCGCGATCCCGAGAGCGTCGTCTACCTCGGTTCGTTCTCCAAGACCTTCGCTCCAGGCTTCCGGGTCGGCTGGGCCGTCGCACCGCACGCCGTCCGCGAGAAGCTCGTCCTCGCCAGCGAGGCGGCCATCCTCTGCCCGAGCGCCTTCAGCCAGCTCGCCGTCGCCACCTACCTCGAGGACCACGACTGGAAGCACCAGGTCGGGGTGTTCCGCGACCTGTACCGGGAGCGGGCCGGCGCGACGTTGGACGCGCTGGCCGACATGGTGCCGGCCGCCCGCTGGACGACCCCGCACGGGGGCTTCTACGTCTGGGTCACCCTGCCGGACGGCCTCGACGCGACGGCGATGCTCCCCCGGGCGGTGACCGAGCGCGTCGCCTACGTCCCCGGCACGGCGTTCTACGCCGACGGGCAGGGGCGGCAGTCGTTGCGGCTCTCGTACTGCTACCCGACCTCGGACCGGATCCGGGAGGGCATCCGGCGCCTCGCGACCGTGGTCGAGGCGGAGACCGAACTGCTGGCCACCTTCGGCCCGGCGGGCCGGCCCCGGCCGAGCGGCGCCTCGCACCCGGGGCTCGCCTCCCCCGGTCCCGATCTCACCTGATCCCCTCCCTCCTCCTCCCCGGAGTGCCTCCCATGGACCTGGCCCCTCGTGTCCTCGTGCTCGCCGGCGGGCTCTCGCACGAGCGCGACGTGTCGCTGCGTTCGGGACGTCGCGTCGCGGAGGCGCTCCGAGACGGCGGGTGCACGCGTGGTCGAGCGTGACGTCGACGTCGGCCTGCTCGCGCTCCTGTCGGGCGGGAGCATCGACGTCGTCTGGCCGCTGCTGCACGGAGCGTCGGGCGAGGACGGGGCGATCCGCGGCGTCCTGGACCTGCTGGGGGTGCCGTACGTCGGGTCCGCGCCCGCGGGTTGCCGGACCGCGTGGGACAAGCCCGTCGCCGGTTCCGTGGCTCGCGCGGCGGGCCTGCTGGTGCCCGATTCCGTGGCGCTGCCGCACGGCACGTTCCGGGAGCTCGGGGCTCAGGCCGTGCTCGCCGCCATCACCGACCGGTTCGGGCTGCCGCTCGTCGTCAAGCCGGCGCGTGGAGGTTCGGCGCTGGGCGTGAGCGTCGTGCGGTCCCTCGAGGACTTGCCGCGGGCGATGGTGGAGTGCTTCGCCTACGGCGACGTCGCGCTCGTCGAGCGCTACATCTCCGGGGTGGAGGTCGCGGTGAGCGTCGTGGAGGGCGACGGCGGCACGGTCGCCCTGCCGGCGGTCGAGATCGTGCCGGACGGTGGGTTCTACAGCTACGACGCCCGCTACGTCGCCGGCTCCACCGAGTTCTTCTGCCCGGCGCGGCTCACGGCGGAAGCCGCTACCGCGGCCAGCGAGGCGGCGCTCACCGCGCATCGGGCGTTCGGGCTGCGGCACCTGTCCCGCACCGACCTCGTGGTCGACGAAGACCGGCCAGCCCTGGTTCCTCGAGGTGAACGTCGCGCCGGGCATGACCGAGACCTCGCTGCTGCCCCAGGCCGTCGAGGCGTCCGGCGGCGACCCCGGGAGGCTCTACCGGTCGCTGGTCGAGCGGGCGACACAGGAGCGGCCCGTCCCCGCGTGAAGCGCCGTTGTTTCACGGGAAACGGCCCGGACACTGGCGGTGTCCGGGCCGTTACTCCTTCGTCTGTGGGCTCTAGGCCTCGCTGAACGCCTGCCGAACCTCGGGCGCCATCAGGGAGATGATCCGGTTGAGGTCGTCGACGCTGGCGAAGTCGATGCTCAGCCGTCCCTTGGTGCGTCCGAGCGCGACACTGACGCGGGTCTCGAGCCGGTCCCCGAGCCGGGAGGCGAGGTCGTCGAGTTCGCTGGTGCGCCCGCCAGGACGCGGGCGTCGCCGCGCGGGCTTCACCGGTCCGTCGCCGAGCGCCACCACCTCTTCGACCGCGCGGACGGAGAGGCCCTCGGCGACGATCCGTGTGGCCAGCCGCTCCATGCTGTCGCTGTCCTCCAGGCCCAGGAGGGCCCGGGCGTGGCCCGCGGAGAGGACGCCGGCCGCGACCCGCCGCTGCACCGTCGGAGGCAGCTTCAGCAGGCGGAGAGTGTTACTGATCTGCGGCCTGCTGCGGCCGATCCGGGTCGCCAGCTCCTCGTGCGTGCAGCCGAAGTCGTCCAGCAGCTGCTGATACGCGGCCGCCTCCTCGAGCGGGTTGAGCTCCGCCCGGTGCAGGTTCTCCAGGAGGGCGTCCCGCAGGAGGTCGTCGTCGGACGTCTCCCGGATGATCGCGGGGATCGTGTCCAGGCCCGCCTGCTGGACCGCACGCCACCGCCGCTCGCCCATGACGAGCTCGTACCGGGCCTCGACCCCGGGTTCGGTGACCGGCCGGACGACGATCGGCTGCAGGATGCCGATCTCGCGGACGGAGTGCACCAGCTCCGCGAGAGCCTCTTCGTCGAAGACCTGCCGCGGCTGGCGCGGGTTCGGACGGATCTCCGTGACCGGCAGCTCGGCGAAGCGCAGCCCGGGGACGGGCAGGAGGTCGCCGTCGGTCGGCGACTCCGCCGGGCTCGTGTCTCCCGCCGCGGTGTCGTCGGCCGGCCGGCTGTCGTCCCGGGGTTCGGCAGCAGTGGCTGGCGCGGACGCCTTGCCGCGCCCTGGACGTCGCGTCGTCGCGTCGTCGCCCAGGTCGTCCGGCGCGACGTCCGGACGCTCCTCGAGCAGGGTGGCGGTCGCCGTGGCGGCGGCCGTCGACTCCGCGCCGCCCTCGGCCGGTCGGCCGGGGAAGAACACGTCTACCGGACGGTCGCCGGCGGGCTTGGTCACCGGCGTGGTGCCGTTCGGGATCAGTGCTCCGAGCCCCCGCCCGAGTCCACGTCGCTTGTCGGTCACGCCCGCTCCTCGTGGTGGCTGGCCTCGGGCCAGGTGAGTACTTGTTCGGCGACCTCGCGTGCTGCCTCGAGGTACGACAGCGCCCCGCTGGACGCCGGGTCGTAGGTCATGACCGTCTGTCCGTGGCTGGGCGCCTCGGAGATGCGCACCGAACGAGGGACGGTCGTCTTGAGCACGGTCTCGGGGAAGTGCGATCTGACCTCGTCCGCGACCTGTGACGACAGGCGGGTCCGGCCGTCGTACATCGTGAGCAGGATGCTCGAGACGTGCAGGGTCGGGTTGAGGTGCCCCCGGATGAGCTCGATGTGCTTGAGGAGCTGGGAGAGCCCCTCCAGTGCGTAGTACTCGCACTGGATGGGGATGAAGACCTCGTCCGCCGCGACGAACGCGTTCACCGTCAGCAGGCTGAGGCTCGGCGGGCAGTCGATGAAGACGTAGTCGATGCGCGGCAGCCCCTCGGCCTCCCGCTGCGCCAGGTATTCGCGGAGAGCCTTCTGCAGCCGGACCTCGCGGGCCACCAGGGAGACGAGCTCGATCTCGGCGCCGGCGAGGTCGATGGTCGCCGGCGCGCAGAGCAGGGTGGGAAGCTCCGGGCAGGCCTGGAGCACCTCGCCCAAGGGACGCCGATCGACGACGACGTCGTACAGACTCGGGATCTCCTGGTGGTGGTCGATGCCCAGAGCGGTGGAGGCGTTCCCCTGCGGGTCGATGTCGAGAACCAGGACGTTGAGACCCGACTGGGCCATCGCCGCGGCGACGTTCACCGTCGTCGTCGTCTTGCCGACGCCGCCCTTCTGGTTCGCCACCGTGAGGATGCGGGTGTGCGGCGCCGGCGGGAACGGTCGGCCCGACCAGGGAGATCCGTCGGCGCGCGTCCTCCGCCACCTCGACCGCCAGCGGCGTCGACTCGTCGACGCGGGGAAGGCTGTCCACGAGATGCACCCGGTGCTGCTCCTCGTACCCGTAGGACGCGGTCGTCACCTGGCCCCAGCCCTGATCGCTGCCCCCCGGGCCGTCGTTGCGCTCCGAGCCCCCCTGCATGCGCACGCTGCCGCTGTCACCCTGCCCATCGCCAAGCACAGGAGCAGTCTGCACCGTGCCGCCGATCGGAGAGGACTCCTGCGTGTCGCCGCGCGGGTCGTCGTCGTCCGTATCCGCTCGAACCGGACGCCGCTCACCGTCACGGCTCATCGGCGTCCTCGAGGTTCTCCGTGGTCTGGTCCGCAGCTACCGGCTCGCCCGGTCGACGCTGTTTCCCGTGAAACACGCTGCTCCTCGTCCGGCTGCGCGAGAGCACCGGCGGCGCCCTCCAGGCGGACTCCCTCGTCTGTTTCACGGGAAACACGCGACCTCCGCGAGGCCGCCGTCCACCCCTCCCAGGCGGGGGTCGTCGTCCGGGGCGTCGCCGCGATCGGCCGGAACTGCGGACGACGGGTCCGCGTCGACGGCCTGCTCCTGGTCGGAGGACGGCCGGCGTGATGTCGCGCGCGTCCGGCCCCGTCCCTCGCCTCGGCGTACGGACGCCGTTCGTCGTCCGGCTCCAGCCCGGTTTCCGGCGACCGGATGACGACGAGATCGGGTGTCTCGTCCGCGAGCGGAGGGACATCGTCCCCGGCTGATTCACGTGGAACGGAGTCGAGCCAGGCGAGCCCGACAGCGGTGACGGCCGGAGCAGCGCCACCCCAGCCCCCCAAGGCGGACTGGCCAGGTGGGCCGGCGGCTACCGGCGACAAGACGTGATCGTCGTCGTCGGGCAAGGTGATGACGACGCGCGAGGGCGAGCCGTGGACCACGTGCCGGCTGTCGTCGGGGACGCGGCTGTAGCCCGCGGTGCCGCCGGGCGGATCGACCTCGGGCGCGACGGCGGCCTCGCCCTCGGAGTGCCGGTGCCGAGAGGCACCCGGCCACCCGAGACCGCGGCCGCCACGGGAGGACCAGCGATGGGGCCAACCCAGACCCTTCACCGCGACCTCCCAGACCCTGCGCCCACGGGCACGCCACTCGCGCGTTTCCCGTTCCGGCCCGAGGGGAGCGGACGCACGTTGCTCCCGGGAGCTGTCGCCAATCCAGGTCGGGACGTCGTCGATCGGAGCTGCGGCCACGGAGCCGGGACGAGACCCGGAAGCGATGAGAGGTCGGCACGACGCCCTGTCACGTGCTGTTGGTGTGGTCCCGAGTGCCATGTCACCACTAAGCCCCGCCATCACGGTGGGGTCCAGGCGGCGCGCCGCGACTGTCGAAGACTTGACGCACAGTCACCTCGCTGGAGGCCGATCGTGCCCGGCGGGGGTCGGTCGTCGAGGGCGGGCAGGGACGCCGTTCGATCCGAGGCGACGCGGGAGGGCGGGCAGCACGCGGCCGCATCCCTGCTCCCGTTCCACGTGAAACCGCTCGACGGACCACCTCGACGAATCAGGTGGCGCCGTGTTCCACGGGAAGGCCGCGCCGTTCCACAGGGAACAGGAGCGCCGGCGAGGAGGCCGGCGATCCGTTGGAGCCACCCGCTGACGAACGCGAGCGCATCCGCTCGCTCTCGCTCGCGTGGGATGTGAAGAGAAGATCGGGAGCCATGCCAGGCCGGGCCCACGCGGTCGGGGAGGCGGGGGTTGGCTCGGGCGGCACGGTTGGAAGGCCGCGGATTCACGTGGAACACGACAAGCCCGGGGCCTTGCGCCGGACCGCGTGGCCGTCGACGTCACGCGTGCACCAGAACCACTGATTCACGTGAAACGCGATCAGCGCCTGCTGCGCCGAGCCCGCTTCCCACCCCGAGACGACCGTGGGGGACCGTCACCCTTACGGATCTCCACCACAGTGGTGGCTTCCTCCAGCAGCTCCGCGCCGACCTCGAGGACGCGCCACTGCACCGCACCCAACGGCGGCAGCCGGTCCGCGGTCTCGACGAGTTCCTCCGCAGCGGACCTGCCCTTGATGGCGAGCATGGTTCCGCCTGACCTCACGAGAGGGAGGCACCACGCCGAGAGCTTCGCCAGGGGCGCGACGGCGCGTGCCGTTGCGACGTCCGCCCAGCCGCCGTCCAGTTCCTCGGCGCGACCCCGGAGGACCGCCACGTTGCCGAGCCCGAGGTCGGAGGTGACCTCCTCCAGCCACGCCACGCGACGCAGCAACGGCTCGACCAGCGTCACGTGGACGTCCTCGCGCGCGATCGCGAGCACGATGCCCGGCAGGCCCGCGCCCGAGCCGACGTCGACGACGTCGGCCCGCTGAGGGAGCAGGGGCGCCACGGCGGCGCAGTTGAGGATGTGCCGGGTCCACAGCCGTGGCACCTCGCGAGGCCCGAGCAGGCCACGTTCGACGGCCGTGGTGCCCAAGTGCTCGGCGAAGGCTTCCGCGAGCGGACTCCGGACGCCGAAGTAGGCCTCCATGGCAGCCGCGGGCGCGGCCGCCGGCGGCACCGGCAGCTGCCCATTCCCCGCGGGTTCGCCCGCGCTCACGGCGTCAAGCGACAGGCTGAACGACCACGCGCCGCGACGGCTCGACGCCCTCGGACTCACTGGCGAGTCCGGCCTCGGCGACGACGTCGTGGACGACCTTGCGCTCGAAGGCGTTCATGGGCTCGAGGCGCACCGCCTCGCCGGTCCGGCGGACCTCGGCCACCGCACGGGCCGCAACGTCCTCCAGCGTGCGCCGACGGTTGGCGCGATAGCCGGCGACGTCGAGCATCAGGCGGCTGCGCTCACCCGTCCGCGCCTGCACCGCCAGCCGCGCCAGCTCCTGCAGTGCCTCGAGCACCTCGCCGTGCCCGCCGACGAGGCTGCGCAGCTCACGATCCCGGCCGCTCTCGGTCAGGATGGCGACGGAGGCGCGTCCGTTCTCGACGTCGATGTCGATGTCGCCGTCCAGATCGACGATGTCGAGGAGCTCCTCGAGGTAGTCCGCCGCGACCTCGCCCTCCTCCTCCAGCCGCTTCAGCGACGCCCGGCCCTTCGGCCGCTCGGCCTCGTCGTCGTGGGTCGCGTCCTCCGGCTCGTGGTCGGGAGCTGCGGTCGCGACCCCTCCGCCCTGCTCCTGCTGCTCGTCCTGGTTCGCCGCTGGATCCATCTGGGTCACGATGTTCCTCTCCACGATGTCGTGACGCCGCCCCCGAACGTCGGCGTCACCGAATGGTCGACGCCCAGGGCGTCAACGACTGTTACCCGGCCTCGTGCTGCCCTCGCCGGGCCGCTTCGAGGTGGCCGGGGCGGGGGCGCGCGTACTGCCGCCTCGCTTGGACCGGTTCTGCCGCTTCGGCTGCTGGCGCTGCCCGGGCCGAGGCGGCTCCGGCGACACCCGGCTCGGTGGCGGCGATGGCAGGCTCGGCCCCCTTGCGGGACGCCTTCTCGCGCCGCCGCTCGAGCAGCGCCTTCTCAGCGAGCGACCCGGGCGCCGGCATCCGGCGGATCACGTAGAACTGCTGGCCCATGGACCACAGGTTCGTCGTCAGCCAGTAGATGAGCACGCCGATCGGGAAGTTGACGCCCGAGACCGCGAAGATCAGCGGCAGGAGGTACATCAGCATCTTCTGCTGACGCGCGAACGGATTGTCCAACGCCGACGCCGGCATGTTCTTGGTCATCAACTGTCGCTGCGTCGTGAACGTCGTCAGCGACATGAGGATGATGAGGATGACCGTGACGATCCGCGTCGCCGTGTTCGGGGCGTGGATGAACGTCGCCGACAGCGGCGCCCCGAGGATCGTGGCGTGGTCGGCCGAGGCGACGAGCTCCGCGTTGAGCGGACCGACCGTCTTCCCCTGGGGGATGCCGTTGAGCACCCGGAACAGGGCGAAGAACACGGGCGACTGGAGCAGGATCGGCAGGCACGAGGCGAACGGATTGGTCCCGCTCTCCTTGTAGAGAGCCATCGTCTCCTGCGTGAGCGCCTGCCGGGACGCCGGATCCGACTTGCCCTTGTACTTCTCCTGGATCTTCTTCATCTCCGGCTGGATCAGCTGCATCGCGCGGGAGGCGCGGATCTGCCGGACGAAGAGCGGGATGAGCAGGATCCGGATGACGACCACGAGACCGACGATCGAGAACGCCCAGGTCCACCCGGAGTCGGGGGGGAGACCGATCGTGCTGAGCACCGTGTGCCAGGCGACCATGATGGACGCCACCGCATACTCCAGCGGCATCAGTACTGTGAAGAACCAGTCGAACATGCTTTCCTCGCCGTCAGGCGGCACGCCGAGGCGGCCGGTGGTCGGCGACTGTCGCCGCCGGGTCAGTCAGGTGGCGCTCCTCGTGCTGCGCTGATGCCGGAGCCGCAGACGTCGCCCTGGGGGGAACGAGGTCGACGCCGCCAGGGTTCCAGGGGTGACAGCGGCCGAGCCGCCTGATCGCCAGCCATCCGCCGCGCACGAGCCCGTGCCGATCGACCGCCTCGAGGGCGTAGCTGGAGCACGACGGGTAGAAGCGACAGGTCTGGCCGTACAGCGGGGACACGACGAGCTGCCAGAGGCGCAGCAACAGGACCACGACCGTGGCCGGCAGCCGGACGAGACGATGCAGCGCGCGTCGCGCGAGGCCGCTCACGCCGGACGCT
This sequence comes from uncultured Actinomycetota bacterium, assembly GCA_963755755.1. GTDB lineage: Bacteria > Actinomycetota > Actinomycetes > Actinomycetales > Kineosporiaceae > DATKNA01. Next base: position 338,142 of record CAVWLJ010000011.1, read on the forward strand.
CCTGAGCCGTCAGCGCACCGGCCCGCTGCAGGGCCCGGCTCAGGTCCTGGCCGAGGGCCGCGGCGGGGACGCCGGCGGACGCCGGCTGGGCCCGGACGACGACGTGCGACCCCGGCACGATCTGCGGGAGCAGCGAGCGGACGAGCGAACGAAGACGTCGCTTCGTCCTGTTCCGCACCACTGCCCCTCCGACCGCCTTCGACACCACGAATCCGACGACGGTCGGCCGGTCGGCCTCGGTCGGTGGCAGTACATGGACGACGAGGGTGCGGCTGCCGGCCCGACGGCCACGGCGCACCGCGGCGCCGAAGTCGGAGCTCCGACGCATCCGATTCGGCGCTGCGAGCACGGGGGACGGACCAGTGGGGGCGTCAGGCGGAGAGCTCGGTGCGGCCCTTGCGGCGGCGCGCCGCAAGGATGGCGCGCCCGGCCCGCGTGCGCATGCGCAGCCGGAAGCCGTGCGTCTTGGCCCGGCGCCGGTTGTTCGGCTGGAACGTCCGCTTGCTCACCTGTACGTCTCCACGTTCATACGTGCACGGGAAGGGGTGCGCCCGGACCAGGCCGGGAAGCACGCTCGGAGCCGGCCCAGGCCGCCCTCAGGGCACGGCGCATCTGCCTGCTGTCAAGCCTCGCTACGGTACGTCCGCGCGATGACCAGGGTCAAACCAGCACGCTTCTCCACGGCCTGTGGATAACTTCTGTGGACGAAGAGCCCGTCGCGAACAGGGGCGGAGCGGGCCGACCGCGTCCGGCCGGAGTCGTCGTCCACAGCCCGTCGCAGGAGCCGGATGCGCCGCGCCGGCCCGCCGCAAGAACCTGGCGGACGACGACGACGGCAGTAGCCCAGGGCGAGGTAGCAGGCCGGACACGGAAAGTGTCGAAGATGACCACGGGATCGGGCCTCGCGCTCTGCCGGCGGGAGCGTTCACGCAGGCCAGAGGCCCGAAGCGAGATCAGCGTGGGTCTCATGCCGAGGAATCGACCGTACGTACCGTGACGGTTCTCGGACCTTCAGTAGGTGGGGTCCGGACATGCCCAGGATGGTGCCGAACAGGCTATGGTCCTGTGGTGCTGCAGCCCGGGTCCGCGCGACACGCCGAGAGATCAAAGGTTGCAGCGCACGATCCGGAGCTCGCCCCAACGGCCGAGCCTCCTGCTGCGAGCCAGAGCGGTGACGCCGGCCCGCCACCACCTATACACAGCGTGTGGACAACCGTGTGGACGACGGAACCGTCCCCCAGCAGCGACGGAGGGACGCGACAGTGACGATGCCCGACGACGACTTCCCGGCGGTCTGGAACCGCGCGATCGAGGCATTGGACGCCGTCGGTGTCACCCGTCACCAGAAGGGCTTCGTCCGGCTGACCCGTCCGCTGGGTCTGCTCGACGGCACGGCACTGGTCGCGGCGCCCAACGACTTCACGAAGGACGTCCTCGAGCAACGGCTCCGGGAGCAGCTGGTCCAGGTCCTCTCCGCCGAGCTCGGGCAGCCCGTCCGCCTGGCCGTCACCGTCGACCCCGGCATCGTCCCGCCATCCACCCCGGTGCCCGCGGGCGACCAGGGCGAGCTCCCCGGCTTCGACGCCGGCCACCTGGGCGGCGGGCTGAGCCGGGACGTCGCCGCCGCGCGCTCCGTCGCGCGGTCGTCGGTCCGGGACGACCTCGAGCTGATACCCGCACCGGCCCCGCCGGATCAAGGAGTCGGGGTGGCCGACGGCTATCTCGAGCTGGACCTGCGCCGGGCCGACGCCGGCGACGACCGTCGACGGGAACCAGCGGAGGGCGCGGCGCGGCGGACCACCCCGACGATCGGGTGCTCCCGCCTCGCCCAGGGACCGGACGCGGCCAGGGTGGGCGGCCGGCGTCCGAGCCGGTCCGGCTGAACCCCAAGTACACGTTCGAGACGTTCGTCATCGGGGCCAGCAACCGCTTCGCCCACGCCGCCGCGGTCGCCGTGGCCGAGGCGCCGGCGAAGGCGTACAACCCGCTGTTCGTCTACGGGGAGTCCGGCCTGGGCAAGACCCACCTGCTGCACGCGATCGGGCACTACGCCTACAGCCTCTATCCCAACGTGCGGGTGCGGTACGTGAACTCGGAGGAGTTCACCAACGACTTCATCAACAGCATCCGGGACGACAAGGCGAGCGCGTTCCAGCGCCGCTACCGGGACGTCGACGTCCTCCTCATCGACGACATCCAGTTCCTGCAGGGCAAGGTGCAGACGCAGGAGGAGTTCTTCCACACCTTCAACACGCTGCACAACGCGAACAAGCAGGTCGTCATCACCTCGGACCTGCCGCCCAAGCAGCTCGCCGGCTTCGAGGAGCGCATGCGCTCGCGCTTCGAGTGGGGCCTCATCACCGACGTCCAGCCGCCCGACCTCGAGACGCGGATCGCCATCCTGCGCAAGAAGGCCATCGGCGAACGACTGCAGGCGCGGGACGACGTCCTGGAGTACATCGCCAGCAAGATCTCGACGAACATCCGCGAACTCGAGGGTGCACTGATCCGCGTCACCGCGTTCGCCAGCCTGAACCGTCAGCAGGTGGACCTCTCGCTCGCGGAGATCGTCCTCAAGGACCTCATCCCGGCGGACGACAGCCCCGAGATCACCTCGGCAACGATCATGGCTCAGACGGCCGCCTACTTCAGCCTCACGATGGAGGACCTCTGCGGGCAGTCCCGCTCGCGGGTCCTCGTCACCGCCCGCCAGATCGCCATGTACCTGTGCCGCGAGCTGACCGACCTGTCGCTGCCGAAGATCGGGCAGCAGTTCGGCGGCCGCGACCACACCACGGTCATCCACGCCGATCGCAAGATCCGACAGCTCATGGCCGAGCGGCGCTCCATCTACAACCAGGTCACGGAGCTGACCAACCGCATCAAGCAGACCGCCCGGGGCTGACTCCCGCCCGCTCCCGTCAGGGCTCCGGCGTCCACGACGCGGGAGCCCTGAGGTCTCTCCACATCGCGCGCGCCGGAACGCTCACCCACCGGAGTCGAGCCTCGTACGCACCCCTGCAGGCCCTCGGCGCTCCTAGCTGCGGCGTCTCAGCGGGCGGGATCCGGGTGCGGGGACGCGGCGGCGACACGTCGGCGCCGATCCCTCCGCGCCGACTGCGCAAATAGCAGGGCGTGACTCGGAGGGCACGCCTCGCCAAGGTAGACACGATCAGACACGCTTCGTACACAACCTGGGGACAACCTTGTGGACGAACCCGGGCACAGCACAGCACCGGGTCAGGAAACAGCCCGGTGGACGAACCTGTGGACGACGGTGGACAGCCCCGGCTCCGCTGTGGAGTGCGGGCGACCTCGAGGTGAACAACGCCCGGGCGCGGACGGGGACGAGGCTGCTCCGTCCACCGCTCGTCCCCGGTCCGGCCACGGTCGTCGACAACTCCTCGACAGGCCCGCGGAGTGGTGACCTGCACGAACAGGGGTTGTCCCCAGGATCCACAGCCGTGATGACGAGGAACGAGGAGAGACCCTTCGGGAAGCTGTGAACACCCACATCAAGCCCCTCACCCCTCCGGCTGCCCGGACGGTCGGAGCTGTCCCAGGGGCGGTTCACCGCGGGCCCCGACTCGCGTACTGTCGTGCGGGCGCTCCCCGCTCTCCCCGCACGAAAGGCGGTCACCGTGAAGTTCCGCGTCGAACGTGACGTCCTCGCCGAAGCGGTGACCTGGGTGGCGCGTGCGCTCCCCGCGCGTCCGCCGGTGCCCGTCCTCGCCGGTCTGCTGCTCGAGGCGGACCAGGACGGCGTCCTGCGCCTCTCCAGCTTCGACTACGAGGTCTCGGCGCGCGTCGAGGTGCCGTCCGAGGTCGCGGACCCCGGCACCGTGCTCGTCTCCGGGCGTCTCCTGGCGGACATCTCGCGCTCGCTGCCGGGCAAGCCGGTGGACGTCTCCACCGACGGATCCCGGGTGTCGCTCACCTGCGGGTCGAGCCGCTTCACGCTGCTGACCATGCCGGTCGACGAGTACCCGACGCTGCCGGCGATGCCGGACGGCTCCGGAGTGCTCGCCGCCGACGTCTTCTCGCAGGCGGTCGCTCAGGTGACCGTCGCGGCCAGCCGCGACGAGACGCTGCCGATCCTCACCGGGGTGCGGATGGAGATCGAGGGCGAACGGGTCACCCTGCTCGCCACGGACCGGTACCGGCTCGCGATGCGCACCCTCCCGTGGCGCCCCGCGACACCGGGCACGAGCGCCGTCGCGCTGGTCCGGGCCCGGACGCTCTCGGAGGTCTCCAAGGCCGTGGGCTCGGCGGGCGACGTCACCCTCGCCCTGAGCACGGGCAGCGGCAGCGAGCTCATCGGCTTCGAGGCCGGCGGGCGCCGCACCACCTCGTTGCTCGTCGACGGGGAGTACCCCAAGGTGCGGGCACTGTTCCCGAGCGAGTCCCTCGCGCACGCCGTCGTGGACACGCACGCGCTCCTCGAGGCGGTCCGCCGCGTCGCGCTCGTCGCGGAGCGGAACACGCCGATCCGGCTGAGCTTCACCGACGGTGCCGTCACCCTCGAGGCCGGCCAGGGCGAGGACGCGCAGGCGTCCGAGGCCGTCGAGTGCTCGATGCAGGGCGAGGACCTGTCGATCGCGTTCAACCCCGCCTTCCTGCTCGACGGGCTCGGCGCGCTGGGGACGCCGTTCGCGCGGCTGTCCTTCACCGTCGCGCAGAAGCCCGCGGTGATCTCCGGGCAGGCCGAGGCCGACGGCGAGGACGACGACAGCTATCGCTACCTGCTGATGCCCGTCCGGCTCGCCGGCTGAGGCCCGGGGACACCGCGACCTGCCGCACGATCAGGCCAGTGGCAGGCTTGGCCTGAAACCAGCCGATCGCCAGACCAGTGCCGGGCAGCTGCCCGGCCGGACAGGGGCAGGAGATCACCGTGCACATCGGACTCGTGGGTCTCGGCAAGATGGGTGGCAACATGCGCACCCGCTTGCGCAAGGGCGGCGTGGAGGTCACCGGGTACGACCGGAACCCTGACGTCAGCGACGTGGGCAGCCTGGAGGACCTGGTCAAGGGCCTACCGACGCCGCGCACGGTGTGGGTCATGGTTCCCGCCGGCGGTCCGACGGACGCGACGATCAACCAGCTCGGCAACCTCCTCGACGCCGAGGATCTGGTCATCGACGGCGGGAACAGCAAGTTCACCGACGACTTCAGGCACGCCCAGGAGCTCTCCGCGAAGGGGATCCACTTCGTCGACTGCGGCGTCTCCGGCGGCGTCTGGGGCCTGGAGAACGGGTACGGGTTGATGGTCGGCGGCGCCGAGGAGCTCGTGCAGCGCGCCATGCCCGTGTTCGACGCGCTGCGCCCGGAGGGCCCGCGCGAGGAGGGCTTCGTGCACGCCGGCGAGGTCGGCGCCGGCCACTACGCGAAGATGGTGCACAACGGCATCGAGTACGGCCTCATGCAGGCCTACGCCGAGGGCTACGAGCTGCTGCTGGCGAAGGACATCGTCAAGGACGTGCACGGCTGCTTCCAGGCCTGGACGCGCGGCACCGTCGTCCGCTCCTGGCTGCTCGACCTCCTGGTCAAGGCGCTCGAGCCGGACCAGAAGCTCGGCCTGATCAAGGGCTACGCCGAGGACTCCGGCGAGGGCCGCTGGACCGTCGAGGAGGCCATCGACAACGCCGTCCCGATGCCCGTGATCTCGGCGGCGCTCTTCGCGCGGTTCCAGTCCCGGCAGGAGGACTCCCCGGCCATGAAGGCGGTCGCGGCGCTGCGCAACCAGTTCGGCGGTCACGCCGTGACGGCCGCGGGCCCGACCTCCGGCACCGGCGACACGGGCAGCACCACCACGGACGACGGCCACCCCGTCGCGGACGCCGGTCCCTCCTCGGGCAGCGGCGGCGTCAGCTGACCCGCGGCTGACACCGAGGTCGCCCTGCCCGTGCGCGTCGTCCACCTGTCGGTCGCAGACTTCCGGTCCTACGCATCCGCCGAGGTCGACCTCGAGCCGGGTGTGACCGCCTTCGTGGGCCCGAACGGGCAGGGCAAGACCAACCTCGTCGAGGCCGTCGGTTATCTCGCCACGCTCGGCAGCCATCGGGTCGCCGGCGACGCTCCGCTCGTGCGCCTCGGCGCTGCGCGCGCCGTCGTCCGGGCCCTGGTCTCACGCGCCGGTCGCGACACTCTCGTCGAGATCGAGATCGTGCCCGGCGCCGCCAACCGGGCCCGGCTCAACCGCTCACCGTTGCCGCGGGCGCGTGAGGTGCTCGGGGTGCTCCGGACCGTGCTCTTCGCCCCCGAGGACCTCTCGCTCGTCAAGGGCGACCCCGACGGCCGGCGCCGTTTCCTCGACGAGCTCCTCGTCGCGCGGGCGCCGCGGTACGCCGGCGTCCGCGGCGACTACGAACGCGTGCTGCGGCAGCGGAACGCGCTGCTCAAGTCGGCCGGCGCGACGATCCGCGCGGGCCGGGGCGACGTGCGGACCCTGGACGTGTGGGACAGCCACATGGCCACGGTCGGCGCCGAACTGCTCGCCGGCCGGCTCCGCCTGGTGCAGCTGCTGGCCCCGGACGTCGCCAAGGCGTACGCGGCCGTCTCGTCCGGGCAGGGTGAGGCGTCGATCGCGTACCGGTCGTCGCTGGGCGACGACGTCACGGCCGAGGACCCGCCGGGGCGCGAACTCCTGGCCGCCCGCCTGCTCGAGGCGCTCGCGAAGGTGCGGTCGCAGGAACTCGAGCGCGGCATCAGCCTGGTCGGGCCGCACCGGGACGACCTGCAGATCAATCTCGGGCCGTTCCCGGCGAAGGGCTTCGCCTCGCACGGGGAGTCCTGGTCGCTGGCGCTGGCGCTGCGCCTGGCCAGCTACGAGCTGTTGCGTGCCGACGGCGGCCCGGACGGCGACGGCGAGCCGGTCCTTCTCCTGGACGACGTGTTCGCCGAGCTGGACTCCGGGCGTCGCGACCGGCTCGCCGCGCTCGTGGCCGGCGCGGAGCAGGTGCTCGTCACGGCCGCCGTCCCCCAGGACGTGCCGGAGACGCTGGACGGCGCGCGCTTCGACGTGATGGGGGGTGAGGTGCGCCGTGTCGGATGAGCTCCCGCCGCCCCGCACCGACGCGGACGCCGGCACCGACGAGGAGGCCGGGGTCGAAGCGGTACGGGCCGCGCTCGGACGTGCTCGCGCGGCGGCCCGGGCGCGCGGCGCCGTCCCGGGAGCGGCACCGGGAGGTTCACGGCGACGCCGGCGGCAGGACGACGGGCCCCGGTCGGGCGCACGCCCCGATGCGCGGGATCCCCAACCGCTGGGCGACACCCTGGGCCGGCTCGTCGCCGAGCGCGGCTGGCAGGAGGCCGTCTCGGTGGGTGGGGTCATGGGCCGCTGGGACGCGGTCGTCGGCTCCGACATCGCCGCGCACTGCCGCCCGGAGACGTTCGAGGCCGGTGTGCTCACCGTCCGCGCGGACAGCACGGCCTGGGCGACGCAGGTGCGCCTGCTCAGCGGCACGCTGCTGCGACGGCTGGCGGACGAGGTCGGCGAGGGCACGGTGACCAAGGTCGTCGTCCGCGGTCCCTCCGGTCCCTCCTGGCGCCGCGGCCCCCGGGTCGCCCCCGGCAGCCAGGGCCCGCGGGACACCTACGGCTGACCATCGGCTGCCCGTCCACCTGCGGTGATCGAGGCGGTTCCACCAGGGCGGCGTCGGGACCGCTGAGCGCCTCTGGAGCGCCTCGAACCGCCCCGGTGCGTATCGGGATGCGACGCCGGGTCCTCTCGGCGCTCACACGCGCCGTCGAGGGCCCGAGAGACGCCGTTCAGGAAGCCTCGAAGGGATAGGATGGTTGACAGTAGCGGCGGTTCTCGCCTGGGTCCGGGCGCAGCCGCCGGCCCGGGCGCCGCCCGTCCTGCCGTCGATCCTTCAGGAGCCGTGCTACCCGTGGCCGAGCAGCCTTCCGCGTCGTCCGCCCCTGCCACCACCATGCCGTCGCTGGCCGACGCACTGCCCACCGAGGTGCTCGACGGCCTCGACGGTTCGGGGCCGGACGGTGACGGCGCGGCGCTGCGCCGCCTCGGCGAGGTACAGGGCACCTACGACGCCAGCGCCATCACCGTGCTCGAAGGCCTCGAGGCGGTCCGCAAGCGCCCCGGCATGTACATCGGGTCCACCGGCGAGCGCGGTCTGCACCACCTCGTCTACGAGGTCGTCGACAACTCCGTCGACGAGGCACTCGCGGGGTTCGCCACGCAGATCGAGGTGACGCTCCTCGCCGACGGCGGGGTCCGCGTGATCGACGACGGCCGCGGGATCCCGGTCGACATCGTCGAGTCCGAGGGCCGGCCGGCGGTCGAGGTCGTGCTGACCGTGCTGCACGCGGGCGGCAAGTTCGGCGGGTCCGGCTACTCGGTCTCCGGCGGACTGCACGGCGTCGGCGTCTCCGTCGTCAACGCGCTCTCCGAGCGGCTCGACATCGAGGTCGGCCGGCAGGGATACGTGTGGCGGCAGTCGTATCGCGTCGGTGTCCCGACGGCGCCGCTCCAGCAGGGCGAGCCCAGTGACGACACCGGGACGACCGTCACCTTCTGGCCGAGCCAGACGATCTTCGAGACCACCGTCTTCGACTACGAGACGCTGCGCAGCCGGTTCCAGCAGTACGCGTTCCTCAACAAGGGGCTGCAGATCACCCTCATCGACGAGCGTCCCGAGCACGCCGACGAGGACGGCACGGCGCCCGCGGTCACCTTCCGGTACGACGGCGGGCTCGTCGACTACGTCCGGCACCTCAACGCCTCGAAGAAGACCGAGGCGGTCAACCCCGAGATCATCGACTTCGAGTCCGAGGACGTCGAGCGCCGGCTGTCGGTCGAGATCGCGATGCAGTGGACGACGGCGTACAGCGAGAGCGTGCACACCTACGCCAACACGATCAACACGCACGAGGGCGGCACCCACGAGGAGGGCTTCCGCGCCGCGCTGACGACGCTCATCAACCGCTACGGGCGGGAGAAGGGCATCCTCAAGGAGCGCGACGAGAACCTCACCGGCGACGACATCCGCGAGGGCCTCACCGCCGTCATCTCGATCAAGCTCGGCGAGCCGCAGTTCGAGGGCCAGACGAAGACCAAGCTGGGCAACACCGAGGCCAAGACCTTCGTGCAGCGCGTCGTCACCGAGCGGCTCGGCGACTGGCTCGACAGCCACCCGCGCGAGGCGCGCGACGTCATCCAGAAGTCGATCCAGGCTGCGGCGGCGCGCATGGCCGCCCGGAAGGCGCGGGAGGCCACGCGGCGCAAGGGCCTCATGGGCGGCGGCGGCCTGCCCGGCAAGCTCTCGGACTGCCAGTCGACCGACCCACGCGAGAGCGAGATCTTCATCGTCGAGGGCGACTCGGCCGGTGGCTCCGCGAAGAGCGGCCGTGACCCCCGGACGCAGGCGATCCTCCCGATCCGAGGCAAGATCCTCAACGTCGAGAAGGCCCGGATCGACCGGGTGCTCGCCAACCAGGAGGTGCAGGCGCTGATCAGCGCCTTCGGCACCGGTGTGGGTGAGGACTTCGACCTCGAGAAGCTCCGCTATCACAAGATCATCCTGATGGCGGACGCCGACGTCGACGGTCAGCACATCCGCACGCTGCTGCTCACCCTGCTCTTCCGGTTCATGCGCCCGCTCGTCGACAACGGTCACGTCTACCTCGCGCAACCGCCGCTGTACAAGATCAAGTGGACCCGCGGTGAGCCGGACTACGCCTACTCGGACCGGGAGCGCGACGCCCTGCTCGCCGCCGGCCAGGAGGCGGGCCGCAAGATGCCCAAGGACGAGGGCATCCAGCGGTACAAGGGTCTGGGCGAGATGAACGCGTCCGAGCTCTCCGAGACGACGATGGACGCGACGAAGCGCGTGCTGCTGCAGGTGACCCTCGAGGATGCCGCGGCCGCCGACGAGATGTTCGCCGTCCTCATGGGTGAGGACGTCGAGAGCCGCCGCTCGTTCATCCAGCGCAACGCCAAGGACGTCCGCTTCCTCGACATCTGACGCTCCTGCACCACGTTCTAGAGAAGGACACCTGTGACCGAGCAGCCTCCCGTGCCCCCCGCCGACGGTGAGGGCGGCCGACGCCGCCGCGGCGTCCGCCGCCCTCGGCTCCCGTGTCGAGCCGATCGACCTGCAGCTGGAGATGCAGCGGTCGTACCTCGACTACGCGATGAGCGTCATCGTGTCGCGCGCGTTGCCCGACGTCAGGGACGGCCTGAAGCCCGTGCACCGGCGCGTGCTCTACGCGATGTACGACGGCGGCTACCGGCCGGACCGCGGCTTCTCGAAGTGCTCGCGCGTCGTCGGTGACGTCATGGGTCAGTACCACCCGCACGGTGACAGCGCGATCTACGACACCTTGGTCCGCCTCGCCCAGCCGTGGTCGCTGCGCTACCCGCTGGTGCAGGGCCAGGGCAACTTCGGTTCGCCGGGCAACGACCCAGCTGCGGCCATGCGTTACTGCGTCGTCGGGGACACGCTTGTTCGCCTGGCGGACGGGAGTTCCGCGCGCATCGCCGATCTGGCGCCGGGCGCGGGCCCGAACAGCGACACCGAGGTGGACCTCAAGATCAAGGACCGGTCGGGACGGCCGGTCACGGCGAGCAAGGTGTTCCACTCCGGGCACCACCGGACCCTGCGCCTGCGCACCCGCGAGGGCTACGAGGTCACAGGCACGGAGAACCACCCGGTGCTCACGCTGCGCTCCGTGGGAGGGGTCCCGACGCTGCTGTGGAGCCTCCTCGAGGAGGTCACGGCCGGTGACACGGTCGTGATGTCGCGGCCGCAGCCCTACGAGTACGGGACGCTCACGCGCCACCAGAAGGCGGAGGCGCTGCTGGCCGGCGCCTGGGTCAGTGAAGGCTTCTTCTCGTCCTCGCGGGCCGGCTTCAACAACATCGACGCCGAGTTCTTCGGTCAGGTGCTCGACGCGTACGACCTCGTCGTCGGCGGGAAGCGCTACGTCTACGAGCGCGTCATCGCGTCGGGGTCGACGTTGCGCGAACTCGACGTGCAGGACGTCGCGGCACTGCGCCGCTCCAGGCTCGGGGAGATGGAGGGGCTCCGAAGCGCGGACAAGAAGGTCCCGGAGTTCATCTGGACGTCGACCCCCGCCGTCAAGGCGCATTTCCTCCGGGCGCTGTTCACCGGCGACGGGTCGGCGAGCGCGTTGCCGCGATCCAGCGTCCAGATCTCGTACTCGACACGCAGCCCCCAGCTCGCCCGCGACGTCCAGCAGCTGCTGCTCGAGTTCGGCGTCGTCTCGAAGCTGGTGCGCTACGGGCACGGCGAGATCAAGGTCGTCATCACCAATCGGCGCGACGCTCGGATCTTCTCGGCACACGTCGGTTTCCTTGGCGCCAAGCAGCTGAAGCTCGTCAAGATCCTTCATCGCGTGCCCCGGGAGTCGAGCTCCCTGTCGGGCGATCGGGTGCCGTATCTGGCGGAGTACCTCCGCAAGCACGGCAGCGGCTCCTGGAGCGACCACGACTGGCTGCGCCGGCACAACGTCGACCGCATCGAGCGCTGGGAGCGCGAGGGTGAGGAGATCCTCGATCGCCTCGACCCCGACGGGGAGGAGGTCGCCGTTCCACTCGTGGACGGCCGCTTCTACTACGCCACCGTGCAGACCATCGAGGACGCCGGCGTTCAGCCCGTCTGGTCCATCCGCGTCGACACCGACGACCACTCGTTCATCACCAACGGGTTCGTCAGCCACAACACGGAATGCCGGCTTGCTCCCTTGGCCATGGAAATGGTCCGGGACATCGACAAGGACACCGTCGATTTCGGGCCGAACTACGACGGCCGCACGCGTGAGCCGCTGGTTCTCCCCAGCCGTTTCCCCAACCTGTTGGTGAACGGCGCCTCCGGCATCGCCGTCGGCATGGCCACGAACATTCCCGCGCACAACCTGCGCGAGGTCGCCTCCGGCGTCCAGTGGCTGCTCGAGAACCCGGGGGCCGAGGACGACGAGCTGCTCGGCCAGCTCCTGCTGCGTATCAAGGGCCCGGACTTCCCGACGCGCGGCCTCATCATGGGCACCCGCGGCATCGAGGACGCCTACCGCACCGGGCGCGGCCAGATCATCATGCGCGCGGTGGTGAACGTCGAGGAGATCCAGGGCCGTACCTGCCTCGTCGTCAACGAGCTGCCCTACCAGGTCAACCCCGACAACCTCGCCGCGAAGATCTCCGACCTGGTCAACACCGGGCGGGTGCAGGGCATCGCGGACCTGCGTGACGACACCTCCGACAAGACCGGGCTGCGGATCGTCATCGTCCTCAAGCGGGACGCCGTCGCGAAGGTCGTCCTCAACAACCTCTACAAGCACACCCAGCTGCAGGACACGTTCGGCGCGAACATGCTCGCGCTCGTCGACGGCGTTCCCCGCACGCTGAGCCTCGACAAGTTCATCCGCTACTACGTCGAGCACCAGATCGAGGTCGTCGTCCGGCGCACCCGGTACCTGCTCGCGGAGGCCGAGCGGCAGGCCCACATCTACCGCGGCTACGTGAAGGCGCTGGACGCGCTCGACGAGGTCATCGCCCTGATCCGCAACTCCCCGTCCGCCGACGAGGCCCGCGACGGCCTCATGGGCCTGCTCGACGTCGACGAGGATCAGGCCGGCGCCATTCTGCTGCTCCAGCTGCGCAGACTGGCCGCGCTCGAGCGTCAGCGGATCATCGACGAACTCGAGGACCTCGAGCGCCAGATCGCCGACTACAACGACATCCTGGCTTCCCCGGAGCGGCAACGGCGGATCGTCTCCGACGAACTCGCCGAGATCGTCAACAAGTTCGGCGACGAGCGGCGCACGCAGATCCTGCCGTTCGACGGGGACATGGACGCCGAGGACCTCATCCCCGAGGAGGAGGTCGTCGTCACCATCACCCGGGACGGCTACGCGAAGCGCACCCGCTCCGACGCGTACCGGGCGCAGCGACGCGGCGGCAAGGGCGTGCGCGGCGCCCAGCTGCGCAGCGACGACGTGGTCGAGCACTTCTTCGTCACCACGACGCACCACTGGCTGCTGTTCTTCACCAACCTCGGCCGTGTCTACCGCGCGAAGGCGTACGAGCTGCCCGAGGGGAGCCGGGACGCCAAGGGCCAGCACGTGGCCAACCTCATGGCGTTCCAGCCGGGCGAGGAGATCGCCCAGGTCCTCGACATCCCGGACTACCAGGCCGCGTCGTTCCTCGTGCTCGCGACCAGGCAGGGCAGGATCAAGAAGACCCGCCTCGACGAGTACGACTCGAACCGGACCGGCGGGGTCATCGCCATCAACCTGCTCGACGGCGACGAGCTCGTGTCCGCCCGGCTGGCCGGGGAGGACGCCGACATCCTGCTCGTCTCGCGCAAGGGGATGTCCTTGCGGTTCACGGCGGACGACGGCGCGCTGCGGCCCGATGGGCCGCGCGACCTCGGGCGTCACGGGCATGCGTTTCCGGGACGGCGACGAACTGCTGTCGATGGACGTCGTCCGCGACGTGGACGACGCCTTCGTCTTCGTCGTCACCGAGCAGGGCTACGCCAAGCGGACGTCCGTCGAGGAGTACCGCAACCAGGGCCGCGGCGGCCTCGGCATCAAGGTGGCCAAGCTGACGGACGAGCGCGGCGACCTCGTCGGCGCCATGATCGTGGGCAGCGACGACGAGGTCCTCGTCGTCATGGAGCGCGGCAAGGTCGTGCGGTCCTCCGTCGTCGGCGTCCCGGCGAAGGGCCGCGACACCATGGGCGTGGTCTTCGCCAAGCCCGACCCGGGCGACCGGATCATCGCCGTGGCCCGCAACAGCGAGCGGAGCCTCGGGGCCGAGGAGGACGAGCTCCCGCCCGCCCCCGACGGGCCGGCGCTGGACGCGGCCGCCGGTGCGGGGACCGATCCTGACGCCGAGCCCGGCGACGTCGCCGGCGGGTCTGCCGAGGACGGGCCTGCGGACGACGAGGCGTGATCACGTTCTCCTGGACCGCTACGATGCGGGGCGATCAGGGGGACGCAGGGCGCGGCAGGGAGCGCTGCGCCAGCGGGCGCAGACGCGGGGAGGATCGTCATGGCGTACCGTCGAGTCGGTAGCGGAGCGCGGAGGTGAGCGTGAGTTCGTCCGAACAGACGTATCGGGCCGGGTCGGGGCCCCAGGTGACGGGCCGTCCGCCCGCCCCTGCCGGCGACATGGGCGCTGCTCGCTCGACGTCCGCCCCGGGCACCGTCACGCCTCCGCTGAGCCGTCCTGGCGGTGCGAACGGGCTGGGCAACGGGTACCAGCCGGGCTACACCGACGCATCGCGGCCCGTGCCGGCGACCGGCGGGGTTCCGGTCAACGCCCCGCGCAAGGTCCGGCTGACCATCGCCCGGGTCGACCCGTGGTCGGTGCTCAAGCTGTCGTTCCTGCTCTCGGTGGCCCTCGGCGTCGTGCTCGTCACGGCGTCCGTGGTGCTGTGGTCGGTGCTCGACGCGATGGGCGTGTTCTCCGCGGTGAACAACGAGCTCCGCAGCATCGGCAGCTCGAACAACAAGTTCGACATCAACGAGTGGGTCGGGCCTCGGTCGCGTCGTCTCGCTGACGACGGTCATCGCCGTCGTCAACGTGCTGATCATCATGGCGCTGTCGACGCTCGGGGCCGTGCTGTACAACCTCGCGTCGAGCCTCGTCGGCGGCCTGCAGGTGACCCTCTCGGACGACTGATCCCGTTTGGTCGGCGGCCGTCGCCTCCGGTAACCTCTCTTGGTCGCCGCTCCGTGCGGCGGACCCGGGGCCTATAGCTCAGTCGGTTAGAGCGCTTCCCTGATAAGGAAGAGGTCGGAAGTTCAAGTCTTCCTAGGCCCACCCCTATAACCCCTGGTCAGAGCCCGGTTCCTTCCGCGAGGGAGCCGGGCTCGTCGGGTGTCTGAGGGGTCCTGCCTGCCAAATTGCCCGCCAACCGTCTTGGCAGCCGCGAAGAGGCGATCCATGACGGTCGCGCCGGACTGGATGACCGGGCGCAGCTGCTTCCGGTAGACGACCTCCGTCACGAGCGTGCTCTTGTGCCCGACCAGGCGGGAGATCTCCTCGATCGGGACGCCGCTGTCCGACAGGAGCGATACGAACGAGTGCCGCAGCTCCCTCGGCGTCCATGGCGTCGGCGTCGATGCCTGGTGCGCGCCCGATGGCGGCCCGGAAGTCCCGTCGGACGTCGGCGGAGTCGAGCGGCGTGCCCCAGCGTGTGGTGAAGACGAGACCGAGGTCGATCCACTTGGCGCCGGCCGCCGAGCGCAACCGGGCCTGCAGTCGTCGTGCTCGGACAGGACGTCGACGCACCGGGCGGGCAGCGCGAGGGTGCGGCGTGAGCGCTGCGTCTTGGTGTCACCAGTGGCCCGGACGGAACGCCAAACGGCCAGCGACGGCGGCACGGGCGGGGAGACGTCCGGTCGGCCCAAGAGGTCGACGTCCTCCCAGAGCAGGGCCCGCAGCTCCTCGGTCCTTGCCCCGGTCAGCAGGGAGACCACGACGTAGGCGTGCATCGGCGTCCCGTCGACGGCGTCGAGGATGCGCGGACGCCTGGGCGAGCGTGAGTGCCTTCGACTGGCCGGCCCTGCGTCCCCTGAGGCACCGAGCAGAGGTCGACGACGTTGCGCTTGACCTTGTCCCGCGCCATGGCCCGCCGGATGGCCCGGTTCAGCGCGGAGTGCAGCTTGCGCAGCGTGCTCGTGCTCAGCGAACTCGGCGCGGCCGGCCAGCCAGCGGTCGACCTCCGTCGCGCTCAGCTCTCGCAGCCGGCGCGCCCCGAGGAACGGGATGATGTGCGTCTCCGCGAGGTAGCGGTTCGTCCGCCACGTGCTCTCTCCCGCCTTGGTCAGCCCGTGGTCGAGCCACTCGCGCACGGCGTCGGCGACCGTGTGGCGGTCGCTCCCCATCAGCCAGGCCGTCCTCGACGTCGCGCATCAGCTCACGGAGCTTGCTACGGGCCTCCGTCTTGGTCCGGCCGTAGGCGACCTTGCGGACCCGCTTCCTGCTGCGTCGTAGCCGAGGCTCGCCATGGCGGCCCACCGCTGTCGTTCCTCGCTCCAGAAGAGGGAGCCCTCGCCCTGTCCGCGCTTCGTCATCAGCTGACCCGGCGGGCCCAGGTGATGGGGTCGATGGTCTCGGCGGGGAGGTGCTCGACGTAGGCGCGGAGCGCGTCGAGGGAGATCCGGCGGCAGCGGCCGATCCGCACCGAGGCGACGGCCCGGGTGCGCATGAGGTCGTACATCGTGCTGCGGCTTACGCCCAGGAGGTCGGCGGCCTCCTCGACGGACAGCAGCAGCTGGGTGGCGGGGGTACTCATTGGTGCTCAGCTCCTGCTGTGGAGGCGCAGGGCGACGTCCTCGGGGACGCCGGCCGAGCGGGAGCCGGCCAGGCCGGCCCTGAGGAGGTGGTAGGCGTCGCACTGGTAGGTGCGGGCGCAGGAGGGGCAGACCGAGGCCCGGCGGGTCCCGCAGGGCTTGTAGACGAGCCCGTCGGGCGCGTCGGCGGACCGGTAGGTGTCGACGACCTCGCCGGTCCTGGTGTTGGCGGTGACGGCCTGCCCGCGAAGTCGCACGGGTCGGGCACAGCCGGCGGCGGGGGTGACGTGTCGTTCCCAGGACAGCCACCCGTCCCGCCCGCCGTCGGTCAGCCGACGCTCGATCTCGTCCTGCACCCGTGAGGCGCGGGGAGAGGCGGCGGCCGGGCCGGCGGGGGCGGGGCGGGTGGCCATGGGAGCGGACGTCACGGTCAATGCCTCACCGAAGCCCGTAGGGGGCTGAGCCGTTGAGGTCGTAGCCGTGGTGTCCGTTCGGCGAGCTGGTCTCGGTCGCGGGGAAGTCGACCGACGCGAACCCGCCCGTCGCAGTGCTCTGCTGTTGGCTCCCGTCCGGCGTGGCGGCCGCGGTGGGGCTGGCGGTGAGGGAGCGCAGCTGCGGCAGAACGTCCTCGACGGCGATACCGCGGTCGCGGCGGACCGGGGCGACGAGCGCCTTGGGCTTGGGCTGGGCGTGGAGGATGCCGAGCTTCATGGCGTCGTCGGCGCCGAGGGAGCGGTCGATGAGGGCGAACTTCTTGGCGGTCCAGGCCTGCCGGGAGAACCGCAGCCACAGCGCGGGTTCGATGGTGGCGGCGGGCTGGGCGACGGTGCCGGCAGCGCGGCCCTGCAGGCGGAACATGCGCCGGACCTCGACGACCCCACAGAGGGAAACCAGGAGGTCCGCTCGCGCGTCTCCCTGACGTGTACCGGGCCGTTTCAACCCCGGCTTGCCCGTCGTGGACCTGACGAGCGGCGCGTTCGTCGCGCTCATGGCCGTGCTCACCGTCGCGGCCGTCGCCGCGACCGTCGTCCTCTGGCCGCGGCTCTCCCCCCAACGGCCGCTGCCGGTGCTCGGGCGGCTCGGTGCGCTGCTCGGCGTCAACCTGCTCCTGCTCGTCACGATCGGCCTCGTCGCCAACGACACCTTCGGGTTCTTCGCCGACTGGACGGACCTCGCCGGAGCTCTCACCTCGGCGCCCCCGGCGACCCGGACCACGAAGGGCAGCACCAGCCCGAACGCGGCGGCCGAAGCACACGTCGGCGGCCCGCAGCTCTCGGCGGGGGCTCACATCCCGGCGCTGCCGAAGGAGGCGACGGGCAACCGGGAGTACTCATCTTCGTGCCCGGAAAGGCCAGCCACGTCACGGGCAAGGTCATCGTCTACCTCCCGGCCGGCTACACGGATCCGAAGCAGGCCAAGACGCCGGTATCCGGTCATCGAAACCTTCCACGGCTACCCCGGGCGGCCGGAGCAGTGGCTCGACAGCATGGCGCTCGGTGAGGTGCTCGACGAGGAGGTCGCCGCCGGCCGTATGACGCCGACCATCGTCCTCGCTCCCGAGCTGGAGATCCCCCCTGGCCGGGATACCGAGTGCGTGAACGGCGGCGACGCGGGGCCCGCAATGGAGACCTGGCTGACGACGGACGTGCCCGACTGGGCGGCGCGGACGTTGCGTGTCAAGCTCGACCGCGCCTCGTGGGCGGCGGCCGGCTTCTCTGCCGGCGCGTGGTGCGCGGCGATGGTGGCACTGCTCCACCCGTCGCGCTACGGCGCGGCCCTCATCTTCGGCGGCTACTTCCACCCGGTCTTCAGCCCGACCTACGTCCCCTTCACCCCGGGGAGCGCCCAATGGCGCCGGTACGACCTGGTGGCCCTGATCAAGCGGGCCCCACCACCGCTGGCGATCTGGATGGAGATCTCGCACTCGGAGCACGGGTCCTACCGGACCTCCGCCGCCTTCCTCGCGGCAGCGCGGCCGCCGATGTCGGTGCGGCTGGTGGAGTTCGCCCACGCCTCGCACACGATCCTGTTCTGGGCGCCGCTGGTACCCCAGGCGATGCGGTGGCTGGAGACGATCGGCGGGTTCCGGACCAGATCCTGACGCCGGATCCTTACCGCGCCACGACGGTGCCCGGGCCCGGCGCCTGCCAGGACAGGCTGCCAGGTGACGGCCCAGGCGGCGGGGCGGTTGCCCTTGGAGCGCGATGCTGCGTGATGACTTTCTATACGAGGTTCAAGGCCGGCTTCGCGGCCCTGGAGTGTGTGGCCGCGGCCGCAGCCGGGCCGCAGGAGAGACAAGGAAGATCATGAGCGGGGCGGAGGGACGGCGGCAGACGCACCGAAGGGCACGCCCTCTTCAAGGCAGCGTCTTCGGCCGCCGGCACCGCGTCAAGGGCGCCTGACGGCGTCGCTACGCGATCGAGCGCGCTCGACCCTTGACCCGGCACCGGCGCCCTGAAGACTCGGCCTCCACGAGGACATGCCCCCACTCTGGCCGCGCCTCGTTGTTGAGACTCAGCGGCTCCCCGGCATCCGCCGGCCCGCTAGGTCTTCGCGAGCGATGCGAGCGAACTCACGTTCAGCCGCTCGAACGGCACGGACGATGGGGCGGGGCACAGCGCCGGCCGGATGCTCGGCTCGAGCTCGGGCGACGTCATAGAACGCGTCCGCTAGGTCTCGGCCAGCCTTCGAGAGGGGGGTGTCCCCCGCCAATAGATCAAGCCGTGCCCTGGCCGCTTCGACCCGCTCCCAGTAGGCCTCGGACCCCTCGATGACGGGGTAAGGCTTCACACCGTCCTGGAGTGAGAGGGTCACACTCGTCGTGCCCGCTATGACGAAGCGGCGGAAGACTCGATAGGCAGCCATGAACTCGACGTAGGCCGCCTCACGTCGCTCGACGTCAGCCTCGCGCTGACTCTCGCGCGCGGCCTCCCGTTGCGAACGACCTGACAGCCAGGATCCGAGGCCCACCCCTACCAAGGTCCCCGCCGTCGCGACGATCACCCCTGGATCCATCCGTCCCCCTCCTGATGTCAGGCTCCGCGTGATCTCGTGCCTGCCAACTGCCTGCCAACTGCCTGCCATCCGACTCCCGCAGGGCCACATCATGGCGCACGCCGACGGACAAGAAGCGCAGGTCAGCGAGAGGATGCCCCTCCCCCGGCCGTGATTGACACGGAACCGACGGCCCGCGAACTGGGCCCCACACTGACCGCACTCTCGGCATGCTCCCGCTCCCCTTAACGCAGGCCGCAGCCGCCCGCCAAACTGCCCGCCACCGATGCCTATACGAGCCGTACCAGGGCGAACCTCGGCGAACAGAACCCGCAGGTCAGCGCGGCAATGCCTGTCCGCCCGAAGTCACTGATAAGGAAGAGGTCGGAAGTTCAAGTCTTCCTAGGCCCACCCCTATCACCCCTGGTCAGAGCCCGGTTCCCCGCGAGGAGCCGGGCTCTCTGGTGTGGGCCGCAAAGCACCCCTTGATCGGCGTCCCCACGGCCCAGCCTGACCAGAGGGGACCGCCTGCGCCCGGATCGAGAGTTCGGCATACCCATCCGCGGGGACGGAACGGATCCGGTCCGGGAGGGTAGGGGTGCGTCAGGCGGTTGACGGGCCCGGGGAGGCAGGTGCACCTGACGCCGGGTCGAGGGCCAACAGGGCCATCCCGGCAGCGGTGAGAGCGGCGGCGGCCAGGAACGCAGCCGGAATTCCGACGGCCGCCGCGACGAGCCCGACCAGGATGGGCCCTCCGCTGAACCCGAGGTCGATGAACACGCTGGCGGTCCCGGCGGCGCTGCCGTGTTGCGCGGAAGGTACGCGGCGGAAGATCGCCGCGAAGACCGCCGGCGTGAGGAAGGCGGAGCCGACACCGAGAGCGGTCGCCCCGAGGAAGAGGCCCCACGCCGACGGCAGTGCGGCGGCGATCACCAGGCCGACGCCGGAGGTTGCGAGTGCGGCGGCGGCCAGACGCAGTGGCGCCATGCGATCGGGCAGCTTGGCGAACAGGATTCGACAGCCCACGACAACGACACCGAACAGGGCGAGCACGGTGCTCCACAGGTCGAGCCCCAGGTGGGCGGCGTGCAGCGAAGCGAACGCGAGGAAGCCGGACACCGCTGCGACCCCGGTGAACAGGCCGAGCCCGGGTACCAGCGCAGCAGGGTGGATCAGCGGCGGCTGAGGGCCGGGTGCGAGGCCGGTCTGGAGCGTCTCCGGGACGCGGCTGGCGAGTACCGCGGCGACGACCAGCAGGAGCGGGCTCCGATCCAGGCCAGGGGAAACCCGCCCAGGCCGAGGAGCGCCTGCCCGATCAGCGGGCCGGCGGCGAGTCCGAGGTAGAGGGCCAGCGAGTTGTAGCTGAGGGCCTCCCGGTTCGGCCGGGCGGCGCCAGATCGGCCAGCGCGGCGAATCCGGCGACGAAGTACAGCGCCTCGGCCACCCCCAGCAGTAGCCGCAGCACCACCAGCCCGACCAGGTGCGTCACGACGAGATGAACCGGAACGAGCACCGCGAACAGCCACGCGCCCCCGATCAGCAGGGGCCGTCGACCGTGACGGTCCGTCCACCGGCCGGCCAGCGGTCGAAGGACCAGAGTGCTCACGCTGAATGCCCCCACCACCAGACCCACGCCGGCCGGGCCGGCACCCAGAGGACCGACGACGAAGAATGGGGTAACCCCGATCAGCACGCCGCCGGCCATGAAATAGGCCAGGTCGGAGAGGCTCAGCGATATGAACGCCGCAGTGAACAGCCGAGGTTCACGTCCTCCTGGCCCCACACCTGAACCCTCTGGTCCGAGCAAGGTTCCGTCCTCAATGATGAGCGAGCGACAGAGTGTTGCCGTCAGGGTCCTGGAACCAGGCCACCTGCGAACCGTCGCCGGTCGTCCACACGCAGGCGTCGTCCTGTTCGATGGACGGCACGCGGAGGAACTCCACGCCTTTCGCGGCCAGGCCGGCGATCTCGTCGTGGAGATCCCCGACGTCCCAACCGAGCACCGTGAAGGGCTGCACGTGGAGCGCGCTGGCGACATTGGTGACCCGGATGGTGCCCACGCCAGACCGGAGCACGACGGCGAAGTCGTCGGCCTGCACGACCGGCAGGCCGAGCACGCCCTCGTAGAAGGACCGGGAGCGCCCCAGATCGGTGGAGGGGACGAAAGCAACGGGCTCCGCTCGCGACAACACGGGCCAAGCGTGCCACCGGCGGCAACCGGTCGGTCAACGCCCTTCCGCTCCGCGGGCGCAGCGGTGCCACCGTCGTGCGGAGTTGCGACGTGACGGGGCGTATCACCGGGCCGTTCCCCTGCTCCTTGCGAGCGCAGCCCTGAAGCCGTTGCCCGACGGCGTCGTCGGGTGCACCGTGGAGCGGGTCGCGATCACCAGGGGTGAGCCATGGACGGCGAACTGCGTCTTCTCGTCACGGAGGACGGCGCCGACGCCGAGCGCGTCGACCTGCTGACCGGACATCTGCGGCGCGACCTCGACCAGTTGGGCGTCGACGACGTCCGCCCGCTCCCGGGTGGCCCGGCACCACCCGGCACGCGGGCGTTCGACGTCGCCGTCGTGGGCGGGCTGATCGTCAGCCTGGGTACCTCGGCCCAGGCGCTGGGGTCTGTGCTCGCCGCCGTGCGGAGCTGGCTGTCCCGGAGCCCGGGGCCGGTGCGGACCGTGCGACTCGAGCTCGACGGTGACGTGCTCGAGCTGTCCCAGGCCTCGGCGTCGGAGCAGGAACGGCTGATCGAGCTCTTCGCGAGCCGGCACGTCGACCGGACCACGGAGAGGGCCTGACGGTGGCGGGGCGACGGAAGGCCTTGATCGTCGCCATCGACGAGTACGAGCACCCAGGCCTGCGCCGGCTCGCGCCCCCGCCGCGGACGCCGAGCAGCTGGCGGCCGTGCTCGGGGATCCCCGGGTGGGCGACTTCGAGGTGGAGATCGTCCACAACGAACCGGCGCACGAGGTGCAGGAGCGCATCGAGGACCTGTTCGCCGACGCCGCGCCGACGACGTGCTGCTGGTGCACTTCTCGGGCCACGGCCTCAAGGGAGAGGCCGGCGAGCTGTACTTCGCCGCACGTAACACCCGGCCGGACCGGCTCGCGTCGACCGCGGTGCCCGCCGACTTCGTGCAGCGGTGCATGCGGTCCAGCCCCTCGCGCAGCATCGTTCTCCTGCTGGACTGCTGCTACGGCGGCGCCTTCGGGCAGGGCGTCGCGGTCCGGGCCGCGGGCGACGTGAACGTGCTCGACAGCTTCCCCTCAGGACGCCTCGGCGGCGGCCGCGGTCGCGCGGTGATCACCGCCTCCAGCGCCATGGAGTACGCCTTCGAGGGCGAGCGGCTGGCCGACGACAGCCGCCCGCTCCGTCACCTTTCACGGCCGCGCTCGTCCACGGGCTCGGGACCGGTGAGGCGGACCGCGACGAGGACGGCCGGGTGTCGCTGAACGAGCTCTACGACTACGTCTTCGACCGGGTCCGCGAGCCGAACCCGCAGCAGACCCCGAGCCGCGACATCGAGATGCAGGGTGAGCTGTTCCTGGCCCGGAGCGGACGCCGGCGCGTCAAGCCGGCGACCGTGCCCCTCGACCTGCGCGCCGCGATGGAGGACGCCAACCCGTACACCCGCCTCGGGGCGGTCGCCGAGCTTCGGGCGCGGCTGGTCAGCGAGAACCTGCCCGTCGCGCTGGGCGCCCACGAGGCACTCGCCGGCATGGCGGAGACCGACAGTCGCGTCGTCGCGGACGCCGCCGGTGCCGCGCTGCGCGAGGTGACACTGCGGCTCAGCCCACTGACGCTGGACTTCGGGCAGATTCCCGCCGGGACGCCCTCGAGCCCGCGACGCATCGACGTCGCCGGTCCGCCGATCGCGCGGTCCGGGACGGTCCGGCTGTCGGAACCGTGGATCCGCCTGAGCGAGACCGCGGGCGGGTACGACGTGTCCGTCGTGCCACCCGGGAGGGGTAGGGCGGAGGGAACCGTCACCGTCGGCGGTCCGGCCGGAGAGGCACAGGTCGTGGTGACGGTCGAGGGAGTGGCCCCTGATGTGCCGGACGCGGTCCCGGCTCCGAGGGTGCCCACTGCGACGCCCGTCCCGACGACATCGGCGCCCGCGACGCCCCGCACGGCTCCGCCCGTCGCGTCGGCCTCGACGGCGCCGGCGCCGGCGTCCGTGCTGGCGCCTGCGCCTCCGCCCGTCGCCGCGGAGGCGGCAGAGGTACCCGGCCCCCGGAGGCCCGGCGACGTCCGGCAACGCCGCCTCGTCCTCGGCGGCGCACTTGCGGCGATCGTCGGCATCCTGCTGGTGTTCGTGCAGCCCAGCGCGTGGGCTGCGGACGGTTGGACCAGGCCGGTCAACCTCACGTCGGCGCTGGTCCTCGTCGTCGGCGGACTCCTCGCGACCGGGCCCGAGACGCCAGCTCGTCTCGGAGCGGGTGCCGTCCTCGGCGGCGCCGCCGCCGCGTTGTGGGCCGCTGTCCTCACCGCCGCGAACATGGCTGCGTACGGGCTGGAGTACGCGCCGCAGGGGTGGATGCAACTCGTCCTGGCCGTGCTCGCGGTCCTCGCCGCCGCTCTGGTCACTCCCGCCCGCCTCCGCTCGACGGCCTACCGTCCGGGCCTCTTCGGGCCCGGAAGGCTGCGCGCCGTCGTGGTCGGTGCGGGACTCCTCGGGGGCGTGGCGCTCCTGGTCCAGGCGGTGGCGCTCGGATCGGCTCTCGGCGGCGACAGCGGGTACGAGTACCTGCTCTGGCCCTCGTTCCTCGCCGTTGCCCTGGCGGTCGCGCTGCCGTGGTGGGCCGCCCGCGTCGTGCCCTCGCCGTTCGCCGCCGGCATGCTCGCGGGCTGGCCGCTCGGCATCGCCGGGCCGTTCGCCGTGTTCTTCAGCCTGGTCGGCTACTCCGGCCACGACGTTCCCTACGTCGGGTACGACGTCTTCCTCGCGACCCTGCTCGTGCTGGTCGGGGCAGCCGTCGCGGTCCTGCGCACCCCGGCGGCCCGGAGGGCACCGTCACGTCGTCCTAGGACACTAGGCCCACCCCTTCACGGCACTCGGAGCCCGGTCCCGGACGCGCGGGAACCGGGCTCGAGGCGGAACGTCAGCGATCCTGCTCCCCGCGGTCGCGGCGCAGGACCGTCAGCACGGTGACGGCCGCCGAGTCGGCGGGTTCGGCCGTCGTCAACCGGAAGTCCGCGGGCGTACCCCCGGCGAACAGCCGGTCGCCTGCTCCGACCACGGTCGGGAAGGTGATCAACCGGTATTCGTCCACCAGGTCTGCCGCGGCCAGCTCATGCACCAGGCTGAGGCTGCCGATCACGACCACGTCCCGCTGTGCCGGCTCCTCCTTGACCCAGGTCAGCGGGTCACCGTCGATCGCCGCGGAGTTCGACCAGGCGGTCGCGTCGATCCCGGTACGCGTCGCGACCCGCTTGGGCACGGTGTTCATCACCCGGGCGTAGTCCGTGTCGCGACCCGGCCAGAGCCGGGCGAAGTGCTCCCAGGTCCGGCGGCCATACAGCTGGACGCCGTGGGTCATCCGGTCGCCGAGGCGGAACTTGTCGTCACTGACCGGCCCCGACCCGTACTTGAACGCCCAGCCGCCGTAGCCGGTCCCCGCGCGCCCGTCGGGGTCGGAGACCACGCCGTCCACCGTGACGAACTGGATGACGATGACATCGCCCATCGACTGCTCCTCCTGTCGTGGCGGCCCCTGCCGGGCCGCTTTTCACCGACACCTACCGGGAACGGGGCCCGAACTCATCGCACCTGCTCCGCAGAATCTCGGGAGCCGTGCAACGTAGGCTCACCGGCGTGGTGGAGGCGACGAGCGTGCAGCACCAGGACGTGCCGCACGACGAGCGGCACGAGGCCTTCCGCGGTGAGCTGCTGGCGCACTGCTACCGGATGCTCGGCTCGGTGGACGAGGCCGAGGACCTGGTGCAGGAGACGCTCCTGCGGGCGTGGCGGGCCGCCGACCGGTACGACCCGCAGCTGGCGTCCCTGCGGACCTGGCTGCACCGGATCGCCACCAACGCCTGCCTCACCGCACTGCAGGGGCGTGCCCGCCGGCCGCTCCCGAGCGGACTCGGCCCGGCCGGCGACGACCCGCAGGTTCCCCTGGTGCCCAGGCTGGACGTTCCTTGGCTGCAGCCGTTCCCGGACACCCTGCTCGGCGATCCCGCCGACGCCGCCCAGCAGCGCGCCGGACTACGGCTGGCGCTGGTCGCCGCGCTGCAGCTGCTCCCCGCACGGCAACGCGCGGCGCTGGTACTGCGGGAGGTGCTCCAGCTCTCCGCCGCGGAGGTGGCGCAGGTCCTGGACAGCAGCGTGGCCTCGGTGAACAGCAGCCTGCAGCGCGCCCGGGCCACGCTTCGCGCCGCCGGGCCGGTTCTCGAGGAGCTGCGTGAACCCGACGACCCCGCCGAGCAAGCCGTTCTCGAGCGGTACCTGTCGGCCTTCGAGGCGGCCGACGTGCCCGGCCTGACCCGGCTGCTGGCCGACGACGTGGTCCTCGAGATGCCGCCGGTGGCGCTCTGGCTCGCCGGCCCGGCGCACTACCGGGAGTTCATGGAGCGCGTCTTCGGCATGCGGGGGCCGGGATGGCGGCTCCTGCCCGTCCGGGCCAACGGAAGCCCTGCCCTGGCCGCCTACGCGCCGGACCCGGCAACCGGAGGAGTCCGTGCCCATTCGCTCAACGTGTTCACGGTGACCGGCGGCCGCATCCGGCGCTGCGTCACTTTCGCCGACCCGGCCGTCTTCGACCTGTTCGCGCTGCCACGTTCCGAAAGCAGTGCGTAGACCTCCGTCCACTGCCGATCCGGATCGTCGTCGTGGGGTCCGTAGATTTCCCACCGGGTGCCGTTCGGCCGGTGCCCGTGCGCGGCGCACCAGGCGAGCACCGCCTCGTGGGCCGCGCCGACGCCCGCGAAGGAGCCGCGATGGACCGCCATGGCCGCGGTTCCGGCGGGCAGCGCCGATTCCACCACCCGTCCGGTCAGCGGGCAGGGCCGGTCGAGCAGGACGCCGACCTCCACGTTGGGCACGCTGTCGCGGTACAGCATGATGTTGCGGCACCCACGATCGATCCCGCCGGCGCGGAGGCAGTCCCAGACCTCGCCGAGAAGCTGCCCCCACAGCGTGGGGAATTCGTGCCACGTCGTCCGGACGGCGACGACGGCGGTCCGGCGTGACCGGACCTCGGTCAGGTTCACCTCATGGTCCACGGGAACATCATCGCTGCGGGGTGCTGCGATCTCGAACACCTCGCGTCGCGACGCTCAGGAGCGGGAAGCGGCGACGGCCGGCGTCCGCTGCTCCTCACAGGTCGCGATCGGGGCCAGGACTCGCGGCCGCAGCCCGCCGCCCTTGCGCTGTTCGAGGAGTTGGGTGACGAGGGCGAGAGCAGTGGCGGCGAACCCGGCGAGGGCGACGCTCCGCAGACCGGTCGTCGTCAGCAGGCCGCTGCCGAGCAGCGCGCCCACCGTGATCCCGACGTTGAACGAGGTCGACGAACCGGCTGCGGCGAGGTCGGTCGGGCCGGGAGCGACCTGCAGCACGCGGGTCCCGAGTGCTGCGGCGAAGGCGGCCAGGGCAGCGGCCGAGAGCGCGACCGCGGCGATCGCGACCGCGGGCTGGGTCCCGGCCAGGTACTGGGTCAGCAGGGCCGCGGCCTCGAGTCCCACGGCGAGGAGGCCCGTCAGCCAGGCGTTCCGGTCGACGAGCAGGGCGGCTACGGCGACGCCCGCCAGACCGGCCAGACCGCGGACGAACAGCACCGGGCTGACCTCGCCGCGGTCGAGTCCGCTGACCTGCAGCAGGAAGGGCTCGACGTAGGTGAAGGCGGTGTAGGCGCCGGTGACGGCGAGCGCGGTCGTGGCGAGCAGCAGGCGGTACCGGCGTGCGTCCGGTCGCGTCCCGGTCTGAACGCCTTCGTACGCCCCCTGATCGGACGGGAGCAGCACGGCCACGAGGACGAGCAGCCCCAGCGCGAACACGCTCATCCCCACGAAGGCCGCCCGCCAGCCGGCCTGCTGTCCGAGCCAGGTGCCCGCGGGGACGCCGAGCACGCCCGCAAGCGAGCTGCCCGCGAAGAGCAGGGTCACCGCCCGGCCCCGGAGCCGCTGCGGCACGAGCGCCGCGCCCACGGGTACGACGAGCGCCCAGAAGAGGGCCTGCGCCGCGGCGGTCAGCCCGCGAGACGTCAGCAACAGCGCGTAATTCGGAGCCAGGGCCGAGCCCAGCGTCCCGAGCACGAGGATCCCCAGGAGCCCGACGAGCAGGCGACGGCGTCCCACCCCTCGCGCCAGCCGGGTGAGGGGCAGGGTCAGGACGACGACGACGAAGCCGTACCCCGTGACCAGGAGGCCCGTGGCCGCCGGCGTCGTATGGAGTGACTCGGCGATCGGCGTCAGCAGCCCGATGGGCAGGGCCTCCGTCGTGACGTAGGCGAACGTCGACAGGGACAGCACCGCCACGGCGGCCAGAGCGCGGACACTCACATCTCGATCACTCATGACTCCACCGTAGACCTGTTTGGTGGTAGCGTCATCCCCATGAGCACCACACATTTCCCGCGCATCGTCGGCGGTCATCTCGGCCTCGATCTGGTGAACACCGTGGCTCCGCGGACGCCGAGCGGCGACGAGCACGAGGACTACCTGGCCACGGCGCAGCAACTGCTCGACTGGTCGCGTCGCGTGGGGGTGCTCAGCGACGTCGAGGCCGATGCGGTGTCGGCCGCGTGGGCCACCGCCGGAACCGGGGAGCAGGCATTGCGGGCCGTGTGGGAGATCCGGGAGGCAACCTATGAGGTCCTAAAGGCGGCGCTCTCGCCCCCCGTGGATCGCGCCGACCGCGCGGACCACGCGCATCCCGCGGACACGCTCGACGCGCTCGGGCGGCTGTTCCTCGCGCTGGACCACGGCGACCGCCCGGGGCTCGCTCGCTCCGGCTGGGGTCCTGCCCGCGGCCGTGGGGTTGCCCCCCGAGCCGCCCGAGTCGGAGGACGGTCGGGGTGTGGCCCGGATCCGGTACGGCGAGGTGCCCGGCTGGCTCGTGCCGGACCGGCTCGCCGCAGCGTGCGTGGAGCTGGTGCAGACGGTCGATGTGCACCAGTTGAAGGCCTGCCCGCTGGACGAGGGCGGCTGCGGCTGGCTGTTCCTCGACCGCAGCCGCAACGGCTCCCGTCGGTGGTGCACGATGGAGGACTGCGGAGCGCATGCGAAAGCACGGCGACTGACGGAGCGACGGCGCCGAGCGCTGCTACCGGTGAAACGAGCTGAGCTGGTTGCGCAGCGGTCGGGGTATCACCTCGAAAGGACATGGCAGTGCTCGTCATGCGCCTGCCCAGGCCTTCTCCCGGCGATCGGCCGGCCGTTCGTCCGGGCCCAGGTCTATGACCGGGACGTCGTGCGGTCCACGCCGCAGACAGAGCGCTGCCGCCCCCAGCACGCAGAAGGCGGCGAGCATGTGCAGGTTGCTCACCACCCACCCGAGGGGACCGAGTCCGCTCAGCCCGTCGACCGGACCGACGAACATCACGGCCACGAGACAAGCGGCCCACGCCTTGACCGCGACCCCCGCCTCCCGCAGGAGACAAAGGCCGGGCACCAACAGCCAGAACTGGTGATGTGTCCAGGAGATGGGTGAAGCGAGCAGAGAACCGGCGCCTATGCAGGAAACAGCCAACGACTGGCCGCCGCGCCCGTACAGCCGCCACGCGACGATCGTCGCGACGGCCATGACCGTGGCCGCCAGGAGTAACCAGACGCCCGTCGAATGAATATGTGCTCGTTCCAGGCACGCGCGGATGGACTGATTGCCGGCGGCATTGGCCTTGCCGAATCGGCCGGACTCGAACAACTCCCCGGCCCAGTAGTGGGCTGATTGACGAGGGTCGGTCAGCAGGGCGGCCGCGGTCAGGACGGCAGCGGTGATCGAGGCGATCGCCGCCTGACGCCGCCGCCCGACAAGCACCAGGAGGGGGACGAAGGCCAGCGGTGTCAGCTTGATCGCTATCGCGCAGCCCAGGAGGTAGCCACGCCAGCGAGCGGACACGAGGAACAGGTCGGCCAGGGTCAGCGCGACGATCAGGGCGGACGCCTGGCCGAGCGTGGCGTCGCTCCGGCCCGGTGCGGACGAGAGCAGCACCAGGGTGCACACCAGCGCCGCGGCGGCGGCGTTGCCTCCCCTGAATGCGAAGCGGCGGTTCCCCGGGAACTCGTCCGCACGGCAGGCGGCGACGACGGCGAGCGCCATCACGACGAGTGCCGCCGTGGTGAGGACCAACCAGGTCACCCCGAGCACACGGGAGGGCACGAGGGGCAGCCAGGAGAACAGATAGCCGGCGAACGGCGGGTAGGTGAATCCTTCGCCGGCCGGCCCCGCGTAGTCGTACAGACTGCCCCCGGCCAGCAGATCCCGGGTGGCTCCGACATAGACACGAAGATCCGAGAAATGATCGCCCGGCCCCAGCCAATGAACGTATGCGCAGAGTTGCGCCACGATGCACACGGCCGCCAGAGGTGCCAGCAGCCGAGGCCTCAGATGCACCAATGCAGGTTACCCCAGGCGCGGCGGATGCCCTGACGTCGGCGCCGTGATCAGGAAATGCGA
>CAVWLJ010000012.1:0-380607 GCA_963755755.1 uncultured Actinomycetota bacterium
ACCCCGTGACCATCGAGATCGTCACGGAGCGGGCCGTGCTCCTGATCCGCGGCGACCTCACCGTGACCTACCTCGACGACGGGCGCATCGAGACCGTCGCCGAGCGGCGGGTGGACACCGGCGGCAAGGCCTACTGGGGGGCGTCGCACGAACTGCTCATCGCCGACTTCTACCGCACCCTCGACCAGCCGCAGCCGTTCTGGATCGACCCGGAGGAGGGGACCCGATCGCTGCGCCTGGTCGACCGGATCTACCGACTGAACAGCTGACGAGAAGCCTTGACCTCTTGATAGGAGGAAGCCCCATGTGGACCCTGTCCGGATTCATCGACGAGATCTCGCCCGACTTCACCGAGCAGTGCGCCGTCGCGGCCGACCTCGGCCTGAAGTACACCGAGGTGCGCAGCGCCTGGAACATCAACATCCTGGACCTGAAGCCCGAGCAGCTCAGCACCGTGAAGGAGACGCTCGCCGACCACGGGCTGGCGGTCTCCAGCATCGGCTCCCCGATCGGGAAGATCCCCATCGACGAGGAGTTCGGGCCGCACCTGGAGCGCATGAAGCACGCGGCCGACGTGGCGCACGAGCTCTCGGCGCCGTACATCCGCATCTTCTCGTTCTTCCTCCGCGCACGGCACGAATCCCGCCGACCACCGCGGCGAGGTCATCGAGCGCATGCGGGCGCTCGCCCGGGTCGCCGAGGACGCCGACGTCGTCCTGCTGCACGAGAACGAGAAGGACATCTACGGCGACGTGCCGAGCCGCTGTCTCGACGTCGTCCGATCCGTGGACTCCCCGCACCTGCGGCTCGCGTGGGACCCGGCCAACTTCGTGCAGGTGGGCGTCCGGCCCTACACCGAGGGGTACCAGATCCTCCGGCCGCACGTGGAGTACGTGCAGATCAAGGACGCGCTGGCGGCGGACGGCACGGTCGTGACCGCGGGCAAGGGTGACGGCGAGGTCGCCGCAGACCATCCGCGCCCTGCGGCACGACGGGTTCGACGGGTTCTTCTCGCTCGAGCCCCACCTGGGCGCCACGAGCTCGTCGGGCGCCTTCTCCGGCCCCGAGCTCTGGCGCCAGGCCCATTCCGACTTCACCGAGCTTCTTCGAGCCGAGGGGATCGAGTACGCATGAGCACCAAGCGCAAGGTGGCCCTGGTGGGCGCCGGCGTCATCGGGACGCACCACGGCCTGGTCCTCAGCCAGCTCGCGGACCGCCTCGAGCTCGCCGCCGTCGTCGACGTCGCGATCGATCGCGCCGAGAAGCTCGCCGCCGAGCGCGGCGGCCGGCCCTTCGCCTCGCTCTCCGAGGCGCTCGCCGCCGCGGACGTCGACATCGTCGTCGTGTGCGTGCCGACCGGGCGGCACGGCGAGGTGGCGATCGAAGCGCTCGACGCGGGCAAGCACGTCATCGTCGAGAAGCCCGCCGAGACGACGGTCCCCGGGTCGACGAGATCATCAAGGCCCAGCAGAAGGCCGGCACGCTCGTCACGGTCATCTCCCAGCACCGCTTCGACGCCGCCACCGAGACCGTGCTCGCCGCCATCGAGGGCGGCGAACTCGGCCGGCTGACCTCGGGCATCGCCTCGATCGACTGGTGGCGCGGGCAGAGCTACTACGACTCGGGGGACTGGCGGGGCACCTGGGAGCTCGACGGCGGCGGCGCCCTGATGAACCAGGGGGTGCACACCGTCGACCTCCTCATCGCGGCGATGGGCCGCGCCGGTCGAGGTGTTCGCCTACACCGGCGTGCTGGCGCACGAGCGGATCGAGGTGGAGGACGTCGCCGTGGGCGTGGTGCGCTTCGAGAGCGGCGCCCTCGGGCGTGCTGCACGGGACGACGGCGGCCTATCCCGGGCTCTCCGCGCGGGTGCAGGTCCACGGGGACCGGGGCTCGGCGGTCATCGACAACGACCAGCTGGTCTTCTTCCACGGAACCCCGGCCGGGGAGGATCCGGAGGAGCGGAGTATGGGGACGACGTCCGTCCGGACGGGGGCGGACGCGGGGGCGACGGCCGCCAGCAACCCGACGCGGCCTCGGGGACTCGCACCGGCTGCAGTACCTGAACTTCCTGGCGGCGCTGGACGGCACCGAACCGCTGCGCGTCGACCTGGAGACCAACCGGCAGGCCGTCGCCCTCATCAACGGGGTGTACGAGTCCGCGCGCACCGGTCGCCCGGTGGAGCCTGCGAAGTGAGACCGGATCGCCGCCAACCCCATCCCGTACTGGCTGAAGGGGGGGAAGACCCGGGAGGTGTTCGAGGAGGCGTTCCGCGACTTCCAGGCGATCGGCTTCACCGCCGTCAAGGCGGACGTGCCCGAGGGCATGACGCCGGCGGAGTACGCCGACTGGATCGCCGGGTACGGGCTCGCGCCGTCGCTGAGCCTGTTCAGCTCGCCCTTCGACGAGACGGTCGACATGGCCGCCGAGGTGGAGCGGGCGAAGCGGTTCGCCGCCGAGCAGGTCGCGCTCGGGCTGGACCGCACGATGATCTCGTCCATGGCGGTGCCGGCCCGCCGGGCGCAGCCCGCGGTCGGCGCCGACTACGACGAGTCGCGACTCGCACGGCCATCGACAACTGCGGGCAGCGTGTGCCAGGTTCTGCAGGCCGAAGGGCTGCGGCCGCTGCACCACTCGCACGTCGGCGGCGTCTTCGAGACCGAGGACGAGATCGTCCGGCTGCTCGACGACCTCGGCCCCGACGTCCTCGGCTTCGGCCCCGACACCGGGCACCTGCGGTGGGCGGGGATCGACCCGGCGCCGTTCATCCGCCGCTACGCCGACCGGATGGGCGGCATCCACATCAAGGACTGCTTCCCCGACTACCTCTCGCCGGAGAGCCGGACGGGCATGAGCTACTCCGAGGTGCAGGCGACCAAGCGGCTGTGGGCCGAGCCGGGCAGCGGGGTGGTGGACTTCGCCGCCGTGGTCGCCGCGATCCCCGCGGGCTACGACGGCGACTTCATGATCGAGGTGGACGAGCCGAGCGTCGAGTCCAACCTGGAGTCGCACCGCATCTCCTTCGAGTGGGCGCGGCGCAACCTTCCGGAGGCGGTCGCGTGACGGCCACGGACGTCGAGCCGGCGGCGCCGCCGTCCGGATCGGCGGGGCGGACCGGACGCTGGGGGAGGAGGAGGTCGCCCGGTTCGTCGCCGAGCAGCTCGCGGGCATCGACGCCGACGGGCGCAGCGTCTGCGTGCTGGTGCCCGACGGCACCCGGGCGTTCCCGCTGCCGCTGCTCGTCCGGGCGGTCCACCGTGCCCTGCACGGGCGGGCGTCCCGGCTCACGGTGCTGGTCGCGCTCGGGACCCACGCCCCGATGGGCGAGGACGCCCTCGCCGCGCACCTGGGGTACACCGGGCGGGACCTGGCCGAGGTCTACCCGGGCACCGAGGTCCGCAACCACGAGTGGTGGAAGCCGGAGACCTTCGCCCATCTCGGCACCATTCCCGCGGCGCGGATCGAGGAGCTGTCCGAGGGCCGGCTCAGCCTCGAGGTGGAGGTGCTGCTGAACCGGGCCGTCGTCGACCACGACATCGCGCTGGTCGTCGGGCCGGTCCTCCCGCACGAGGTCGTCGGCATGTCCGGCGGCAACAAGTACTTCTTCCCCGGCGTCGCCGGGCAGCGGATCATCGACGTCTCGCACTGGCTCGGCGCGCTCATCACGTCGGCCGAGATCATCGGCACGACCGGCACCACGCCGGTGCGCGCCCTGATCGACGAGGGCGCGGCCCTGATCCCGGCCGAGAAGTACGCCTTCTGCGGGGTGACGGCGGAGGCCGGCCGCCTCCGCGGACGGGGACGACGACTACGGCGCGGCCGGCGAGGGGCGCCGCGGCACGGACGTCGAGCAGAGCGTGGCGCTGCACTCGCTCTCGTTCGGCGACTGCGTCTCCTCGTGGGCCAGCGCGGCGGAGATCAGCGCCGCCACGCACGTGACCTACCTCGACCGGCCGGTCCGCCGCGTGCTGTCGCTCGTGCCCGAGATGTACGACGAGATCTGGACCGGCGCGAAGGGGTTCTACAAGGTGGAGCCCGTCGTGGCGGACGGCGGGGAGGTGATCCTCTACGCGCCGCACATCCGCGAGATCGCCACCAGCCACCCGCAGATCCACGAGGTCGGGTACCACTGCCGCGACTACTTCGTGAAGCAGTGGGACAGGTTCTCCGCGGTGCACTGGGGCGTGCTCGCGCACTCGACGCACCTGCGGGGCGCCGGGACGTACGACGCGGCCACCGGTGAGGAGCGGCTGCGGGTGAACGTGACGCTGGCGACCGGCATACCCGAGGACGTGTGCCGCGCGGTCAACCTCGGCTACCGCGACCCCGCCACCATCGACGTGTCCGACTTCGCCGCCGACCCCGAGACCCTCGTCGTGCCGCGCGCCGGCGAGGTGCTCTTCCGCCTCCGCTGACCGGTCGACTGGCGGACGACGAGCCGCACCGGCAGGACCAGCGGCCGGCCGCTCGTCTTCGCGCCGAGCGCCACGGCGATGCAGTTGCGCACGCCGGTGAACCCCATCCGGTACAGCGGCGCCGCGATCGTGGTCAGCGTCGGCTCCACCAGCTCGTCGAAGATGATGTTGTCGATCCCGATCACGCTGATGTCGTCCGGGACGGCGACGCCCAGCTTGCCCAGGCCCTTCATGACGCCGATGGCGAGCTGGTCGTTGTACGCGAGCACGGCCGTCGCGTCGACCCTGGCGACCTGGCGCGCGGCGCCGATGCCCGCCAGCACCGTCGGCTCGTTGGGGCCCACCCGCCGCACGTCCAGGGCCAGGTCGGCCGCCGCCTCGCGCAGGGCTCGCCAGCGCACGCCGTCCGACCAGCTGGTCTCCGGTCCCGCGACGTAATGGATCCGTTCATGACCGAGGCTGCACAGGTACTCCGTCGCGCGGCGGATGCCCCGGTGGTGATCGTTCACCACGCAGGTGACCTCGGGGATGATCCGGTTGAGCAGGACCACCGGCTTCTGCTTGGCCATCATCCGCAGGGCGGAGTCCGTCATCCGGGAGCTGGCGATGACGATGCCGTCGACCTGCCCCAGCTCCCGCTCGATGGTCTCGCGCTCCACCTCGGGCGACTCGCTCGTGTGGGAGAGGATCAGCTGGTGGCCCGCCTCGCGCGCCGCCTCGTACGCCCCCTTGATGATGTCGCCGTAGAAGGGATTGGTGACGTCCGCGACGAGCAGGCCGATGGCGTGGCGGTGGTCCTGCTCCGCGACGTGGTGACCGTGCAGCCGGTCCCAGCGATAGCCGAGGCGCTCCGCCGCCAGGAAGACCCGCTGCGCCGTCTCGGCGTTCACCCGGCCGGGCCGCGAATACGCGCGGGACACCGTGGAGGCCGACACCCCGGCCTCCACGGCGACGTCATAGATCGTCGGCCGCGCTGCCATGATGGTCATGGTAAGTCGATATTGGGACAAGCCCGGCGATTGCGCAGGTGAACGATTTGATCGCTTTCGGTCCGTGATGGCCGAGGCCGCCTCGCGGATGGAGCCATGGGCCGTGTGATCGACGGCTACGTCGTGATCCTCCTGCCGGTGCTCGCGGGCGTGGTCGTCGGCGCGATCGGAGTTCTCGGCCCGGGCGCGGACCGGGTGCTCAACACGGCTGGTGTTCACCGTCCTGAACCCGTGCCTGCTGTTCACCGTGACGTTCCGCGCCGACCTCGGATCCGTCCTGTCCGTCGGGTGCGCTCGTGGCCGTGCTCTCGGCCGCGACCGCCATGGCCACGTTCGCCGTCACGGCCAGACTCTGGCTGGGGCGGCCGTTGGCCGGCGCGACCATCCCCGCTCTGGCCGCCGGCTACACCAACGCCGGGTACATCGGGATACCGGTGGCCACGTACGTGCTCGGCAATGCGGCGGCGGTCCTTCCGGTGCTCCTGCTCCAACTGCTCGTCATCACGCCGCTCGCGTTGTTCGCGCTCGACCTGCGCGGCCATGGCGGCATCAGCTGGGGTGCGCTTCTCGTGCCCCTGCGCAACCCGCTGGTGCTCGCGATCCTCGCCGGGGTGGGAACCTCGGCCCTGGGCCGGCGTCCGCCTGATGTCGTCCTCGCCGGGCTCGGGGAGATCGGCTCCGCCGCCGTGCCGGTGATACTGATCGCGTTCGGCATCGCGCTGACCGGCCAGCGGGTGCTCTCGCCCGGCAGCGGCCGCAGAGAGGTCCTTCTCGCCAGCGGGATCAAGGTGGCGCTCATGCCCGCCGTCGCTCTTCTCGTGGCGCGTTACGCGCTGCGCCTCAATGCTCACCAGGTTCTGACCGTCGTCCTGCTCGCGGCTCTGCCCACGGCGCAGAACGTGTTCAACTACGCCGACCGGTACGAGACCGACGTCGTCCTCGCCCGGGACGTCGTGCTGCTCACCACGCTGGCCTCACTGCCCGTACTGCTGCTGCTCTCCGTCGTCCTGGGGTGAGCCGGCTCGACGGGTCGGTGGCGGCGGCACTGCCTAGCCTGAGGTCCTCGGCGACGGACCACTCCGAGAGGTCGACATGGCACCCACCTCCCTGCCCGTCTCCGGGCGCGACGGCACCCCGCTGGCCACGTATCGCTGGGAGCCGGCCGGGCCCGCTCGTGGCGTCGTCCAGATCGTCCACGGCCTGGGCGAGCACGTACGGCGCTACGACCACCTCGCGAACTCGCTGGCCGAGGCCGGGTTCGTCGTGCAGGGCCACGACACCCGTGGCCACGGCGACACCGTCGTCGACGGCGCCGAAGCAGGCGTGATCGGTGCCGAGGGCTGGACGGCGTCGATCGACGACATCGACGTGCTCCTCGACCGGCTCCGCACCGACGTTCCCGGCGTCCCGGTCGTGCTGCTCGGGCACAGCATGGGCTCGTTCGCCGTCCAGCAGTACCTGGTCGACCACAGCGAGCGGGTCGACGCCGTCGTGCTCAGCGGCACCGCAGCGGCCGACCTGATGCCCGCGCTCGACCTCGACGCGCCGCTGGACCTCTCGGGCTTCAACGCCCCGTTCGAGCCGGGCCGCACCGGCTACGAGTGGCTGACGCGCGACGAGGCACAGGTCGACGTCTACGTGGCGGACCCGCTCTGCGGCTTCGGGTACGACGTCGCGGCGTCGAAGGCGGTGTACGCCGGTGCGCGCGCCGCCGCCGACCCGGAGAAGGTCCGACGCATCCGGCACGACCTGCCGATCTACATCGTCGTCGGCGACCAGGACCCCGTCGGCAACGACCTCGCCGGCGTGCACGCACTGGTCGAGCGGTACCGGAGCGCCGGGCTCACGCGGGTCGAGCTTCGCGTGTACCCCGGCGCGCGCCACGAGGTGTTCAACGAGACGAACCGCGACGAGGTGGAGCGTGACCTCCTGCAGTGGCTCACCCGCGCGGCGTGGGAACGCTGACCCCGTACCGGAGTCCGAAGAGCCGCACGACCACGCACACCAGGACGCCGAGGACGGGGAACACCGGGTTCGTGCTGCCGGCCTCCTGCCCCACGACGAGGACCGTGGCCCCCAGCAGCGCCGGTATCGCGTACAAGCCCTCGCGCAACACGGTCGGGACCTCGCGCAGCAGCAGATCCCGCAGCATCCCCCCGCCGATGCCCGTGATCGTCCCGAGCAGGACCGCCTGCACCGGACCGAGCCCGAACTGCAGGGCCTTGGTCGCCCCGGTGACCGCGAACAGGCCGAGACCGAGCGCATCGAAGATCATGACGCTCCGTTCGGCGCGCTCCAGGGCGCGTCCGGCGAAGAAGCAGACGGTCCCGGCCGCCGCGGCGGCCGCCAGGTAGCGCCAGTCCCGGAAGGTGGCTGGCGGCGTCCCGATGAGGACGTCCCTGGTGATGCCCCCGGCCAGCCCGACGACAGCCGCGAGCACGACGACGCCGAACAGGTCGAGCTTCGCCCGGACGGCCGCCAGCCCGCCGCTGAGGCCGAAGACGAACGTCCCTACCAGATTGAGGACGAGGATGAGCGGAGGACTGAAGCCCACGGGGACGTCCATCGGCGACGAGCGTAGCCGCCGGCCGGCCCCCAGGACGGGAGGAACGTGATCCACCAGGAGGGCCATCCTCGGCCGCCCGGCTGGAGCCGCCGGCCCGCCCGCGGCGGACGGCCCCGGTTCGCCTACCTGGACGACTCCGGCCGCCCCCTGACGGACGCCGAGGCCCTCGCGCGCATCGCCGCGCTGGCCCTCCCACCGGCATGGACGGACGTGTGGATCTCGCCGGATCCCGCCGCCAAGGTGCAGGCGGTCGGTGTCGACGCGGCGGGCAGGACGCAGTACCGCTACTCCGCCGCCTGGACGGCGCTACGGGCGCGGGAGAAGTTCGCGCACGTGCCCGACTTCGCGCGCGCCCTCCCGCTGTTGCGCACCGAGGTGGCACGCCGCCTCGGTGCCGGGCCGGACGGCGGGAGCGGCGAGACGCCTCCACTGGACCGCGAGCGCGTGCTGGCGGCCGCCGTCCGGCTGCTCGACCTCGGCTTCTTCCGGGTGGGGTCCGAGCGGTACGCCCGCGACAACCACACCTACGGGCTCACGACCCTGCAACGCGGCCACGTGCGCGTCGACGGCGACGTGGTCCACTTCGACTACACCGCCAAGGAGCACCGCCACCGCGTCGTCGAGGTGACCGACCCCGCTGTCGCCGACGTCGTCCGGCGCCTGCTGGTACGCGACGACCCGGGGCCGGACCTGCTCGCCTGGCAGCTGCCGGACGGCCGGTGGGAGCGGGTGCACAGCGCCCACGTCAACAGTTACGTCCACGCCGTGACCGGGATCGACGCCACGGCGAAGCAGTTCCGCACCTGGGCGGGGACGGTGCTCGCCGCGGCCGCGCTCGGCGGCGCGGAGCACGAGGAGCGATCGCGGTCGGCCGTGGTGGCGGCGATCAAGGCCACGAGCCTGCTGCTCGGCAACACGCCGGCCGTGGCTCGCGCGTCCTACGTGCACCCGGCGGTCGTCGAGGCGTTCGAGCAGGGCCGGACGGCGGAGGCGGCGGTGCGGGCGGCCCGCGAACGGTCGGGGGAGCGACGCCTGTCGGTGCTGTGGCGCGACCCGGAGGTGCAGGACGCCACACTCGACCTCATCACGACGCGGCCCGACGGCCCCGATCAGGATGTCCCCTCCGCGGCGGGCGCCGACGCGACCAGGGACCGGCCCGCGGCCCCCTGATCGGGCAGCGGGCACCCGTGGTATGGCGGCGGCGGCGCGAACGGCGGCACGTCCGCGCGGTGGTCGCGCACGAACACCACGGTGATGACGGCCGCGGCGACCGCGAGCAGCGCCAGCACGACCATGGCCGGCGTGTAGCCGTGCACGAGGGCCTGGGTCAGGGCGCCGCCGGCGTGGACGCCGACGAGCGCGGGCACCAGGGCGATGAGGACGGCTCCGCCGAGACGGGCGGCGACGTCGCTGATCGCGGACGCCTCGCCGAGGTCGTCGTCCGACACCGCGGCGAGCACGGCGGCCGTCAGCGGCGTCACGAGCAGCCCCAGCGCGAGACCCCAGAGCACGACGCCCGGCAGGAGCGCGATGGCGTAGTTGCCGGAGCGGCTCTGCGAGAGCCAGAGCAAGCCGAGCGCGTAGACGACCATGCCGACGGTCATGAGCCAGCGCGCGCCGAGGCGCGGCACCAGCGCTCCGCTGACGGGCGAGAGCGCGAGGAAGATCACGGACGACGGGATCAGCACCGCACCCGCCTGCGCCGCGGAGTACCCCAGGAGAAGCTCGCACCGCAGCACGAGCAGGTAGGCTGCCGCGCCCTGCGCGCCGTAGAGCAGCACCGTCGCGGCGTTGATCGCGGAGAACTGGCGCGACGCGAACAGCGAGAGCTTGAGCATGGGAGCCCGGACCCGTCGCTCGACCGGCACCAAAGCGAGCAGGCAGGCCGTGCCGATGATCAGTTCCGTCAGCACCCGGGGACTTGTCCAGCCCTCCTGCGCCCCACCGTCAGCCCGTCGATCACCCCGGCCAGGCCGACGACGGCGAGCACCACGCCCGCGGCGTCCAGCGACAGACGACCGCCCGAGGTGGAGCTGTCCGGCACCGGGAGGAGCGCGAGCACCGCGCCCAGGACGAGCGGGACGTTGAGGAGGAAGACGGCGCGCCACGACGCGTGGTCGACCAGCCAGCCTCCGACGAAGGGCCCGACCAGCGACCCCAGGGAGGCCAGCCCCGCCCAGACGCCGATGCCCGGCGCCCGGTCCTGCGGCCGCAGCGCACCGTTGAGCAGCGCGAGGCTGCTGGGCACGACGAGCGCCGCGCCCACCCCCTGCACGATCCGCGCCCCGATGAGAACAGGGAAGGTCGGCGCGGCCGCGCAGGCGACGGACGCCGCGAGCATGACGGCCAGCCCCGTGAGGAGCACGCGGCGCCGTCCGTACCGGTCAGCGAGAGCTCCGGCGACGAGCAGGAGCGTCGCGGCGGTGAGCAGGTAGCCGGTGAGGGTCCACTGCAGCGCGACGAGACTGGCGCCCAGGTCCCGCCCGATGGCGGGCACGGCGACATTGACGACGGTGGCGTCGACGAAGCCCGCCATCGACGAGAGCACCGTGGCGGTGATGAGCAGGACACCGGCGCGGCTGCGCAGCCGGACCACCGTGCCCTCCGCCGCCCGGTGGGAGCGCGAGCCGCGGTGGCGGCGGCCCCACGGCCTCGTCGCGGATGGGTTCGTCGCCATGACCGTCCTCCCGTCAGGATCCGGTCGCGGCCGCCGCGGTGAGCTGCCGCGTGGTCAGCCGGCCGTCGAGGTCGCGCAGGGCGTGGAGGAACACCTCGGAGAAGGTGGGGAACGGCTGGATGACGGCACCGAGCACGATGGCGTCGTACCGGTCATGACGTCCGTGCCGTCAGCGTGGCCTCGAGAGCGGCGGTGGCCTCGCGGTACGCCTCGTCCGGGGTGCGCCCGAGCCGGCGGGCCACGATGTACGGCGCATACCAGTTCGCCCAGTCGTGCTTGGGTGCGGTGGGCTCGAACTGCCCGTGGTGCTCCTCGGCGTCGCGCAGCAGGTCGGCGAGAGCGGCGACGTCCGCCCCGAAGTCCGACCACAGCCGCCCGGGCAGCCTGGTGGTGACCTCCTGGAGCACGAAGCCGTTGCCGTCCGGGTCGCTGAAGGTCGCGAACGAGCTGTACGTGCGGCGCTGCGGGTCGGCGCCGGGCACCCGGTTACGCCCGCCGCCGTGGTAGAAGACGCCGTCCGCGTCGTGCCAGACGTCGCCGACCTCGGCCCCCTGCGCGACGAGCTCGGCCCGCGCCGCGTCGATGTCGTCGACGGCCAGCACCAGGTCCTGCACCGACCCGGGGCGGCATCCGTGACGCCCTTGCCGAAGAGAACCGAGGTCGGGGACCCGGGCGGGGTCATCTGCACGATCCGGAACTGGTCGCCCGAGCTGAAGTCCCCGTCCTCGCGCCACCCCAGGGCCCGGTAGAACGCCTTGGTCTTGTCCACGTCCGAGACGGGCAGGACGACGACCTCGAGCTTCGTGTCCATGGAGAGCTCCTCGTGATCATGGGATTCCGGCTGCCGCCGGTGCGACCAGCGTGCTGCGGGAGGTCTCCGGATCGCCCCAGGGAAAGTCCCTGGCGCCCCTGGCCAGGGCCGACCAGGGTCCGCGACAGGTGCGAGGGACCGGCCGCCCGGCGCAGGGTTGCCCGACACCCCCGCTTCCGGAGGCCCTGACGCGACACCAGGAGGTTCCGCATGCGTGCCGACATCGTCCCCGGCGGCGTCTTCCCCGACTACGCCCTGCCCGACCACACGAACACGGTCCGCACGCTCGGCGAACTCCAGGGCCACGACCCGATGATCCTCATCCTGGCCCGCGGCAACTACTGCCCGAAGGACCATCAGCAGCACCTGGAGCTCGCCAGGTTCTACCCGAAGATCCAGGTGGGGTACACGCGCATCGTCACCGTCTCCACGGACGATCACCACACCCTGCAGGAGATGCGAGCGTCCGTCGGCGCGGAGTGGACGTTCCTCTCCGACCCCGGCCGCATCGATCCAGAAGGACCTCGACATCGCCGAGTAC
Organism: uncultured Actinomycetota bacterium; assembly: GCA_963755755.1. Taxonomy (GTDB): domain Bacteria; phylum Actinomycetota; class Actinomycetes; order Actinomycetales; family Kineosporiaceae; genus DATKNA01. The sequence goes on from CAVWLJ010000012.1 coordinate 12,001, forward strand.
ACCGACCCCGAGAACGACCCGATGATCCCGCACACACTCGTCCTCAAGCCGGGCCTGGTCGTGCACACCGTCTACAACGGCTACTGGTTCTGGGGGCGGCCCACGGTGGACGACCTCTGGCACGACCTGCGGACGGCATCCCGGGAGGTCCGGCCGGACTGGGACCTCAGCGTCCCCGGTCTGCGCGAGGCGTGGACGGCGGGGGACCTGTCGCACTTCCACGGCTGGGACCGGCGATCGCCGGAGCAGGTGGCGGTGGCCGGAGGCCCGGTGGAGGTCAGGCGCGCTCCCGCCGGCGCCGGCTCGGCGGCACCGCCCGCAGCTCACGCCGGGAGCTGACGCCGAGCTTGACGAAGACCTTGCGCAGGTGCCACTCCACGGTCCGCGCGCTGAGGTAGAGCTGGGCGCCGATCTCGGCGTTGCTCAAGCCGTCGGCGGCCAGACCGGCGACGAGGGCCTCGCGGTCCGTCAGAGGAGTGGCGGACGTCGAATCGGTCGTCGCGCCGCTGCCGGGCGTCGTGCTGCGCTGCGGCGGAACGCCGCCGACGGGCCAGCAGCTCCTGGCGGGCGCGCTCGGCGAAGGCGCTCATGCCCAGGCCGTCGAGCAGCTCGTGGGCGGTGTGCAGCTCGGAGAGTGCCTCGGTGCCTCGGTGCGCGGCGTGCAGCCATTCGCCGTACAGCAGTACATCGCCGCGTAGGGGGCGATCGAACTGCCGGTGATCTCGCAGATCGCCTCGATCTCGGCGATCTGCCTGGCCGCGGTCGCGAACTCGCCCCGCCAGGCCTCCGACATGGCCAGCGCGACCAGCGCGATGGGCAGCTGATCGAGGGCGCCCGTCTCCCGGGCGAGCCGCGCCTCGCGCGCCTGGATGGTGTGCGCCGCGTCGTCGTCCCAGACGAGCGCTGCGGCCATCCACCCGAACCGCAGACCCTCCTCGCGGGAGACGTCCCCGGCGGCGAACCGGGTGGCGGCACGCCGGAGCGCGGGAGCGGCGGCCGGCCGCCCGTCGGTGAAGAGCAGCGCCAGGCCGTCGAGCAGCACGTCCACGGGTCGCGGGCGCTCCGGCGGGGGGAGGGCGCGCGCGGCGCGTGAGACCTCGTCCATCGATCCCGGACCCACGGTCCGCCCCGCGAAGGAGGCGGCCATCCAGGCGTTGAGATACGTCTCGCGGGCCAGGCCGGGATCGAGCGGCGCCAGCGCCTCGGCAGCGCGCAGCAGGAGTGCAGGCGCGTCGCCCCCGAGACCGCTCACGAAGGCGAGCCGCGCACGGAGCAGGTCCGCCCGGGCCCGGCCGGCGGCGTCGAGCGGGCCGGCGTCGGCGGCGTCGAGCAGATCGCGGGCCCGCGGGAACGCGCCCGCCGCCGTCGTCGCCTCGACCGCGGCGAGGGCGCGTTCGGCGCGCCGGCCGGGGTCGGCGGTGAGCTCGACGGCCCGCCGGAGGAAGGCCGATGCCGCGGCCACGCCTCCGCGTGCCTGCGCCCGCTGCGCCGACCGCTCCAGCTCGGCGGCGACGTCCTCGTCGTGGCCCGTCGCCGCCTGGGCCAGGTGCCAGGCACGCCGGTCCGGGTCCGCCGCGGGGTCCGTCGCCTGGGCGAGCGCTCGGTGGATCTCGCGCCGCACCGGCGCGGACGCCGATCTGTAGGCGGCGGCACGCACCAGGGGGTGGCGGAAGGAGAGCTGGACGCCGAGGTCGGCGAGCCCCGCCTCGACCGCCGCCTCGGCGGCCCGGAACGGGATCCCGAGCCGCTCGGCGGCGCGACGCAGCAGCGCGGGATCGCCCGACGGGTCGGCCGCCGCGAGCTGGAGCAGGCGCTGCGTCGGCTCCGGGAGGTGCGCGAGCCGCCGCCCGAAACCCTCCTCCAGCCGTCGGGTGAGTGGCACGGCCAGGGGCAGCGCGAAGCCGCCGGCGAGGTCGGCGGGGGCCATGCTGCGGGGCAGCTCGAGCAGCGCCAGGGGGTTGCCCCGGGCTTCGGCGACGATGAGCTCGCGGACGCGGTCGTCGAGAGGGCCGGGCAGCGCGGCGTCCAGCAGCGACCGCGCGTCGTCGCGGCGCAGTCCCTCCACCTCGAGCACGGGGAGACCGGCCAGGTGGGCGCTGGGCGTCCGGGCGGCGAAGAGGAGCCCGACGGGGTCGGCGCCCAGACGGCGGGCGACGAAGCCGAGAGTCTGCGCCGACGTGCTGTCCAGCCACTGCTCGTCGTCGACCACGCAGATCAGTGGGCGATCGGCGACCACCTCACAGAGCAGCGTGAGCACGGCGAGCCCCACGAGGAACCGGTCGGGCGGTGGACCTTCGCCGAGACCGATCGCCGTCAGCAGCGCCGTCCGCTGCGGCGGGGGCAGCCGTCGCGCCTCGCCCAGGATCGGCGTGAGCACGTGGCGCAGACCGGCGTACGGCAGTTCCATCTCCGACTGGACGCCCACGGTGTGCAGCACCCGGCAGCCGTGCTCGCGGCCGACGGCGTACTCCAGCAGGGCCGACTTGCCCGTCCCCGGGTCGCCGCGCAGCACCAGGGCGCGACTGGAACCGCCCCGGACGGCCTCGAGGAACCGGTCGAGGAGCTCGCGTTCGGCGTCCCGGTCGGTCAGGGCGCCCCGCCGAACGGGGTGCGTGTCGCCATCCTGCGGCTACACCAGGCCCGGCGCGGCGTCGAGGGACGGTGCCGATGATGCCGACGGTGCCGACTGCCGCAGGGCGAGCCGGAGCTGCCGGCGCGTACCGACGCCGAGCTTGCTGAAGATCTTGCGCAGGTGCCACTCCACGGTGCGGGGGCTGATGTAGAGGGTGACGCCGATCTCGGCGTTCGTGAGGCCCTGCGCCACGAGCCGTGCGATGTGCGCCTCCTGCGCCGTCAGGTCCGCCGTGGTGTCCGGCGTGCGCTTGCGCACCGTCTCCCCGGTGGCCAGCAGCTCCCGCCGCGCGCGGTCGGCGAACGCCTGGGCTCCCATGATCGTGAAGGCTCGGTACGCGGTCCGCAGCGTGGCCCGCGCGTCCACGCGGCGGCCCTCCCGTCGCAGCCACTCGCCGTGCAGGAGCTGCGCCCGCGCCAGCTCGAGCCGCATCCGGGTCCGGGCCAGTCGCTCGATCGCCTCGCAGTAGAGGTCGTCGGCCGCGGTGCCGTCCGCCAGCAGGGCCCGCCGACCCGCCGCCACGCCGAGCGCCCAGTCGGTGCCGCTGGCCCCTGCCATCGCGGTCAGCTCCTCCAGGGCGCGCGCCGCGGCCCGCGTCTCGCCGCTGCGCGCCGCCGCCTCCACCAGTTCGGCCAGGGCCCACTGCGGGACGCCGAGCTCGAGGGGGACGGCGGCGCCGTCGCGCGCCGCCTCGTACGCCGCGTCGTACCGGCCGAGCCCGTTGCGCAGGAGCGCGCGCGCCCACTGCACGAAGTTCACCCCGACGCCCTCGCCGCGCGCGACGACGTCGTCGAGGCACGCCTGCGCGAGGCGCTCGGCGGGGTCCTCGTGCCCCCGCAGCGCGGCGAGCCCGAGGTCGCCGTACGGGGCCATGGTCATCCGGGTCGCCTCGACCACGGAGCGGGTCTCCTCCACCAGGGACGCCGCGGCCGCGAGGTCCCCGGCGAAGAGCTCGACCACGGCGCGCGTGTGCAGGGCCAGCGGGAGCGCGCTGAGAGCCCCGGCGCGGCGCACCGCCTCGAGATGCCGCCGGGTGAGGACGTCCCAGCTGACGTCGTCCCAGAGCGAGCTCGCGGTGGCGACCGCGAGCCAGGCGAAGCGGAGGGCCTCGTCGAGCGCGAGGTCCTCGGCGGCGAACGTGCGGACCGCGCGCAGCGTCATCGACGCCGCCGGCCCGTACCCGTCGGTGAAGCGCACGGCGAGCCCGTCGAGCAGGGCGTCGCCCTTGCGCGCTGCGCCCGGGGGCGGTGCCTGACGCACGGCTTCCGCGACCTCGCGCGCACCGGCGCCGTCCGCGAGCCGCCCGGCGAACAGCGCGGCCGACATCGCGTCGAGGTAGGTGTCGCGGGCGAGCCGGGCGTCCAGCGGTTCGAGCCGGCGGGCGGCCGCCAGCAGCAACGGGAGCGCCTCGTTGCCGCGATAGGCCGCGAAGGAGATCTCCGCGCGCACCAGGTCGACGCGGGCGCGGTCGGCCTCGCCGAGGGGCCCCGCGGCGACCGCGGTGAGGAGTGCGGACGCCTCCTCGAAGCCGCCCGCGGAGGCCTTCGCCCCGGCGGCGGCGATCGCCCGGGTGATCCTGCGCTGCGGGTCCGGCGTGAGCGCCACGGCGCGCTCCAGGAACGCGGCCGAGGCGGCCAGACCGCCGTGTGCGAGCGCGCGATCGGCCGAGCGCTCGAGCTCGGCGGCGACCTCCTCGTCGGGCGCGACGGCGGCGCGGGCCCGGTGCCAGGCCCTGCGGTCGGCGTCCCCGACCGGATCCGTGACGTCGGCGAGCGCCGCGTGCACCGCGCGGCGTGCGGTCGGAGACGCGGACCGGTACACGGCCGAGCGGACGAGCGGATGCCGGAACCTCACCCGATCGCGCAGGTCCACCAGGCCCGCCTCGAGGGCGGGTGCCGCGGCCTGGGCCGGGATGCCGAGGTGGGCCGCCGCACGCCGCAGCAGGGTCACGTCGCCCATCGGCTCCGCGGCCGCCAGCAGCAGGAGGCGTCGGGAGGCCTCCGGCAGCGACCGGGTCTGGCGCAGGAACACCCGCTCGAGCCGTTGCGCGACCGGGGTGGCCCCGTCGTCCGCGGCTCCGCCGAAAACCAGCTGCGCCGCGGAGACGTCGTGCGGGAGCTCGAGGAGCGCCAGGGGGTTGCCGGCGCTCTCCGCGAGGATGCGGTCGCGTACCCGTGGGTCGAGCACGAACGGGACGGCCGAGTCCAGGAGGGTCGCCGCGTCGATCGGGTCGAGGCCGCGCACGGCCAGTGCCGGCAGCTCGGTCGACGTCCCGCCGTCGGTAGCTGGGCGGACGGCGAGCACCACGGCCAGCGGCTCGGCCCCGAGCCGGCGGGCGACGAACTCCAGCGTCTGCGCCGAGGCCCGGTCCAGCCATTGGGCGTCGTCCACCACGCAGACGAGGGGACGCTCGTCGGCGACCGCGCTGAGCAGGTTCAGCACCGCCATCCCCACCAGCACGCGGTCCGGCGGGGGGCCGGTCTGCAATCGGAAGGCGGTGCGCAGGGCGTCCCGCTGCACCTCGGCGAGCGCGTCCAGCCGGTCCAGGTAGGGGCTGCACAACTGCTGCACGCCGGCGTAGGCCAGCTCCATCTCCGACTCCACGCCGGCGGCCCGGGCGACCGTGCACCCCGCGGCGCTCTCGACGAGGAACTCCAGCAGCGCGCTCTTGCCGATACCGGCCTCGCCGGTCAGGACCAGCACCTGGCTGCGGCCCGCCTTCGCCGCGGCGACGAGACGGGTCAGCGCCTCGCACTCGGTGCGGCGTCCGACGAGACGACTCACGCCGAACCGCCCGCGGTCTGCGGCAGGACGCTCCTCAGCTCCCGCCGCGAGCCGATGCCGAGCTTGGTGAACACCTTGCGCAGGTGCCACTCCACGGTCCTCGCACTGAGGAAGAGCTGACCGCCGATCTCGGCGTTGGAGAGCCCGTCGGCGGCGAGCCGCGCGATGCTCTCCTCCTGCGCGGTCAGGTCGGGACGGCCGTGCAGGGCGGGAGCCGTCGCGGGGGCGCCGGCCGCCTGCAGCCGGCGGCGGGCGCGCTCGGCGAAGCCGAGGATCCCCATGGCCGTGAACATCCGGTGCGCGGCGTCCAGCTCCTCGCGCGCCTCGGTGCGCCGGCGCCGGCGGCCGAGCCATTCGCCGTACAGCAGATGGGTGCGCGCGAGCTCGCCGCGGACCTGTGACCGGCCGAGCCGCTCCACCGCCTCGCGGAAGGCGTTCTCGGCGGTCTCGCCGTCGGCGAGCAGGGCGCGGGAGCGGGCCTCGATGCCCAGGGCCCAGTCCGTGCCCGCCGCCCGGGTCTTGGCACTCAGCCGTCGCAGGGCGTCGTCCGCCAGGTCGCGCTCGCCGGTGCGGGCGGCGGCCTCGACGAGCTCGACCAGGCCCCAGTTGTGCGCGACCAGCTCGCGGTCGTCCGCGCACGCGTCCCGAGCCGCCGTGAGCGCCTCGTCGACGCGGCCCAGAGCCTGGGCGAGCACCGCGCGGGCGTACCCGGCCGTGGCGACGCCGATGCCCTCGCCTCGGGCACGCGCCTGGCCGGCGTGGTGCTCGATGAGCGCCGCCGCCTCCGCCTCGCGCCCGCGCCAGGCGGCCAGCACCATGCCGCCGTACGGGGCATCGGTCATCCCCGCCTCCTGCACGCACCTCGTCTCGTCCTGCAGTGCGGCGGCCGCGGCGAGCTCACCGCGCAGGACGAGGACCGTGGTCCGGGAGCTGAGCACGAACGGCAGCTCGCTGAGCGCTCCCGTCCTGCGGGCCGTTCGCACGTGACGTTCGGAGAGGACGGCGGCGGCGTCGTCGTCCCAGAGCTCGAGGGCGAGCACGGTCCCGTGCCGCAGCCATCCGAGGTCGCTCTTCGTCGCCGGCGCGGTCGGCTCCCGGCGCAGCTCGGCGAGGGCGTGCCGGCCGACGGGTACGGCGGCCGGGTAGTCCTCGGTCAGCGCGGCGAACGCCTCGAGCAGCAGGTCTCCGCCGTGGGTGTCGGCGTCCGGCGGGCGAGGAGCGGCGCGCGCGGCGTGCGCCAGGGCGGCGACGTCGAAGCCGTCGTCGAACCTGGCCGCTAACTGATCGGCGGAGAACGCGTCCAGGTACGTCGCGCGGGCGAGTGCCGGATCCAGGGGTTCGAGCCGTCGGGCGGCGGCCAGCGAGCAACGGCGCAGTCTGCCGGGCCCGTCGCGAGACGAAGGCCAGCCGGGCGCGCAGCAGGTCGGCGCGCGCCTGCTGCAGCTCGTCGGTCCCCTCCCGGCGTGCGACGTCGAGCAGGTCCTGGGCGGTGGCCAGCGACCCCGCGTCCAGGTGGGCGAAGGCGGCGTCGAGCCTGCGCCGCTGGCGGAGCGGCGGCTCGGGGGTGAGCTCGGCGGCTCGGGTGAGGAAGGCGGCGGCGGCGGCCAGACCTCCGCGGGCCTGGGCGCGGCCGGCCGAGCGTTCGAGGTCGGCGGCGACGTCCTCGTCCGGCCCGGACGCGCCGCGCGCCCGGTGCCAGGCGCGCCGGTCGGGGTCGGTGACCCCGTCCGTCGCCTCCGCCAGGGCCCGGTGGACACGCCGGCGGTCCTTCCCGGGTGCGGCCCCGTACACCGCGGAACGGACCAGCGGGTGGGCGAACTCCACCCGGCCACGCACCTGCACGAGCCCGTCGTCGGCCGCGGGGGTGATCGCGGCCAGGTCCACCCCGAGAGTGGTGGCCGCCCGGCGCAGCAGCACGGGGTCGCCGCGCGGATCCGCGGCCGCAGTGAGGACGAGCAGCCGGGTCTCCTCGGGCAGGCGCAGGTAGCGGTCGAGGTAGCCCTCCTCGATGAGTCCGGTCACCGGCCGCCCGTCCGGCAGGCCGAAGCCTCCTGCGAGCCGCAGGGCGTCCCAGGTGCGAGGCAGTTCGAGGACGGCCAGCGGGTTCCCGTGGCTCTCGGCGACGATCTGGTCGCGGACGGCGGGGTCGAGCGGAACCGTGAGGGTGCGCTGGAGCAGGGCGCGGGAGTCGGCCTCGCCCAGCTGCCGGACCGGCAGGACCGGCAGGCCGGCGAAGACGTCGTCGCCGGGCCCCGGACGCATCGCGCCGACGAGCGCCACCCGTTCGGCGAGGAGGCGGCGGGCGACGAACGCCAGGGTCTGCGCCGAGGCCCGGTCGAGCCACTGCGCGTCGTCGACGATGCAGGCGAGGGGCCGCTCCTCCGCGGCCTGGGCGATGAGGCTGACGGTGGCCAGGCCGACCAGGAACCGGTCCGGCGCCGGGCCGTCGCTGAGCCCGAACACGATCCGCAGCGCATCCCGCTGGGGTGGCGGGATCTCGTCGAGGCGGTTCAGGAGCGGGGAGCACAGCTGGTGCAGACCGCTGTGGGCGAGCTCCATCTCCGACTCGACGCCGAACGCCGAGGTGACCCGCCAGCCCTGGATTCGCGTAGCGAGGTGGGCCAGCAGCGCGCTCTTGCCCGAGCCCGCGCCGCCGCGGAGCAACAGCACGCGGGACGTTCCGCCGGCCACGTCCGCGGCGAGCTGATCGAGGGTCTCGCACTCCACCCTGCGGCCGAGAAGGGACGCGGAACGCTGACTCGGCAGCGTGGCGTACGCCGGCCTCAGGGTCGGCGTCACGAGGTCGCCCGGCTCGCTGGCCCCGGCCGGCGCATGCCGCCCTCAACCCCTGCGGATCTCGATGATTCTGGTGCGCCTCGGGTCCATGACGGCTCCCGTCGTCGTCGGCACCTTCTCGGTAGTGCCTATCACGACGCGGGGTCGCGCGTAACCCCTCGCCGACGCCGGTCCGCCCCTGGTCCCGGCCCGGCCACCTGCCCGTGAGGACGACGGAGAACCTCGGACCAGGGATCGACCCGGGACACCTACCGGTGCCGAGGTTCCGTGGAGGGGCCGATGCTTGTCCTGCACCGGTCCCATCCTCGTGACCGCAAGGAGTTGACCTCATGGACGGCAGCACGGTGACGGTGGCGGTCGTGAGCAGCCGCCCGGAGGCCGATCTCATCGTGGGCCTCCTCGAGAGCCACGGGGTGCACGCCTCGGCCCTCACGGACGACGCCGGCGGTCAGGAACCGCAGTGGCAGCTGGCCGGCGTTCGGGTCGTGGTCGGGCGTTCCGACGGGCCTCTGGCCCGACGCGTTCTCGACGAGACCGTGCACGCCGAGCCGGTCGGCGATGAATGACGCGGCGGTCCGCGCCGTAGAGGCCGCGAGGTCGAGATCGAGCATCCGCAGGAGCCAGCGTGAGCAGCTCCGCGCGCGGGTGGAGCACGTGGCGCTGGACCTGTTCCGGCGGCACGGGTTCGAGCAGGTCACGGTCGAGCGCATCGCCGCGGACGCCGGGATCGGGGTCGCCACGTTCTACCGGTACTTCGGCACCAAGGACGGGGTCCTGTTCGGCTACCAGTACCGGTGGCTGGAGGACCTCCGCCAGGCCGTCGACAGCCTCGACGTCACACGTCCGCGCGGGGAACAGGTGAGGCACCTGCTCGGGATGATGGTGAAGATCTTCGACGCCGAACGCGACACGATGCAGATGCGCGACGAGATCGTCGCCCGGAACCCGGCCCTGCTGCCTCGGACCCTGGCCGTGCAGCGTGCGTGGGAACAGGAGCTCACCGAGAACCTCGCGCGGCGACGCGACCTCGGCGCGGGAGACGCCACCGCCCAGGTCGACGCCGCCGTGGTGCTGGTGGTCGTCCGTCTGGCGTTCCGGCGCCTGCGCGCCGGTGCCTGCGCGAGCATCACGGACGGCGTCCTCGCCGCGATGGCCGATCTGTCGACCCTGGTGACCAGCTGCTCCGCCGAACGGCTGGGTGCTGCAGCAGATCATTCGACGGCTGCGCGGCCGGGAATGAGCCCTGCCGGGCCGACGGCCTAGGCGAAGCGCTCCGCCAGGCCCGGATACGTGAGGATCAAGCCGCTCGCGTCGTAGGTCAGCCGCTCGCGATAGTCGAAGCGCGGCGCGGCATAGTCGTAGCGCTGCCCCACGCCCTCGTCGTCGACCCGGTGGTAGTGCTGCTCCAGCCTCTCCACGGCGAGGTCCTGGGCGCGCACGTACGCCGCCGGAGCCTCGCCCGCCTCCCCGACCTGCAGGCCCAACCGGTGCACGGGCAGGGCGTTGGTCAGCGACGACGATTCGAGGTCCAGGTCGAGACACCCCTGCAGGTCGGGCCGCGGAGCACCGTTCACCGTCCAGGAACCGAGTCCGTCGGCATCGATGCGGACGTCGGAAGGCCCTGCCTCGGACCGACCGACGACGCGGGCGCCGCGGGTGACCCAGTTCGCGTCCAGGTCGATCCGGTAGTCCACCTTCCACGCCGCGCCGTCCTCGACCGCCGTCGTCCCGCCCTCGAGCCGGTAGCCGTCGGGGAGGCGGGTGAGGAACACGATCTCGAAGCCTTCCCGCGCGTCCCGGTGTCGCCACGCCGCGAACGGGGGCAGGGGCTTCAAGGTCACGGGTGGAGCTTCGCACGGCGGCGTCCCCCGTCGGCCAGGCGGGCCGACGGGAGACGCCGCGAGGCCGGCCTCAGGCTGCCGGGGTGCCGGGGGTGCCGGGATCACGCCCAGCTAGGTGAGCATGCCGACGACGTCCATGATGATCCGGCTCTGGACGAGTCGGCCGTCGCGGTACCGGTCCTTGGTCCAGGCCTCGACGCTGACCTGGCGACCGGTGGCGGGGATCCCGATGAACTCCCCGAGGTGGGTTCCCGTCCAGGTCGAGTAGGTCACGATGACGTCGCCCTCGGCGACCAGATCGGTCAGTGCGGTGTCCAGGTCGCGTCCGTTGCGCACCTCGTCGGTGAAGCGCTGCGCGAGCGCCTTGACGGCCTGCGTGGGCGTGGCGGTGGTGGTGGCGGTCATGACGATGTTCCTTCCGTACTCGATGGGTGGGATGGGTGGTGCGGTCAGAGCGGGAGCTTGTGGCGCAGGATCCCGGGACCCTCGGCGCGACCGGAGAGGATGCGCGCGAACCCGACGCCGTCGACGGTCTGTTCGGGACCGTGTCAAGAGGCGATGTGGCACGCGGCGGGGTGGATCCTGGGGGACATGAGAGCCGTGGAGGCGAACGCCGCTTCATCCGCGAGTCGTCGTCGGTCGACCGGCTCGCCCCGAGGCGAGGCGCGCCGCCGGGAGCTGCTGACCCGGGTCACCGAGGACCTCGCCGTCAACGGACTCGTGGACTTCTCGCTCCGCCGGGCCGCGCGCGCCGCAGGGACCACGCACAAGGTGCTGCTCTACTACTTCGACGACGCGGAGGACCTGCTCGAGCAGGCGATGCTCGAGCTTCGGGAGCGACGGATCCGGGCCGGTCTCGAGGCGGCGCTCGAAGCGCCTGGCAACGGGACGCTCGGGGCGCGGGTGCGCGCGATCTGGCCGGTGCTCATGACGCCGGAGGCCGGCCTGCGCGTCATCGATCAGGCGATCGGGCTCGCCATGTACGACCCGGAGCGGTACGCGCATCTGGGCCGGGAGGCCTCCGCGCCCTACCTGCCGGCGCTGCGCGCCCTCTGCCCGCCGGACTGGCCGGAGCAGCGCATCGACGAGGTGACGCAGATGATGCTGGCGGCGTTCCGCGGGTTCCTCCTGGAATGGCGGACCACGGGCCGCACCGATGCCGTCGAGGCCGGGCTCGACGCCCTGGCGCGGGCGCTGGACCGTGAGGTGGCGGCACCCTGACGAGTCTCGACAGCAAGTGAGCCGGGTGGTTCACTTGCGGTATGCAGAGAGCGGCGAGCCGACAGGGCATAAGGTTCCGCAGCGGGGACGAGGAGTGCGCGGCCTGGCACTATCCCGGGGTCAACGGGGCGTGCGTCGTTCTGGCGGCCGGCTTCGGCATCCCGAAGGAGCCGGGCACCGATCGGTTCGCGGCGCGGTTCCAGGAAGCGGGCTTCGGCGTCCTGGCGTTCGACTACCGCCGATTCGGCGGCAGCGGCGGGCGTCCTCGTCAGGTGGTGCGGCTGCGGGACCAGCTGGCCGACTGGTCCGCGGCGCTCGGGGCCGCCGCATCGCTGCCCGACGTCGAGCCGACGCGGCTCGCGGCCTGGAGCTTCTCGGCGTCCGCCGGCCACGTCGTCCGGATCGCCGCCCGGACGCCGCAGCTGGCGGCGGCGATCGCCCAGACGCCGACGGTCGACGGATCGGTGGCCACCCGGAACGCCGGCCGCTACCAGACCAAGCCTGCGCTCGCCCGGACGATGGGGCGCGCCGTCCTCGATCTCGTGCGCGCGCCCCTCGGGCGGCCGCCGCTGCTGCTTCCCCTGGTCGCCGCACCGGGGGTGCCGGCCGTGCTCACCACCCCTGACGCCGTGGACGCCGATCGCGCGTTCGACCCGGACGGCGAGCACGCCGGCTGGTCCCGCAGGGTGGCCGCGCGTTCGATCCTCGGGTTGCCGTTCTACCGGCCGATCCGGGACGCCGCGCGCATCTCATGCCCCTTGCTCGTCGTGAGTTGCGACGACGACCGATCGGGGCCCGTCGGCCCGGACCGCGAGGCCGCTCGCCGCGCGCCCCGCGGTGAACTGCTGCGGCTCCCGGGCGGGCACTACACGCCCTTCCTCTCCGGGTTCGAGGAGGTGGTCGGTGCGGAGATCGCCTTCCTCCGACGCCACCTCCTGGGCGCGGTCCAGCCCTGACACGCCGTCGGCGCACCGGCGCTTGCCGACCTGAGTACCGTCTCGGGACATCCGGGGGCAGGTGAGCGACCAGGGAGAGCCCATGCCGGTCGACGACGTCCCCGTCGCCACGCCGCTGATCCGCCGCATCGCTACGGCCGTGGTCGGCGACGACCACGTTCTCGACGGTCCGTACGGCCCCCGGCGCCTCACGTACGCCGACTACACGGCGTCGGGCCGGGCCCTGTCGTTCGTGGAGGACTTCATCCGCGACGAGGTGCTGCCCCGGTACGCCAACACGCACACCGAGGCCAGCGCCACCGGGCGGCAGACGACGACACTGCGCGAGGACGCGCGGCGGGTCATCCGCGACGCCATCGGCGGGGACGACGGGACGGCCGTCCTCTTCTGCGGTTCGGGCAGCACTGCGGCCGTCGACAAGCTGATCGGCGTCCTCAATCTGAGGATCCCGGCGGACCTGGACCAGAGGTACGGCCTCCGCGCGGTGATCCCGCCGCACGAGCGGCCCGTCGTCCTGGTCGGCCCCTTCGAGCACCACTCCAACGAGTTGCCCTGGCGGGAGAGCATCGCCGACGTGGTCGACGTCCCCGAGGACGCGGACGGCCACATCGATCTCCGCGCGCTCGAGGCGGAGCTGATCCGGTACGCGTCCAGGCCGCTGCGGATCGGCGCGTTCTCGGCCGCGAGCAACGTCACCGGGATCCTCACCGACACGGACGCCGTCACCCGGCTGCTGCACGCGCACGGTGCTCTCGCCTTCTGGGACTTCGCGGCCGCGGGGCCGTACGTCGACGTCCGGATGAACCCGACGGGGGAGGCGGGCGACCCGGCCCTGCGCAAGGACGCCGTCGTCCTCAGCCCGCACAAGTTCATCGGCGGCCCGGGCTCGCCCGGAGTCCTCGCGATACGCCGCGACCTCGTCCGCAACACCGTCCCCGTCGTTCCGGGTGGCGGCACGGTGCAGTACGTCAGCCCGGAGGAACACGTCTACATCGACGACGTCGAGCATCGCGAGGAGGGCGGCACGCCGGCGATCGTCGAAGCCATCCGCGCGGGACTGGTCTTCCAGCTCAAGCAGGCCGTGGGCGTCGAGCTGATCAGGGCCCGCGAGGAGGCGGTGCTGCGACGGGCGATCGAGCGCTGGCGGGCCAACCCCTCGATCGAGATCCTCGGCAACCTGGAGGCCGAGCGTCTCGCCATCGTGTCCTTCACCGTCCGGCGCATGCACGACGGCGTCCCGGGTGCGAGGCTGCACCACAACTTCGTCGTCGCACTGCTCGACGATCTCTTCGGCATCCAGACCCGCGGCGGCTGCTCGTGCGCCGGCCCCTACGGCCATCGCCTGCTCGGCATCGGACCGGATCGGTCGCACGCCTTCGAGCGGCAGATCCTCCGTGGTCACGAGGGGATCAAGCCGGGCTGGGTCCGCATCAACCTCAACTACTTCGTCCCGGACGCCGTCGTCGACTACATCGTCGACGCCGTCGACATGGTCGCCTGCGACGGGTGGCGCCTGCTGCCCGAGTACCGGTTCGACCCGTGCACCGGGCTCTGGAGGCACCGGCGGAGCACGGGCGAGCAACCCCTGCGCCTGAGCGACGTGGGCTACGACGCCGCCGGGCGCATGACCTACCCACGCCGCCGGGAGCGGGCGCCGCAGTCCGAGCTCCGCGGCTATCTCGACGAGGCGCGCGCCGTGTTCGACCGGGCCGGGCGCCCGGAGCTCGCGAGCGGACCGACGCCACGGGTGTCACCGGAGTTCGAGGACCTGCTCTGGTTCGAACTCCCGGGCGCCTGCCTGCCGTGAGCAGCGTGGGTCAGGTGCGTGCGGTCTCGCGCGGGCCGACCGACTGCTCCGCGGCCAGGAGGACCTCGGCGGCGGAGGCCAGGCCCTCGAGCTGGCCGAGCTCGGCGTCCTCGTGCTCGATGTTGACCGGCATGTCGGGGTCGACGCGCTCGAGGGCCCGCAGGAACCCGGCCCACCAGGCGACGTCGTGCCCGCGGCCGACCGCGACGAAGTCCCACGAGGACGACGTGGGCCACCGGCTGAGCACGTATCCACCGCCCAGCTCGATCGTGGCCGGGTCGCCGGCGTCGGGCCGGCTGAAGCCGACGTCGTCCAGGACCCCGTTGATCCGGGCGGCCGGGTTGATCCGGGTGTCCTTCGCGGCCGCGTTGACCACGAGCGACCCGAGATGGTCGACGGCGAGGGTGGGGTCGATGCCCTGCCAGAAGAGGTGGCTCGGGTCCATCTCGGCGCCGATGTGCGTGGCCCGGGTCTCCGTGACGAGGCGCTCGAGGGTGGCGGGGTTGTAGACGACGTTGCCGGGGTGCATCTCGAGGGCGACCCTGACGTCGAAGTGCGCGGCGCGCTCCTGCACGGACCGCCAGAAGGGGATCGCCACCTCGTGCCACTGGTAGTCCCGCACGTCGAGGTAGGCGCTGTCCCAGGGGAGCACGTTCCAGGCCGGCTTGGTGGTGCCGGCCTCCGTTCCGGGCGTGCCGGACATGGTCACCACGCGCTTCACGCCGAGCGCCGCGGCGATCTCGATCGACCGCAGGACGTCGTCCGCGTGCTTCCGCCCGCGCGCGGGGTTCGGGTCGAGCGGATTGCCGTTGCAGTTGAGGGCGGTGAGCTCGACGCCCGCCGCCTCGAACTGCCCGAGGTACTCCTGCCGGGCCGTCTCGCTCTCGAGCAGGTTCGCCGGCAGGTGGGGCGAGGCGACGAATCCGCCCGAATTGATCTCCGCGCTCCGCAGGCCGAGATCCTTGATCACGCGTAGCGCCTCGGCCAGTGGCTTGTCGTGCAGGACGGCGGTGTAGACGCCCAGCTTCATGTCGTCTCCTTCAGGGGACCTTGATCTCGGCGCCGCCCTCGGCGGCGGACTCGGTGACGGCGGCGAGCAGCCGCAGGTTGTGCAGCCCGTGCTCGAAGGACGGCACCGGCGGAAGGTTCGCCACGCCGGCGACCTGCTCGAGGAACGCGCGCGCCTGGAACGCGAACAGGTCGTTCTGCCCGTAGCCGACCCCGGGGAAGTCCATCGGCAGCCCCCCGGTCAGGTAGGGGTGCTCGGGGCCGATCGGGACGACGCGGTACCCGGCCGTCGGCCCGGTCACCGCGCGGTCGACGTAGCCGATCTCGCCGGGGCGGGACAGGTCGAAGGTGGCCGCGGCGTCGGTCCCGAAGAGCTCGAAGCCGAGCGCGTTCGCGTGCCCCATGGCGACCCGCGACGCGGACAGCGTGGCGGTGGCGCCGGAGGCGAAGGTCGCCGTGAACGTGACGACGTCCTCGTTCTCGACCGGTTCGCGCACGTCGCTGAGCTCGGCCGCGGCGTGCCCGACAGCCGCCCCGACCGGCAGGGCACGCTCGGTCGTGGTGGTCGCGAACGTCGTCCCACGCACCGACGCGACAGGCCCGCACAGGAACTCGGCGAGGTCGACGAGATGGCTGCCGATGTCGGCCAGCGCCCCCGACCCCGGGCCGCCCTTGTACCGCCAGCTCATCGGCGCCGTGGGCTCGACCGCGTAGTCGCACCAGTAGTGCCCGCTGAAGTGGATCGGCCGCCCCAGCGAGCCGTCGTCGACGCGCTCCTTCACCGCGGCGATGGCGGGGGAGCGCCGGAAGGTGAAGCCGACCCCGGTGCGAAGGTCGGGCCGCGCGGACGCGGCGGCCACCATGGCCTCGGCGTCGGCCGTCGTCGGCGCGAACGGCTTCTCGCACAGCACGTGCTTGCCCGCTGCGAGCAGCCCCTCGACCACCTCGCGGTGCAGGTGGTTGGCCACCACGACGCTGACGACGTCGACGTCGTCCGCCTCGGCGACCGCCTGCCAGGACTGCTCGGGCCGTGCATAGCCGAAGCGCCGCGCCGTCTGCGTCGCGAACTGCTCGTTGACGTCGGCGACGGCGACCAGGCGCACCTCGGGCAGGCCCTCGCCGTACAGGGTGGTGGCGCTGCGGTACCCGGCGGCGTGCGCCCGGCCGGCCATGCCGGCGCCGATCACCGCCACGCCGATGGAGTTCTCGGGCATGCTTCTCCTCCTCGTGGAACGGCGGGGTCCGCATCGGTCTTAAACCGGTTTAAAGCGGTGTCCCGAGCATCGCCGAAGTCACGAGATCGTGTCAAGACTTTGTCGTGACAAATGGCGGCGGTTATCGTGGCTCGCCATGGCAGGGGATGCGGCGCCGGACCGCCGGGGCGCCGCGCGGCGCCCGACGATGCAGGACGTCGCCGACGAGGCGGGGGTCTCCAAGGGTCTGGTCTCGATGGTGCTCAGCGGCTCGTCCGGGCCGAGCGCCGTCACGCGTGAGCGGGTCCTCGCGGTGGCCACCCGGTTGGGCTACCGCGGGGACCGCACGGCCGCCCTGCTGGCCCGGCGCCGGACGAGGACCCTGGGCGTCACGTTCATCCCCGGCAACCTGTACCACGGCGAGCTGGTCGAGGAGATCAGGGGCGCGGCCGAGGCGGCGAGCTACGAGCTCGTGCTCAGCTCGACCGCCGGCGTGCACGACGAGGCCCACGCGATCGAGACCCTGGTCGACTCCCGCTGCGAGGCCCTGCTCCTGCTGGGCCCGACGCTCCCGGCGGACCGGCTCGCGGCCGTCGTCGAGCCCGTGCCGACCGTCGTCGTGGGCCGCCCGCTCGACCTGCCTCGCGCCGACGTCGTCCGCGCGGACGACGTCGACGGCGTCGCGCAGGCCGTCGAGCACCTCGTCGGCCTCGGGCACCGCCGGATCGCCCACGTCGACGGGGGAGAGGGGGCCATCGCCCAGGTCCGTCGCGACGCGTACCTCGGGGCCATGCGGCGAGCGTGGGCTCGAGGCCGTCGTCGTGCCCGGTGGCCTCACCGAGGACGACGGGGCCGCCGCCGCGGAGCGTGTTCCCGGCGGCGTCACCGCTCTGGTCGCCTTCAACGACCGGACGGCCATCGGCGTCCTCGACCGGCTGGAGCGCTCCGGCGTCCGGGTGCCGGAAGGGATGTCGCTGACGGGGTTCGACGACAGCCCGCTCGCCCGGCACGCGCGGATCGACCTCACCAGCGTGGCGCAGGGGTACCTCGAGCAGGCCCGGGTGGCCGTGCGGCTCGTCCTCGAGCGTCTCGAGGGCGGCCGCACGGGAGCGATCCGAGATCGTCGTCCCGACCAGGCTCGTCGTCCGCGGGAGCACCGGGCCGGTGCCTTCGGATCAGTACGGCCAGCGGCGGACGGGGCCGAGCCCGCAGCCCCGGTAGTACCCCGCGGTGCGTGCCTGGAGGGGCAGCGGGATGTGCGGCTCGACCGGGTAGAGGTCCTGCTCGATGACGCAGTAGACGTCGCGGTCGAGCTCGGCCAGGGCGGCGAGCAGCTCGGGCATGTCGGGCTCGCCGAACGGCGGCTCGCACATGACGCCGAGCGGTACGGCCTCCGCCAGCGACAGGTTCTCCCGCCGGACCCGTTCACGGATCTCGGGATCGACCTGCTTGAGGTGGACGTACGTGATCCGCTCCGGGAAGCGCCGGATGATCTCCACGTTGTCGCCGCCGCAGTACGCGACGTGGCCGGTGTCGAGGCAGAGGTTGACGAGCTCGGGGTCGGTGTCCGAGAGGAACCGCTCGATCCGCTCCTGGGTGTCCACGTGCGTGTCGGCGTGCGGGTGGAAGACCAGCTTCACCCCGAACTCCTCGAGCAGGTACCGGGCGAGCTCGTCGGTGCCGGAGACCAGGGCCGCCCACTGCTCGGGGTCGATGTCCGCGGACTCCGTCAGGGCCCCGCCGTGCTGGTCCGTGTACTGCTCCGGCAGGTGGACGAGGTACTCGGCGCCCACCTCGCGCAGCAACCGTGCCTCCCGTCCGAAGTCCTCCTTGGCCTTGTCCAGCGCCTCCTTGCCCTTGTGCAGCCCGGCGAACACCGTCCCGCCGCAGACTGTGAGGCCGCGGGCGGCCAGCTCGTCACGCAGCTGTGCCGGGTCCTGCGGCAGGAAGCCCTGCGGCCCCAGCTCCGTGAACAGGTAGCCGGCAGCCGCCACCTCGTCCAAGTACTGCTGCCAGCCGACCTGATGCGGGTCCTGCGCGAACCACACGCCCCACGAGTCGGGGGCGGTGCCCAGGGTGAGCCGGGACAGGTCGTGCGGTGCGGTCATGGAGAACTCCCCTGCGTCGTCGGTTCGGTCGCGGTGCTCACCCCAGCCACCGCTGCTGGGCGGCCTTGCGCTCCTCGAACGCGGCACGGCCCGGCAGCGCGGCCGGGACGCCGACCTCCCACCAGGCCCCGGCCTCGGTCCACGTCGTGGGGTGGGTGCGGCATACGACGACGGCCGGCCGACGGGACTGCTGTCGCCGCGGAGCGGGCGGCGAGGTAGGCGCGGCGCAGATCCTCGGCGGTGCCGTCGCGCGGGACCTCCTCCACCGTGCAGCCCAGCGCTCGCGCGTGCGCCGCGAAGTCGACGCGCAGGCCGCCGTCGGCCGGCGCGCCGGGCCCGCGGGCGTCGACGAACAGGTTGTTGAAGCCGGGTGCGCCCTGCCCCGTCTGCAGCCGGTGGATGACGGCGTAGCCCCCGTTGTCGCAGACGACGAGGACGAAGGGGTGCCCGGCGAACGCGGCCGAGTACAGGTCGGAGTTGAGCATGAGGTACGAGCCGTCACCCAGGAGACCGGTGACCAGCCCGTCCGGGTGCGTCTCGGCCCGGGCCATGGCGGCGCCCCACGGGCCGGCGACCTCGTAGCCCATGCACGAGAACCCGTACTCGAGGTCCATCGTCGGGGCGTCCGCGGACGTCGCACGCCAGCCCCCGTGCAGCTCGCCGGGGAAGCCCCCGGACGAGGTCAGCACGTAGTCCTCCGGACCGCTCGCCTCGTTGACGACGCCGACGACCTGCGCGTAGGTGAGCGAGCCGTCGGGCGCGACGCCGGCGCGCAGCCGGTCGACGTCGGCGTCCCACGTCGCGCGCTCGCCGCCGGCGCGGGCGGTCCACTCCTCGTCCGCGCTCCAGCCGTCGAGCGCGGCGTCGAGCTCGTCCAGGGTTGCCCGGGCGTCGCCGACGAGGGCGTGCGCGGCGTGCTTGACGGCGTCGAACCGCGCGACGTTGAGCGCGACCACGTGGACGCCGTCCGAGAACGCCGTCCAGGAGGACGTCGTGAAGTCCTGCAGCCGGGTCCCCACGGCGAGCACGACGTCCGCCTCGCGGGCCAGCGTGTTGGCCGACGTCGACCCGATGATGCCGAGCGGACCGCCGTGCAGCGGATGATCGTGCGGGATCAGCGTGCGCCCCGCCGGCGTCTCCACCACCGGGACGCCGTGGGCCTCGGCGAACCGGAGCACCTCCGCGCGCGCCCCCGAGTAGCGCGCCCCGCCGCCGACGACGAGCAGCGGACGCCGCCCCGCGCGGAGGATCCGCTCCGCCTCGGTGAGCGCCTCGACGTCCGGCCGCGGCCGCGGCACCCGGTGCAGCCGCTCGCCGAACATCGCCAGCGGGAAGTCGTACTCCTCGGCCTGCACGTCCTGCGGCAGGGCCAGCACCACGGGACCGGCGTCCGCCGGGTCGGTGAGCACCCGGGCCACCTGCGGGAGCGTGGCGAGCAGCTGCTCGGGGCGCGTGATCCGGTCGAAGTACCGGGACACCGGGCGGAAGGCGTCGTTGACCGTCGCCGTCGGGTCGCCGTAGTGCTCCACCTGCTGCAGCACCGGGTCGGGACCGCGCCCGGTGAACGTGTCCCCGGGGAGCAGCAGCACCGGCAGCCGGTTCGCGTGGGCGAGGCCGGCCGCGGTCACCATGTTGAGCGCCCCGGGCCCGATCGAGGACGTCGCGGCCATCACCTGACGCCGCTCGGTCGCCTTGGCGTACGCGATCGCGGCGAGCGCCATGCCCTCCTCGGTCTGCCCCCGCCACGTGGGCAGCTCGTCCCGGACGTCGTACAGCGCCGTGCCCAGGCCGAGCACGTTGCCGTGCCCGAAGATCCCGAAGACGCCGGCGAAGAGCGGTACCCGGGTCCCGTCGAGGAGCTCGGAACGCTGCGCGACCATCCACCGCACCAGCGCCTGCGCGGTGGTGAGGCGGATCGTCCCGCCGGCGTCGCGGTCCACGGCCGGGGCCGGCTCGATGAGCGTCACGAGGTCCTCCCGATGAGGTCGGCGATCCGCGGGTCGACGTCCTGCTCGGCCCAGCTGTCCCGGATCCAGGCGTGGGCGGGGTCGTCGCAGAAGGCCATCGAGCGCGCGGCGCCGGGGCCGGCGAGCACGTTGAGGTAGTACATGGGGTAGCCGGGCGCCGCCGCGCACGGGCCGTGGTAGCCGTAGGGCACGAGGACGACGTCTCCGTCGCGCACCTCCAGCGTCTCGTCCAGCGGCGCCAGTCCGGCGTCCGCGTGCTCCGGCCCCGTGTACGTCCGGTGCAGGCCGAACCCCTCGCCCGACGGGGTCAGCTGGTCCCGGCCCGCGATGCGGTAGTAGTAGATCTCCTCGTTCACCACGGGGCACGGAGCGGTGACGTCGTGCTTGTGCGGGGGGTGGCTGGACCAGTTCCCCGGCGGTGTCACGAGCTCGCAGCACACGAGCTTGTCGGCGTGGTCCCACGCGCCCGGGGCGCCGAAGTTGCGCACCAGCCGGGTGGCCAGGCCCGCCCCGCGCACCTCGACGGGGACGTCGCCGGCCGCGCCGTAGGCCGAGGCCAGCTTCCGCTCGCAGCGGGCGCTCGGCAGCGCCACCTCGGCCCCCGTGTCGCTGAGCAGCGTCAGCGTGCTGTCCCGGCCGGCGTAGACGACGTCCGTGGCCGAGGTGAACACCGAACGCCGGCCGGCGAGCTCGTACCGCGCCTCGCCGTGCACCTCGACCCGCAGCGAACCGGCGAGCGGCAGCACGAACACCTCGGTGTCGTCCGTCGTCACCGTGACGGGGACGCCTGCCGCCAGCCGCAGGACCCGCAGACCGCAGTAGGTCCACCCCGCGTCCTGGGGTGTGACGACGACCTGCTCGCCCCGGCGACGGAGCAGTGGTGAGGGTGCGATCCCGGTGTTCGTTCCGGTGTCGCTCACAGCGCGACCTCCTCCGGTTCGTGCTCCTGGGCGGCCCGCAGGGCGCGGGCTGCGGCGTCCACGGCGGCGGCGACGTCCCCGCCGGGCGGGTAGAGCAGGGCGCGCCCGACCACGAGACCGCGGACGCTCGGCTGCCGCAGCGCCCGTGACCAGCTGGCCAGGTCGTCCTCGGGGTCCGGGCCGGGGACGCCGCCGAGCACCACGCACGGCAGCGTGGTGGCGGCGAAGACCGGGTCCGGGTCCTCGCAGGCCGGCAGCTTGAGCCAGGTGTAGGCGCTGGTGGTTCCGAGGGCGGAGGCGACGGCTATGGCTCTGGTGAGCGAGGCGGTGTCGCGCTGCAGGTACGGGGCGCCGTCGGCGTCCCGGCCGTAGGGGAGGGGCTCCACCATCGCCAGGAGCCCGCGATCCGCCAGCGCCGTCACGGCCCGCGCGCAGCTCTCGATCGTGGGCACGGTGCCGGCGTCGGTGTCGTCGAGCCGGAGCAGCATCTTGCCGCCCTCGAGCCCGCAGGCGGCGATGCTCGCGGCGTCGTAGCCGGTGAACCGGTCGTCCATCGTCCACGCCGCCCCGTAGAGCCCGCCCCGGTTCATCGACCCGAGCACGACCTTGCCCTCCAGCGCGCCGAGCAGCAGCAGCTCCTCGACCACGTCGGGCGACCCGAGCAGCCCGTCCACCTCGGGGTGCGCCAGCGCGATCAGGAGCCGGCGCAGCAGGCCGCGGCGGTCCGCCATGCCGAGCGGATCCCCGGGGACGGCCAGCGCTCCCCGCGCCGGGTGGTCGGCCGCCACCAGGAAGAGCGTCCCGCGATCGCCGACGACGAGCTCGGGCCGCCGGCGGCGGGCGTAGGCGGCCGCGACCGCCTGCGGGTCGGTCGCGCGGAGCCGCAGCAGTTCGTGCCAGCGGTCGTCGGGCAGCGGGTCGGGGATCACGTCACGTCCTTCCTCCCGCCCACGGGGGCGGGACGTGCGCCGAGGTCTCGCGGCGCGGAGGCGAGCAGCGACTCCAGCTCGCCGAGGGTGGGCATCGCGTCGGCGCACGCGAGCCGTGACGCGACGAGGGCACCGGCGGCGTTGGCCAGGTGGGCGGTCCGCTCGCGGTCCCATCCCGCGAGCAGGCCGTGGCACAACGCGCCCCCGAACGCGTCGCCCGCGCCGAGCCCGTTGACGACGTCGACCCGGCGCGGCGCGACGGTGACCATCGACTCCGGGCTCGCGACGAGGACCCCGTCGCCGCCCTTCTTCACCAGGACGAGCTCCAGCCCGCGGTCGAGGAGCCGACGGGCCGCCTCCTCGGGGTCGCGCGTGCCCACCGCCACCTCGACCTCGTCGCGGTTGCCCACGGCGACGTCGACCAGGTCGAGCATCCGCCCGTACTCCCGCCGCGCGTCCTGCGGCGACGGCCAGAACATCGGCCGCCAGTCCAGGTCGAGGACCGTCCAGCGCGCGACCGGGCCCCGGTTGAGGCGCCGGTGCTCGAGCATCGCGTGCTGCGTCGCGCGCGCGGGTTCGACGCTCGCGCCGGTTCCGGTCACCCACAGCAGCGGGACGTCGGCGACGGTGGCCCAGGGGACGTCGTCGGCGGTGAGCGTGAGGTCCGGTGCGACGGGCGAGCGGTAGAAGAGCAGCGGCGGGTCCTCGGGCGGGGCCAGGGCGCAGAAGACCACGGGCGTGAGGAGGCCCGGCTCCGTGCCGACGAACCGCGGGTCGACGCCGAAGCCGGCCAGCGCGGTACGCACGTAGTCGCCGAAGGGATCCGGCCCGACCTTGGTGAGGACGGCGCTGCGGTGCCCGAGCCGCGCCGCCGCCACGGCGACGTTGGTGGCCGTGCCGCCGAGGAACCGGTCGAAGGTCGCGACGGCCGTCAGCGGCGCCCCGACGTGCTCGGGGTGCCCGGTCACCGACGGGTAGAGGTCGACGCCGACCCGGCCGACGGTGAGAACCTCCGGCAGGGCGGGCGCGCCCGGGTTCCCCGGCGTCTGGGTCGGGACGGACATGGTCAGGCCCAGCTCTTCGTCCGGTCCTGGAGCTGCTCGCGCATGAACCGGTTCGACTCGCGGGCCCGGTTCTCCCAGGCGAAGACACACGCCGTCATGATCGCCTCGCTCCGTCCGCCGAACCCGAGCCGCTCCAGGGTGCCGAAGAAGGCGTCCCAGTCGACCTCGCCCTGCCCGATGTCCAGGTGCTGGTGCACCCGCGCGGGCGTGCCGGGAGGGTTGAGGATGTAGCGGTTGGTCGCGGTGTGGTCGAAGGAGTCGGCCACGTGCACCTGGGTCAGCAGGTCGCCCGCGTACTCCATGATCTGCACCATGTTCCCGCCCTGGTGGAAGGTGTGCGGCGCACAGTAGAGGAAGCTCACCAGGGGGGAGTCGACGCCGCGCACCATGTCGACGGCGACGAGGCCGTCCTCGACGAAGTCGTCGGGGTGCGGTTCGAGCCGCAGGTGCACGCCCTCCCGCTCGAAGACCGGCAGGAGCTCGGCCATCGACTTCCACCACTGCGCCTCGGAGCGGCCGGCCTGCTCGGGGCGCCCGTTGAACTCCGAGTTCATGACGTCGCACCCGAGGTCCACGGTGATCTGGATGGCGCGCTTCCAGTACCGGACGGCCGCCTGCCGCTCGTCCTCGTCCGGGCCGGCCCAGCGGTACAGCGGCAGCACCGACGAGACCCGGACGCCGGCGGCGTCGAGCTCCCGCTTGAACGAGGCGATGGTGTGCCGGTCGGCGCGCGGGTGGAGGAAGAACGGCATGAAGTCCTCGCGCGGCGACAGCTCGATGTACTCGTAGCCCTGCTTCGGCGACGAGGGCGGGCAGCTCCAGCAGCGGGGTGCTCCGCACCATGAAGGGGTCGAGCGCGATCTTCACGGCCGGTCCTCCCCGCCGTAGAGCCCGGGCCGGTCGACCAGCTGGACCTCGGTGCGCGCGTGCTGGGCGAACGAGGCGACGGCGGTCTGCGCCACGGCGATCGCCGCGTACCCGTCCCACGCGTCCGACGCGCCGGGGGCGACGGTCGCTCCGCCGGCGAGCGCGCCGATCCAGGCCTGCAGCTCGTCGGCGTAGGCCTGACCGAAGCGCACCCGCCAATCCGGCGGCACCGCCTCGCCCCGGCGCCCGTCGGCGAGCACGATCGTGGTCCGCGGGTTGTCCAGCGTGACCGTTCCGGCGGAGCCGACGACCTCGCAGCGGACGTCGTAGCCGTACGGCAGTTGACGAACGACTCCGCGTCGACGACGGCGCCGTTCGCGAGCTCCAGCAGCACGATCTGCGGGTCCCGCAGACCGTGCTCCGCGCCGACCGGGCTCTGCCGCACCGGCACCACCGTGGTGGCGGTGATCTCCTGGCCGAAGAGCCAGCGGAACGTGTCGAACTCGTGCACCAGGGAGTCGGTCAGCGACATCTCGCCGACGAAGCTGTCGGGCACCGAAGGGTTGCGGTGCACCGCGTGGGCGAGCAGGGGCTCGCCGATCGCGCCCCCGTCGATCGCCGCCTTGACGTCGCGGAACCCGGCGTCGTACCGGCGCATGAACCCGACCTGGACGAGCCGGCGTCCGGCGGCGACCTCCGCGTCGACCACCTTGCGGGCATCGTCGGCGGTGGTCGCGAGAGGCTTCTCGCACAGCACCGGCTTCCCCGCGGCGAGGCAGGCGAGCACCTGCTCGACGTGCAGGTCGCCCGGGGAGGCGATGAGGACGGCGTCGACGCCCGGGTCCTCGACGAGCTCGGTCCACGAGCCGGCCGCCCTGGCGCCCACCTCCTGCGCCAGGGCGGCGGCCCGGTCCGCCGCGACGTCGAAGACCGACGCGACGGACGCTCCGGCCACCTGACCGGCGAGTCGGCGGACGTGCTGCGTGCCGATCATGCCGGTACCGATGACGCCTACGCTGACGGTCACGGAGTGGTCCTTTCCTTGTCGGGGTCGGGCAGCAGCACGTCCCGCACGAGCGCGTCGAGGTCGGCGGCCGCGGCGAGGAACTGCCGCAGGGTGCGCCGGGTGGCGCCGAAGGTGTCGAACTCGCCGACCGTGAGCCCGTCGGGGTCGTACGCCCGGCGGAACTCGCCGACCTGCCCGTACAGCGCGTCGAGCACCTCGGGCCGGACGGGCTCGTCGATCCGGGGCACGGGGTCGATGCCGCTGGCGTTGAGCCGTTGCTGCCAGGCGAACGGCGGCGAGATGACGACGTCGCCGCCCACCAGCTGACTCCAGTGCATGTGGTTGCGGAAGGCCGCCGACAGCAGCCGCGCCCGGTAGCCGCGCTCGGTGTAGAGCTGGTACGCCCGCTTGAA
Source organism: uncultured Actinomycetota bacterium (assembly GCA_963755755.1). Taxonomy (GTDB): domain Bacteria; phylum Actinomycetota; class Actinomycetes; order Actinomycetales; family Kineosporiaceae; genus DATKNA01. Next base: position 37,513 of record CAVWLJ010000012.1, read on the forward strand.
GGCGGCCACGCCGGCCCACTCGAAGTACCCCGGGTCGAGCGTCACGCCGGCCTTCTCGGCCGCCACCTTCATCCAGTCGTCCAGGCGGCCCACCATGATCGTGCACACCGGGCCCATGCCGGCGACGTCGTGGCCCGCCGCCTCGCGCCGGCGCAGCCCGCGCTCGACCGCCTCACCGACGGCGAGCGCCTGCGGGACGGTGAACGAGACGGTGGCGTTGATGCTGATGCCGAGGGCCGTGACCTCCTCGATCGCGGTGATCCCCGCCGCGGTGGCCGGGATCTTGACGATGATGTTCGGGGCCAGGCCGTCGAAATGGACGGCCTGCGCGACGAGCCGCTCGGCGTCGCGCCAGAGCCTCGGGTCGGTCTGGATCGAGAGCCGCCCGTCCCGGCCGCCGCTGGCGCGGAAGGACGGCTCGAGCAGGGCGGCCGCGGTGATGGACAGCTCCTCCACCGCGAGCCAGCCGAGCTCGGACTCGGTCGCGCGGGGGTGTTCCGCCGCGAGCTCGGTGAGGCGGGTCCGCCAGCGCGGTCCGCCGGCGCGCAGCGCGGCGAGCGCGATGACGGGATTCGCCGTGGCGCCCACGGCGCCCCACCCGATGGCCGCCGTCAGCTCGTCCGGGTCGGCCGAGTCGTTCCACAGCCGGGTGCGCGTGTTGCGGGTCATCGTCAGCAGGGGCGGCTCCACCTGCGCGGGCGCAGGCGCTGTCGTCGACATGAGGGGCTCCTCGTTCGTCGGGGACGCAGCTGTGGCGGCCTCCCCACCCCGGCCGGCGACGGCCGGGGTGGGGAGACGTGATGCTGCGCTCAGGTGTCTGCGCCCGGGCCCACGGGGCCCGCCAGGTCGGGTGCGCCCACCGCGCCGTGATCGACGGCGTGCGGTGTGAACGACCTTGCCGGGGTCGGCCGCCCGCAGCTCGTGGCTGAGCTCGGCGAGCTCCTGACCGCCGGCCATCTCACCCGTGAGCTGCTCGAGGTTCAGCTCGTCCCGGTGGGCATCGAGCGTGACCCGGCCGAGCTTGAGGATCACGAAGTGGTTGCCCACCAGGTAGGCGTGGTGCGGGTTGTGGGTGATGAAGATGACCCCGAGCCCGGCATCACGTGCCGCGACGATGTACTTCAGCACCACGCCGGACTGCTTGACGCCGAGGGCCGCGGTGGGCTCGTCGAGGATGACGACGCGGGCGCCGAAGTAGATCGCTCGCGCGATCGCGACGCACTGGCGCTGCCCGCCGGAGAGGCCGCCGACGGGGCGGTCGAGGTCGGGGATGACGATCCCCATCTTCGTCAGTTCCTCACCGCAGATCCGCTTCATCTTCGGGATGTCCAGGAAGGGCCCGTTGCGGATCTCGTTGGCGAGGAAGAAGTTCCGCCAGACCGACATGAGCGGGGCGAGCGCGAGGTCCTGGTAGACGGTCGCGATGCCGATGCGCCTGGGCCACCCGGGGCGAGGTGAAGTGACGGGTGGTCGCCGTCGACCTTCATCGTGCCCTCGGTGTAGTCGTGCAGTCCGGCGATGATCTTGATGAGGGTGGACTTGCCCGCACCGTTGTCGCCGAGCACGCAGGTCACCTCGCCCTGGCGGACCGTGATGTTGACCCCGCGCAGCGCGTTCACGTTGCCGTAGCTCTTGCCGACGTTGTCGAGCTCGAGGACGGGCCGGTCGTCCGCGCGGACGGCGCCTGCGCCGGCGCCTGCGGCGGTGCCGTCGAGGGTGCTCATCGGGCGTCCGCCTTCCGCTTGACGTACAGGTTCACCAGCGTCGCGAGGAGGAGCATGATCCCGAGGAAGGTCTTGAACCAGTCAGGGTTCCAGCCCGCGTAGGTGATGCCCAGCTGGGTCATCCCGAAGATCAGGGCACCGATGGACGCACCGACGACCGACCCGTAGCCGCCGGTGAGGAGGCAGCCGCCGATGACGGCCGCGATGATGTAGATGAACTCGTTCCCGACGCCCTGGCCGGACTGCACGTTGTTGAAGTTGAAGAGCAGGTGCATGCCGAGCAGCCAGGCGCAGAAACCCGACGCCCATGAACAACGCGATCTTCGTCGCGGTGACCGGGACACCGACGGCCCGCGCCGCGGGGGCGTCACCGCCCGCGGAGAAGATCCAGTTGCCGTACCGGGTGCGCAGCAGGATCAGGGACCCGACGATCGTGAGGATCACCCAGTAGACCACCGTGATCTCTATGGTCACGGGTCCGATGGTGAAGCTCGAGGCGAACACCGCCTGTGCGCTGTCGAACCCCTGCACGTCGTTGATCGAGTTCGACGAGACCCCGCCGGCGATCATCCGGGTGACGGCGAGGTTGATGCCTTGGAGCACGAAGAACGTGCCCAGGGTGACGAGGAAGCTGGGCAGGCCCGTGATGTGGAGCAGCCAGCCGTTGAACGCGCCGATCGCCAGCGAGATCACCAGGGCGATGAGGACACCCACCCAGACGTTGATGCTGAAGTACCAGGTGGTCAGAGCCGCGGTCAGGCCGGACGTCGTCACCGCGACGCCCGCTGACAGGTCGAACTCGCCACCGATCATGAGCAGCGCCACCGCGACCGCCATGATGCCGATCGTGGAGGAGCCGTACAGGATCGTCCCGATGTTGCTGGCGCTGCGGAACGCCGGTGCCACCGCGAGGAAGAGCAGGGCGACGGCGATGGCGCCGATGAGGGCGCCCACCTCCGGCCGCCCGAAGAAGCCCGCCGCCACCGAGCGGGTCACGACGCGGTCGTCGGCCGGCGCCTTCGTGATCGTCGTCATCTCGGTTCCCTTCCGTCGTTCATCGGGCGGTCACCGGGTGCCGTTGGCGGCGAATTGGGAGACCTGCGCGATGTTCGACTTGTCGATGAAGGCCGGGCCCGTCGCGACGTTGCTGCCGCCGCCGAGCGTGTTGCCGTTGGTCTTGTACAGCCAGAGCCCGTCGACGGCCTCGTAGCCCTGCAGGTACGGCTGCTGGTCGATCGCCCAGGCGACGGAGCCGTCCTGGACGGCCGCCACGAGCTGCTTGTTGGTGTCGAAGGTGCCGATCTTCGCCGAGCTGCCGGCGCCCTTGACCGACTTGACGGCGTCGAGGGCGAACGGCGCCCCGAGGGTCACCACGTAGTCGATGCTCTTGTCCTGCGCGAGCTTGGCCTGGATAGACGTCGTCACGGCGGAGTCGTCGCGGCCGTTCACGTAGACCTTGGAGACCTTCGCGCCGGAGCCGGCGCCGCTGGTGACCCCGTCGCAGCGGTCCTCCAGCTGCTGCTGGCCCTGCTCCTGGATGACGCACAGAGCGTTCTTGCCGCCGTCGGCGACGACTCGCTTGCCGACCGCCAGGCCGGCGTCCTTCTCGCCCTGGCCGAAGTAACCCAGGGCGCCCAGGCCGAGTGCGTCCGGGCCGCCGGCGTTGAACATCGTGACGGGGATCCCGGCCGCGATCGCCTTCTTGATGGTGGCGCCGAGGGCGCCGGTGTTCGGGTCGGTGACCGCGATGCCGTCGACCTTCTTGTCGATGGCCGCCTGGATCAGCTGGGCCTGCTTGGTCGCGTCGGGGTCGTTCGAGTACTGCAGCTCGACGTTGTCCTTGGCCGAGGCCGCCTCTGCGCCCTTGCGGATGATGTCCCAGAAGGTGTCGCCAGGGGCCTGGTGAGTGATCATGGCGACGGTCATCTTGGGGGTGTTCGCGACGCCGGCGCCACCTCCGGAGCTGGACTGGGTGGCCTGCCGGCCACCGGATGACGAGCAGGCAGCGAGCCCGGCGGCCGCAGCGGCCAGAGCTACGGCCAGACCCAGGACGCGTGGGTTCTTGAACATGGGTACTCCTCGTCGTCGCGGCGATGCGCCGGGAAGGGGGACGGAGGGGCGGCGCGGAAGCGCCGGGCTGACAGAAGGGCAGAACTCGGGCTCGGTGTCGCTGCGCCGACCCGCTGTGGCCCGGCCTCCTGGCGAAGAGGACCGGATTGTGACGGCGCTCACGCCGTAGCGAGAGTGTTCCCGGGACGAAACATGATTGTCAATATTTTGTCGTGACAATTTCTCGCACGAGATCACGGTGGCATCAGCTGGAGGTGGGGAAGGAGAAGGTGGCGGTGGTGGGGTGTTCGACGTGGGGCCAGCGGGTGGTGATGACTTTGGCGCGGGTGTAGAAGGAGACGCCTTCGGGGCCGTGGACGTGCTTGTCGCCGAACAGGGAGTCTTTCCAGCCGCCGAAGGAGTAGAAGGCCATCGGGACCGGGACCGGCACGTTGATGCCGATCATGCCGACGTTGACGCCGCGTTGGAATCGGCGGGCGGCCTCGCCGCTGTTGGTGAAGATGGCGGTGCCGTTGCCGTACGGGTTGGCGTTGATCAACGCGATGGCGTGGTCGACGTCGTCGGCGCGGAGCACGGACAGCACCGGCCCGAAGATCTCCTCGCGGTAGACGTCCATGTCGGGTCGGACGTCGTCGATCACGGTGGGGCCGACGAAGAAGCCCTGTTCGTGGCCCGGGACGACCAGGCCGCGGCCGTCGACGGCGAGGCGGGCGCCCTGCTCGGCGCCGCGCCCGATCAATCCGGTGATCCGTTCCTGCGCGGCCCGGGTGATCACCGGGCCCATCTCGCTGCCGGTGTCGCGGCCGGAGCCGACCTTGACCGCCTCCGCGCGGGCGCTGACCGCCTTCACCACCGCATCCCCCGCGCTACCTACAGTGCCGCCGATGACGACGGCGGCGGAGACGGCCATGCAGCGTTCCCCGGCCGACCCGAACGCGGCCGCGGCCAGGTGCTCGGCGGCGAAGTCGACGTCGGCGTCCGGCAGCACCACCGCGTGGTTCTTCGCCCCACCCAGGGCCTGCACCCGCTTACCGTTCTCCGAACCGCGCCGGTGGATGTACCGCGCGATCGGGGTCGACCCGACGAACGAGACCGCCGCCACCCGCGGGTCGTCCAGCAGCGCGTCCACCGCCTCCTTGTCGCCGTTCACGCACGGTGAACACCCCGTCCGGCAGGCCGGCCCGCTGCCACAACTCGGCCACGAACAGCGACGCCGACGGGTCCCGCTCACTCGGCTTCAGCACGAACGTGTTCCCGCACGCGATCGCCACCGGGTACATCCACATCGGAACCATCACCGGGAAGTTGAACGGCGTGATCCCCGCCACCACCCCCAGCGGCTCCCGGAACGAGAACACGTCCACACCACTCGAGACCTGATCGGAATACTCACCCTTGAGCAGCTGCGGGATCCCGCACGCGAACTCCACCACCTCCAGCCCGCGCTGCACCTCCCCCCGCGCATCCGCCAACACCTTCCCGTGCTCATCCGTGATCATCTCGGCGAGCCGGTCCGCGTGCGCGTTCACCAACTCCCGGAACCCGAACAACACCTTCGAACGCCGACTCAACGACGCCTGCGACCACTCCCCGAACGCCTCCGACCGCACTCCCCACCGCCCCACCCACCACATCCGCACCCGCCAGCAACACCTCCCCCTGCTGCACACCCGTCGCGGGATTCCACACCGGCGAGGTCCGCGAACCCTCAGGCGTGACCGCCCGCCCGTCGACCCAATGCCCGATCGTCCGCACCGTGTCTCCTCCTGCATATGGGGGTCGACGGGCGGCACCGGCCCGTCCTCCGTTCGATGGAACCCCGCCGTGCTGGAAGGTCAAGAGTTTGTCCTGACAAAATAATGCATGACTTTGCTCTTTGATCAAGCCATACTCATGGGCGTGGTCACCCGCGCCGTTCCCGTCCCCCGTTCCGCGCTCGCGGGTCTGGTCACCGTCGATCGCACCAGCCCCATCCCGCTCTACTTCCAGGTCGCTCAGGCTCTGCAGCGCGGCATCGAGGAGGGCAAGCTGCCGCCGGGCAGCCGACTCGACAACGAGCTCCACCTCGCCGACCACCTCGGGCTCTCCCGCCCCACCATGCGCAAGGCGATGGAGTACCTGGTGGACCAGGGGTTGCTCATCCGGCGCCGGGGGATCGGCACGATCGTCGTGCAGCCGAAGGTGCGGCGACCCCTCCAGCTGAGCAGCCTGTTCGACGACCTCCGGACCGCGGGCAAGCGGCCGAGCACCCGCGTCCTCTCCCTCGAGGTGGTTCCTGCGCCGGCGCGACGTCGCCCAGGCGCTGCACCTCGACGAGGGGACCCCGGTGCACCGGATCGTCCGGCTACGTTCGGCGGACCGCCGCCCGATCGCCCTCATGACGAACTACCTCCCGGCGGACCTGCCCGCCCTGGGCCCCGAGGAGCTCACTGCCGCCGCGCTGGAGGAGGCCGGCCTCTACGCGCTGTTCCGCTCGGCCGGCATCCATCTGCACGCCGCGGACCAGCTGGTCGGGGCGCGGAAGGCCAAGTCGCGCGAGGCGCATCTGCTCGACGAGCCCAAGGGTGCCGCCCTGCTCACCATGCAGCGGGTCGCCTACGACGATTCCGGGCGCGTCGTCGAGTTCGGCACCCACGTGTATGCGGGCAGCCGCTACACGTTGTCGCTCAGCCTGCTCGACAGCTGAGCCGGGCCCGCACCCGCGGGACCGGCGTCATGGAACGAACGTGGCGAGCGGCTCCCCGGGCTCCACGATGTACGTGGAGAGCATCATCCCGACGCCGGGGCCGAGATCGAGGGCGTTGTGCGGCGTGCGGGGCGGGATGAGGAACGGGTCGCCGGCGTGCAGGACCAGGGTGGGCCGGTCCCTGATCTCCATCTGCACGGTGCCGGCGATGATGTAGCCGACCTCCTCGCCCGGGTGGATGTGCCATCCGGAGGCGACACCCTCGGGGATCTCGGTGAGGACCTGGACGATCTCGCGCCCGGGGATCGAGGAGGCACTGCGCTGCAACTCCGTCCGCTTGAGTCGCGTCGCCAGGTCGTCCACCGCGTCGGGGTCGGTGATCGGGTTGCTCGACACGGTCAGCTCCCGTCGTTCCCGGACGACGAACCCGAGAGGAAGGCGAGCAGCTCGCGGTTGACCTCCTCGGCGTGGCTGAGCGCCATGACGTGCGGGCCGCCCTCGATCTCGACGTAGCGGGCGTCGGGCAGCGCCGCATGCAGCCGGCGGCCCTGACCGTCGATGGGCAGGATCCGGTCGGCCGTGCCGTGCAGGATCAGGGTCGGGACGTCGATGCGCGTGATGTCCTGGCCGAAGTCCTCGAGCCAGCCCTGCGGGCAGGCCCAGGTCGCCTCCGGGGACGCCTCGGCGCCGGCGTTCCACAGCGCGCGGACGGCGTCCTCGCTGACGCGCTTGCCCAGGTAGTCGTCGAGGTTGAGGAAGTCCTTGAGGATTCCGGTCAGCCAGGCGAGGCGGTCGGTGAGGATGGCCTGCTGGACGCCGGCGACGCCGGTCTGATCGACGCCCCACGGGTTGGCGTCGGACTTCGCGAACGAGGGCGCCAGGCTCTCGATGAACACGCAGCGGGAGACGCGCTCGGTGCCGCGCTTGCCGATATAGCGGGCGAGCTCGCCGGTGCCGAGGGAGAAGCCGACGAGGGCGACGTCGCGCAGGTCGAGGTGGGTGAGGACGACGTCCAGGTCGGCCGCCAGCGTGTCGAAGTCGTAGCCGGTCATGGGGCGGCTGGACCGGCCGAAGCCGCGGCGGTCGTAGGTGACGACGCGGAAGCCGGCCTGCAGCAGCGGGTGCAGCTGGGGTTCCCAAGACCGGCTGTCGACGGGCCAGCCGTGGATCAGGACGACCACGGGTCCGCTGCCGTGGTCCTCGTAGGAGAGCTCGATCGGCGTCGAGTTCTCCTGGCCGACGGTGATCGTTGCCACGAAGGCCTCCTAGGGAGGGTGTGCCTGACCTCTCCGAGGCTTTCCAGGGACAGCCGGAGCCGCCAGCCCGCTGACCGGAGGAGGCCCTCGGGCTAGCCCTACCCCCGCATGGAGTGGGAGGCTGCGACCATCAGCGAGTGCCGTGCTCGGTGCTCGTCGTCGACGACGACTCCGCCTTCCGGGGCCTCGCTGCGCGAGTCCTGCGAGCGTGGGGCCACGTGGTGGTCGGGGAGGCGGGCACGGTGGCGGAGGCGCTGCAGCGCGCGGTCGAGCTGGCACCGGACACGGCGCTGATCGACGTCGGCCTGCCGGACGGCGACGGGTTCGCCCTGGCCCGGCAGCTCCTCGCCCTGCCGCGCGCGGTGCGCGTCGTCCTGATCTCCTCGGATGCCGGCCGTGCGGACGTGCGTGCCGCTGCCGAGGTGGGTGCGAGCGGGTTCGTCCCGAAGGACGAGTTGTCGGGCGTGCTCATGCGGCACCTGCTCGAGAACGCTTGACCCGATGGCCTCCGATGTCGCCGCGGCCGCCCTGCGCGTGTCGATCGGGGAGGACGACGTCCTGCTCCGCGAGGGCATCGCGCGGATCCTGGCCGAGGCGGGTCTCGACGTGGTCGCCCAGTCGGGGGACGCCGAGGACTTCCTGCGGCGCACCCTCGCCTACCGTCCGGACGTCGCGATCGTCGACGTCCAGATGCCTCCCCGCCGCGAGGACGACGGACTCGTCGCGGCCGTGCGGCTCCGGAGTCTGCTGCCCGGGATCGGGGTGCTGATCCTCTCGCAGTTCTGCGAACCGGCCTTCGCGCTCGACCTCATCGGTGACCACCCGGAAGGCGTCGGGTACCTGCTCAAGGAGCGGGTCGGGAACGTCACCTCCTTCACCGACGCCGTCGCCCGGGTGGCCGCCGGCGGCAGCGCCCTGGACCCGGAGGTCGTCGGCATGATGCTGGGGCGCCCCGCGGCCGCCGGCCCGCTCTCGGTCCTCACGCCTCGCGAGCTCGCCGTCCTCGCCGCGATGGCCGAGGGCCGGTCGAACTCCGGGATCGCGGAGAACCTCCACATCAGCCTGGCGGCGGTCGAGAAGCACGTGACGTCGATCTTCCGCAAGCTCGGGATCTCCTCGGCCAGCAGCGAGCACCGGCGCGTCCATGCCGTCCTGACCTATCTGCAGCAGCATCGCCAGAACGGGCACTGATCGCCGTGCACCCGCAGCTGCCCCGAGCCCGTTCGGCCGAGCGGGCGGCGTCGCCGGACGCGGTGTTCGCCGCTGTCGTCGAGGCGGCGTCCGCGCTGCTGGACGGCCTGCCCACCAGCCTGGTGCGCTTCGAGGACGACGGGACGTCCCTCGTGGTCGCGGTGCGGGGTGGCGGCACTCCCACCGGCGCGCGCGCCCCCGCGCAGGAGGACAGCCTGGCGGCACGGGTGCGGGGGACCGGACGAGCGGTGCGTATCGACGACTTCGCCGTTCTCGACGTCCGCGGTGTGAGGGCGAGGTGGGGCGTGCGGGCCGCGGTCGCCGTCCCGGTCAGGGTGGAGGGCCGCTCGTGGGGTTTGCTCGCGGCGACCTCCGACGGCACCCCACTGCCCGCCGACACCGAACATCGGCTCGCCCGGTTCACCGACGTCGTCGCGGCTGCGGTCGGCACCGCGCAGGCGTGGAGACGGCTCCAGGACCTCGCCGGCGAGCAGGCGGCACTGCGCCGGGTGGCGGAGCTCGTGGCCCGGGGCGCGAGCGAGGAGGACTTCTTCTCGGCGGTCGCGGCCGAGGCCTCCGCTCTCGTCCAGGAGGACACCACGCTCGTACGCCTGGACGGGGAGCGCGCCTACACCGTCGTCGCCGTCCACGGTGGCCCGGCGTCCCTGGGTACGCACGTCGAGGTGGCCCCGGAGGACGAGGGGCTGGTCAGCGAGATCCTGCGGACCGGGCGGGCCGCGCGCGTGGACGACTACGGAGGCCGCGCAGGACGCGCCCACGCCCGGAACGACTACGGCGTGCGAGCGAGTGTGGGCGTCCCCATCACCGTCGACGAGCGGGTCTGGGGTGTCCTCGCAGCGACCTCCACCGGTCGGCCGCTCGCGGCCGACGTCGAGCAGCGCCTGGGCCAGTTCGGCGACCTGCTGGCCGGGGCCGTCGCCGGCGTCCAGGCGCGCGCACACCTCCAGGAGCTCGCGGACGAGCAGCGCGCACTGCGGACGGTGGCCGAGCTGGTGGCCCGCGGCGCGCCGCCCGACGAGGTCGTCTCAGCCGTCGCGGCGCAGGCGTCCGGCCTGCTGCGGGGCGTCGCGATGACGCTGACGCGGTTCGACGGCGACCGGCATCTGGTCGTCGTCGCGTCGCACGGGGGTCCGGCGCCCGTGGGTGTGCGGATCGCGTTCGAACGGGACACGCTGCCGGACCGGGTGCTGCGGGGGGCGCGGGCGGCGCGGGTCGACGACTACCGTCGCGAGCGGGACGCCGACCTCGCGGCGCAGTTCGGGCTCCGGGCGTCCGTCGCGGCGCCGATCACGGTCGCGGGTCAGGTGTGGGGGATGCTCACCGCGACGTCGGCCGCCGCCCCGCTCCCGGCCGCGACGGAACATCGCCTGGAGGAGTTCGCGGGGCTCGTCGGGGCGGCGCTGGCGAACGTGCAGGCCCGCTCCGACCTGCAGGTCATGGCGGAGGAGCAGACCGCGCTGCGCCGGGTCGCGGACCTCGTCGCGCACGGGGCGCCGCTCGGGGAGGTCTTCACCGCCGTGGCGGCGGAGGCGTCGGCGTTGCTGGGCGACGTCGCCGCCGCCCTGCTCCGCTACGACGGCAAGGACGCCGCGGTCGTCGTCGCGGCCCGCAACAGCCCGGCGCCCGTGGGACTGCGCGTTCCGGCGGCCGACGACACCGGGACCGGCGGGGTCAGGCGGACCGGCCGGCCCGTCCGGGTCGACAGCTTCGACGGCACCGGCCTGGCCGGGATCGCCCGCGAGCTCGGGGTCTCCGCCGCCGTCGCCGTGCCGGTCGTCGTCGAGGGGCGGGTCTGGGGGGCGCTCACCACGAGCAGCGGGGGAGCGCCGCCGCCCGCCGGCACGGAGGACCGGCTGGCGCCGTTCGCCGAGCTCGCCGCCGCGGCCATCGCCAACGCCGAGAACAGGGCCAAGGTGACGGCGTCCCGCGCCCGGGTCGTCGCCACCGCCGACGAGACCCGGCGCCGCCTGCAGCGTGACGTCCACGACAGCGCGCAGCAGCGCCTCGTCCACGCGATCATCACGTTGAAGCTGGCCAGGGAGGCGATGGCCGACGGACGCGACCCGGCCGAGCTCGTCGAGGAGGCGCTGAGGAACGCCGAACGCGCCAACCGTGACCTGCGGGACGTGGTGCGCGGGATCCTCCCGGCCGCGCTGACCCGCGGAGGACTGGCCGCCGGCCTGGAGTCGCTCGTCGAGGACGTCGCCCTCCCGGTCCGGCTGCGCGTCACCGCACCGCGCCTCTCGCCGGCGCTGGAGACCACCGCTTACTTCGTCGTCGCCGAGGCCCTGACGAACGTCGTCAAGCACGCGCACGCACGCCAGGCGGCCGTCGACGTCAGGCTCTCGGGGGACGTGCTCGTGCTCGACGTCCGGGACGACGGCATGGGCGGGGCCGACGCCACTCGGGGGAGCGGCCTCACCGGCCTGCTGGACCGGGTGGAGGCGGGGGAGGGGACCCTGACCCTCTCCAGCCCGGTTGGGATCGGGACGACGCTGCACGTCGAGCTGCCCGTCTCCGCGCCCGGCGCCGCGACGGTCTGAGGTCGGGTTCTCCGGAGCCCGCCGGAGGGCTCACCCGATGGCCGCGGCCGGGGCCGGCCCGGCAGTCTCGTGACCGTCGGCCCGGCCGACGTCCGACAGGAAGGGGATCGGTGGTGGAGCAGCTCCCGCGGCTCGGTCCCGTGCGTACCGTCCGGACCGACCTGCTCGAGGTCGGCTACGTGGAACTCGGGCCGCCCGGCGGCCATGCGGTGCTGCTGCTGCACGGCTTCCCGTACGACGTCCACAGCTACGTCGACGTCGCGCCACGACTGGCCGCGTCCGGTTGCCGGGTGATCGTGCCCTACCTGCGCGGCCACGGCCCCACCCGCTTCCTCGACCCGGGGACGCCGAGGTCCGGCCAGCAGGCCGCGCTCGGCGCCGACGTCGTCGCCCTGATGGACGCCCTCGACATCGAGCGCGCCGTGCTCGCCGGGTACGACTGGGGCGGCCGTGCGGCCTGCGTGGTGGCCGCACTCCGGCCCGAGCGCTGCGCGGGCCTGGTGAGCGTGAACGGCTACCTGGTCCAGGACATCGCCGCGGCGGCGACGCCGATCCGCCCGGATCTCGAGGCGGGCTTCTGGTACTTCTACTACTTCCTCACCGAGCGCGGCCGTGCCGGCCTCACCGCCAACCGGCGCGAGATCGCGCGCGTCATCTGGCGCCGCAACTCGCCCGCGTGGTCCTTCGACGACGCCACGCTCGACCGGGCCGCCGAGGCCTTCGAGAACCCCGACTACGTCGAGGTCGTCCTGCACTCCTACCGGCACCGGCTGGGTTACGCGGACGGCGACCCCCGGTACGCCGAGCTCGAGGAGCGGCTCTCCGCGTCGCCGCCGATCGGCGTCCCCGCCGTCACGCTCGACGGCCTCGCCGACGGCAACTTCCCTGCCTCGGACGGGACGGCCGGCGCGGCCCACTTCACCGGGCCGCGTCACCACCATCAGGTGCCGCTCGCGGGCCACAACCTGCCGCAGGAGGCACCCGACGCCTTCACGGCGGCCGTCCTCGAGGTCCGCGCGCTGGCCCCCCGGCCGTACTGCGTCTGACTGCGCACGCCGTGGAGACGACCGCTTCGCCGACCGCGAGTGAGCGGCTCGCGGCGTACGTCTACCTCGGCCTGCGTGATCCCGTGCTCGCCCACCTCGCGGCCCGGTGGGGCAAACCGGACCCGTTCACGTGGCCCGCGGTCGGCCGGCGGCTCTCCGGCAGCAACGTCGCCGCCCTCGCGCTGCACATCGTCGGCCAGCAGATCTCCACCGCCGCGGCGCTCACCATCTACGACCGGGTCCGCGTCGCCGCCGGCGTCGACACCTTGACGGCGCCGGCGCTGGCCGCACTGACCGTCGACCGGCTCCGCGAGGCGGGCCTGTCGCGGGCGAAGGCGCTGGCCCTGTCCGAGCTGGCCCGCGCCCAGGTGGAGGGGCGGATCGACCTCGAACACATGGACCACCTGTCCGACGCGCAGGCCTTCGACGCGTTGGTCGCGCTGCGCGGGGTGGGCCCGTGGTCGGCGCAGGTCTTCCTGATCAGCCAACTGCACCGGCCCGACGTGCTGCCCTCGGCCGACGTGGGGCTGCGCGTCGCGGTGCAGCGGCAGTGGCGGCTCCCCGACCGGCCGGCGGCACGCGAGGTCGAGGAGCGCGGCCGGCCCTGGTCCCCGTACCGGACCTACGCCGCGGCGCTCCTGTGGGCGTCCCTCAGCGAGTGACGCCGGGCCCGCCGTCGAGCGCGGACATCCGGCGCTCGACGCGACGGTCCGGCACGAGCCACATCAGCGCGACGACGACGTAGACGACGACGCCCAGCCACGGCCGCACGAACGAGAGCCCGATCCCGAGGCAGTACATCCACGGGGAGGCCTTGCCCTTGAAGTCGCGGCCGATGGCCTGGGCGAGCAGCGAGTCGGGGCCCTCCCCCCGGAGCAGCGTCCCCTGCAGCACGTAGTAGGCGATGGCGGCGGCGAGCAGGACGATCCCGTACACCGCCGTCGGGACGGGCGGGAAGTCGTGCTCGCTCATCCAGGCGGTCGTGAACGGGACCAGGGACAGCCAGAAGAGCAGGTGGAGATTGGCCCAGAGCGCCCCGCCGGTGACCCGGTGCGTGGCGGCGAGCATGTGGTGGTGGTTGTTCCAGTAGATCCCGAGGTAGACGAAGCTGAGGGCGTAGGCCAGGAGCACGGGGACGACGTCGCGCAGCGCGCTCCACGACGTCCCGGCCGGGACGTGCAGCTCCAGCACCATGATCGTGATGAGGATCGCGATGACGCCGTCGCTGAACGCCTCGAGCCGGCCCTTCGACATCCCCGGAGGCTAGCAACGGGCACTGCCCGCACTCCCGCGCGCAGCCGTCGGAGTGAAGGCCGGCAGTGCGGGTCATGACCCCCTGATCAGCGCCGACAAGGCGGGGCGTGCCGCAGCTCACGGTTCCGCGCGTGCGCCGGCCGGGGCCCGCGGGCGCGGCGTCCCGGCCCGCCGAGGACCTGGTCGTGTGGGTGCTGCGCGGGCTGTCGTGCCTGTACGCGGTACTCGCCGTCGTCCAGGTGTCGCAGCCGCACGCGGGTGCGGTGCTCGGCGCGGCAGCGGCGGGGAGCGCCCTCGTCCTCGGCGCGGCCGCGCTGTGGTGCGGCCGGCGGTTGCGAGCCGGCCGCCCGGTGCCGCCCGTCGTCGAGATCTACGCCTTCGTCCCGGTGACGAACAGCCTGCTGCGTCTGCTGGTGCTGCACGACGTGCGCTACACCACGGCCCTCATGCTGGTGTTCGTCGGCCTGGCCGTGGTGATCCGGTCGCGCCTCGTCGTCGCCTCGGCGCTCCTCGCGGGAGGCATCGGCTGGGTCGTCCTGGTCGTCACGGGAGGGCTGGCCGGCCCCAACACCGCACACGACGGCATCCAGCTGGCCGTCGCGGCGGCCATGGCGTGCCTGATCCGGGGCGGCCTGAGGCGACGCGAGCAGCGCCTGGGGCTGGTGCAGGACGAGCTCGCCCGGAGCGCGGACCAGTTCACCCGGATCTTCATGGACTCCCCGGTCGGGATGGGCATGTCGGACGCCGAGGGACTCCTCGTGGCGGTGAACCCCGCGTTCTGCCGCCTGGTCGGGCGGCCCGCGCAGGACCTGCTGGGGCTCTCCGACCTGGGGTACACCCACGAGGACGATCGGGGTGGCCACGCGACGACCGGTTCCCAGATCGCGGCGGCGCCCGACCGGGTGGCCCACATCGAGAAGCGCTACATGCGCCCCGACGGGAGCGTCCGCTGGGCCTGGCTCTCCCTCACGCACGTGCAGGCGCCGCCGGGCACGGCCGGTCCCTGGACGCTCGCCCACGTCCAGGACGTCACCGACCGCCACGACGCCGAACAGGCGCTGCGGGACTCCGAGCGCAACCTCACCACGGTCACGAGCGTGGCGCGGCGGGTGCGCCAGGGGCACGACGCCCGGACGACGATCGTCCAGGCCGTGCAGGAACTCGCCGCGGCGGACACGGTCACGCTCATCGAGCCCGAGGAGACCGGCGCCGCGCTGGTCGTCACCGCGGCCCGCGGAGCGGATCTCGTCGGGACGCGGATCCCGCTGACGACCACCTCGATGACCGTCCAGGTCTACCGGTCCGGGCTGCCCGTCTTCCTGGCCGACACCGGTGCCGATCCCGTGGTCTCGCCGAGGCTGCTGGCGCTCTCGGGGGCGCGCTCCATGATGTGGCAGCCCGTGGTCGCGGGCGACGGCACGACCGCCGTGCTCGCGGTGGGCTGGACGTGCCCGGTGCCGTCGCAGGCCGACCGTCGCCCCCAGGCGGTGACCGTGCTGGCCGACGAGACGGCGCTCGCGCTGGACCACGAGCGCCTGATCCGGAGGCTGCAGGAGCTCGCCGAGACCGACCAGCTGACCGGGCTGGTCAACCGGCGCGGCTGGGACGCGCGGCTCGCCACTCTGATGGCGCAGGTGCGCCGCGGCCGGCGGCCCCTCACGGTGGCGATCGCCGACCTCGACCACTTCAAGCGCTTCAACGACCTGCACGGTCACCCCGCCGGCGACGCGCTGCTGCGCCGGACCGGTGAGGCGTTCGCGGGTGTGCTGCGCGAGGGCGACCTCGTGGCCCGGTGGGGTGGGGAGGAGTTCGCCTTCGCCCTGCCCGACTGCGCGGCGGAGGACGCCGAGCTGCTGCTCGACCGGCTGCGCCTCGCCGTCCCGGACGGGCAGACCTGCAGCATCGGCTACACCGTGTGGGACCGGCTCCAGTCGCCGGCCGCGCTGGTGGAGCAGGCCGACATCGCCCTCTACGAGGCCAAGCAGACCGGCCGGAACCGGATCCGGGCAGGAACGACGCTGCCGACCTTCGGCTGACCCGGCGGTGTTCACGCGTTCCGCCGGGTTGGCGGAGCGGAGACGGGGTAAGGGACCCCGGTCCGCAGAGGCCGTCCGAAGGAGCACGCGATGTCGGAACAGCCGCAGCGAGGCGCCGCCGAGGAACTCAGCGGGGCACCAGTGACCCCGGAGGAGGACAACGCTCCCGCGTCGCCGTCCTCGACCCCCGGCGGGGACGCCCGGGCGCGGGGGGCGAGCGAGGACCTCGCCGACGCACCACGCACCGAGTAGCGCCCGTAATTCGGGTCGGATCGCCGGGACGGTCGCCACCCGCCCCGTGGCGCATGTTGTTCTGCGCGCGGCGGGACCGACGTGGGATCATGCGTCGGCGGCAGCCGGTGCTGCTGCGCCCCGCCGGCTCGACCCGGAGGTTGCTGGTGATGGCGGACGACCGGCTCGTCCTGGAGGCCACGCCCGTCGCCCCTGCACGCGCCCGGACGTGGGTCGCCCACCGGCTCGTGGAACTCGGGCAGCGGGACCTGCGCGACGTCGCGGAGCTGTTGACCAGCGAGCTGGTGACCAACGCGCTCCTGCACGCCGGCACCGCGATCGCACTGACCGTGCGGCCCGATGGCTCCGGCGTGCGCGTCGATGTGCACGACGGGTCGCCGAGCGGACCGCAGCTGCGGCACCACAGTTCCCTGACCACCGTCGGCCGGGGTCTGGGCATGGTCGAGCAGCTGGCGGACTCCTGGGGCTGGGACGCGACGGACGCCGGCAAGGCGGTGTGGTTCCGCGTCTCCGCGCTGGAGGACGACGGGCGGGACGACGAGCAGCCTGCGGCCGTCTCGGGAGCCGTGGAGGACGGCACTACGGCCGCGGGGGAGAGCGGGCTCGGCCGGTACGCCCCGGCGGGTCACGGTGACGGGGACGCGCTCGTCGAGGTGCGCTTGCTGCGCCTGCCCGTCCACCTGCTCGTGGCGTCCCAGGAGCACCACGACGCCCTGATCCGGGAGTTCCGCCTGATGTCCTTCGCGGGGCAGGCGCCGGACTCTCCGCCCGCGCCGGACCTGCCGGCCGAGCTGGCCCACATCGTCGAGCAGCTCGGGGTCCGGTACGGCCGGGCGCGGGCGCGCCGCGACGAGGAGGTCCGGCAGGCGATCGAGCAGGGCCTGCTGCACATCGACCAGACCTACCTGGTGCCCGCCGGCGCGGCCGAGCAGATCCGCCAGATCGGGCTCCTGCTCGACGCGGCCGACCGGTTCTGCGCGGCCAACCTCCTGCTGACGTTGCAGCGCCCGCCGCTGCTGCGCCGCTTCGGGCACTGGTATCGCGGTGAGATCGTCAACCAGGTCGCGGGCCGCCCGCCGACGCCCTGGGACGGTCCGCTGCGCCTGCCCGACCCGACCTCCGCGGACGAGCGGGTACGGCCCCGCCGGCGGTGACCCTGCGCGCAGCCCGAGGGCCCGACCGGTCTCGCTAGACATCGGATGTCTGGACCTCATAGTGTGTCCGAACCGCGAGTAGACAGGAAAACCACCGCGAAACATCGGATGGCTGCCGGACAAGCGCCGCGAGTCCCGCCCCCTTCCCCCGACCGAAGCGAGGCATCACCGTGTTGGCCGAGGCGCTCGACGCGCACGTGCACTTCTGGGACCCCGGACGCCTCGACTACCCCTGGCTGCAGGCCGAACCGCGGCTGCAGCGCCCGTTCCTCCCCGCGGATCTCGCCGGCCGGCTCGACGCCGCCGACACCGGCGTGAACGGGGTGCTGGTCGTCCAGGCCGGCTGCCGCTGGGACCAGGCGGAGGCCGAGGTGGCCTGGCTGGAGGACCTCGCGGCGCGCACTCCGCTCATCCGCGGGGTGGTCGCCGCCGTGCCGCTGGAGCGCGGCCGCGACTGCGCGGCGCTGCTGGCCGGGCTCGCGCGGCGTCCGCTGGTGGTCGGGGTCCGCCGCCTGATCCAGGACGAGCCGGCCGGCTTCTGCCGCACGCCCGGGTTCGTGGAGGGCACCCGGCTGCTCGCGGGGCTCGGCCTCGTCAGCGACCTGTGCATCCGGCACCACCAGTTCGGCGACGTCCTCGCCCTGGTGCGCCAGTGCCCGGACGTCGTCTTCGTCCTGGACCACCTGGGCAAGCCCGACGTGGCCGGCGGCCGGTTCCAGCCGTGGGCCGACGAGCTCGCCGCGCTCGCGGCGCTCCCCAACGTCTACTGCAAGCTCTCCGGACTGACGAGCGAGGCCGGCCCGGCGTGGCGCCCCGAGGTCCTGCTCCCGTACCTGCGGCACGCGCTCTCCTGCTTCTCGCCGGCCCGGTGCCTCTTCGGCAGCGACTGGCCGGTCGCCTCCCTGCAGGTGGGGTACGGCGACTGGTACCTGCTGGTGCGGGAAGCGATGACGGAGCTCGGCGCCGACGAGCAGGCCGACGTGCTGGGAGGCACGGCGCGCCGCGTGTACGGCCTGGGCGTACGGGCCGGGACGGGTGCAGGAGCATGCTGAGGGGTCCCGTGCTCCATCCTGGGCTGCTGGCGGGCCTCGCCCGCGCCGGGCACGGTGCGCTCGTCCTGATCGCCGACGCCAACTACCCCTCCTCGACCGCGCGTGGTCCGCGCTCCCGCCTGGTGCACCTCAACCTGCGACCCGGCGTCGTGGACGCCGTCACGGTGCTCGAGGCGGTGGCGGGGCAGATCCCCGTCGAGGAGGCCACTGTGATGGCGCCCGCGCGCTCCGGCGCCTACGCGCTCGAGGAGGACCCACCGATCTGGGCGCGGTTCACCCGAGTGCTCGCGCAGAACGGCCCGCCGCTGCCGCTGCAGCAGCTCGAACGCCCTGCCTTCTACGCCGCGGCGAGCACGTCCGACCATGTGCTGACCGTCGTCACCGGGGAGACGGAGGTCTACGCCAACCTGCTGCTGCGCGTGGGAGTGGTGCGATCGCCGTGAGGCCGCCCCCCGCGCCGAGCGGAACCCCGATCCGCCGGATCGCTGCCCCGATGGAAGGTGTCCTGACCGATGTCGCGTTTCACGTCCCTCGTCACCAGGGATGTCCGCTTCCCCACGTCGCGCACGCTGGACGGCTCCGACGCGATGAACCCCGAGCCCGACTACTCGGCCGCCTACGTCATCCTGAGCACCGACGCGGACGACGGCCTGGAGGGCCACGGCTTCGCCTTCACCACCGGCCGGGGCAACGACGTGCAGGCCGTCGCGATCCAGGCGCTCGCCCCGTGGATCGTCGGGCGCGACGCCGAGGACGTGCTCGACCACCTCGGCGACGTCTACCGGGAACTCGTGGGCGATCCGCAGCTGCGCTGGCTCGGCCCCGAGAAGGGCGTCGTGCACATGGCCGTGGCGGCCGTGGTCAACGCCCTGTGGGACCTGCGGGCCAAGCGCGCCGGCGTCCCGGTCTGGAAGCTGCTCGCCGACCTGGAACCTGAGGAGATCGTCGACCTGGTCGACTTCCGCTACCTCAGCGACGCCCTGACGCCCTCGGAGGCCCTGCAGCTGCTCACCGCCGCGCAGCCGGGCCGGGCCGAGCGCGAGAAGATCCTGCGGCAGGAGGGCTACCCCGCCTACGCCACGAGCCCGGGCTGGCTCGGCTACAGCGACGACAAGCTCGCGCGGCTCGCCGCCGAGGCCGTGCAGCAGGGCTTCGACATGATCAAGCTCAAGGTCGGGGCGTCGCTGGACGACGACCGCCGGCGCCTCGCGGTCGCGCGCGAGGTCGTGGGCCCCGGCATCAGGATCGCGGTGGACGCCAACCAGCGCTGGGACGTGCCGGACGCCGTGCAGTGGATGGGCAAGCTCGCGGAGTTCGACCCCTACTGGATCGAGGAGCCGACGAGCCCCGACGACGTCCTGGGCCATGCCACCATCCGGCGGGCCGTGGCCCCGATCCGGGTGGCCACCGGTGAGCACGTGCAGAACCGGATCGTGTTCAAGCAGCTGCTGCAGGCCGGAGCCGTGGACGTCGTCCAGATCGACGCCTGCCGCCTCGCCGGCGTGAACGAGAACGTCGCCGTGCTGCTGCTGGCCGCGAAGTTCGGCGTCCCCGTCTGCCCGCACGCCGGCGGCGTCGGCCTGTGCGAGGTGGTCCGCCACCTGGCGATGTTCGACTACGTCGCCGTCAGCGGACGCCTCGACGGCCGGGCGGTCGAGTACGTCGAACACCTCCACGAGCACTTCCTCGACCCGGTCGTGATCGAGCGCGGCCGGTACGTCGCGCCCACGGCGCCGGGCTACAGCACGCAGATGCGCGAGCAGTCGCTCGCGGACCACACGTGGCCCGGCGGGCCGGTCTGGAGGGAGAGCTGATGCGGGCTGCCGCCTATCTCGGGGAGGGCGCGATCGAGGTCCTCGACGTGCCGGCCGTGCCTCCGGACCCCGGGCAGGTGCAGATCGGGGTCACCTACACCGGCATCTGCGGGACGGACCTGCACATCCTGCACGGCGAGATGGACGCCCGGGTCCGGATCCCGGCCACCATCGGCCACGAGATGAGCGGCGTCGTCGCCGCCGTCGGCCGGGGCGTCGAGGACCTCCGCGTCGGGGACCCCGTCACGGTCATGCCGCTGCGCTGGTGCGGGCGCTGCCCCGCCTGCCGGGCCGGCCAGCAGCACATCTGCCAGAACCTCGACTTCGTGGGCATCGATTCGCCGGGGTCGCTGCAGGCTCTGTGGACCGTGCCGGCGGACATCGTCGTCCCGCTGCCGCCGGGGCTGCAGCTGCGGACCGCGGCCCTGGTCGAGCCGACCGCGGTGGCGGTGCACGACGTGGCCCGGTCCGGGCTCTCGGCCGGCGAGAAGGTCGTCGTCGTCGGCGGCGGACCCGTCGGTCAGCTCATCGCGCTGGTCGCCCGCGCCGAGGGCGCCGACGTCCTGCTGCTCGAGCCCGACCCGTTCCGCCGTGGCGTGGGGGAGCGGTTGGGCACCCGCTCGCTCGACCCGCTCGCGGTCGACGTCGGCGAGGAGGTCCTCACCTGGACCGGCGGAGCCGGGGCGGCCGTCGCCTTCGAGGTGTCCGCGTCGGAGCCCGGCGTGCGCACCGCCCTGGACGTGCTCGGGGTGCGCGGCCGGATGGTGGTCGTCGGGATCCACGCCGTCCCGCGGCCGCTGAACCTGCACCGGGTCTTCTGGCGCGAGCTGACCGTCGTCGGCGCCCGGGTCTACACCCGGCCGGACGTCGAGCGTGCCGTCCAGCTGCTCGCCGACGCCCGCATCCCCGCCGACCAGTTGATCACGCACGTCCTGCCGCTCTCCGAGGCCGCCGACGCGTTCGCGGCGCTCGGGTCCGGCGGCGACGTGATGAAGGTGCTCGTCGACTGCCGCGAGGAGCCGGCGTCATGACGGCGCCGGCCGGTCTGGGGGCCTTCGACCTCTCCGGGTGCCTCGCCGTGGTCACCGGCGCGCGGCGGGGGATCGGCCGTGCCATGGCCCGCGCGCTGGCCCTGGCGGGCGCGGACGTCGTCGGCGCCAGCGCCCGCCTCGAGGAGACGGGCAGCGGGGTGCAGCAGGACGTCGAGGCCGCGGGTCGCGAGTTCCGTGGCCACCAGGTGGACTTCGCGGACCGCGACGCCGTCCGCCGCTTCGCGCGCAGCCTGCGCGAGCTGGACCGGCCGGTCGACATCCTCGTGAACAACGCGGGGACCATCGCGCGAGCGCCCGCCACGGAGCACGGCGACGACCTGTGGGACCGCGTCCTGGCCGTCGACCTCTCCAGCCAGTTCGTCCTCACGCGCGAGGTCGGCTCGATCATGGTCGAGCGCGGCCGCGGGAAAGTGATCTTCACGGCCTCGCTGCTGAGCTTCCAGGGCGGCATCCTCGTTCCCGGCTACGCCGCCGCGAAGAGCGGCATCGCGGGCCTGACCCGGGCGCTGGCCAACGAGTGGGCACCGCACGGGGTCAACGTCAACGCGGTGGCACCGGGCTACATCGCGACCGACAACACGATCGCCCTGCGCGAGGACGCAGACCGCAGCGCCGCGATCCTCGGCCGCATCCCGGCCGGCCGGTGGGGGCAGGCCGACGACCTCGCCGGCGCCACGGTGTTCCTCGCGTCGGGCGCGTCGGATTACGTCAACGGCGTCGTCCTCCCGGTCGACGGGGGGTGGCTGGCGCGGTGAGCGACGTCCTGGCGTCCCTGCACGAGCTGCGCGTGCTCCCGGTCGCCTCGCTGGCGGACGCCGACCAGGCGGAGGCCCTCGCGGACGCGGTCACCGCCGGCGGCCTGCCCGCGCTCGAGGTCACGCTGCGGACGCCGGCGGCGCTCGCGGCCCTGCGCCGGCTCGCCCCGCGCTCGGACCTCCTGCTCGGGGCCGGCACCGTGACGACCGTGGCGCAGGTGCGGGAGGTGCTCGAGGCCGGTGCGCGGTTCGTCGTCTCGCCGGGCTTCAGCGCGCCGGTGGTGCAGGCCTGTCTGGAGGCCGGCGTGCCGGTGCTGCCGGGCGTCGCCACGGCGACCGAGATCCAGATGGCGCTGGACGCCGGTCTCGACACCGTGAAGTTCTTCCCCGCCGTTCCGGCCGGCGGGGTCGCCATGATCAAGGCGCTCGCGGCGCCGTTCTCCCAGGTCCGGTTCGTGCCCACGGGCGGCATCGGCCCCGGGAACGTCCGCGACTTCCTCGCCCTGCCCGCCGTGGTCGCGGTCGGCGGGAGCTGGATGGTCGACCCGGCGCTGCTCGCCCGCGGCGACCTCGACGGCATCCGGCGGCTGACCGCGGAGGCTGTCGCTCTCACCCGCGGAGGAGACTCGTGATCATCCCGGTTCGGCCCGCCGCGGTCGTGCGCGTTCGACGTCGCGGCGATCGGCGAGGTCATGCTGCGTCTGGACCCGGGCGAGGGCCGGATCCGCACCACCCGGAGTTTCCAGGTGTGGGAGGGCGGCGGGGAGTACAACGTCGCCCGCGGCCTCTCGCGCTGCTTCGGGCTGCGTGCGGCGGTGGTCACGGCGCTCGCCGACAACGCCGTCGGCCGGCTCGTGGAGGACCTGATGCTGACCGGTGGGGTCGACGTCTCCCACGTGCAGTGGGTGCCGTACGACGGCGTCGGCCGCAGCGTGCGCAACGGCCTGAACTTCACCGAGCGGGGCTTCGGCGTCCGGGGAGCGCTCGGCGTCTCCGACCGGGGGCACACCGCCGCCTCCCAGCTCCGGCCGGACGCCGTGGACTGGGACCGGCTCTTCGGCGAGAGCGGCGTGCGGTGGCTGCACACCGGCGGGATCTACGCGGCGCTCTCGGAGACGACGCCGGCCGTGCTCGAGGCGGCGATGGGCGCTGCCCGCCGGCACGGGGTCGTCGTGTCCTACGACCTGAACTACCGGCCCAGCCTGTGGAACGGCTACGGCGGACGCGAGCGGGCCCGGGAGGTGAACCGCAGCCTGGTGGGCCTGGTCGACGTCCTCATCGGCAACGAGGAGGACTTCAGCGCCGCCCTGGGCTTCGAGATCCCGGGCACGGACGCGTCGCTCTCGACGCTGCCCGTGGACTCGTTCGCCGAGATGGTCGGGCGGGTCGCGGAGGAGTTCGGCAACCTCCAGGTGGTCGCCACCACCCTGCGCACGGTCCGGTCGGCGACGGTCAACGACTGGGGCGCGATCGGGTGGTCCGCGCCGACCGGGGTGCTGGTCGCGGAGCAGCGGTCCGGGTTGGAGATCCTCGACCGGGTCGGCGGCGGCGACAGCTTCGCGTCCGGGCTCGTCTACGGGATCCTCCAGGGCCACGACCTGGCCACCGCGCTCGAGTACGGGGCCGCGCACGGAGCGCTGGCGATGACGACGCCGGGCGACACGTCGATGGCGACGCTCGCCGAGGTCGAACACCTCGTGCGGGGTGGGGGAGCGAGGGTCCAACGATGAGCCCCGACCGGTTCGTGCTCGGCACCGCGCAGCTCGGCGGCCTCTACACGGCGATGGACGAGGGCGCGGCCCGCGCGACGCTCGAGGCGGCCTGGGACGCCGGGGTGCGTTCCTTCGACACCGCCCCGCACTACGGCGCCGGCCTCGCCGAGCGTCGTCTCGGCGCCTTCCTCCGCGGCGTCCCGCGCGAGGAGTTCAGCGTGTCGACCAAGGTCGGGCGGCTCCTCGTCGACACCGACGAGGACGTCGAGGGCGTCGAGGGCTTCTACGGCGGTGACCGGCGCCGGCGGGTGCGGAACTACAGCCGCGACGGGGTGCTGCGGTCGCTGGACGACAGCCTGGCCCGTCTCGGGCTCGACCACGTCGACACGCTGTACCTGCACGATCCCGACGACCACATGGACCAGGCGATCGGCGAGGGGTTCCCGGCCCTCGCACAGCTGCGCGACGAGGGCGTCATCGCGCACGCCGGCGCCGGGATGAACACCGTCGCGCCGCTGATCCGCCTCGTGCACGAGACGGACGCCGACCAGATCATGCTCGCCGGCCGGTACACGCTCATCGACCGCAGCGCCGAGACCGAGCTGCTGCCGCTGTGCGTCCAGCGTTCCGTCGCAGTGGTCGCGGCCGGCGTGTACAACAGCGGGCTGCTCGCCGACCCGCGCCCGGGCGCGCCGTTCGACTACCGCCCCGCGCCTCCGGAACAACTGGAGATCGCCACCCGCGTCGGCGAGCTCTGCCGGCAGCACCAGGTGCCGCTGCGTGCCGCGGCCCTGCAGTTCCCGCTGGCCCACCCCGCCGTGCGTGCCGTGGCCGTCGGCTGCCGTGGACCGCAGCAGGTGGGCGAGAACCTGGCGCTGCTCGGCACGCCGCTGCCCGCCGACCTCAAGGAGGCGCTGGGATACGCGTCTACCGGGTGACCGTCAGCGCCAGACGTCCGCAGCGATCGCGACGACGTGACGCAGCTTGGCCCACTGCTCCGCCTCGGTCATCACGTTGCCGTGGATCGTCGAGGAGAAGCCGCACTGCGGGCTCAGGCACAGCCGGTCCAGGGGGACGAACCGTGCGGCGTCGTCGATGCGCGCGGCGACCTCCCCGGCCGGCTCGAGTGCGGGGAACTTGCTCGTGACGAGGCCGAGCACGACGGTCTTGTCCGGCGGCACGAACCGCAGCGGCGCGAAGTCGCCGGAGCGTTCGTCGTCGTACTCCAAGAAGTAGGCGTCGACGTCGAGCTCGGTGAACAGGACCTCGGCGACGGGTTCATAGCCGCCGCTGGCGAAGTACGTGCTCCTGAAGTTCCCGCGGCACAGGTGCACGCACACGGTCAGGTCGTCCGGGCGATCGCGCAGCGCGGCGTTGATCAGCGCCGCGTAGGTGCGGGGCAGCTCGTCCGGGTCGTCGCCGCGCTCGCGCGCGCCCTGCCGCATCCCCGGGTCACAGAGGTAGGCGAGGTTGGTGTCGTCGAGCTCCAGGTACCGGCAGCCGGCGGCGTAGAGCGCCGCGATCTCCTCGCGGTAGACCCGGGCGAGGTCGTCGAAGAACACGTCGAGGTCCGGGTACGAGGCGATGTCGATGCCGGCCCGCCCGCCGCGGAAGTGCGCCATCGTCGGGGACGGGATGTCGACCTTCGGCAGGCAGCCCGGCGGCGTCCGGCTCGCCACGAACCTGAAGTCCTCCACCTGCACCGGCCGCTCGTGCACGAGGGTGCCGGTCACCGTGATCCGCGGCGGAGCCTGGTGCACGGTCTGCTCGGAGTCGGAGGTGGAGGCGATCATGCCCTCGGTCGTGATGCCGCCGAGCTGGCGCAGGAAGTCCAGGTGGAACCACTCGCGGCGGAACTCCCCGTCGGTGATGCTCCGGATCCCGGTCGCCGCGAGCCGCGGGATCATCGCCGCGATCTCGCGGTCCTCGACCTCCCGCAGCCCCGCGGCGTCGAGCCGCCCCGACCGGAACGCCGCTCGGGCCTCCCGGACCGCCGGCGGACGCAGCAGGCTCCCGACGTGGTCGGCGCGGAAGGGCGGGTCGACGGCAGGCACCGCTGCATCCAAGCACGCGCGCCGGGACCGGGCCAGACCCTGATCAGACGTGGGCCGGCTGGACGGGCACGTAGAGCAGCTCGACCGGCGCCGGGCGCCCGTAGAACCAGCCCTGGCCGAGGTGGGCCCCGACCTCGCGCAGGGCTTCGGCCTCGCCGGGCGTCTCGACTCCCTCCGCGACGACCTGCGCCCCGGCACTGCGGGCGAACGCGCACAGCGACTGGACGAGCGATCGGGCGACGCCGTCGGCGTCCAGGCCGGTGACCACGGCCCGGTCCAGCTTGATCACGTCCGGGGACATCCGGATGACGTGGCGGAGCGAGGAGAAGCCGGCGCCCACGTCGTCGATCGCGAGCCGCAGGCCCTGCTCCCGGAGCGGACCAAGAGCCGCCAGGAGCGCGTCGTAGTCGTCGACGGGGTAGCCCTCGGAGAGCTCGACGAGGACCTTCGGCAGGGGGAGCGCGGCCATGAACGCACCGAAGCGCGGGTCGAGGACCGTGCCGGGGCAGACGTTCATGGAGACGTACCCGACGGCGCGCTCGGCGACCTGCCCGCACCGTGCGAGGGTGGCGAACTCCAGCTCCTCGCCGAGGCCCACGTCGAAGGCCTCCCGGAAGCACACGTCCGGCGGCATCGCCCACTCCTCCGGGAAGCGGGACAACGTCTCCGCGCCCACCCGCCGGCCCGTGCCGAGGTCGACGATGGGCTGGGCCACGATGTGCGGGCCGCCGGCGTCGATCAGCGCCTGGTACCGGGCCCGGATCCCGGCGCGCCGGCTCCGGCCGGAGACGTGCGGTTCGATGAGCACCGCGGCGGTCTGGGCGAGGACGGTGAGCAGGTCGGCGTCCCGGTCCTGGACGCCGGTGTTCTTCCGGAGGGAGGCGGTGCACAGGGTGCCGTAGAGCGTCCCGTCCGAGAGCTCCACGGGGACCGACGCGTAGGAGCGGATCCGGGGCATCCGGGCCGAGGGCAGCGCCATCGCCGCGGGGTGGTCGGTCAGGTCGGGGAGGACCCGGGGGAGCTCCCCGTCGAGGATCTGTTGGCAGAGCGTCGTCGCTTGCGGGGCCTGGTACCCCTGCGGGAACAGCAGCGGCAGAGCGCTGTCGACGTGCTCCAGCGTCTGGGTCGTGCCGTCCATCCGGGTGAGAAAGGCGACCGGCATCTCCATCACCGCGCGAGCGCGGTGCAGCAGTTGGGACAGCTGCACGGCCACCTCGTCGGGCAGGTCGGAGCTCGCGTCCTCCGCAGGCATCCGCCGTCCTCCTCCCTGGGGCACCACCGGTGCTGATCGGCAGGGGAGGCTCCGGACGTGAGGGTCCGGGCCGAGGCTCACCCCAGGCGGTCGAGGAACGCGCGCAGCACGCGGACCACGAGGCGGTGGTCCTCCACCTGTGGCAGCCCGGAGACGGTGACCACGCCGACGAGGCCCACGCCACGCACGACCAGCGGGAAGGCGCCGCCGTGCGCGGCGTGCAGCAACGGGTCGACGCGCTGGCGCTCCTCGAAGCTGGATCCCTGCGCCGCGGCCTCGGCCCCGGCTCGCAGCGAGCTGGTCCCGACCAGCCGCACGACGCGCACTTTCCGCTCCACCCACCGGTCGTTGGTGGCCGCCGTCCCGGGCAACGCCGCGTGGAACAGGACCTGGTCGCCGCGGCGCACGTCCACGACGACGGGCAGCGACTCGGCGCGGGCGGCGTCGAGCAGGGCGAGGCCGAGCGCGATCCCGTCGTCGTTCGTGAGCCGCGGCAGGACGAGCTCCGCCTCCTCGGCGGCCAGCTGCTCCAGGGGTGGGTAGTCCGTCATGCCTGCACCTCCTCGAGCGGGACGACCGCGCCGCGGGCGGCCGAGCGGCGCGCCGCCTCGAGGATGCGCAGGCCGAGCACGGCGTCCCAGGGGTCGACCGGAGGCGGGGCACCGTCGCGCACCGCGTCCCGGACGCCGGCGTAGAACCGCTCGTACGCGCCGGGCAGCAGCTCGACGGCCGCGGTCACCGCGACGCCGCCGACGTCCGCCGCCAGGGACGCCCTCCGGCCGTGCGGGTCCACGCCCCACCCGGCGTCTCCCGGCCGGGCGCCGGCCTTGAGCTGGTCCTCCTGGGGGTCGAGGCCGTGCACGGTGAAGGTGCCGCCGATGCCGGCGACCCGGAAGCGGGGCCCGGGCGTGCGGGCGGTCATGGTCGCCCAGAGGTGCACCCGTGGGCCGTCGGGATGGAGCAGCGCGACGAAGACGTCGTCCTCGACCCCGGCACCGGGCCGTACCCGGTCGACCTCCGCGTACACGGCGGCCGGTGCGCCGAACAGCGTGACGGCCTGGTCGACCAGGTGCGCCCCGAGGTCGAGGAGCAGGCCGCCGCCCACGGCGGGGTCGGCGTCCTCCCGCCACCGGTCCTGCTGCACCGCCGGCCGGTACCGGTCGTACCGCGACTCGAACCGCACCAGCCGGCCCAGGGCTCCGCCGTCGAGCACGGCGCGCAGCGTGCGGAAGTCGTCGTCCTGGCGCCGGTTCTGGAAGACCGTGACCAGCACTCCGGCGGCCTCCGCCTCCCGCAGCAGTGCGGCGGCGGCGGCGGGTTCGGTGGCGAACGGTTTGTCGACGACGACCGGTAGGCCCGCCGCGACGGCGCGGCGCGCGAGCGGCACGTGCGCGACGTTCGGGACCGCGACGACGACGAGGTCGATCTCCTCGGGTGCGGCGAACAGTTCGTCCGCGTCGGGCACGATCCGGACGCCGGGGTACGCGGCGCGGGCAGCCGTGCCTCGGCCGGCGTCCCTCGTGACGACGGCCGCCACCCGCAGGCCCGGCGTCGCGGCGACGAGCGGCGCGTGGAAGACGGAGCCGGCCAGGCCGTACCCCACGATGGCGACGCGCAGCGCGTCCGGCGATCCCACGTCCGGACGCTAGCAGGGGGCCTTCGGGCGCGTATGCGTGCTCTCGTCGACGAGCAGCGACATCTGACCGGCCCAGGCGAGGGCGGCCAGGTACGCCTCGGCGACGTCGGGCCGCCCGTCCGCGGATCCCCCCTCCTCGTGCCCGCGCACCGCGGTGAGAGCGGCGGCGAGCGGCCCCCGGCCGTGCAGCGCGCCGGCGACAGTCGGCGCGAGTGGTGGCAGGAGCGCGATGAACTCCGCCGCGCTGAGCCCGAAGGCCTCGGCGAGCCCGTCGAGCAGGCCGACGGTGAACGCCGCGTCGGGAGCGCCCGTGCCCCGCTGTTCCACGAGCAGCTCGCAGGCGCGAGCACGGACCAGGGTCGCGGTGAGGGTCACCCGCGCCGGGCCGTCGTCGGTGAGGGTCAGCAGCGCGACCCAGCCGCGCAGCTGCGCCAGGCCGACGATCACCACCGCGTCCCGCACCGACGACACCCGGCGGCGCAGGCCGTTCGCGCTCGCGTTGGCGATCCGCAGCAGCCGGTAGGTCAGGGCGGGGTCCAGGCGCAGGAGCTCCTCGACGTCCGCCGCGCTCGCGGCGGGGTCGGTCAGGCGGGCCAGCAGCCGCAGCGCGTTCGCATGGCTGGGGGTCAGGGTGGCCGTGCTGAGGGTGACCGGCCGGCCGAGGTAGTAGCCCTGGAACAGCTCGAAACCGGCGTCGCGGCACTGCCCGAGCATCTCCTCGGTCTCGACCCCCTCGGCGAGCAGCTGGACGCCGTAGCGGCGGCAGCGGTCGGCGAGCGTCCGGACGGCCTCCCACGACTGTGCGAGGACGTCGATCTTGACGATCGACGCCACGTCGAGCAGAGGCTCCGCGGCCGTCGTCCAGACGAAGTCGTCCAGGGCCACGGCGAAGCCGCGCTCTGCGAGCTCCCGGACGCCGGTGAGCAGCGCGGCGTCGACCTCGACGGTCTCGAGCACCTCGAGCACGGCGACGTGGGGCGGGAACGGGACGGGCAGCCGCCCGGTCAGGAAGGAACTCGTCAGGTTGATGAAGCCGCGCCGCCCGGCGAGCAGGGCCTCGGCGCCGAAGTCGGTGAAGGCGGCGAGGATGGTGGCGGTGGTGGCGTCGTCGCCCGAGCTGCTGGCGGTCGCCGCGTCCGGTCCGTCCCGGAAGAGCAGCTCGTAGGCGCTCAGGCCGCCCGCGGCGTCGTAGATCGGCTGCCGCCCGACGTGCGCCCGGGCCAGCCCGCGGTCGGCGAGCTCCCCCATGAAGACCCGCCTCCTCGTAACGCCCCTGGCCGACAGACCCTCCGTCGGCACCGCGAGCGCGATGCTGAGGCGTGCCGGACCAGGGCCGGAGCAGGGCCGGACTAGGGGCGGCTGAGGCGGGCGACGAGCTTGAAGCGGTCGCCCCGGTAGATCGCCCGCACGTACTCGAAGGGCCGCCCCTGCCCGTCGAAGGTCTGCCGGCCGAGCAGCAGGAGGGGCAGGCCGGTCTCGGTGCCGAGCAGCGCCGCCTCCGTCGGTGACGCCGCCCCGGTCTCGATGGTCTCCTCCGCCTCCGCGGGTTCGACCCCGTACTCCTCCCGCAGCGCCGCGTACAGCGACCCGTACCGCTCCAGGTGGGCCTCCAGCCCCGGGAAGCGCTCGGCCGAGAGCCGGCTCTGCTCCAGCGCCATCGGCTCGCCGTCGGTGAGCCGAAGCCGCTCGACGCGCACCAGGGGGGCGCCGGGCTCGACGGCGAGGCGCTCGGCGACCTCGTCGTCCGCCGGCTCCGTGGTCAGCTCCAGCAGGCGTGACGACGGTTTGGCGCCGCGCCGCTGCATGTCCTCCGTGTACGACGACAGCACCAGCGGTTGTGCGATCTTCGGGCGGGCGACGAAGGTCCCCTTGCCCTGCAGGCGCTGCAGCCGGCCCTCGCCGACGAGCTCCTGCAGCGCCTGGCGCACCGTCGTCCGGGACGTCGAGAAGTCCTCGGCGAGGATCCGCTCCGACGGCACCGGCGTCCCCGGCGGCTTGGTGCGGGTGAGCTCCAGCAGGTAGGTCTTGAGGACGTAGTACTTCGGCTCCCGCGCGGCCTTGACGTCTCCACCCGGCGTCCGGCCGTCGCCCGTCGTCGTCACGCTCGGCCTCCCCAGTCGTCGGCGTCCGGGGGGCTTTCGTGACCCAATGGTGACCTCTTCCCTGCGCCCTCCCTACTTGACTGTACCAGTGGTCTTGACCGATTCTTCTGGCAGTGGTCTACACCAGTCAGGGTGACGACCGGTCGAGGAGGTCCCGGTGGAACGGATGAAGCTGGTACCCGTGGTGGCTGTGGCCGCCGTCGCGCTGGCCGCCTGTGGCGGTGGGAGCTCGGGAGGAGGAGCCGGGAAGAGCAGCAGCAGTGCTGACCCCGCATCGATCACCGTCTGGTTGCAGACGGATGCGCAGCAGGGGTGGCCGGACGCCGTCGCCGCCGCGACGACCGCGTTCAAGGCGAAGCACCCGAACACGGCCGTCAAGGTCGAGTACCAGACCTGGCCGGACCACCTGACCAAGCTCGACGCCGCACTCGCCGGCAGCACCGCGCCCGACGTCGTCGAGCTGGGCAACACCGAGACGACGAAGTACATGGCCGCCGGCGCGCTCGCCGAGCTCAAGGCCTCGACCTTCGAGAACTCCTCGACCTGGCTCAAGGGCCTGGCGGACGCCGGCTCGTTCGACGGCCAGCTCTACGCCGTCCCGTACTACGCCGGCAGCCGCGCCGTCATCTACAACGAGGCGCTCTGGAAGGGCGCCGGCATCACGACCCCGCCGACCTCCTTCGCCGAGCTCTCGTCGGACGCCGACAAGCTCATGGCCAAGTACGGCAGCGACAAGGCCTTCTCGGCCTTCTACGTGCCGGGCAAGTACTGGTACCAGGCGATGTCGTGGGTCTACGACAACGGCGGCCAGATCGCCAAGCAGAACGGCAACCAGTGGCAGGCCACGCTCGAGGACCAGGCCTCCGTCGACGCCGTCACGGCCTGGAAGAACTTCGTCACCAAGTACTCGCGTGCCGACGTGCTCGGAGACGAGGCCAAGCAGGACGCCGTCTTCGCCCAGGGCAAGGTCGCGTCCCTGTACGGCAACGGCTGGGAGCGCGGCGTCATCCAGGACCCGAAGACGGGCAACCCGAAGCTGCAGCTCGGGTCCTTCCCGATGCCGTCGCGGGCCAAGGCCGGCTCCGAGATGCCCGCCTTCCTCGGCGGGTCGAACCTCGCGGTGACCGAGAAGAGCAAGGCCTCGAACGTCGCCGCCGACTGGATCGCCGCGTACACCAGCACGGCGAACACGACGGACATCGTCAACAAGGCCGGCGTGCTGCCGAACACGACGTCGCTGCTCAACCTGGTCAAGCCCGCCGACAAGGCCTTCGCGGACGCCGCCAAGAACTCCTGGTTCGTGCCGACGGCGCCCAACTGGGCCAACGTGGAGAAGGCCAACATCATCCCGCAGGCGCTGTCCGACATCCTGAGCGGCAAGAGTTCGGTCGCCGACGCGCTCAAGGCGGCGGACACCCAGATCACCCAGCAGCTCAACAGCTGAGCGAGTCGGTCGAGGGACCCGGGACGCGTCCCGGGTCCCTCGACGGCG
Source organism: uncultured Actinomycetota bacterium (assembly GCA_963755755.1). GTDB lineage: Bacteria > Actinomycetota > Actinomycetes > Actinomycetales > Kineosporiaceae > DATKNA01. Next base: position 69,667 of record CAVWLJ010000012.1, read on the forward strand.
GAGAGGAGGCGGCGGTGGCTGCCCTGAGCACCCCGACCCGTCCCCCGGCCGCCGTCCCCCCGGAGGCCGCGCCCCGGCGCCGGCGGGCGCGCGACCGCTGGCTGCCGTACGGCCTGCTGGTCCCGAGCCTGCTGGTGCTCGGCGCGGTGCTCGGGTACCCGCTCGTCCACCTCGTGGTCGTCAGCCTGCAGAAGTACCGGCTGCGCGAGCTGATCCACGGCGGCGGCACGTACATCGGCCTGGACAACTACCGGGCCATCCTCGGCGACCCGTTCTTCTGGACCGTCGTGCTGCGGACGTTCGCCTTCACCGCGGTCGCCGTCGCCGCCACCGTGCTCCTGTCGACGGCGGTCGCGCAGCTCATGCTCCGGATGCGCCGGGTCACCCGGATCATCCTGCAGAGCGTGCTCGTCATGGTCTGGGCGATGCCGTCGCTGGTCGCGATCGCGGTGTGGCAGTGGCTCTTCGACTTCGACTTCGGCATCGTCAACTGGGGCCTGACCCGGCTGGGCTTCTCCTCCTTCACCCGGCACAACTGGTTCGCGGACCCGCTGCAGGGGTTCGCCGTCATCCTCGGCCTCGTGGTGTGGGCGGCGATCCCGTTCGTCGCCATCACGCTCTACGCCGGGTTCACCCAGGTGCCCCGGGAGCTGGAGGAGGCGGCCCGGGTGGACGGCGCCGGCGGCTGGCGGGTCTTCCGGCACGTGACGTTCCCGGTGGTGCGGCCGCTCTACGTCATCGTCACGAGCCTGTCGATCATCTGGGACTTCGGGGTCTACCAGCAGGTGTACGTCATGCTCAACGGCCGCCCCTCGAAGGACTACTACCTCGTCGGCATCTACTCGTTCGTCGAGTCCTTCGGCGTCAACGACTACGGGAAGGGGTCGGCGATCGCCGTCGTGATGATCTTTCTGCTGCTCGCGGCCTGCGTGGTCTACATCCGGCAGATGATCCGGCTGGGTGACGTGCGATGACCCGGCGCTCCTGGGTCGCGGACGTGGTCGGGCTCGCCGTCGCCGCGGTGCTCGTCTTCCCCGTCTACTGGATGGTCGTCACGGCGTTCAAGCCCGGGGTGGACATCCTCACCTACACCCCGCGGTTCCTGCCGTCGGCCGCGACGCTCGACAACTTCCGCGACGCCCTCGCCCGGCCGAACTTCTGGTCGTCGGTCGGCAACAGCGTGGTCATCACGCTCTCCACGGTCGCGATCTCGCTGGTCGTGGCCTTCGCCGCGGCGCTCGCCGTCGCGCGGATGCGCTTCCGCGGTCGTGCCGCGTTCATCGTCATGATCATGTTCGTGCAGATGATCCCGCTGACGGCCATGGTCATCCCGCTCTACCTGCTGCTGAACTCCGTCGGCCAGACCGACCAGCTCACCGGGGTCATCGCCACGTACCTGGCGTTCGTGCTGCCGTTCACGGTGTGGACCCTGCGCGGGTTCGTCGCCAACGTGCCCGTCGACCTCGAGGAGGCGGCGATGGTCGACGGGTGCACCCGGCTGCAGGCGTTCCGGCGGGTCGTCTTCCCGCTCGTCGCGCCCGGTCTCGTCGCGACCAGCGTCTACGCCTTCATCCAGGCGTGGAACGAGTACGTGCTCGCCTACGTCATGCTCTCCTCGCCCGAGAAGCAGACCATCACGGTGTGGCTGGCGGCGTTCACGACGCAGAAGGGCACGGAGTGGGGCCCGCTCATGGCCGCCTCGTGCCTGACCGCGCTGCCCGTCGTCGTGTTCTTCCTCATCCTGCAGGGCCGGATGGCGACCGGGCTGACCGCCGGAGCCGTCAAGGGATGAGCGACGAGCTCGACCGGTGGGCGCACACCGTGCTCGTCGCGGCGATCGGTGGCACCGCGTCCCCGCCCGCCTGGGTCTCCCGGCGGCTCGACCGTGGCCTCGGCGGCGTCTGCCTCTTCGGTCGCAACGTCGTGGACGCCGATCAGGTCCGCGGCCTGACCGACGCGCTGCGGGCCGCCCGCCCCGACGTCCTCGTCTGCATGGACGAGGAGGGTGGCGACGTCACGCGCCTGCACCACCGCGACGGCTCGCCGCACCTCGGCGCCCTCGCGCTCGCGGCCGACGGGCGAGCCGGCCGTGACGCGGGCGACCGCGCGAGCCCTCGGCGAGGAGCTCGCCGCCGCCGGCGTCGACTGGAACCTCGCGCCGGTGGCGGACGTGCCGGCGTCGCCCCGCAGCCCGGTCATCGGCGTCCGGGCGTTCGGCTCGGACCCCGCCGAGGTGGCGCGGCACGTCGCCGCCTACGTCGAGGGGCTCGCCGCCGCGGGCGTCGTCGGCTGCGCGAAGCACTTCCCCGGGCACGGTGCGACGGACGCCGACTCGCACACCGGGCTGCCCCGGATCCCGCGCGACCGCCGGCGGCTCGAGGACGTGGACCTCGTGCCGTTCCGCGCCGCCGTGGCTGCCGGCGTGGCCACCGTGATGCTCGGTCACCTCGTCGTCGAGGCGCTGGACCCTCGGCTGCCGGCGTCGCTGTCGCCCGCCGCCGTCCGGCTCCTCCGGGAGGACCTCGGCTTCGACGGGCTCATCCTCACCGACGCGCTCGACATGGACGCCGTGGCGCGCGGGTGGACGACGCCGGGTGCGGCGGTGCTGGCCCTCGCGGCCGGTGCGGACGCCGTGTGCATCTCGGGCGGCCAGCACGACGAGGAGATCGTCGACGCCTGCGTCACGGCTCTGGTCGACGCCGTGCGGGCCGGGAGACTGCCCGAGCAACGCCTGGCGGACGCCGCCGACCAGGTGCGGGCGCTCGCCGCGCACCCACGCCGTGGCGTCGTGGAGACCCCAGCGGACCATGACGACGGCACGCCCGTGCGCCGCAGCCTGCGCGTCCGGGGCCGGCCGGAGCTGCCGCCCGGGCCGCTCGACGTCGTCGTCCGGTCCGGGCCGGTGAACATCGCCGCGGGCCAGGTGCCTTGGCATCCGGGGCCGCGGCTGGCCGCGGCGCGGCCCGGGACCGTCGTGCACACCGGCCCCCCGGACGTCGACGGGCGCCGTCCGCTCGTCGTCGTCGTCCGCGACCTGCACCGCCACCCCGACCTCGAGCGGGAGGTGACCGCTCTGGTCGCCGACCGTCCGGACGCCGTCGTCGTCGAGCTGGGCGTGCCGGTGCTCGACCCCGGCGGCCGCGCCTGGGTGTGCACGTCCGGCGCGTCGGCCGCCTCGGTCGCCGCCGTCACCGACCTGCTGCTGGGGGAGGACCGATGACCGCCGGAGCGCTCATGCGTGCCGAGATCGCCGAGCAGCCCGCGGTGCTCGCGGCCGCGGCCCGGAACTCCGAGCCGGCCCGGGAGGTGGGCGAGCAGCTCCGCCGGCGTCCGCCGCGGTTCGTCCTGTTCGCCGGCCGCGGGACCAGCGACCACGCGGCGCTCTACGCCAAGTACCTCGTCGAGGTCGGGCTCGGGCTGCCCGCCGGGCTCGCGTCGCCGTCGACGTTGACCGTGTACGGCGCCCACCCGGACCTGCGCGACGTGCTGCTCGTCGCCGTCAGCCAGTCGGGCGGCTCCCCGGACCTCGTCGAGACCGGCCGCCGTGCGCTGGCGTGCGGCGCGCGGGTGCTCGCCGTGACCAACGCCCCGGCGTCCGAGCTCGCCGCCCTGGACCTGCACGTCGACGTGCAGGCCGGCCCGGAGCGCGCGGTGGCGGCGACGAAGACCTACAGCGCCGAGTTGCTCGCGCTGTGGCTGGTCGTGGAGTCGTGGCGGGGCGGCGACGTCCGGCGCGCCGAGGGCGTGGCCGCGGAGGCGGCGCACCACCTGGAGCGTGCGGGCGAGGTGACCGCGCTGGCGCAGCGGCTGACCGCGACCGACCGGCTGGTGTGCACGGCGCGCGGCTACTCCTACCCGACGGCGCGCGAGGCGGCGCTGAAGCTCATGGAGACCGCCTACCTCTCCGCGCACGCGTTCAGCGGCGCCGACCTCATGCACGGCCCGATCGCGCTGGTGAGCCGCGACCTCCCGGTGCTCGCGGTGGCCCCGCCGGGCGCCGGCGCGAAGGCGCTGGCGCCGGTGCTCACCGCGCTGCGCGAGCGCGGGGCCGACCTCGCGGTGCTCGGCGGCGCCGGGCTGCGCGCCCCGGGGGAGGCCGGCTACACCCTGCGCGAGGTCGACGAGGACCTGTCGCCGATCACGGACATCGTCCCGCTGCAGCTGCTCGCCCTCGAGACGGCGTTGGCGCGCGGGCTCGACCCCGACAGTCCGCGCGGGCTGCGGAAGGTCACGCGGACCTGGTAGCGACGTCCAGCGCCCGGACCCCGCCGACCCACACGTCGCGGACCTCCCAGTCGTCGCTCCACCACACGAGGTCCGCCGAGGCGCCGGGCGCCAGCCGGCCGAGGTCCGCCCGGCCCACGAGATCGGCCGGCGTCCGGGTCACCGCCTGCAGCACCTGCGCGGGGTCGACGCCGCACGACACGGCGTTGCGGACGGCCTGGTCGAGCGTGAGCACGGAACCGGCGATCGTCCCGTCGGCGCGCCGCGGGAGGCCCTCGTCGTCGAGGTAGACGTCGGCGCCGCCGAGCACGGTCCGGTCGCTGGTGATGCCCATCGCGGCCACGGCGTCGGTGACGAGGACGACGCCGCCGGCCGCCGCGCGGAAGATGAGCGCGACGATCTCGCCGGCGATGTGCCGCAGATCGGCGATCATGCCGACGGTCAGCCGGGGGTCGGTCAGCGCGGCGCCGGCCGTGCCCGGCTCGCGGTGGCCCAGCGGCCGCTGCGCGTTGAACACATGGGTGACCATGCGCGCCCCGGCGTCCGCGGCGGCATGCACCTGGGTCGCCGTCGCCGCGGTGTGCCCGACCGACACCAGGCACCCGGCCGCCGTCAGCCGCGCGATCGCCTCGAGGGCGTGCCGCGCGCTCGGGCGCCAGGGTGAGGATCAGCGGCCGCGGCCCCTGGAGCAGCACGTCGAGGGCGTCCGGCGTGGGGTCGCGCATGAGCGAGGCGTCGTGGGCCCCGTGGTAGTCGGGGGAGAGGAACGGGCCCTCGACGTGCGCCCCGAGGATCCGCGAGCCGTGCAGCACCTCCCGCGCCGCCACGTCGATGTCCACGAGGGAGGCGGCCAGGCGGTCGGGCGCGGCCGTGATGAGCGTGGGGGCGAAGGCGGTGACGGCGGTGCGGAGCAGGGCGGAGCGGATCATCCGCCAGTCGCCGGGGCGGGCGTCCGCGAAGTCGACCCCGAAGGCGCCGTTGATCTGCAGGTCGATGAGGCCCGGTGTCAGCACGCCGTCCGGCAGCACGATCTCCTCGGAGGCGCCGTTGCGGGCGGCGAGGCCGTCGCTGCCGGGCGCGCCGGCGACCGAGACCGAGCTGATCCGGTCGTCCTCGAGCGTGACGACGCCCGGGCCGGTGAGGCGCCCGTCCACGAACAGGCGCGGTGCCCTCACGAGCGTCCCCACGGGGCTCTCCCTTCGACAACCTCGGCTCCCATTGGCCTAGACCAGTAGTGTAAGGAACCGATGGAGCAGTGGTCTAGTCCACTCCTCCGACAGGACGATCGGAGAGGTGGGCGGCATGAGCGAGGCGCGCGGCGGCGGCGGCAGAGCTCTCGGCCCTGGACCTGCTGCCGCTCGCCGACCAGCTCGAGCTGCTGAACGCCGCTGACGCCGCGGTCCCGGGGCTCGTCTCGGCGGCGGCCGACCAGGTCGCGTGCCTCGTCGAGCGCGCCGTCTCCGTGCTGCGGTCGGGAGGGCGCGTCGTCTACCTGGGGGCCGGCTCGGCGGGACGGATCGCCGCCCAGGACGCCGCCGAGGTCGGGCCCACCTACGGGGTCGAGGGCGCATTCGTCGCGGTGGTCGCGGGCGGGGTGGACGCGCTGCGGGACGCCGCCGAGGGCCTGGAGGACGACGGGGACGCCGCCGTCGCCGACCTGGCCGCGGTCGGCCTCGCTGCGGGGGACCTGCTCGTGGCGGTGTCGGCCAGCGGTACCACGCCGTACACCCTCGCCGGGCTCGTCGAAGGGCGTCGCCGCGGGGCGGTCACCGCCGCCGTGGTGTGCGCGCCCGGGACGCCGATGGCACGCGAGGCGGATCTCGCCGTCGTCGTTCCCGTCGGGGCGGAGGTCGTCGAGGGCTCGACCCGGCTCGCGGCCGGAACCGCGCAGAAGCTCGTGCTCAACCAGCTGTCGACGCTGGCGATGGTCCGCCTCGGGCATGTCTACGGCAACCTCATGATCGGCGTCCGGGTGGAGAACGCGAAGCTGCGGGCCCGTGCCCGGCGCGCCGTCGCGCTGGCCTCGGGCTGCCCGGAGGACGCGGTCGAGGCGGCGCTGACCGCGGCCGATGGTGACGCCAAGGTCGCGTTGGTCCTGTTGCGGCTCGGCGTGGACGCCGACAGCGCGCGGGCCCGGCTCGCGGCGGTTTCCGGTGACGTGCGCGCGGCGCTCGGCGAGCGGTCGCCCCGGCCGCGACTGCATGCGGCGCCCCGGGCTGTCGGCGTCGCCGTAGGTGTCGACGTCGGCGGAACGAAGATCGCTGCCGGGCTCGTCGACGCCGCGGGGCGGGTCGCCGAGCGGGTGGAGGTGCCGACGCCGGCTTCGGCGTGGGAGCTGGAGCGTGCCGTCGTCGCGGTCGTCGAGCGCGTGCGGGACGGGCAGCAGGTGCCCGTCGGCGTCGCGACGGCCGGGGTGGTGCATCCGGGCACCGGGGTGGTCACCGGCGTGAACGTGCCGTGGGCGGGGCATCCGCTGCGCGACCGGCTGACGCAGCTGCTCGGCGTCCCCGTCGTCCTGGAGAACGACGCGAACGCGGCGGCGTGGGCGGAGTACCGGTTCGGTGCCGGACGCGACGCCGGTTCGCTCGTCCTCCTCACGCTCGGGACCGGGCTGGGCGCCGGCTTCGTCCTGGGCGGCCGGCTGCACGGCGGGGCACGCGGGCTGGCGGCGGAGGTCGGGCACGTGTGCCTGGTGCCGGGAGGCCGGCCGTGCCCCTGCGGACTGTACGGCTGCTGGGAGCGGTACACCTCCGGCTCGGCCCTGGCCGCGGACGTCGCCGCCCTGGATCCCGCTCCCGTCTGGGTGCCCCGCGATCGCGCCGCCGTCGGTCGGGCCGTTCTGGCCGCGGCCCGCGGGGGCGACCCTGTCGCCGCCGGGCTGCTGCGCGAGCAGGGGCGCCGGCTCGGTCAGGGGCTGGCCGTGCTGACGTCCCTGCTGGACCCGGACGTCGTGGTCGTCGGCGGTGGGCTGGCCGCCGTCGGCGACCTGCTGCTCGACCCCGCGAGGGACGCCCTGGCCGAGGCCATGAGCCCGGCGTTGGGCGGCGAACTCCCGGGCGTGGTCGCCGCGGAGCTGGGCCCGGACGCCGGCGTCGTCGGCGCCGCGGACCTCGCCCGGCGTTCTCGCCGTGCCGGAACCCGGGACAATGGGGACGACCCCACGCCCCGACCTGAGGAACGTATCGGTGACCGACGCCCAGCCACCCCGCTCGACGACTGATCCCCCGACGGAGGTCATCCCCCCGGCGATCAGCGGGGAGGGCATCGCGCGGACCCGAGAACTCCCGGTCGTCGAGGACGAGCCAACGGTGATCGCCGAGCCCCCCGCCCTTCAGGAGGACGCCCCGCCCGCGCCCGACCAGTCGGATGCGGCGGACGCGCCGGACGCGCCGGATCAGACAGACCAGGCAGGCCAGGCAGGCCAGGCAGGCCAGGGACCGGTGACCCCCGGGTCGGAGGTCCAGGCCGAGTCAGGGCCCGAGCCCGAGCCCGTCTCACCACCGCCGCCCCCAGTCGCTGCCGCCCCAGCGCCGCCGCTGGCCGCCGCAGCCCCGGCGTCGTCCCCGCCGCCGGCCGCCGCCGCCGCGTCGCCGCCCGCGGACGCCGCGGCGCCACCGCCGGAGTCCGCCCCGCCGACGGTCGCTGCCGACCAGCCCGACATGGTGGCTCCGCCGAACGCTGTCGCTCCGCCCGACGCTGTCGCTCCGCCGGCGCCTGGGGACTCGTCCTCGCGCCCGCTCGTGGCGTTCGCGGTCGTCGGCGTCCTCGTCGTGGCCCTCGTACTCGGGCTCGTCGCGCTCAACCGCCGGGGGAGCAGCGGCGGCACCGCCTCGGGGTCCTCGAGTTCCTCCTCTGCATCCGCCGTGGCCCTGCCCGGGACGATCTCGAGCGTCGATCCCTCGGGAGGCAGCGGCTTCCGCCGGGATGGATCGTCCTGGCGGACGCAGACCTACACGAGCGCGGACTTCGGCAACCTCAAGGAGGGCGTTGGCCTGCTCCTCGACCTGGGATCGGCGCGCACGGTGAGCGCCGTGACCTTCGACGTCGTCGGCGGCCCGATCGCCGTCGAACTCCGCGCCGGCGACACCTCGGGAACATCGCCCTCGTCGTACGACCGGGTCGTCGCCGACCCGTCGGCGTCCGGCTCGACCACCCTCGCCGTCAAGGGCGGGGCGAAGCACCGCTACTGGCTCGTGTGGGTCACCAAGCTGGCCGCTCAGGACGGCGGGTACCGCGCGATCCTGAGTGCGCCGCAAGCCCGCGGACCTCGACCCTGACCTCGTCGCCATGCTCGATCCCGGCTCAGAAGGGTGGCTCGTCGCAGGACAACACACGTGACCTGCAGCCAGCAGGCTCCGCCAGGTCGTCCGGATCAGCTACCTCGGGCACGGGCGGTGGGGCCTCGTAGTGGTAGCTCCGGTTGCTCAGGGTCCTCCAGGTCAAGCCGTCGGTGGCCGGGCGCAGATCGTCTCCTGACCTGGAGGGCGAGGCAGTGATCAGCCCGACGCCCTTGAGTCGGTGATGCCCCCGGCACAGCGGTTGGAGATTGCACGAACACGTGCTGCCGCCGTCCTCATAGGGGGCGCGATGGTCCCGGTCGCAGCGTCGCGCCTGTGCGGGGCAGCCGGGGAACACGCAGCGAGGGTGAACGGTGTCGACGAGCCGGGCCAGCCTCCGCGGCGGATCGTGATGCGGCGTGCGCAGCGGATCGGCCGCGGCGAGGACGCTGCGGTGGTCGTCGCTCGTGACCACGCATCGCCACGTGGTCGTCGTCGGGTGATCGCGCGCGGCCTCGCGCGCGATCTGCCGGGCCAGTGCGGCAGGGATGGCCCCGAACCGGTCGAGGACGGCCGGGTCCTCGGCGAGGCCGAGCCACGTCGACAACGTCATCGTCAGGGTCACGGCGGTACCGGGACCAGGCCGTTGTTGCCGCGCCCGCGATGGAGGCCGGCCAAAAGACGACCGACCGCAGGAGCATCCCGTCGCGGCGGATAGGTCGCCGGCTTGGTTATTGACGCCTGAGGGCTCGCGGTTCTTGTCCGGGCCCATGACATCCCCGGTGCTGACGGCGCTTCCGCTTCCGTCGGTGCCGGGTGCTCCGGGGGGCTCGAGGTCGTCGGCTCGGACGTCGTCGACGTGCTCGATGTCGTCGGCTCGGACGCCGTCGTCCGCGTCGTCCGCGTCGTCCGCGTCGTCCGCGTCGTCCGCGTCGTCCGCGTCGTCCGCGTATGTGGCAGTGCCCTCGGCTCCGTGGCTGCCGCGGGTGAGGCGATGGATGGCGGCGTCCGTGCGGATCTGGTCAGCGGTGCGGGGATCGCCAGCGGCCTTCGCGGCGGCGACCGTGTCGTCGAGGTCGTTCAACGCAGCGCCGACCGCCTCCTGCGCCGCCTCGATCTCGAGGCGCGCCATGGAGTCCTCGATGGGATAGCCCCGGACATGCCGGCGGCTGCGTGCGCGAGCGGCACGCGCGGCGAGGGCGTCGGCATCCACGACGGCCACAGCGGCGCGGAGCGCGCGCTCCACGGCTGGGTTGGTCATGCGTGTCACGCGTGGCAGCGGCGCTCCGGGGTTTGCTGGATCGGCGCGGACATCCAGGGGATCGACCTCGGCTGCGGCCAAATCCCCATCGGGGATGAGGCGCGCTTCGACCTCGCGAGCGACGTCCGGATGAAGGTCGGCCGTGCCCACGAGCAGGGTGCGGAGCTTGGTCCAGTCCAGCAGGCCGGCACGGAGCAACTGACGGGTGCGAGGAAGCCGGTTGTCGAGGAACAGCGCCCGGGCTGCGTCCACGCGGATGCCGGTGGCCGTCCGGGAGCTACCCGTCGCAGCCGAGATCTCGCTGGTCACGAAGAGCTCCGCGAGGTCGCCGAGGTGGACGCCGGCGGGCAACTGCAACCCCACGACCAGCGAGGACAGCCGGTCGGTCAGGTCCGGATCCGCGTCGGAAGATGGTTCCGGCGCGAGGTACTTGCCAATGTCGGGGTCGGCCAGGGGGGGCTTCGACTCCCAGAAGGACACCAGCTGAGCCAGCCCGGCGAGCTCGACCCACAGAGACCAGCCGGCGAGGCGGCGTGCAGCCACGACGCAATCCACGACGGCGCCGAGCGGACCTACCCCGGGTGGTCCCGACCCCTCCGGGTCGGACGTCAGCGCCGCCAGGGCGGTCGCGAGGGCAGCCTTGGAACCGCGCCCGGGCTGCCGGCGCACGTGCTCACCTTCGGGGAATCGCGGCGGGGAGGGCGGCGGGGAGGACGGCGCGGAGGGGCGAGAGGACGAGGTAGTGCGAGGAGCTCGACGGCGACGGACGTCCGCTGCGATCTCGCGGGCCGGTCGTTCCCGGCCTGACCGTCCCCCCACCGCAACCCCCGCTGCTACGTCTCTCGAACACCTGTTCGAATCCTATCGCACTCCGTCTCGACCTCGCTAGCGCCGCCGAACACCTTCGTCGCGACCTTCACCAGGCCACGAAGAAGCCTTGCAGCGGTCTCGCGTCGAGAACACCCACGGCGTCCCGCGGCCGCGGACGCACCGACTCCCGCGCCCTCTACCGTCGGAGTCAGTGTCAGGGTGAGGTCGCCGCTCTGCGGTGGTTGGATCCCGAGCACCCGGGCGTCTGGCTGCCTAGGACCGTCGATGCCGCCGTGTCGGGCTGGCGGGCATGCGTTTTGCCGGCGTCTGGGTGAGGGACCGGCCGGCGTGACTTGATAGGAGCGTGGCGTCGCCCCGACTGAGATGTGTCCGCCGGCCGGTCCAACCGTCCCGTCACTGATCGTGAAGGAGGCAGCCACCAGGTTGTCGTCGGTTCGGACGTGCCAAGCGGCCCGCACGTTCGTCGCGGTCGACGAGGTCGGCCGCAAGCTGGCGGAGATCACCGTCAGCGCGACCACAAGGGCCATGACCGGGCGATCCGGTGGGCCCGGGAACGGTACGGCGAGGTGTCGCGGTGGGCGTAGAGGACGCCGGCACCTGTCGGCCCGCCTGGAGATCGACCTGCTCGAGGCCGGCGAGCAGGTGGTGCGGGTGCCGCCGAGCGATGGCCGGCAGCGGCGGCTGGCCCGCACCCGCGGCAAGTCCGACCCGATCGACGCCTTGGCAGTCGCTCGGGCGGCGCTGCGCGAGCCGGACCTGCCGATCGCCGCCCACGACGAGGCCCCCGGGAGCTGCGGCTTCTCGTTGACCGCCGCGAGGACCTGGTCGCCGAACGCACCCGCATGGTCAACCGGCTTCGTTGGCACCTGCACCGGATCGCCCCTGGCCAGGCGCCCGCCGACCCCGCACCCAAGACACTCAACCAGGGGGGTGTGCGGCAGCGGCTTGCTGACTGGCTGCAGGAGCGGATGGGCATCGACGCGCGGTTGGCGCGCGAGGTCCTGGCCGACATCGACCGCATCTGCCCGCAGATCGCGGCACTCGAGCACGAGATCGCCGCGCTGGTAGCCGCCGACCCCATCGGTGAACAGCTGACGCAGTTGCCCGGCTGCGGGGCGCTGACCGCGGCAAAGATCCTCGGCGAGACGGCCGGCGTCGAGCGGTTCGCCGACGAGGCCAAGTTCGCCATGCACGCCGGCGTCGCACCGATCCCGGTCTGGTCCGGGCGCACCCAGGGCAGGGTCCGGGTCAGCCGCACCGGCAACCGTCAACTAAACGCCGCCCTGCACAGGATCGCCGTGACCCAGCTGCGCGTCACGAGCCCGCAAGACGTACTGCGCCAAGCGCCTCGCCGCTGGCGACACCCGCACCGAGGCCATCCGCACGACGTCAAGCGACGCCTAGCCCGAACCGTCTTCAACATCCTCGAGACCAACCCGTCGACCACGGCAGGCGCCCTGCCCGCCGCGGCTTGACATAGGGAGAGCATGCGCGACGTGCGGCTCCAGGCGTGCCTCAACGGCGTCCGGCGACCCGACGAGATGCCGGGGCTCCCGATCACGCCCGAACAGCTCGCCCGCGCCGCGGCCGAAGCCGTCGCCGCCGGAGCCGACGGCGTCCACTTGCATCCCCGGGGATCCGGCGGCACGGAAAGCCTCCTCCCGGACGACGTCGGAGCCGCCGTGCAAGCCGTCCGCGCGGCCGTGCCCGACGTCGAGATCGGCGTCACGACGGGACTCTGGGCGACCGGCGGTGACGCCCGAGCGCGGGCGACGACCGTGGCCGGGTGGGCGCACCTCGAGAACCCGCCGGACGCCGCGTCCGTGAACTGGCACGAGGACGGCTGCGGGGGAACTGGCGGCCCTCCTCCTGGACATCGGGGTCGCCGTCGAGGCCGGCCTGTGGACCCTCGACGCGGCCCGCGCCTTCCTCGCATGGCCCCGGCGGGCGGAGGTGCGGAGGGTGCTCGTCGAGGCGACCGCGCAGGACCCGGAGCGGGCTGTGAGCGAGGCCTCCGAGATCGCCGCGCTGGTCGACGGTGTCGCGCCTCTGCTGGTCCACGGTGAGGACGCCGGCGCCTGGCCGGTGCTGCGGTGGTCGGCGGCGCGCGGCCACGCCGTCCGCATCGGCCTCGAGGACTCCCTCGTCCTCCCCGACGGCACGCCCGCCGCCGGCAACGCCGCTCTCGTCGAGGCAGCCTCGGGCGCGGCCTTTCCTGCCTGAGCGGGAGCGGCACTCGACCCGCGTGGGGGAGTAGTTCTGGTCCGCCCGGCTACGCGCCGCGGGACCCTGGCCGCGTCAGCGAGTGACTGCGGCTCAGGATCCACCGTCCGGCGCGTCACACCCGGAGGGCGAGGGTGTCGGTGCCGGCTGACCGCCGGTCTCCGGTGTGCTCGGCGACGGCGACGGGCTCGGGCAGTCGACGTAGTTCGGCGTTTCCGGTTGGCCGGGGTCATCGGATGTGCTCGGCAACGACGGAAGGGTGGAGCCGGTGCACCCGGCCCCGGTCAGCTCGCCCTGCAGGCACGTGACGAAGTCCTGAAGCCTGCTCTGCAGCGCCAGGCCGATCCCCGTGGTCAGGACCCCCATGATGAGCACGAGCATGAGGGCGTACTCGACGCTCATCGCCCCCCGCGAGCGCCGTTGATCACTCCTTGACATCCCCACATCACGAACGGTAGTCGCATGGGCCGCTCCACGGACGGCGTCTCTCCTCCTCCGAACGGTTGGGACTCCTGCCCTCGGAGGCGGGCGTGCGGACCACTCCGCGCGGTGGTAGAGCAGGACCATGGCGCACACCGAGGTCGACGACGAGCTCTGGAACGAGTTCCACCACTACGTCAACATGACGTCGCGCGAGCTCGAGGACTGGCTGCGTGAGAACACCTCGGGGGAGGACGCCGAGCCGCTGCCCGACGAGGCCGGCAGCCTGACGGGGCAGCACGTGCTGCACATCCTCTCCAAGCGCCGTGAGGACCTGACCGCGGACGACGCGCGCGTGATGCGCAACGTCGTGCGCCGGATCGCGGACCAGGTGGACGAGGAGGACGAGCCGATGGCGGGGGAGACGCACTGGCGCCACCGCCTCATGACGCTCGGCCACGACCCGCTCAAGCCCCGGCTGTCCTCGGGCCCGCACCACCGCTGACGCCGGACTGAGCGAGACTTCGGCGTGTGGGCCGCTGGGTGCTGCACGTCGACCTCGACCAGTTCATCGCCGCGGTCGAGGTGCTGCGCCGGCCCGAGCTGACCGGCCTGCCCGTGGTCGTCGGCGGGGACGGCGACCCGTCCAAGCGCGGCGTCGTGGCCACGGCGTCGTACGAGGCGCGGGCCTTCGGCGTCCAGTCCGGCATGCCGCTGCGGACGGCGGCCCGCCGCATCCCGGACGCCGTCTTCCTGCCGGTCGACAAGCCTGCGTACGAGGCGGCGTCCGACGACGTCATGGCGGTGCTGCGCACGCACGGGCGCGGTCGTCGAGGTGGTCGGCTGGGACGAGGCGTTCCTCGGCGTCGTCACCGACGACCCCGAGGCGTTCGCGCACGAGGTCCGCCGGCGCGTCCGCGAGGCGACCCGGCTGGAGAGCAGCGTCGGCATCGGGCGGAACAAGCTCCAGGCGAAGATCGCGACCGGGTTCGGCAAGCCGGCCGGCGTGTACCGGATCACCGACGACACCTGGTTCGACCTGCTCGGCGACCGCGCGCCCGACGCGCTGTGGGGCATCGGGCGGCGGACCGCGGTCAAGCTCGAGGCCGAGGGCGTGCGAACCGTCCGCGACCTCGCCGCCGCGGACCCGGCGCGGCTCGCGGCGCGCTTCGGCCCCACCATCGGGCCGTGGCTGGTCCGCATCGGCCAGGGCGTCGACGACACCCCGGTCTACGGCGGCACCTACGTGCCGAAGTCACGCAGCCGTGAGGTGACGTTCCAGGAGGACCTGGCCGACTGGGACGCCGTCCGCGCCGAGACCGCCCGCGTCGCCGCGCTGGTGGCGCTGGACGTCGCAGCGGAGGGCCGCTCCGTCGGCCGGGTCGTGGTCAAGATCCGGTGGGTGCCGTTCACGACGCAGACGCACGGGGTCGCGCTCGCGGAGCCCGTCGCGGACGCCGACGCCCTCGCCGCCGCCGCCCTCGAGGCGCTCGAGCGCTTCGACGGGAGGCGCAAGGTTCGGCTGCTCGGCGTCCGTGCCGAGTTCGCCTGACGTCAACCCCTCCCGACGTAGGGCATGCCGGTGGCCATCACGGTCAGCGTCGCGACGTTGGTCTCCAACGGCAGGCTCGCCATGTACCGGACCGCCTCCGCGGCGTGCCCGACGTCCATGAGCGGCTCCGGCCGGACGCTCCCGTCGGGCTGCAGCGCCCCCGCCTCGGAGGGCGCGGCGAGATCCGTCCGGGCGTTGCCGATGTCGATCTGTCCGCACGCGATCCCGTACGCGCGACCGTCCAGCGCGGTCGCCTTGGTCAGGCCGGTGATCGCGTGCTTCGTCGCCGCGTAGGCCACCGCACGGGGCCGGGGCGCGTGCGCGGCGATGGAGCCGTTGTTGATGATCCGGCCGCCCTGCGGGGTCTGGCGTCGCATGATCCCGAACGCCTCGCGCGTGCACAGGAAGACGCCGGTGAGGTTCACCGCCACGACAGCGTTCCACTCGGCCAGCGGCACCTCGTCCAGCTCGCGCGCCGGCGCGCCCGTGCCGGCGTTGTTGAAGACCAGGTCGACGCGCCCGTGCCGCGCGACGACGGTGGCGAAGAGGGCGCGCACGTCCTCCTCGGAGGTCACGTCCGCCGGCACCGGGTCGAGGACGCCGGGGAGCGCGGAGCCCCGCTCGGCGACGTCGGCGAGCGCGTCGGCGCGGCGTCCGGCCAGGGCGACGGTCCAGCCGTCGCCGGCGAGTGCGAGGGCTGAGGCGGCGCCGATGCCGCTGCCGCCGCCGGTGATCACGGCGATTCCACGAGTCATGCCGCTATGATCCCGACCCGCCGTCGGTCCGGTGGAGAGGGAGGCCCCCATGGCGTTCGCGCCCTTGCCGCCGGAGCGCTGGGCGGGCTCGCCGCAGCGGTACCCGGACCCCGCCCTGCGGGCCCTGGACCCTCGGTTCGAGCCGTACCTGCAGTTCAACGCCGCGGTGGAGCGCCTGGCGACGGGGTTCCGGTGGGTCGAGGGCCCGGTCTGGTTCGGTGACCACGACTGCCTGCTCTTCAGCGACATCCCCTCGAACCGCATCCACCGCTGGGATGCGCGCACCGGTGCCGTGTCGGTGTTCCGCGAACCCGCCGCCAACGCGAACGGCAACACGCGGGACCGGCAGGGCAGGCTCGTGACGTGTGAGCACCTCACCCGGCGGGTGACGCGGACCGAGCACGACGGGTCGGTGACCGTGCTGGCCGACGGGTACGACGGGCGACGGCTCAACGCCCCCAACGACGTGGCGGTGGCCCCGGACGACGCCGTCTGGTTCACCGACCCCGGCTACGGGATCCTCTCCGACTACGAGGGCGGCCGAGCGGACGCCGAGCTGCCCACCGCGGTCTACCGGGTCGACCCGGGCGGCGGCCTCGAGCGGATGCTCGACGACCTCGATCGCCCCAACGGACTGTGCTTCTCCCCGGACGGCAGCCGCCTCTACGTCGTGGACTCCGGCGAGACCAGATCCATCCACGTCTACGACCTCGTCGACGGCCGTCCCCGGGACCGGCGTCTCTTCACCGACATGACCCCCGGCACGTCCGACGGCATTCGCTGCGACAGCGACGGCAACCTGTGGTCGGCGGCCGGGAGCGGCGGCGACGGTTACGACGGCGTCCACGTCTTCGCCTCCGACGGCACCCGGATCGGCCAGATCGTGCTGCCCGAGACCTGCTCGAACCTCTGCTTCGGCGGACCGGCCCGCAACCGGTTGTTCATGACGGCCTCCCAGTCGGTCTACGCCGTCTACCTCGACGTCCGGGGCGCCTGACCGCGCGAGCGCATCCTCCGGCTGCGGCGGGGCGTAGACGGACCGGCGCGGTCCTACCTCCCGGTGGCGAACAGACCGGCGACGCCGATGGCGTAGAGGACCAGCACGACGAGGCTGTCGACGCCCATCCGCAGGATCTGCCGCGACGGCCGGAAGATCAGGCCGTACAGGTACACGACCGTGAGCAGGGCCCCGAGCGCGGTGAGGTAGAGATCGGCTGCGCTCGCCTCCGGGAGGATCGCCTTGCCCGAGAGCAGGGTCGCGAGCAGGAACAGGACGGGGAGGAAGGCGTTGCCGCCGAAGATGTCGCCGAAGGCGAGCTGGTAGTCGCCCATCCGGGTCGAGGTCAGCCCGGTCGAGATCTCGGGGAGGGAGGTGGCCAGAGCGAGCACGGTGGCGCCGAAGACGACACCCGAGAGCCCGAGACGGCCGAAGAACTCCTCGCCGCTGCGCTCGAGCGTGACGCCCGCCACGAGGGTGGCCACCGCGGCGGCGAGGAAGACGAGGGCGACGCGCGTGGTGCTGCGGCCCTGCTCGCGGGCGCGGGCGTTCTTCTCCTTCCGGCTGTGGCCGCGCGGCTTCTCCTGGGTGTCCGGGGCGTCGCCGCTCGAGTCCTGCCAGGGCAGGCCACGGCTCGCGCGCTGCACGAGCGTCAGCCCGATCACCCAGAAGACGGCGATGAGCACGGTCGCCGGCGTCAGGCGCCACACGACGAGGTCGTTCGGGAGCTGGGTCCCCATGACGACGACGAGCAGAACGGCAATGACGAGCGCGCCCTCGAGCACCAGCACGAGGCTGGCGGCCAGGTAGGTGAGGGGCCTGCGCGGCCGGACGCCGGCGGCGTCCAGCACGACGAGGACGACGGTCTGGATCGCGATGCCGCCCAGGATGTTCCCGACCGCGACGGTGACCTGACCGGAGAGCGCGGCACTCGCGGTGATGGCGAGCTCGGGCAGGTTCGTGGCGACGGCGAGCATGATGAGCCCGCCCAGCGCGCTCCCCAGGTGCCACCGTTCGCCGAGGACGTCGGTGGTGTCGGAGAGCGCGACCCCCGCGCCCCAGATCACGGCCGCGGACGCCACGAAGATCAGCAGCAGGAGCCACGACCCGAGACCGGCCACGCGTCACCTCCGGAGACTCACAACATATGTATGAGTAAAAGTAAAGAGCGCAGCGCGAGCCCGCATCCCGGGAGTATGTCGGTGCTCGCCGTCAGCCTGACCTCATGACCTACTTCGCCGTGACGATGGAGCACGGCCCCTGCCTGGGACGACGGCCGCGGCATCCGCGAGCAGGCGGGCTGGGACGCGCACGCCGACTTCATGGACGCTCTGGTGGACGAGGGCTTCGTCGTCCTCGGCGGTCCGCTGGGCGACGGGCACCGCGCCCTCCTCGTCGTCGAGGCACCGGACGAGAGCGCAGTCCGCAAGCGCCTGGCGCTGGACCCGTGGGTGCCGATGCGCCTGCTGGCGATCGGCATGCTCGAGCCATGGACGATCTGGCTCGACGGTCGCGCCGCGTCCGGCTCAGGGAGCGAGAACAGGATCAAGGCGCGGGCGGCTCCGGGCTCCCCTCCGGACCGGCACCGCCCCGCGCCCTGATGCACCGGTCAAGAGTGCGCCGCCGCCGGCCTGATACATGCCTGGTTCGGGTCTCTCAGGCAGGATCCCCGTCCGGTGGGAGAGGCAGCGTGTGGGCGGTGTGGTGCGCCTTCGCCCGCAGGTAGCGCAGGTTCGAGGGCGAGACGTGCAGCCGGGTCGGCACGCGCTCGGTGATCTCCAGACCGAGACGCTGGAGCTGCTCGGCCTTGTCGGGGTTGTTGGAGAGCAGCGCGAGCCGGCCGACGCCGAGCGCGGCGAGCATCTGCGCCGCCGCCCGGTAGTCCCGCTCGTCCTCGCCGCGGCCGAGACGCACGTTGGCCTCGAACGTGTCCAGGCCCCGCTCCTGCAGGGCGTAGGCGTCGAGCTTCGGGTAGAGACCGATGCCGCGACCTTCCTGCCGCAGGTAGAGCAGGAAGCCGCCGACGGCGCTGATCCGCTCGAGGGCCTCCCGGAACTGCGGACCGCAGTCGCACCGCTCGCTGCCGAACACGTCGCCGGTGAGGCACTCGCTGTGCGGCCGCACCAGGGGCGCCGGTCCGCCGGCGGTGGCCCGGCGCACGGCCCGCTCCCAGTCGCCGAGCGCGAGCGCCACGTGCTCCTTGCCGTCGACGAGACCCTGGAAGCTGAACACCCGGGCGGAGGTGGTGAAGCCGTCCTGCGTCCGCACGGGCAGGGTCACCTCGCGACGCACGGTGGCGCGGGGGAGGACCTCGCCGGCGGAGGGAACGCGCCGGGGGGCTTGCTGTGGTACGGCATCGGACATGATGCCCCCTGTCAGGATCGATGGGTGGACCACTGGACGACCCGACCCGTGATGATCGCTCGCCGCTACCAGCGAGGCGTGTGGCCGGCCTCTTCCCGGTCCCGGGACCGGGTGTGATCGCTGTGAGCGAACACGGCCGCCCGTTCGTGGTGCTGAGCTGCGCGACCTCGCTGGACGGATACCTCGACGACACCTCCTCCCAGCGTCTCGTCCTCTCCACCGCAACCGACCTCGACCGGGTCGACGACGTGCGCGCCGCGTGTGACGCGATCCTGGTCGGCGCCGGGACCGTCCGCGCCGACGATCCGCGCCTCCTCGTCCGCTCCGCCGAGCGGCGCGCGGCCCGGGTGGCCCGCGGGCTCCCGCCCTCCCCGGCCAAGGTCACCGTCACGGGGACCGGTGACCTCGACCCCGCGGCCGCCTTCTTCGAGGCCGGGGACGCCGACCGCATCGTCTACGCGGCCCGCCCGGCGGTCGCCTCCCTGCGGGCGCGGCTCGGCACCCGGGCGGAGGTCGTGGACGCCGGCGACCCGGTCGCGCTGCCGGCGCTGCTCGCCGATCTGGCGGCTCGCGGTGTCCACCGGCTGCTGGTCGAGGGTGGTGCCTCGATCCAGACGGCCTTCCTCGGCGCCGGGCTGGTCGACGAGCTGCACCTCGTCGTCGCGCCGTTCTTCCTCGGCGACCCTGCCGCGCCCCGGCTCACCGGCCACGGGCGCTTCCCCGCCGGCGACGCGCGGGCCGAGCTCCTCGAGGTCCGCCCGATCGACGACGTCGTCCTCCTGCGCTACCGGCTGCGGCCAGCGGACGAGCAGGTCGGCGTGCTGGACCTCGACACGTAGCCGGCCCTCGCGCGCGGCTGCCAGCCGCCGGCGCAGGTAGCCGTCGAAGGCCGGCTCCGGGACCTGTTCGCGGGCGGCGCCCACCCAGCCGTGCAGCCACGCCACCAGCAGCGCCGTGTCGTCGGGGCCGAGCAGCCACGGGCTGGGCCGGACGTCGACGGCGGCGCCGCGGGCCACGAAGGCGCGGACGCCGGCGCCGACGCCGTCCGGCCCGAGCAGCCGGCGCCCGGCGACCGGACGGCGCTGGTGCGCGTCGAAGGCCGCGGCGACGACGTCGTCCAGCGGGTCCGGAGGGTCGAGCCGGACGCCGCCGAGCACGGTCAGCGCCAGCAGCGCGGGCACCCGCCGCTGCGCGCAGGCCGCCGCCACCGCGTCCACCTCGTCCGCCGTGAGCACGTCGAGCAGCGCCGACGCCGTGACGACGTCCGCACCGGCGAGATCGGCCGGCGTGAGCGCGGCGAGGTCCGTCACCCGCGGCTCGACCGCCGCGCCGGCCCTGGCCAGGAGCGCGGGATCCCGGTCGTGCAGGACCCAGCGCGGCCGCCCCGGCAGGTACGGCGCGAGCCAGCGGACCATCGACCCGGTTCCGCTGCCGAGGTCGTGGACGACGGGCGACGCGGGCACCGAGCCGGCCAGCTCGACCGCGAGCGCGGCGGACCGTGCGCGCGCGTCCGCCGGCTCCCGCAGCGCCAGCCAGTCGGGATCGAACGCCTCCGCGCTCACGCGGCTCGCTCCGCGGCGTCCAACGCACCCGCCACCAGCTCGACGGTCCGGTCCCAGCCTGCGAGGCGGGCACGACGGGCGACCGCCGCCCGGCGCAGCTCGGCGCGCAGCATCGGCGACGTCAGCCACGACCGCAGCGCGGACGCGAGGGCCGCCGGGTCGCCGGGCGGCACGAGCAGGCCCGGGCGCGCGCCGTCCGGAGCCCGGCCGAGCGCCTCGGGGATCCCGTCGACGTCACTGGCCACCACCGGTACGCCGCGGGCCAGCGCCTCGGTCACGACCATGCCGTAGGGCTCGGCCCGCGACGGCAGCACGAACAGGTCGGCGTCGGCGCGGACGGCGTCCAGCGCCGCCCCCGTGACCGGACCGGCGAACCGCACCCGCTCCCCGAGCCCGGCCCGGGCGGCGGCGGCGCGCACCTCCTCGGCGAACCGCGGGGCGCTCTCCAGCGGGCCCGCGACCACACAGCGTCCAGGCGAGGTCGCCCAGCCGGGCGAGCGCCTCGACCAGCACGTCCTGGCCCTTGCGAGGCGTCACCGAGGCGAGGCAGACGAGCCGCCCACCGGTGCTGGAGGCGCACGCGAGCGGCGCGGGTTCGACGCCGGGCGGGGCCGTCACGAGCCGGCGCGGAGCAAGGGAACGCGCCAGCCGCGCGGCCGTCGAACGGCTCGTCGCGACGACCGCAGTCACCGCGCCCAGCGCCCGCCGCTCTCCCGCGGCGAGCGCCCGTGCCACCTCGGGCGTCAGCCCCGTCTCGTCCGCGAGCGGGAGGTGCACGATCACGACGAGGCGCAGCCGGCGCGCGTGCCCCGCCACCACGTCCGGAGCCGCGCACGCGACGAGCCCGTCCAGCAGCACCACCCGCCCGGCCGGCACGCCCGCGAGCACCGACGCCAGCCGGAGCCGGTCGGCGGGAGCCGGTCGCGGCCAAGCCCCGGGAGCGACGACCACCCGCACCGGGACGCCGACCCGCGGCAGCCCGAGCACGAGGCGCCGGTCGTAGACGTCGCCGCCGCTCGGTGCGGCCGGGTCGTCGACCGGTCGCGGCAGCACGGCCAGCACCGGGCGCCGGGTCACAGCGTCCGCTCGTAGCTCGCCCAGGCCACGTGGGACTCGTGCAGCGTCACCGCGACGGCGCTGATCGCCCGAGCCGCGTCGCCGAGCGCACCGGACTCGATCCGCGCGGCCAGGTCGTCCGCGACGAGCTGGGCGAGGACCTCGGTCGTGGTCGCCCGGCCGGCGAGGCCGGGTTCGTCGTCGAGGTCCCGGTACCGGAACCGGTCGAGCACCTCGCTCAGCGCGGTCGCCGCGCGCCCGAGGTCGACGACGATCCCGTCGGCGTCCAGGGCCGGACGCCGGAAGGTGGCGTCGACCACATAGGTCGCGCCGTGCTTGCGCTGGGCGGGTCCGAAGACCTCGCCCGGCAGGCTGTGGGCGATCATCATGTGATCGCGGACGGTGACGGCGAACACTCAGGGCTCCTCGACGGGGGTGTCGTAGCGGATCCGGTGGCAGATGGCGGGCAGCTCCCCGCTCACCAGCCGGCGCAGCACGTCCGGCAGCTCCTCGAATGCCGACTCGCCGCGTGACGAGGGCGTCGAGCGCCGGGTCGGCGAGCAGGTCGAGCGCCAGCGCGAGCCGGTCGCGCGTGGTCCGGCGGGCGCGGCGCGCGGGCGCGACCAGCCCGACCTGGCTGCTGCGCAGGTCGAGCCGGCGCGCGTGGAAGGCCTCGCCGAGCGGCACCTCCACGGCGCGGTCGCCGTACCAGCTGAGCTCCAGCACGGTCGCCTCGAGGGCGGCGAGCCGGAGCGCGGTGCGCAGCCCGGCGGCCGACGCGCTCGCGTGCACGACGAGGTCGCGCTCGCCGGCCGCGGCGTCCGGCGCGGCGAACCGGACGCCGAGACGGGCCGCGGTCGGCACCCCGGGACGGGTCGACGTCGACCAGCTCGACCTCCGCGCCGGGCAGCCGGGCCGCCAGGTAGGCCACGCAGCAGCCCACCATGCCCCCGCCGATCACGGTGATCCGGTCGCCGACGAGCGGCGCGGCGTCCCAGAGCGCGTTCACCGCGGTCTCCATCGCGCCGGCGAGCACGGCACGCTCCGCCGGGACGCCGGCCGGCACCGGCACGACCGCGGACGCCGGGACGACGTACCGGGTCTGGTGCGGGAAGAGGCAGAAGACGGTCCGGCCGGCCAGCTCGGCCGGCCCCTGTTCGACGACGCCGACGTTGAGGTAGCCGTACTCGACGGGTGCGGGGAAGTCGCCCTGCTGGAACGGCGCACGCATGGCCGCCGCCTGGCTGGGCGGCACGTCGCCGCGGAAGACCAGCGTCTCCGTGCCACGGCTGACGCCGCTGACGAGGGTGCGGACCAGGACGTCGCCGTCCGCGCGCTCGGGCAGCTCCACCTCGCGGATCTCACCGCAGCCGGGGGTGCGGAGCCAGAAGGCTCGGGCAGTCGCCGTCATCGGGACCGAACCGCTCGCCGCGACGCCACGTGGGTCAGGGTATGCACGCCGCAGATCACCTCGCGCCCCGGGCGCCGCGCCTCGGCCCGGCCGACAAGGTCACCCTCGTCCGGGCCGTGCTGACGGCCGGGGTCGCCGGGCTCGCCGCCGTCGCGGTCCGAACCGGCCGAGCCCGTCCCCGCGGCGGCGCTGCTCGCGGCGGTCGCGCTGCCGCTCGACGCCGTGGACGGCTGGGTCGCCCGGCGCACGGGCACCGCGTCGGCCGCGCGGCGCGCGCTTCGACATGGAGACGGACGCCGCGCTGGTCCTCGCCCTCGCCGTGCTGCTCGGCCGGCTCCCTCGGCGCGTGGGTGCTGGTCGCCGGCCTGCTGCGCTACGCCTTCGGGCTGGCCGGTCTCGCCCTGCCCTGGCTGTCGGCGCCGCTGCCGCCGCGACGCTCCCGCAAGGTCGTCGCCGCGGTTCAAGGCGTCGTCCTCACCGTCGCCGTCGCGGACCTCCTGCCGCGCGCCGTGGTCGTTCCGGCCGTGGTGGTCGCGCTCGTCGCCCTCGTCTGGTCCTTCGGGCGGGACGTCGCCTGGCTCGCCGCCGTCCGCCCGGCCGCGTCGACGGTCGACCGAAGGCCGTGAGGAACCGGTCGCGGAAGGCGTCCATCCGCCACACCGGCGCGTCCGGTGCGGGCCGCAGGCCGTCGTCCCAGCCCCAGCTCGGCCACCCGGGCCAGCACCGACGGGTCCCTGGCGACGATCGTCACCGGGACGTCCCGGCTCGCGCCCTGACCGCTCACGATCGAAGCCGGCTGGTGGTCTCCCAGAACCACGATCACGAGGTCGTCGCTGCGGTAGCGCTCGACGAACGACACGAGCTGGTCCATCGAGTAGACGATCGACTGCGCGTACGCGGCGCGCACCCGCTCCGCCGTCCGGCCACACCTGCGCCCGGTTGCTGACCCTCGGCGGGCATGGGGTCGAAGACCGAACCGTCGCCCACCGCGTTCCAGGGCACCGACGCGGGCAGCGGCGCCCACGGCGCATGGCTGGAGACCAGAGGGATCTCGGCCAGCACCGGCCGGTGGCCGGGCCCGAACTCGGCCCGGCCCAGGGAGGAGAGGGCGTACTCGTCCGGCATGGGCGCCCAGCCGAAGCTCGGGCCGCGGTAGCCCATCGCGCGCGAGTCGACGATCGAGTCGTAGTCGTAGAACCGGCCCTCGGGCCAGGCCCCGGTGACGCCGGGCTCCCACCCCACCGTCCGCCAGCCCGCCCGGTGGAAGGCGCCGGTCAGGGTGAAGCGGTCGCTGCCCACCACCGAGCGGTAGCGCTGCTGGTTGTCGACCCAGAGGCCGGAGAGCAGCGTGGCGTGCGCGAACCAGCTGCCGCCGCCGAAGGTCGGCGACGTCAGCCAGCCGCTGCGCGCCGAGAAGCCGGCGGCCGTGAGCCGGCGGCTGTCCGCGTCGAGCGCGGGGACGATCCGGGGGGCCAGATCCGGGCTCTCGAGAGCGCTGCGCCCGTAGCTCTCGACGAACGCGACGACGACGTCCTTGCCGTGCAGACCGGCCAGGAGCTGATCGGACGGGACGCCGGCGAAGGCGTCGACGCGGGTCTGCGCCGCGAACACGGCCCGGTCGCGCAACCCGGCGTCGACCTGACCCACCCGGCCCGCGGCGTCCGCCACCACGCTCCGTGCCGCGACCGGTGACCCGAGGGCGGCGGCGGCGAGCCAGACCGCCCCGAGCGCTGCGGTGATGCGGATGGACGCGCCGCGGTGCCGCTCGACCACACCCGCGAGCCGCACCGCGGCCAGGGCGGAGAGGGCGACGACACCGCCGAGGAGGACGACGGCGAGGACCACGGCGCCGATCGCGCCCGGCAGGCCCGCCTGGGTGCGCACGAAGTCGACCGCGTCCCCGAGGAACGGCGCGTCGAAGACCGGATCGAACGCCCGGGCGAGCACGACGGCGAAACCGGCGTCCGCGATCCGCCCGATCGCGAGCAGCCCGGCGAGCCCGGCGCCGATCCCCACGACGAGGCGGGCGGCCCGGCGCGGCAGCGCGAGCACGACGGCCACGCCGGCCAGGGCCTCGACCGGGATGCGCAGGAACGCCGCCGGCGTCATCGCGTAGAACCGGTTCGGCAGGAGCAGGACGACGATCACGAGCAGGGCGGCGAGCGCGTCGACGACGCGACGCAGACGGTGGGGCCTCTCCACGTCGTCCTTCACGTCGATCACGCCGTCATCGTTCACCCCCGCCGCCGCCCACTACCCTGCGGGGCATGCGCGGGCTGCTGGTCGCCGGGACGAGCTCGGACGCCGGGAAGAGCGTCGTCACGGCGGGGATCTGCCGGTGGCTGGCCCGGCAGGGCGTCCGGGTCGCGCCCTTCAAGGCGCAGAACATGTCGCTGAACTCCGCGGTCGTCCCCGACGGGACGGGTGGATGGGCGGAGATCGGGCGGGCGCAGGCCATGCAGGCGGCGGCGGCCGGCGTCGAGGCCGAGGCGGCGATGAACCCCGTCCTGCTCAAGCCGGGCGGCGACGCCACGAGCCAGGTGGTGCTCCGCGGCCGGCCGATCGGCGAGGCCGGCGCGCTGGACTACCAGGACCTCAAGCCCCGGCTCCTGGCGGCGGTGCTGGAGTCCCTGCACGACCTCGCCGATCGGCACGACGTCGTGGTCTGCGAGGGCGCCGGGAGCCCGGCGGAGATCAACCTGCGCGCCGGGGACATCGTCAACCTGGGGCTGGCCCGCGCGGCGGGCCTGCCCGTGGTCGTCGTCGGCGACATCGACCGCGGCGGCGTGTTCGCCGCGATGTTCGGCACGCTCGCCCTGCTGGACGCCGACGACCAGGCGCACGTCGCCGGCTGGATCGTGAACAAGTTCCGCGGCGACGTCCGGCTGCTCCGGCCCGGCCTCGACATGCTCGAGTCGCTGACCGGCCGGCCCGTGCTCGGCGTCCTGCCCTGGCTGTCGGGCCTGTGGCTGGACGCCGAGGACTCGCTCGACCTCGCCGGGCTCGCGCTCGACGGCGCGCGGCCGGGCGCCGGCGGCGACGCCCTCACCGTGGCGGTCGCGGCGTTCCCGCGGCTGTCGAACGTGACCGACCTCGACGCGCTCGCCGCCGAGCCGGGTGTCGACGTCCGTCTGGTGAGCCGCCCCGCCGAGCTCGAGGCCGCCGATCTCGCCGTCCTGCCCGGCACGCGCTCGACCGTCACCGACCTCGCGTGGCTGCGCGGGCGGGGGCTCGACGCCGCGGTGCGGCGCCGCGCGGCGGCCGGGCGCCCGGTGCTCGGGATCTGCGGCGGCTACCAGATGCTCGCCGAGGAGATCGTCGACGACGTCGAGAGCCGCGCCGGCGTGGTCGCGGGCCTCGGGCTGCTGCCGGCCCGGGTCCGGTTCGCGGCCACGAAGACGCTCGGGCGGCCGCACGGCGAGGCGCTGGGGGAGCCGGTCGCGGGGTACGAGATCCACCACGGGATCGTGGACGCCGAGGGCGGCGCCCCCTTCCTCGACGGCTGCGCCGTCGGCGCCGTGCGCGGCACCTCCTGGCACGGCATCTTCGAGAACGACGGCTTCCGGCGCGCCTTCCTCCGGCAGGTGGCGGCCGAGGCCGGGCGCCGCTTCGCGCCGTCGGACGCCGTGAGCTTCGCCGCCGTCCGCGAGGCGCGACTCGAGGTGCTCGGCGATCTCGTCGCCGAGCACCTCGACGGTGCCGCGCTGCTCCGCCTCCTGGACGGCGGTCCGCCGCGCGGGCCTGCCGTTCGTCCCGCCCGGGGCTCCAGCGGCAGTCACCCAGCGACGGAACCCGCCGGAGGAAGCGCGGCGCGCATCGCCGCGACCGGAGCCGGGCGGCCGGTCATGAGCCGCACCTGCTCCACCGCCTGGTGGAGCAGCACGGCGAGCCCGCCGACGACCGTGCACCCGGCCGCCGCCGCGGAGGCCGCGAGCGGCGTCGGCCAGCCGGCGTAGACGGCGTCCAGGACGACCGGGCGCCCCCGCCACAGCTGCCGCGCCAGCGGATCGGCCGCGCCGGCGGGCAGCGTCGAGACGACGACGTCGGCGGCGGGGAGCGGCCCGTCGAGCAGCCCGCCGCGGACCTCCGGGCGGACGCCGAGCCGCTCCGCCGCCGCCTCCAGGTCGGAGGCGCGCGCCGGGTCCCGGACCAGCACCAGGGGCCGGTGGACGCCGAGGTCGCGCAGCGCCGCCAGGGCGGCTCGGGCGGTGCCGCCGGCGCCCAGGACGACGGCGCTCCCGGCCCGGTCCATCCCGGCCTCGCCGAGCGCGCCCACGATGCCGGCGACGTCGGTGTTGTGGGCGCGCCGCGTGCCGTCGAGCAGCAGGGTGTTCGCCGCGCCCACCGCGCGCGCCAGCGGCGTCACCTCGTCCGCGACGTCGAGCGCGACGCGCTTGAGCGGCATGGTCAGCGAGAGGCCGACCCAGTCCGGGCCGAGTCCGGCCACCAGACCGGCGAGCGCGTCCTCGCGGCACTCGATCCGGTCGTAGCTCCACCCGGTCAGCCCGAGCGCGGCGTATGCCGCCGTGTGCAGCACCGGGGAGAGGGAGTGTGCGATCGGAGAGCCCAGCACCGCCGCCCGTCGCCCCTGCGTCACGACCGCCGATCGTAGAGGTCCCGCCGGGAGGGGACGTCGGTGCCGCGAGGACGGGACCTTCGGACCTGCGCTGCGGCCCGCGGTGCTTCCTAGATTCGAGGTAGCCACAGGGACTCGGAGAGGACACACCATGAACCGCAGCACCGTCGACAGGCTGGTCTCGGTCACCGGCGCGATCATCGGGGTGGTGCTGCTCGCGGCGTCCGCCCTGCTGTTCTACGCGCACAGCTACGCGCACAACCAGGTCGCCGACCAGCTCAAGCAGCAGCAGATCGTGTTCCCCACGGCGGACAGCAAGAGCTTCCTGGCGCTGCCGCCCGCCGACGAGAACGCGATGCGGCCCCACGCCGGGCAGATGACGGCGACCGGCGATGGAGCGGATCCCCGCGGCGACCCGCGCCTGACCAGCTGATCGCCTGACCACGATCCCCGGGGCAACGTCGTGGACGGTGTAGGAAAGGGCCCGTGACCCACGACCACGAGATCGAATGCTGGCTCACGGACATGGACGGCGTCCTCGTCCACGAGGGTCTGGCGCTGCCCGGCGCGGCCGACCTCCTCGCCCGGCTGCGCGACCGCGGCCGGCGCTTCCTCGTGCTCACCAACAACTCGATCTTCACGGCTCGGGACCTGCGGGCGCGGCTGGCGGCGTCCGGTCTCGACGTCCCGGAGCAGGCGATCTGGACGTCGGCGCTGGCCACGGCGCAGTTCCTGGACGACCAGCTCCCGGGGGGTTCGGCCTACGCGATCGGCGAGGCGGGCCTGACGACCGCGCTGCACGAGATCGGGTACGTGCTCACGGACACGAACCCGGACTACGTCGTCCTCGGCGAGACCCGGACCTACTCGTTCGAGGCGATCACGAAGGCGATCCGGCTGGTGGACGCCGGTGCCCGCTTCATCGCGACCAACCCCGACCCGACCGGCCCTTCGGCGGAGGGCCCGCTGCCCGCCTGCGGGGCGGTCGGCGGCGCTCATCACGAAGGCGACCGGAGCCGAGCCCTACATCATCGGCAAGCCGAACCCGATGATGTTCCGCTCGGCCATGAACCGGATCGACGCGCACTCGGAGAGCACGGCGATGATCGGGGACCGGATGGACACCGACGTCGTCGCCGGCATGGAGGCCGGGCTGCGGACCTACCTCGTGCTCACCGGCTCGACCCGCTCCGAGGACGTCGAGCGTTTTCCGTACCGACCGTCCGCCGTCGTGACGTCGGTCGCCGACCTGGTCGACCTCGTGTAGCGCGGGGACTCGTCCGGAAGGAATTGCCCCGATGGGTCCGTCTTGGCTGGCTTTGCGTGACGGAGCGATTACGGTGAAGCAGCGGGCGAGTTCTGGGGGGTTGGTCGAGTGCGAACGGTCGTTCTCGTCGTGTGTGTCGTTCTGGTCGTCAAGTTCTTCGTGGTCGCCTTCTGGATGCAGGACCAGATGTACCAGCGGGCCGCGCGGCTGAACCTGGTGGCCGGTCTGCTCTGCGTCGCCGGGGCCGGCGCGACCCTCGCCGGGTTGGACTCGGTGGGGCTCGCCGTGGCGGTCCTCGCGGTGGTGATGGGCATCTCCAGCTTCCGTTTGGTCCGGGTCGGGAGGGGTTGACCTACCCCGTCTTGGTCGTTTTGCCGTGAAGTGCGAGGATGGAGCACCACCAGAGGCCGGGACGGGGTGCCGATGGAGATCACGATCACCGAGGGTGTGGGCCACCTCGTCGTCGACGCCCGGGGCGCCCTCACGCTGCGGACCGTCCCCGACTTCCGCGACGCCGTCCTGAAGGCGTCGGCGGAGCAGCCCTGCGGCATCATCTGCGACCTGCGCCGCGCCCGCGCCACGCGCGAGGCGCTGACGATCCTGCACGTGGTCGCCGACCAGATCGTCGACTGGCCGGCCTCCGCTCTGGCCGTGGTGGCAGACGGAGCGGAGATGCTCGACCAGCTCGGGCGTCTGGGGTTGCGGCGCCGGCTGCCCGTCGTCCCCGATCGGGTCCGGGCCCTGGCCGCGCTCCGGTACTCGCCGCGATTCCTCCGGGCCTCGATCCAGTTGCAGCCGGCGCCCGACGCACCGGCCTCGGCGCGGGCCTTCGTCCGTCGCCATCTCGAGCGTTGGCAGGCGGGGGAGGCGGTCGAACCGGCGCAGTGGGTGGTCAGTGAGCTGGTGACGAACGCCGTCATCCACGCGGGGACCCCCATGACGGTCCGGGTCTCGCTCACCGGCAGCCGGATCGGCGTGGCCGTCGGGGACCGCGGCGACGCCCGTGACACGGGCGGCGGCCCGCAGGGTCAGGACACGGGCTGGGGCCTCACCGTCGTCGAGGAGCTCAGCCGCAGCTGGGGCGTACTCCCCAGGATGGGTGACGGCGCCGTGGTGTGGGCCGTGCTCGACGCCGACGCTCCGTTGTCGTCCGCCCTACCCGAGCAGTTCACGACCCGTGTCTGAGGCCGCGCCCGTCCGGGACGTCGTCGTCGTGGGCGCCTCGGCGGGCGGCGTCGAGGCGCTCACCCACTTCATCGGGGCTCTGCCACACGACCTGGCGGCGGCCGTCCTCGTCGTGCTGCACGTGCCGGCCCGGGCGCCGAGCGCGCTGGCGACGATCCTCGCCCGGCACGGTGCTCTGCCGGCCGGTACCGCGACCGAGCGGCAGGGGCTCCTCCCCGGTCACGTCCTCGTGGCGCAGCCTGACCACCATCTGGTCGTCACCGACCCCCGGCACGCCTCGATCGTCCGCGCCCCGCGGGAGAACGGGCACCGGCCGTCGATCGACGTCCTGTTCCGGACCGCGGCGTGGCACCTCGAGGGCCGGGTCGTCGCCGTCGTCCTCTCCGGCTCCGACGACGACGGCAGCGCGGGGTGCGTCGCGGTGCGCGAGCGGGGCGGCGTCGTCCTCGTGCAGTCCGACGACGACGCGCTGTACAGCGTGATGCCGTCGTCGGCGGCGCGGGCCGCGGGCGCCGACGTCGTCGCCGGCGCGGAGAAGCTCGCGCTGGAACTGGCGAGGATGGTCGGGCGCCGCGGGGTAAGCCATCGGCACGGCGACGACGCCCGAGAGCTCGAGGTTCTGGCCAAGGAGGCGGCCGTGGGCGAGGACCGGACGGACGCGGTGCTGGGCGCTCCGTTGGGCGCGCCGAGCGGGTTCGTCTGCCCGGACTGCAGCGGAGCGCTGTTCGTCGCCGCCGAGCGCCCGGTGCTGCGCTTCCGCTGCCGCATCGGGCACGCGTGGACCGCGGACAGTCTCGTCGCCCAGCAGGACGTCACCGTCGAGACGGCGCTCTGGACCGCCGTCCGCACCCTGCAGGAGAAGGCGGAGCTCGCCGAGCGGCTGGCCATCCGGGCGGCCGAGGACGACCGGCCGGTCACCGCGGAGCGGTTCCGTGAGTCGGCGCGCGAGGCGCACGAGTCCGCACGCATCCTCAAGGACCTGCTGTCGTCGATGCCGCTCGACGAGGGCGAGCCGACGGGCACCGATCAGTCTCTGCGATCGTGACGCGTTCCACCCCGGCGGCGCCGTGTCTAGGGTGGACCCGGCAGGAACGGTGACCGGGAGAGGCGGGATCGGCCCCGTGGACAGCAATGATCTCGCCTTCGACGCGCTCGTGGAGTACCTGCGCAACGAGCGCGGCTTCGACTTCAGCGGGTACAAGCGGCCCAGCCTGGTCCGGCGCGTGCGCCGCCAGATGCAGCTCGTCGGCGTCGGGAGCTACGAGGAGTACCTGGACTACCTGCAGGTGCACCCGGAGGAGTTCACCGCCCTCTTCAACATGATCCTCATCAACGTCACGAGCATGTTCCGGGATCCCGACGCCTGGGAGGACCTCGCGGGCGAGCGTCCTGCCGGAACTGCTGCGCAACCGCCCCAGCGGCCCGCTGCGGGTGTGGA
Source organism: uncultured Actinomycetota bacterium (assembly GCA_963755755.1). Taxonomy (GTDB): domain Bacteria; phylum Actinomycetota; class Actinomycetes; order Actinomycetales; family Kineosporiaceae; genus DATKNA01. The sequence goes on from CAVWLJ010000012.1 coordinate 101,066, forward strand.
GCGCGGGCTGCGCCTCGGGGGAGGAGGCGTTCAGCCTCGCGATCTGCCTCGCCGAGGCGCTCGGGCCGGAGGAGTTCCGGTCGCGCGTGAAGATCTACGCGACCGACGTCGACGAGGAGGCGCTGGCCCAGGCCCGGCAGGCCACCTACCCCGCGAGCAAGGTGGCCGACCTGCCGCCGGAGCTCCTCGAGCGGTACTTCGACCGGCAGACCGGCGAGGACCGCTACACCTTCCGCAAGGACCTGCGGCGATGCGTGATCTTCGGGCGCAACGACCTCGTGCAGGACGCCCCGATCTCCCGGATCGACCTGCTCGCCTGCCGCAACACCCTGATGTACTTCAACGCCGAGCAGCAGGAGCGGATCGTGCAGCGGCTGCACTTCGCGCTCAACCGCACCGGCGTGCTCTTCATCGGCAAGGCCGAGACCCTGTGGAGCCACGCGAACCTGTTCCAGGCGACGGACGCGCGACGCAGGTTCTTCCGGAAGGTCGTCGTGGACCCGCCGCGCGACCGTTCGTCCGAGGTGGGCGCCGGTCTGCTGGCGCCGACGTGGGAGCGTTCCGACCGCGACCGGCTGCGGGAGGAGGCCCTGCTCTCGAGCCCCGTCGCGCACATCGTCGTCGACGGCGAGGGCAACCTCGCCATGGCCAACCACCGGGCCGAGGGGCTGTTCAACCTGCGGCAGTCGGACGTCGGCCGGCCGTTCCAGGACCTCGAGCTCTCCTACCGCCCGCTCGAGCTGCGGTCCCACCTCCAGCAGGCGCTCACCGAGCGGCGATCTCTCGTCCTGCGTGACGTCGAGTGGAACCGGACCGGGGGCGAGCAGACGTACCTGGAGGTGCAGATCATCCCGCTCCTCGAGACGGGCGGGGACGGCACCTACGGCGTCTCGATCTTCGTTACGGACATCACCGCCTACCGGAGGCTGCAGCTCGAGCTCGAGTACGCCAACCGGCAGCTCGAGACCGCGTACGAGGAGCTCCATTCCACGAACGAGGAGCTGGAGACCACCAACGAGGAGCTCCAGTCGACCGTCGAGGAGCTGGAGACGACCAACGAGGAGCTCCAGTCGACCAACGAGGAGCTCGAGACGATGAACGAGGAGCTGCAGTCGATGAACGACGAGCTCCACAACAGCAACGAGGAGCTGCGGCTGCGGACCCTCGAGGTCGGTGCGGTCAACGCGTTCATGGAGGCCGTCCTCGCCGGGCTGCGGGCGGCCGTCCTGGTGGTGGACCAGGATCAGCGGGTCCTGGTCTGGAACCGGCCCGCGGAGGACCTCTGGGGGGTGCGCCGCGAGGAGGCGGTCGGGCGGCACCTGCTCGGCCTCGACATCGGCCTCCCGCTGGAGCGGCTCAAGCCGCTGCTCCGGGACGTCCTCGAGGGGGAGCAGCCGGGGGAGGTCCAGGAGGTGGTGCTGCCGGCGCTGAACCGGCGGGGGCGCAGCCTGGAGGTCCGGGTGACGGCGACCCCGCTGCGACGGCTCGGGAACGGCGTGACCGGAGCCATCATCGTGGTCGACCAGGACCCGTCGACGAGCGCCCGCGACGACGTGACCTCGTGACGACCTGCCCCATCTGGGTCGTTTGGGGGCCCGGATGCCGGGTACGGGTACCCCACGCGGATGAGCGGGGAGACGCATGAAGATCACGGTCGATGACCTGAGCGGCAATCCCCGCGTCGGAGCCGTCGGATGGCTGGACCCCGGTGGCGCGGCCGATCTCAGCACCGCCCTGCTCAAGGCGGCGGCGGACAATCCCGAGGCCGTCATCTGCGACCTCGGAGGCCTCGTCTCCGATGCCGCCGGGCTGACCGTGCTCCTCAGTGTCGCGGACAAGATCGCCCGCTGGCCCTCGTGCCCGATCATCGTCGTGGCTCCCGGCCGAGCGGCTGCGCCTGGCCCTGGCCGGCCTGGGGATCGACCGCCGGCTGCCCGTCGTCGAGTCCCTCGCCCTGGTGCCCTCGGCCCTGGCCCGGCCTGCGGTCCCGCGCGCGACGCTGCTGCTGGCTCCCGAGCTGACCGCTCCAGCCCGGGCCCGCAGGTTCGTCCAGGAGTTCGTCCGCACCGCGATCACGGACGACGGCGGGCGAGGGGCCGGACGAGGTGCTGGTCGCCCTCGTCGTCGACGAACTCGTGACGAACGCCGTCGTGCACGCGCGGACGCCGATCCACGTCCTGCTGAGCCTGCGCGGGGCCACCCTGCGCGTGGCCGTCGCCGACCGGTCCGAGCGGGCACCGGCCGCCCGTGCGGCGCACAAGGACGACGAGAACGGGCGAGGCCTGGCGCTCGTCGCCGCGCTCTCCAACCGCTGGGGGGTGTCGGCGCGCCGCTCGGGCGGGAAAGTCGTCTGGGCCGTCCTGGACGGGACCCGGATCCCGCGCCCGGCGAGGCCCCTCGACGACCCGGGGCGGATCACGCCGTGACGGGCCGCGCGGTGCCGTCGTCCCTGCACGCAAGCGGGCGCGCTGCGTGAGAGGCTCGTCGCATGGCAGAGGCGACGACGGGCGACTCGGCCGGCGTCCCACAGCCGAGCGAGCCGCCTGACGCGTCGGGCGAGCCGGGCACGGAGCAGGCCGCGCCACGCGGCGGTGCCCGGATCCCGCCGCGGGCCCGTCGGCGGGGCCGGCGCCCGGTCCGCGTGGTCAGCCGGACGCTCGTCGTCGCCGCGCTCGGCGTCGTCTTCGGCGACATCGGCACCAGCCCGCTCTACGCCCTGCAGACCGTGTTCACGATCGACAACCACGCGGTCAAGGCGACGCCGGAGGACGTCTACGGCGTCATCTCGCTCATGTTCTGGTCGATCACGCTCGTCGTCTCGGTGAAGTACATCGGCATCGTCATGCGCGCGGACAACGAGGGCGAGGGCGGCGTCATGGCCCTCGTGGCCCTCGTCCGGAGACTGCTCGGGGAGGGGCGCAGCGGGGCGCGAGCGATCGTCCTCCTCGGCGTCCTCGGTGCCTCCCTCTTCTACGGGGACAGCCTCATCACCCCGGCCATCTCCGTGCTCTCCGCCGTCGAAGGCCTCCAGGTCGCCGCGCCCGCCCTCGCCGACGTCGTGCTGCCCGTCGCGGCGGTCATCCTCACCGCGCTGTTCCTCGTCCAGCGCTGGGGGACCGGGCGGGTCGGCTCGTTCTTCGGCCCGATCATGATCGTCTGGTTCACGGTGCTCGGCGTCGCCGGCATCGGCGGCATCCTGCGCCACCCGCAGGTCATCGCCGGCCTGCTGCCGACCTACGCGATGACCTTCGTCGTCCGGCATCCGTACATCGCATTCGTGGCCATCGGCGCCATCGTGCTCGTGATCACCGGCGCCGAAGCCCTGTACGCGGACATGGGCCACTTCGGCCGTCCGGCGATCGCCCGTGCCTGGTTCATCTTCGTGTTCCCGGCCCTCACCCTGAACTACCTGGGCCAGGCGGCGCTCATCCTCACCGTGCCGGGAGCGACGGCCAACCCGTTCTTCCTGCTCCTGCCCGAGTGGTCTCGGCTGCCCATGGTGGTGCTGGCGACGATGGCCACGGTGATCGCGTCACAGGCGGTCATCTCCGGCGCGTTCTCGGTCAGCCGGCAGGCCATGCAGCTGGGCTTCCTCCCGGCGCAGACGGTCCGCCAGACGTCGAAGCACGAGGGCGGGCAGGTCTACCTGCCGGCCGTCAACGGGCTGCTCTTCGTCGGCGTCCTCGTGCTCGTCCTGGCGTTCGAGTCCTCCCAGCGGCTCGCGACGGCCTACGGCGTCGCGGTCACCGGCGCGCTGCTCATCGACACGGTCCTCATGCTCGTCGTGGCGCGGCACCTGTGGCACTGGCGGACCTGGCAGCTGGTCCTGGCCGGCGTCGTCTTCGGCGGCGTCGAGCTGGTCTACCTCGCCGGCAACCTCGTCAAGGTCACGCACGGCGGCTGGCTGCCGCTGCTCGTCGCGGCTCTCGTCTTCACGGTCATGACGACATGGCAGGCCGGCCGCAGGATCGTCACGCGGAACCGGCAGGAGGTCGAGGGCCCGCTGCAGGAGTTCGTCAACGGGCTCCACGAACACCCGATCACGTGCGTGCCCGGGACCGCCGTCTTCCCGCACCCGAGCAAGGACACCGTGCCCCTCGCGCTGCGGGCCAACGTCGAGCGGAACCACGTGCGGCACCAGCGGGTCGTCATCGTCTCCGCGAAGGCCGCCACGGTGCCGTACGTGCACCACGACGAGCGGTTGCAGATCGACGACCTCGGCTTCGACGACGACGGCATCTACCACGTCACGGTGCGGTACGGGTTCTCGGAGCCGCCGGACATCCCGCAGGCTCTCGAGCAGGCGCGGGACGAGGGCATGCTCGCGCCGGACGTCGACCCCGACGACGCCTCCTACTTCCTCTCCCGGGCCTCGATCCGGGCCACGCGGGCGCCCGGCATGAGCCGGTGGCGCAAGTTCCTGTTCGTCACGCTCGCGCACAACGCGGCCAACCCGGCCGAGTACTTCGGGCTCCCCGCCGACCGCACGGTGGTCATGGGGACGCACGTCGACGTCTGAGGGACCTCAGGCGGTGAGCGCCCGACGTGTGATCCACTCGATGACGGCGGAGACGACGGCGACGATCGCCGCGGCGAGGAACGCCGCGCCGAAGCTGTCGATGTCGAGCTTGGAGCTGAGCGCGGCCGTGAGCCCGAGGATCGCCGTCGAGATGATCAGCGAGAACAGCCCGAGCGTGAGCACGACGAGCGGCAGCGTGAAGAGCCGCAGGATCGACCCCAGGACGGCGTTGGCGACGCCGAAGAGGATGGCGATCCACAGGTAGGTCAGGGCGCCGCCGTACACGTGGATGCCGCTGATGAGCAGGGTCGCGATCCAGATCGCCACGGCTTCGGCGACGAAGTGCACCGCCAGGCTGACGAAGAGGCCGGGGCGTCGCCCGGCCGAAGTGGTGGTGGTCATGCGTCCTCCGGAGGGGCGGGGTCGGCCGCTGCGATCATCCCTCACCAGGCGACCCGGAGGGAAGCGCGGCGCCGGGCGGCTTCGTCCGAGCCGCCCGGCGCCGCGCCGCGATCAGCGGCCGGTCAGGTCGTGACCTCGCCCTGCACCACGTCGCCGCCGCGGATCTGCGTGGCCCCACCGCCGGTCTCGACCGTGATCCGGCGCGGCCGGGCCTTCTCGGCCACGGGGATCGTCACCGTGAGCACGCCGGCGTCGTACGACGCCTGGATGCGCTCGACGTCGAGGCCGTCGCCGAGGTTGAGCTGCCGCAGGAAGGAGCCCGACGGGCGCTCCTGCGCGAGCCACTGCACCCCGTCGTCGGTGCGGACCGAGCGCTCCGCCCGGATCGTCAGCGTGTTCCCGTCGACGTTGATGTCGATCGACCCGGGTCCACCCCGGGCAGGTCCACCGCGACCACGAAGTGGTCGTCGACCCGGTAGAGGTCCATCGGCATCCACCGGGGTCCGCGGCCGTCGTCGTGCCGAACATCTGCCCGGCGAGGCGGTCCATCTCACGGAACGGGTCGAAGGTCAGCGCCACCACCGTCACCTCCTCGACAGGCCGGACGCCGCCCTGGCGCCCGGCGAGCAGTGCGCCACCATGTCCTTGGAGAGGATCTCCGACGGTCCCGATTTTAGCACTCGGCATGTGCGAGTGCTAAGCCCGAGAGGGGTGGACGTGCGGCTCGAAGCGGTGGGAGGAGACATCACCACGCAGCAGGTGGACGTGGTGGTCAACGCTGCCAACTCCTCCCTGCTGGGTGGCGGCGGCGTCGACGGGGCGATCCACGCGGCGGCCGGGCCCGGCCTGCTGGAGGAGTGCCGGGAGCTGCGCCGCACCCGGTATCCGCAGGGTCTGCCGGTCGGGGAGGCCGTGGCCACCGGTGCCGGGCGGCTCCCGGCGCGCTGGGTGGTGCACACCGTCGGCCCGAACCGGCACCGCGGCCAGACCGACCCGGCACTGCTCGCCTCCTGTTTCACCCGCTCCTTGCAGGTCGCTGCGGAACTCCCCGCCCGGTCGGTGGCCTTCCCCGCGATCAGCGCGGGGGTCTACGGGTGGCCCGTCGAGGAGGTGGCGAGGGTCGCCGTGGGCGCCGTCCGGGCGGCCGCCGACGCCGGGTCGCCGGTCGAGCTGGTCCGGTTCGTGCTCTTCGGGCCGGCCGCGCTGGCCGCGTTCGAGGCGGCGCTGGGCGGTTGAGTCAGACCGGCATCCGGTTGACCGCGTGGTCGCCGGTCGCCCACAGGTGCTGCACGGCGTAGGCGCGATAGGGGCGCCAGGCCTCCGCCCGGCGGGTCAGCGCCGCGGGGCTCGCGGGCAGGCCGAGGCGGTCCGCCGCGAGCCGGACGCCGAGGTCGCCGGGCAGGAAGGCGTCCCGGTCGCCGAGCGCGCGCATGGCCACCGTCCCGAGCGTCCAGGGCCCGATGCCCGGCAGGCCGGCGAGCGCGGCGAGGGCCGCCGCACGGTCGGCGCCGGGGGAGAGGTCGACCTCGCCGTCGGCGAGGGCCTCGGCGAGCCGCAGGACGGTGCGCCGGCGGGCCGCGGGCAGGGCGAGCCCCGACGGGTCGACGTCCGCGACGGCCGCGGGGAGCGGGAAGAGGTGGGTCAGCCCGCCGTCCGGGTCGTCCACGGGCTCGCCGCAGGCCGTCACCAGCCGGGCGGCGTGGGTCCGGGCCGCGGCGGTCGAGACCTGCTGCCCGAGGACGGCGCGGAGGGCGAACTCCTCGGGGTGCGCCGTCCCGGGGACCCGGCGGCCGGGGGCGGCGGCGACGAGAGGGGCGAGCACCGGGTCCGCCGCGAGCCGCGCGTCGACGGCGACGGGGTCGGCGTCCAGGTCGAGGATCCGTCGGCAGGTGGCGGTCGCCGCCGGGGCGTCCGCGGCGTCCGTGAGCCGCAGGGTGCAGCTGACCGTGGCGGACGCCCGCGACGGCGGCTGCAGGGCGGCGACGCCGGGGCCGCCGGGCAGGCGCAGGGTGCAGCGGTAGGCCCCGTCGCGCCACTCCTCGACCCCGGGGACGGCCGTGGCCACGAGGTGGCCGAAGAGGTTGTCCGGGTGCAGCGGCGGCACGAAGGGGAGCGGCACGATCAGGGGTGGTCCGAGCGGCACGCGGGCAGTATGCGCGTGCCCTCCGACACGGTCCGGAGGCCGGTCAGAACCGGAAGGGCTTGGGCGGTGGCTGGATGGACGCCCGGGGGCAGTCGGCCAGGGTGAGCTCGCCGTGCCCCAGCGCCTCGTCGGTGAGGCCCTGGACGGTGAGGCCCAGTTCCCTGCCCAGCCGCGTGATGGTCACCCGGTAGATCGTGATCTCGTACTTGGTCGGCGTCCCGTAGGCGACCTGGATGCTGCCCAGCAGGCAGGAGTCGCCGGGGTCGTCCGTGGAGGCCCAGGGCCGGTCGTAGCGGTTCCACCGGCTGGGCTCCGCGCGCCACACACCGCCGGAGTGCACGCTGTTGAGGGACAGCTCGACGAGGATCGCGCGGGCGCCCTCCTCCGGGACGATCGCGGCGGGCCGGATCACCTCGCTCACCACGTTCTCGTCGTAGGCGACGTCGTCGGCGCCGCCCGCATAGGCGTCGCCGGACGGGAGAACGCTGCTGGGCCGGGCGCTGGGCTGGTCTCGATGGTGCACGATGACCTCCGGGTGGGGCGCGCGGGCGGCCGCGGGTGCGAGCCGCCCGATCCGGGTATCGGCAGTCGGCGCGGTAGCACTTCAGCGTTCCCGGCATCTTGCCTAGAGTAATCAAACAGTTACCGAAAGTTGCTCATGCCGTGTCGCGCGTGCTGGTGCGGGCCCTCCCGCGTGGTGCACAATGAGCCCGCAGGATCAGCACCACCGCACCACCTTTGACGCCGAGCGCCGCTCCGACCGCGGCCCGAACGTCGTGATCGAGATCGTTGGGGAAGACGCATCTCGCATCGTCGACAGGAGGGTCCAGATGGCCGGTGCAACCACGCGCGGCGTCCTTTACGTGCACTCCGCGCCGCGCGCTTTGTGCCCGCACATCGAGTGGGCGGCCGGAGGCGTGCTCGGCGTCCGCTTGTCCATGGACTGGATTCCCCAGCCCGCGGCGCCGGGAATGTTCCGCGCCGAGATGTCCTGGCAGGCCGAGCAGGGCACCGGAGCGCGGCTGACGTCCGCCCTGCGCGGGTGGGCGCATCTGCGGTACGAGGTGACCGAGGAGCCGAGCAACGGCGTCGACGGGGCGCGGTGGAGCCACACGCCCGAGCTCGGGATCTTCCATGCCGTGACGGACGTGCACGGCAACGTCGTCGTCCCGGAGAACCGCATCCGGGCGGCGATGGAGGTCGGCCTGCTCGACCCCGAGCGACTCGTCGGCGAGCTCGACCTCGCGCTCGGCCGGGCCTGGGACGACGAACTCGAGCCCTTCCGGCACGCCGGGGACGGCGCCCCCGTCCGATGGCTGCACCGCGTCGGCTGACGCGACCCGATCTCTCCCTCGGAGCGGGTCGCTGACCAGGCCCGCTCACCTCGAACACGTGAGGGGCGCCCCGGCACCGCCGGGACGCCCCTCACGTGTGTGCGCCTACAGCGTCACGGCCTCCGGGGTCGCGGCGTCGTTCGCGAGATCGGACCGGCTGATCCTCAGCAGACCGTAGATGAGCAGCGCGGCGGCTGCGACGATGGCCGCCCCGACGACGAAGGCCTGCGTCGCGCCGTGCGTGAACGCGGCGTTGTACAGCGCCTGCTGCAGCTGCTGCACGACGCCCGGCGCCGGCTGCTGTCCGCCGGACCCCTGCAGCTCCGCCGCCCGACTGCTGGCGAAGGTGGCCGAGGCGTTCACGGCGACCGTGCTCAGGGTCGCGAGCCCGATCGCTCCTCCGATCTGCTGCATGGTGTTGAGGACCGCGGAGGCGATGCCGGTGTCCTCCTTCGGCACGCCGACGACGGCGGTCAGCGTGAGCGGCACGAACACCAGGCCCATGCCGATCGAGATGATCAGCACCGGCACGAGCAGGTCGGGGAAGTAGGAGGACCGGACGCTCAGCCCGGAGAGCAGGAAGATCCCGAGCGCCGCCAGCAAGGCCCCCGTCCCCGCGATCCAGCGTGCGTCGACCCGGGGCACGAGGAACGAGGCCAGCTGCGCCGCTCCCACGATGCCGAAGCTGAAGGGGAGGAACGCGACACCGGTGAGAATCGAGGAGTAGCCGAGCACGACCTGGATGTACTGGCCGAGGAAGTAGAACATCGAGAACAGCCCCGAGCCGATCGCGAGCATCGCGACGTAGGTGACCGCGCGGTTGCGGTTCGCCAGCACCCGGAACGGCATGAGGGCGTGGTGCGACCGGGCCTCGATCACGAGGAACGCCGCGAGCAGGACGACGCCGACCACGAGGTAGGTGATCGTCGTCGAGTCGCTCCACGACCCGGGCGGGGCGGCGTGGGTGAGGCCGTAGACCAGGCTGACGAGACCGGCGGTACCGGTCACCGCCCCGGGGACGTCGAAGCGACCGCGCTGCCGCTCGGACTCGCGGAGGTAGATCGGCGCGAGGACGACGACGAGCAGGCCGATCGGCGCGTTGATGAAGAAGGTCCAGCGCCACGAGATCTCGGTGAGCGCTCCGCCGAGGATGAGCCCGATGGCCGCGCCCGCGCCGGACATGGCGGCGTAGACGGCGAACGCCCGGTTGCGCGGAGGTCCGGCCGGGAAGGTGGTCGTGATCAGGGAGAGCGCGGTGGGGGAGGCGATGGCGGCGCCGACGCCCTGGAGGACCCGGGCGCCGATCATCTGGCCCTCGGTCTGGGCGATGCCGCCGAGCAGGGAGGCGAACGCGAACACGACGACACCCGTCATGAACACCTTGCGGCGCCCGAGGAGGTCGCCGGCGCGGCCGCCGAGCAGCAGCAGACCGCCGAAGGCGAGGGTGTAGGCGTTCACGACCCAGGCGAGGTTCGCCTGGCTGAAGCCGAGGTCCTTCTGGATGTGCGGCAGCGCGATGTTCACGATCGTGCCGTCCAGGACGACCATGAGCTGGGCCGCGCTGATGACCGTCAGCGCGATGCCGAGGTGCGGTGGCCGTGGTCCTCCTGGGCGGCGGCGCGGGTGTCGACGGGATCGGGCAGCGCGATCTCGCCGGTCTGGTTCGACATGCGGGTCCTTCCGGGCAGGGGAAAGAAGGCAGGCTGGAAGAGGGCAGGGGGAAAGAGGGCAGGCGTCACCGATACGGGGGTGAGCCTTGCCGGGGTGTGGGTGGGAGAGGGGTCAGCGGGCGCGGGGGCGCAGAGCGGGCAGGAGCACCTGCTCCACGATCTTCGGCGCCAGCGCGCACGCGGCGTCGAACCCTTCCGTCATCGTCCAGAACATCATCAGCGCCGGGACGATGCTGCTGACCAGATCGAGGTCGACGTCGTCGTCGACCTCACCACGGTGCTGCGCGGCCTCGAGCACGCGGCGCAGCAGTGCGCGTCGAGGCGCCACGACGCGCTCCTCGACGGCGTTGCGCAGCTCGGCGTCCGTCGCCATCGCGGTGCTGACGCCGCACGCGACCTTCATGCGCGCGACGTCGTAGACGTGCTTCTCCGCGAGCAGGGCCTGGACGTCCCCCCGGAGCGAGCCGGTGTCCGGCAGGCTGCCGTCGACCTCGAGCGAGGCCAGGGCGTCCGCGACGAGATCGGCCTTGGAGGCCCAGCGCCGATAGAGCGTCGCCTTGCCCGCACGGGCGCGGCCCGCGACGAGGTCGATGGTCAGGCGGTCGTACCCGACCTCGGCCAGGACGTCGAGTGCGACGTCGAGCACCTCACGGGCGCGCTCTCCCTCCAGCCGCGGCCGCGCGACCGCTCGGGGGAGAGTCATGGGTCGATCCTCTCAGCGATGGAACGGAACTGTTCCGTTCCATGCCGACGCTACCCCTGCTCGCGGGGAGGCGGCAATCCGAACCACGCAGCGGAGGCCGATCGGGTTTGCGTGGCGCTCGTCACGCTCCTCGTGGCCGCGCGCGCCGGCACGCGCCGGCACGCCGAACCAGGGAGTGGTCAGAGGTTGCGGAACGCCAGGACGACGTTGTGGCCGCCGAAGCCGAAGGCGTTGTTGAGGGCCACCAGCTCGCCGCTCGGCAGCGGCCGCGGGTCCTTGCGGACGACGTCGAGCGTCACCTCGGGGTCGAGTTCGTCGACGTTGATGGTCGGCGGCGCCACCCGGTCGCGCAGGGCCAGGATCGTGAAGGCGGCCTCCAGCGCGCCGGCGGCGCCGAGCAGGTGCCCGGTCATCGACTTCGTCGCGGACACCGCCACGTGGTCGGTCGCGTCCCCGAGCGCCTCCCGGATCGCCCGGGCCTCCGCGACGTCACCAGCGGGGGTGGACGTGGCGTGCGCGTTGAGGTGCGTGACGTCGTCGGCGGACAGGCCGCCGGAGGAGAGCGCCTCCCGCATCGCGCGGATGACGCCGGCTCCCGTCGGGTCGGGCGCGGCGATGTGGTGGGCGTCCGACGTGATCCCGACGGAGACGAGCTCGGCGTAGATCGTGGCGCCGCGCGCCCGGGCGTGCTCCTCGGTCTCGAGGACGGCGAGGGCCGCCCCCTCGCCGAGCACGAACCCGTCGCGCCCCGCGTCGTACGGCCGGGACGCGGTCTCGGGGGAGTCGTTGCGGGTCGAGAGGGCCTGCATCGCGGCGAAGCCGGCGAGGGGCAGCGGATGGATGGCCGCCTCCGTGCCACCGGCGAGGACGACGTCCGCCCGGCCCGAGCGGATCATGTCGAAGGCGTAGGCCATGGCCTCGGCGCCGGAGGCGCAGGCGGACACGGGGGTGTGCACGCCGGCCTTCGCGCCGATCTCGATGCCGATGGCGGCGGCCGGTCCGTTCGGCATGAGCATGGGCACCGTCAGCGGGAAGATCCGCCGCGGGCCCTTCTCCTTGAGGACGTCGTAGGCGGAGAGCAGGGTCCAGACGCCGCCGATGCCGGAGGCGACGACGGCACCGAGCCGCTCGGACTCGACCTCGGGCTTGCCGGCGTCCGCCCAGGCTTCCCGGGCGGCGACCATGCGCCATCTGGCCGGAAGGGTCGAGACGGCGGGTCTCGACCCTGGTGAGGGTCTCCGACGTGGGGACGGCCAGCTGCGCGGCGAAGGTCACGGGCATCTCGTACTGCTGCACCCAGTCCGCGGTGATCGGGCGGGCGCCGGACCGGCCCTCGAGTGCGGCCTTCCAGCTGCTGGGCAGGTCCCCTCCGAGCGGGCTCGTCGCCCCCAGGCCCGTGACCACGACCTTCCGCGGCGTGCTGTCAGCCATGACTGCTCCTCGTTCCTGTCGGTCCGGCGCCCCCGCCGGACTCCTGCTCTGCGCCGCCCGCCGGCGGCTCAGCCCTGCGCGCTCTGGATGTACGACACGGCGTCGCCGACGGTCTTGAGGTTCTTGACGTCGTCGTCCGGGATCCGCACGCCGAACTTCTCCTCGGCGTTGACGACGATGGTCATCATCGACAGCGAGTCGATGTCCAGGTCGTCCGTGAAGTTCTTCTCGGGCTGGACGGCGTCGGCCGCCAGGCCGGTCTCCTCGTTGACGATCTCGGCGAGGCCGCTGAGGATCTCCTGCTCGCTCTGTGCCATGCGCGTGCGCTCCTTCGTGGTTCGTCGGGTTCGTTCCGGTTCGATGGTCGATTGGGACGGCGGAGGCGACCCTACGGCAGCCGGACGACCTGCGCGGCGTAGGTCAGCCCCGCACCGAAGCCGATGAGCAGCGCCAGCCCGCCGTGCGGGGCGGACCCCTCCTCGAGCATGCGGTCCATCGCGAGAGGCACGGACGCGGCCGAGGTGTTGCCGGACTCCTCGATGTCGTAGGAGACCGGGACGCTGTCGGGCAGCTGCAGCTGCTTGACCATCGCCGACACGATGCGTGCGTTCGCCTGGTGCGGGATGAAGGCGTCGAGCTCGGCGGCCGCGATGCCCGCGGCGTCCAGCGCCTTCTGGGCCACGGGGGCCATCTGCCACACCGCCCACCGGAACACCGTCTGCCCCGCCATCTTCAGTGCCGGCCACTCGGGGTTCTCGGCCTCGCGGTACTCGACCCACGACGACTTGTTGACGATCGCCTCCCACTGCGACCCGTCCGAACCCCAGATCGTCGGCCCGATCGCGGGCTCGTCGCTCGGACCGATGACCACCGCTCCCGCGCCGTCGCCGAAGATGAACGCGGTGGAGCGGTCGGTGAGGTCGGTGAAGTCGGAGAGCTTCTCGACGCCGACGACGAGCACGTGCCGGGCGGAACCGCCGCGGACCATGTCGTTCGCCAGGCTGACGCCGTAGCAGAAACCCGCGCAGGCGGCCGAGAGGTCGAAGGCCGCGGCCGGCGTCGCCCCCAGCCGGTGCGTCAGCATCGCCGCGGCGGACGGCGTCTGGTAGGGGTGCGTGACCGTGGCCACGAGGACGGCGTCGACGTCCGCCGCCGAGAGCCCGGCCCGGTCCAGGGCGACCCGCGCCGCCTTCTCCGCCATGTCGGTGACGCTCTCGTCGGGCGCCGCCCAGCGCCGGCTCACGATCCCGGAGCGCTCCCGGATCCACTGGTCCGAGGAGTTGATCGCCTCGACCAGCTCGTCGTTGTGCACGACCCGCTCGGGACGGTATGCGCCGACGGAGAGCAGCCGGGCGTAGCGCGCGCCGGAGGGCACGTTCAGCGTGGGAGTCGGTTCGGTCATGCGGTCCCTCCAGGGGCGTGGTTCTCGACGAGCGCCATGGCTGCCGGCAGGTCGTCGGGGGTCTTGAGCGCGACGATCTCGACGCCGGGCAGCGCGCGCTTGGCGAGCCCGGCGAGGGTGCCCGCCGGGGGGAGCTCGAGCAGGCCGGTGACCCCGAGCTCGGCGAGGGTCGCGGTGCAGAGGTCCCACCGCACCGGGTTGCTCACCTGGTCGACGATCCTGTGCAGCGCGTCCGCACCGCGTGTCGACGACCGCGCCGTCCCGGTTGGAGAGCAGCCGGGTGCGCGGCTCGCCGGGGGTGACGGCGGCGGCGAGGCGGGCGAGCGTCTCCACCGCGGGCTCCATGTGGCTGGTGTGGAAGGCTCCGGCGACCTGGAGCGGCACGACCCGCGCCTTCGGAGGCGGGTCGGCGGCGAGCTCGGCGAGCTGCTCGAGCGTGCCCGCGGCGACGACCTGCCCGGCGGCGTTCCGGTTCGCCGCGGTCAGGCCGTGCTTCTCGATGGCCGCGCTCACCTCGTCGGGGTTCCCGCCGAGCACCGCGCTCATGCCCGTCGGCGTCACCGCGCTGGCCTGCGCCATGCCCCGGCCGCGTTCGCGGACGAGCACGACGGCCTGCTCCGCGGAGAGGACGCCGGTGAGCGCCGCCGCGGTCAGCTCCCCGACGGAGTGCCCGGCGACGGCGTCGGCGACCCCGGTCGCGTCCTGCGCGCCGGGCACCAGCGCGGGGAGGGCGACGAGGCCGGCGGCGACGATGAGCGGTTGCGCGACGGCGGTGTCGCGGATCGTCTCGGCGTCGGAGGTCGTCCCGTGGGCGAGGAGGTCCAGCCCGGCCACGGCGCTCAGCCAGCCGAGCCGCTGCTCGACGCCGTCCACCTCGAGCCAGGGGGTGAGGAAGCCGGGGGTCTGCGAGCCCTGTCCGGGGCACACGATCGCGAGCACCCTCCCAGCCTCTCCCGGGAACGCCGTCCGCGGCGCCGTGCTCCGGACACGAATCCTGCTCACGGCCTTTGGAGGAATCTCCAAACGCCGTTCGTCAGGTGGCTCGTGGTCCGTGCTCGGCGAGGCGGCCGGCGAGGATGCCCACCTGCAGGACGAACCCCTCCCGGGGATCGCTCGGGTCCCACCCGGTGAGCCTGGCGGCCCCCCGCAGCCGGTACCGGACCGTGTTGGGGTGGACGAAGAGGTGGCGCGCGGCGGCCTCGACGGACCGGCCGTGGTCGAGGTAGGCCGCGACGGTCGCGAGGAGCGCGGGATCGGCGTCCGCCAGTGGGCGGTGCACCCGGTCCACCAGGGCGCGACGCGCGACGGTGTCCCCGCTCAGCAGGCGCTCGGGGAGCAGGTCGTCGGCGGCCACCGGGCGCGGCGCGTCGGGCCAGGCCCGCGCCGCCACGACGCCGGCCAGGGCCGCGCGGGCGGACCGCCCGGCCTCCGCCAGCGTCGGGACCACCGGGCCGGTGACGACCGGACCCGGCCCCAGCCGGCCGGCCAGCTCCTGGGCGGCGGCGAGCGGGTCGCTGCGGTGCCCGAGGACGACGACCATCCGGTCGCCCTGGACGCCGACCAGCGCGTCCGCGTGCTGCGCGGCGGCGGCGCGGCGCAGCGTCCCCACCACGTCTCCGAGCTGCCCGGTCGGTGTGCCGCCGACGACGACGGTGACCAGGTCGGAGGCCCCCCAGCCGAGGGCGGCGGCCCGCGAGCGCAGCCCGTCGTCGGCCTCACCGCGCACCAGCGCGTCGACGACGAGGGCCTCCAGCCGGGCGTCCCAGGCGCCACGGGCCTCCGCGGCTCGGGCGTAGATGCGGGCGGCGGCGAAGGCGACCTCGCGGGAGTACCGCAGGGCCGCCTCGCGGATCTGTTGCTCGCCACCGGGCGGCGCCAAGGCCGGCACCTCCGCCTCGACGGTGTCGACCACGGTCCGGAGCAGCTGCAGCGCCTGCTGCAGGGTGACGGCGCGGGTCAGCTCCCGCGGCGCCGTGCCGAAGACGTCGGGGCCGACCTGGGGGTCCTCGCCGGGTTCCCCGCCCGAGGCGCTGTACCACTCCAGGAACGCCGCGATCCCGACCTGGGCCACCAGGCCCACCCAGCTACGGTCCTCCGGGCGGAGTGTCCGGAACCACGGCAGCCGCTCGTCCATCGCCTGCAGAGCCGCCGTCGCGAGCGTCCCGGCCCCGCGCAGCAGGGTGCTCCGGGCCGGGTCCGGCGGGGGCGGCCTTTGTGGGTCGCCGACAACGCCGGTCACGTCGCGTCCTCGTGCTGCGGGGTCATGAGGTCAGCTCAACGCCCGAGTGACGGCGGGCGCAAGCCCGCGCGAGCGTGGTCGCCGAGATCGGGGGTGAGGGTTAAGGTCGAAAGGCCCCTGCGGCCCGGCCGTCGCATAGTCTCGCCTCGTCCGGTGATCCGCCGAGGCACTCAGCAGGACGGGTCGGTCCACCGGTCGGCCCCCGAGCGGGAGGACGCATGGGAGCACTCGATCGGTTCCGGCGGCGCCTGCGGGGCGCCCGCCCGCCCGCGCCGCGGGAGGCGGCGGCCTCCGCCGCGCCGGCCACGCCCGAGGAGGAGGCCCGGCTGTGGGCGACCCTGCGGGAGGACCCGAACGACGTGCAGTCCTTCCACGCCCTGGCCGAGATCGTGCGGCACCGCGCCGAGCAGGGGCACGAGAGCGGCGACCCGCGCAAGGCCGCGGACGACGCGGTGTGGGCGCTGGCCGAGGAGCTCGCGCACTCCGGCAGGGCCTGGTACCCGCTCATCGAGCTCGGGCGGTTGTCCGTGCACGACGACCGGGAGCAGGCGCTGCGCCGGTTCGCGACCGCCTCCGACCGGGACGCCTCGGGCGCGGCCCTGGCCACCTCCGTGCGCGTGCTGCGCGAGGAGGGGCTGCCGCAGGAGGCGATCGGCCTCGGCGTCGGGCACTGGCGGCCGCGGGAGCACGACGTGGAGGTCGGGCGT
Source organism: uncultured Actinomycetota bacterium (assembly GCA_963755755.1). Taxonomy (GTDB): domain Bacteria; phylum Actinomycetota; class Actinomycetes; order Actinomycetales; family Kineosporiaceae; genus DATKNA01. The sequence continues at coordinate 117,616 of CAVWLJ010000012.1, forward strand.
CAGCTCGTGCTCGCGTCCATCGAGGCCCACCGGCCGGGTGATGCCCGCCGCACCCTCGACAACCTCGCCGCCTCGCCGGACGCCGCGCGCGTGGCGCAGGTCACCGCGGAGCTCGCCCCCCGCGTGGAGGAGGCCGAGCGGCAGCGGGCCGCGGCCGGCCCGGCCAGCGGCTCCATCCCGGTCATCGACGTCCGCGAGAAGAAGATCTTCCGCCGCTCCTAGCGCCCCGGGGGCGCCAGGAGCGGCACCCAGCTCCCGTCAGGCCTCGCCGCCGGCCGAACCCGTCGTCCCGGCGGCCACGTCGTGCAGTCGGTACTTCTCGATGGCCTGGGCCGGCAGACCGGGGTCGACCTCGCCGCGTCGTGCGAGCTCCAGGAGCAGGCGGGTCGTGACGGACGGACCGTCGACGGCGAAGAACCGGCGCGCCGCCGGCCGGGTGTCGGAGAACCCGAAGCCGTCGGTGCCGAGCGAGGCGAAGTCCTGCGGCACCCACTGCCGGATCTGGTCCGGCACCTGGCGCATGTAGTCGCTCACCGCGACCACGGGCCCGGGCCGGCCCTCCAGGCGCTGGGTCACGAACGGCGTCGGGGCCTGCGTCCCCGGCTGCAGGAACGCCTGCTCGTCGCAGCGCAGGCCGTCGCGGCGCAACTCCGACCAGCTGGTCACCGACCACACGTCCGCCGCCACACCCCAGTCGTCACGCAGCAGCTGCTGCGCCTCGAGCGCCCACGGCACCGCCACGCCGGAGGCGAGGATCTGCCCCCGCGGCCGGTCGCCGCCCGGCTCGTCGGCAGGGCGCAGCAGGTACATCCCCCGCAGCACACCCTCGACGTCGACGCCCTCGGGTTCGGCGGGCTGCACCATCGGCTCGTTGTAGACGGTGAGGTAGTAGTAGACGTCCTCCGGCGACTCGCCGTACATCCGCCGCAGGCCGTCCCGGACGATGTGCCCGATCTCGTAGGCGTACGCGGGGTCGTAGGCGACGACCGCGGGGTTGGTCGCCGCGAGGAGCAGCGAGTGGCCGTCGGCGTGCTGCAGCCCCTCGCCCGTCAGCGTGGTCCTGCCGGCGGTGGCCCCGATGAGGAAGCCGCGGGTCATCTGGTCCGAGGCGGCCCAGAACGCGTCGCCGGTCCGCTGGAAGCCGAACATCGAGTAGAAGATGTAGATCGGCACCATCGGCTCGCCGTGCGTGGCGTACGAGGTGCCCGCCGCGGTGAACGCCGCCGCCGACCCCGCCTCGTTGATCCCCAGGTGCAGGATCTGCCCGCTCTCGGACTCCTTGTAGGCGAGCATGAGCTCGCGGTCCACGGAGGTGTAGCGCTGGCCGTGCGGGTTGTAGATCTTCGACGTCGGGAAGAACGAGTCCATGCCGAAGGTCCGGGCCTCGTCCGGGATGATCGGGACGACCCGGGGGCCGAACTCCTTGTCCCGCATGAGGTCCCGGAGCAGCCGGACGAAGGCCATCGTCGTCGCCACGGACTGCTTGCCCGAGCCGCGCCGGGCGACCTCGTAGCTCGAGGCCTCGGGCAGCTTGAGCGTGTGGCCCGCGACCCTGCGCTGCGGCAGCGGGCCGCCGAGGCGGCGCCGGCGCTCGCGCAGGTACTGGATCACCTCGTCCTGCTCGCCGGGGTGGTAGTACGGCGGCAGGTAGGGGTCGGCGTCCAGCTGTGCGTCGCTGACGGGGATCCGCAGGCCGTCCCGGAGCAGCTTGAGGTCCTCCAGGGTCAGCTTCTTCATCTGGTGGGTCGCGTTGCGGCCGGCGAAGTGCGGGCCCAGCGCGTACCCCTTGATCGTCTTCGCGAGGATGACCGTCGGCTGGCCGGTGTGTTCGATCGCCGCCTTGTACGCGGCGTAGACCTTGCGGTAGTCGTGCCCGCCGCGCTTGAGCCGCCAGATGTCCTCGTCGGACATCGACGCGACCATCGCGCGGGTGCGGGGGTCGCGGCCGAAGAAGTGCTCGCGGATGAAGGCGCCGTTCTCGGCGCGGTAGGTCTGGTAGTCGCCGTCCGGGGTGACGTTCATGAGGTTGACCAGGGCGTGGTCCCGGTCCGCGGCGAGCAGCGGGTCCCACTCCCGGCCCCAGACCACCTTGATGACGTTCCAGCCGGCCCCGCGGAAGTAGGCCTCGAGCTCCTGGATGATCTTGCCGTTCCCGCGCACCGGGCCGTCGAGCCGCTGCAGGTTGCAGTTGACGACGAAGATGAGGTTGTCCAGTTCCTCGCCGGCGGCCAGCTGCAGCGCGCCGCGGGACTCGACCTCGTCCATCTCGCCGTCGCCGAGGAACGCCCAGACGTGCTGCTGGGAGGTGTCCTTGAGGCCGCGCGCGTGCAGGTACTTGTTGAACTGCGCCTGGTAGATGGCGTTGATCGGGCCGAGGCCCATCGAGACGGTGGGGAACTCCCAGTAGTCCGGCATCAGCCGCGGGTGCGGGTAGGAGGGCAGGCCGCCGCTCGGGTGCGACTTCTCCTGCCGGAACCCGTCGAGCTGGTCCGCGCTCAGCCGGCCCTCGAGGAACGAGCGGGCGTAGATGCCGGGGGACGCGTGCCCCTGGATGTAGACCTGGTCGCCGCCGCCCGGCCGAGTCCTTGCCGCGGAAGAAGTGGTTGAACCCGACCTCGTAGAGCGTCGCCGAGGAGGCGTACGTCGAGATGTGGCCGCCGACGCTGATCCCGGGGCGCTGCGCCCGGTGCACCATGATCGCTGCGTTCCAGCGGATCCACGCCCGGTAGCGCCGCTCGACCTCCTCGTCGCCGGGGAACCACGGCTCGGCCTCGGACGGGATGGTGTTGATGTAGTCCGTCGAGGCCAGGCTCGGGACGCCGACGCCGCGCTCCCGCGCCCGCTGGAGCAGCGCGAGCATGAGGTAGCGCGCCCGGGTGCGGCCCCGCTCGTCGACGGCGCCGTCGAGGGACTCGAGCCACTCGCGGGTCTCCTCGGGGTCGATGTCGGGCAGCTGGCTGGGCAGGCCGTTGAGGATGGGCCCGGTGTCCTCGCGTGCGACCACTGCTCGATCCCTTCGTCGGTGCGCTCGTCGTGCCGAGTCGTTCCCTTCCATCCTCCTCGGCACTCGCGCGCACGTCACATCTACCCCCGCACCAGGCGTGGCACGATGGACACTTTCCGCTCCGGACCGCAGGACACCGCGGGCGGGAGTGTTGCGCTGGGGGCCTGCCGTGCAGTGGACTAGCGGGCACGGGGGCGGAGTGGGCGCTGTGCCCGCCCGTTGGCCAGGCAGTCTGCAGACGATGGAGGGCACTGAGGTGGGCGCGACCGCGGAGTCCGCGGCGGATCAATCGGCCGGCACTCTCGCCGGCCGTCTCGGCCTGCGGGCCGGGCAGGTCGTCCAGGAGTTCGGCTACGACGACGACGTGGACGAGGCGTTGCGCTCGGCCGTCGAGGAGCTGACGGGCAACGAGCTGGCGGACGAGGACGTGCAGGACGTCGTCGACGCCGCCATCTACTGGTGGCGGGAGGAGGACGGGGACCTCGTCGACGCCCTCGTCGACGCCCTGCCGAACCTGGCGGAAGGTGGCGTCATCTGGCTGCTGACGCCCAAGTCGGGGCGGCCGGGGCACGTCGAGCCGTCCGAGATCGAGGACGCGGCTCCCACCGCGGGGCTGCACGCCACCAGCACGATCAGCGCGTGCCGGGACTGGGCCGGCACCCGGCTCGCCACCCCCAAGGGCGGCCGGCGTTAGGCCGGGTCGGAACCCCTTGAGAGACTGGGCCGCATGACGCTCGAGATCGGGGCGCCCGCGCCGGAGTTGGCCCTGCGGGACCAGCACGGCCAGGTGGTCAGGCTGTCCGACTTCGCCGGCGAGCGGAACGTGGCGCTCGTCTTCTACCCGTTCGCGTTCTCCGGCATCTGCACGGGGGAGCTGTGCGAGTTGCGGGACAACATCGCGCTCTTCGAGGACGCGAACGTCCAGCTCGTCGGCGTCTCGTGCGACCCGATGCACGCCCAGCGCGCGTGGGCCGAGCAGGAGAAGTACGAGTTCCCGCTGCTGTCGGACTTCTGGCCGCACGGCGAGGTCGCCCGGGCCTACGGCGTCTTCGACGAGCGCATCGGGTTCGCGATCCGCGGCACCTTCCTCGTCGACACCGCCGGCGTGCTGCGCTGGAGCATGGTCAACGGACCGGGCGAGGCGCGGCCGCTGTCGGCCTACCGTGAGGCGGTCGCCGGGCTGGCCTGACCGTCCGCCCCGAACCCGTCGCGCACGGGCCTGTAGCTCAGTTGGTAGAGCACCGCGCTTACACCGCGGCTGTCGTCGGTTCGAGTCCGGCCGGGCCCACCATCACCAGAAAACCGGGCACTGCGCACATCTGGTCGCGTAGAGTAGTCAAGACATAGCGAAGAGTTGAGGTTTCCCTGCTGCAGCAGCAGGGTGCCGACTATCGTCTGCGGATGTGACGAGCGAAACCGGCACAGCGACCCTGGCCCAGGTCGTCCACGTGCTCGAGCAGATGTACGACCCCGCGTGGGCGCGGGATTGGGACGCGGTCGGGCTCGTCTGCGGAGATCCCTCGGCACCCGTCCGGCGGGTGCTCCTCGCGGTCGACCCGGTCGAGGCCGTGGTCGACGAGGCGGTCGCCTGGCACGCCGACCTCCTGCTCACTCACCACCCGCTGTTCCTGCGCGGCGTGCACGGCGTCCCCGCCACCTCGTTCAAGGGCCGGGTGGTCCACCGCCTGATCCGGTCCGGTTGCGGCCTGTACACCGCCCACACGAACGCGGACGTCGCCGCCCCCGGCGTCTCCGACGCGCTCGCCCGGGTGCTCGGCCTCACCGACCTCGAGCCGCTCGCGGCCGACCCGGCGGACCCGATCGACAAGATCGTCACCTTCGTCCCCGAGGGCGACGTCGACAAGGTCGTCGACGCCCTCACGGCCACCGGTGCGGGTGCGGTCGGCGAATACGCCCGGTGCGCCTTCACCGCCGCCGGCACCGGCACCTTCGTGCCCGGCGGCGGGGCGCGGCCCACCGTCGGCGAGATCGGACGGCGCAACGACGTCGCCGAGCACCGCGTCGAGATGGTCCTGCCCCGCCCCCGCCGCGCCGCCGTCATCGCGGCGCTGCGCCAGGCGCACCCCTACGAGGAGCCCGCCTTCGACGTCTACGAGCTGGCCTCGTGGTCCGGACCCCGGGGCATCGGCCGGGTCGGACGCCTCGCCGCCCCCACCACGCTGCGCGAGTTCGCCATGCTCGTCGCCGAGGCCCTGCCCGGCTCCGCCCAGGGTGTCCGCGTCGCCGGCGACCCGATGGGCGAGGTCTCCCGGGTGGCGGTGTGCGGCGGCGCGGGCGACGGCCTGCTGGACGCCGTCCGCGCGAGCGGCGCCGACGTCTTCGTCACGGCCGACCTCCGGCACCACGTCGCGAGCGAGGCCCGCGAGGCCGCCGGCGAGGCGGGTCCGTACCTCGTCGACGTCTCGCACTGGACGAGCGAGTGGCCCTGGCTCGCCGGCGTCTCGAACCGGCTCGAGGGTGCGCTCGAGGCGGCCGGCACGCCGGTCGAGGTGCACGTCTCCGTCAGGTGCACCGACCCCTGGACGTTCCGGGTGCCGAGCCCCGGCGGCGTCGTGCGCTGACGTTAGGGTGACGGGAGGCCGTCGCCCCGGCGCCGGCCCGCTCTCCCGGCGACGACAACGAGGTGACAGGCGTGCCTACCGCGGCCCCGCAGGACCAGTGGCGGTTGCTCGACGTCCAGGCGCACGACACCCGGCTCGCGCAGCTGGCCCACCGCCGGCGCACCCTGCCGGAGCACGCCGAGGTCGAGCGGCTCACGCAGCGCCGGCGCGCCGCTCGCCGACGAGATCGTCGCGGCGTCGACCGCGGCGTCCGACCTGCGCCGCGAGCTGAGCCGGGCCGAGGCGGACGTCGAGCAGGTCCGGGCCCGGGTGACCCGTAACCAGGCGCGGCTGGAGTCCGGGCAGGGCTCCGCGAAGGACCTGCAGGGAATGCAGCACGAGCTGGGCACGCTGGCGGAGCGCCAGGGCGTGCTCGAGGACGCCGAGCTCGAGGTCATGGAGCGGCTCGAGGGCGCGGAGACCCGGCTCGGGGAGCTCGAGGAGCAGGCGCGCGGCGTGGACGCCGAGGTCGACGAGGTCACCCGGCGCCGCGACGCCGAGCTGGCCCGGATCGACGCCGAGGCCGGCACCGAGCAGAACGCTCGCGCCGACGCCGCCGCCGGCGTCCCGGGCGAGCTCCTCGCGCTGTACGAGAAGATCCGTGACGCCAGTGGCGGCGTCGGCGCCGCCCGGCTCTACCAGCGCCGCTGCGAGGGCTGCCGGCTCGAGCTCACGCCCATCGACATCGGCCGCTTCCGGTCGGCGGGGGAGGACGCCGTGCTGCGCTGCGAGGAGTGCGGGCGCATCCTCGTCCGCACTCCGGACTCGGGCCTGTGACCCGGCTGATCGTCGAGGCCGACGGCGGCTCGCGGGGCAATCCGGGGCCCGCCGGCTACGGCTCGGTGGTCAAGGACGCCGCCACCGGCGAGGTGCTCGCCGAGCGCGCGGAGTCCATCGGCGTCGCCACGAACAACGTCGCGGAGTACCGCGGACTGCTCGCCGGTCTGCAGGCCGCCGCCGAGCATCGACCCCGAGGCGTCGGTCGAGGTCCGGATGGACTCCAAGCTCGTCGTCGAGCAGATGTCCGGGCGCTGGCAGATCAAGCACGAGGACATGCGCCGGCTCGCGCGCGAGGCGCGGGCCGTGTTCCCGGCGGAGCGGGTGCGGTACACCTGGGTGCCCCGGGCGCAGAACGCGCACGCCGACCGGCTGGCGAACGAGGCCATGGACGCCGCCGCCTCCGGCCGCCCTCTTCCCCTCGCCGATCGTGCACGCGAGCCCGAACATGCGCAGACCGCGCCGCGGGCCTCCGTTCCCGACCACGCGGGCGAACCCACCACGCTGCTGCTCGCCCGGCACGGCCGGACCGCGGACACCCTGCGCGGGGCCTTCGCCGGCCGCGACGGCGCCGACCCTCCGCTCTCGCCCGAGGGCGAGGCGGACGCCGCCCGGCTCGCCGCCGTGCTGCGCCGGCTCGGCTCGCCCAGCCTCGCCCCTGCCCGCGCTGCCCGCCGTCGACGCCGTCGTCGCCAGCCCGCTGCTGCGGGCGCAGGGCACGGCCAAGGTCGCGGCCGAGCGGCTCGGCGTGGACGTCGGCACCGACGCCGACTGGGCGGAGGCGAGCTTCGGCGCCTGGGACGGCCTCACCTACGCCGAGATCGCCGGCCAGCGACCCCGACGCGCTCGGCGCCTGGTACGGCGACCCCGCCGTCGCCCCGCCCGGAGGCGAGTCGTTCGACCAGCTCGCCGTCCGGGTCCGGAGGGCTCGCGAGCGGACCGTCGCCGCACACGCCGGGCGCTGCGTGCTCGTCGTGACGCACGGCGGCCCCGTGCGCGTCGTCGTCCGGGAGGCGCTCGACGCCGGGCCGGCGACGCTGTGGCGGCTCCGGGTGACACCGGCGGCGCTCTCCGCCGTCCGCTTCTGGCCGGACGGCGGTGTCGAGATCGTGACCGTGAATGCCGACGTCCAGCTCGACGGCTGAGGCGCCGGTCGCCGTCCCGGCCGGGCCGCCCCGGAAGCGGCGGCGCCGGCCGTCCGCCGCGACCCTCACGCGCGGCCGGGTTCTGGCTCGGCACGCGGGCCGCCCTGGTCGTCTTCACCGTCCTGGCGTGCTGGCTGCTGAGGATCGACGGCGGTGGCCGGCTCAGCGGTCCCACCCGCTGGTTCCTCGAGCGCTTCACCTGGTGGGACTCGTTCCACTTCCTGCGGATCGCCGACCGGGGCTACCTCTCGCTGGATCGCGGCGGCGGCGACCAGGCGTTCTTCCCGGGGTATCCGCTCGCCATCGTGCTGGTCCGGCCGCTGACCGGCGGCAACGCCGCGCTCGCCGGGTTCGTCGTCTCCGTGATCGCCGGCACGGTCGCCGCCGTCGTGCTCTGGCACCTGGGGCGGCTCGCGACCGGGACGCCGCGGGGCGGCTGGATCGCCGTCACGATGCTCGCGGTGGCGCCGTACGGGTTCTTCCTCGTCACCGTCTACAGCGAGGCGCTCTTCCTGGCGTGCGCGTTCGGGGCGTGGGCCGCCGGCCTCACCCGCCGCTGGTGGCTCGCCGGCGCTCTCGCCGCGCTCGCCTCGCTGGTGCGCGTCAACGGCCTCTTCCTCGCGGCGGCCCTCGCGGTGCTCTACCTGCTCAGCACCGGCGCCGGTGCGCGCGGACGCCCTCGCGCTCGGCCTGCCCCTGCTCGCCGTGGGCGCCTTCGTCGTCCACCTGCGCGTCCGGACCGGCAGCTGGAACGCCTGGCAGCAGGCCCAGCAGCTGGGCTGGCACCGGTCGGTCGCCGCTCCCTGGACGGGGCTCGGCAACGGCTGGCGGAGCATCTGGACGGCGAACACGGCGGACCTGGTGATCTCGCGCTGGGCCGACCTGCTCGTCACCGTGTTCGGGATCGCGCTCGTCGTGGTGCTGGCCGTGCTGCGGCGCTGGCCCGAGACCGTCTTCGTGCTGCTCAACGTCGCCGTGCTGGTGTGCTCGACGACGCTGATCTCGGCGCCGCGCTACGCGCTCATGTGGTTCCCCGCCTACCTGCTGCTCGCCGAGCTCGGCGTCCGCCGGCGCTGGGCGTGGCTGACGCCGGCGCTCGTCGTCGCCTGCCTGCCGCTCCTCGGCGTCGTCGCGCTCTCGTTCGCGGCGCACGGCTGGACCGCCTGAGCCGCCGCGGCCGCGGCGGCAGCCCGTCAGCCGGCGAAGGCCTGCTCCAGGACGTCCAGGCCCTCGTTCAGCAGCGCCTCCGGCATCACCAGCGGCGGCAGGAAGCGGAGCACGTTGCCGTAGGTCCCGCAGGTCAGCGTCACGAGGCCGGCGGCGTGGCAGGCGGCGCTCACGGCGGCGGTGCGGGCGGCGTCGGGCGCGGTCGTGCCGGGCAGCACGATCTCGACGGCGAGCATCGCCCCCCGGCCCCGGACGTCGCCGATCTCGGGGTGCTTCTCCGCGAGGCCCCGCAGCCGCGGCAGCATCACGTCCTCGATGCGGCGCGCCTTGCCGGCGAGGTCGTCCTGCTCGATGGTCGCGATCGCGCCGAGCGCGGCGGCGCAGGCGACGGGGTTGCCGCCGTACGTGCCGCCCAGGCCGCCGGAGTGCACCGAGTCCATGATCTCGGCGCGGCCGGTGACGCCGGCGAGCGGCATGCCGCCGGCGATGCCCTTGGCCGTGGTGATGAGGTCGGGGACGACGCCCTCGTGGTCGCAGGCGAACAGGTCGCCGGTGCGGGCGAAGCCGCTCTGGATCTCGTCGGCGACGAAGAGGACGCCGTTGGCGGAGCACCAGTCGCGAGAGCGCGGCGACGAACCCCGGCGCCGGCACGACGAAGCCGCCCTCGCCCTGGATCGGTTCGAGCACGACGGCGGCCAGCCGGTCCGCGCCGACCTGCTTCTCGAGCAGGATGATCGCGCGCTCCGCGGCACCCGGGCCGTCGATCGGCGCAGGCTCGCGGAACGGGTACGACATCGGCACCCGGTAGATCTCGCCGGCGAACGGCCCGAAGCCGTCCTTGTACGGCATGTTCTTCGCCGTCATCGCCATGGTGAGGTTCGTGCGGCCGTGGTAGGCGTGGTCGAAGACGGCGACTGCGTCCCGTCCCGTGTACCTGCGGGCGATCTTGACGGCGTTCTCGACCGCCTCCGCGCCGGAGTTGAACAGTGCCGACCGCTTCTCGTGGTCGCCCGGGGTGAGCCGGTTGAGCGCCTCGCAGACCTCCACGTAGCCCTCGTAGGGCGTGACCATGAAGCACGTGTGGGTGAAGCGGTCGACCTGCCGGTGCACCCCCTCGACCACGCGCGGGGCGGCGTTGCCGACGGTCGTGACGGCGATGCCGGAGCCGAAGTCGATGAGCTGGTTGCCGTCGGCGTCCACGAGGATCCCGCCGCCGGCGTCGACGACGTAGACCGGCAGGGTGGTGCCGACCCCGGCGGCGACGGCGGCCGTCTTGCGGGCGTGCAGCTCCTGCGAGCGAGGCCCGGGCACCGGCGGTGCGCAGCACGCGGCGCTGCTCGACGCCGGAGATGATCGGGACCTCACCGGACGCGTCGTCGCGGACGTTGGGCTGCAGCGTGTCGGTCATGGCCGTCTCCCGGGGATGCAGGGCTGTGAGGATCCAGGTCCCACCGTAGGACAGGTCATCCACGACGTCGTCCAGCGGGTGGACCCGCGCTCGGCCTGCCCCGCGGGTCTGGGATCCTGCAGGCACGGCGAGGCCTCGGAGGTGCTGATGAGCGAGCAGGGCGAGCAGGGCGAGCGGCTGCGGTACCGGCTGCTGACCGGCCCGGACGACCGGACCTTCTGCGAGCGCATCAGTCAGGCGCTCGCCGAGGGCTACCGGCTGCACGGCAGCCCGTCGGTGACGTTCGACGGTCAGCGCGTGATCGCCGCGCAGGCGCTGGTCCTCGACGGGCCGGCCGAGGCCGTCGTCCGGCCGGTGTGACCCGTGGCGTACGCCGGTGACCTCGGCCCGGCCGAGGCCTACGAGCTGCTCGAGGGCGATCAGGACGCCGTGCTCGTCGACGTCCGGACCCGCGCGGAGTGGACCTACGTCGGCCTGCCCGACCTGAGCCCGCTGGGCAAGGACGTCGTCCGGATCGAATGGGTGCGCTACCCGGACGGCGCCCCGAACGAGGCCTTCGTCGACCAGCTGGCCGCGGCCGGCGTGCGGCCGGAACGGCCCGTGGTGTTCCTCTGCCGGTCCGGGGTGCGGTCGGTGGCGGCGGCCGAGGCGGCGGCCCGGGCGGGGTACGCCCGGGCCTACAACGTCACCGAAGGTTTCGAGGGGCCGCTGGACGCCGACGGCCACCGGGGTCGCCGCGGCTGGCGGGCCGCCGGGCTGCCGTGGCGGCAGTCGTGACGACGGGCGACGCTCAGGACTGGGGCCCGGACACGCTCGCCGTCCGCGGCGGACTCGAGCGGTCGGGCTTCGACGAGACGTCGGAGGCGCTGTACCTGACCCAGGGCTACGTCTACGAGACGGCGGCGCAGGCCGAGGCGGCGTTCGCCGGCGAGACCGACCACTACATCTACTCGCGGTACGGCAACCCGACGGTGCGCGCCTTCGAGGAGCGGCTGCGGCTGGTCGAGGGCGCCGAGGCCTGCTTCGCGACCGCCACCGGCATGGCCGCCGTCTTCACCTCGCTCGCGGCGTTCCTGCGGGCCGGAGACCGGGTGGTGGCCTCGCGAGCCCTGTTCGGCTCGTGCTTCGTCATCCTCGACGAGCTGCTGCCGCGCTGGGGCATCACGACGGAATTCGTCGACGGGCACGACCTCGCGCAGTGGGAGAAGGCTCTCGCGACGCCGGCCCAGGGCGTCTTCTTCGAGTCGCCGTCGAACCCGATGCAGGACCTCGTCGACGTCGAGGCGGTCTGCGAGCTCGCGCACGCCGCCGGCGCCCGCGTCGTCGTCGACAACGTGTTCGCCACGCCGCTGCTGCAGAAGCCGTTCGCGCTGGGCGCCGACGTCGTCGTCTACTCCGCGACCAAGCACATCGACGGGCAGGGCCGGGTGCTCGGCGGCGCGATCCTCGGCGCCACCGAGTACGTCGACGGCGAGGTGCAGACGCTCATGCGGCACACCGGCCCGTCGATGAGTCCCTTCACGGCCTGGGTGCTGCTCAAGGGACTGGAGACCTTGCGGCTGCGGGTCGACCACCAGTGCGCGGTCGCCGCGCGGCTCGCGCTCTGGGTGGAAGCGCATCCCCGGGTGCGCTCGGTCCGCTACCCCTACCTGCCGTCGCACCCCCAGTACGAGCTGGCGCGCAGACAGATGTCCGCGGGCGGCACGGTCGTCACCTTCGAGGTGGAGGGGGGCAAGGCGGGGGCGTTCGCCGTGCTGGACGCCCTGCGGGTCATCGACATCTCGAACAACCTCGGGGACGCGAAGTCGCTCGTCACCCACCCCGCGACCACGACCCACCGCCGGCTCACCCCGCAGGCCAGGGCCGACGCCGGCATCACCGACGGGGTGGTGCGGATCAGCGTGGGTCTGGAGGACGCGGAGGACCTGCTCGACGACCTCGCCCGAGCCCTCGGCTGACGGCTACGGGATCCCCGGCTCGAGGATCTCCAGGATCCGCTCGACCTTGAGGTCGAGCTCCTCCACGTGCAGGTCGACGTTGTCGACCTTGGCGTCGAGATCCTCGAACCGGCGGGTATGGTCCGCGAGCACGCCGCCGTGCTCGAGCTGCGTCTCCCGGAGCGACTGCACCGTGCCCAGCAGCCCGCGCTGCACCACGCCGAGGGCCGTGAGTTCCGCGCCCTGCGCCGCCCGCAGCCCCGCCTCGAGGTGCATGCGCTCCTCGAGCGCGACCAGCCGGCGCCGCAGCGGCGCCCCACCGTTCCCCGTCTCCGCCATGACCGCAGTCTGGCAGCGAGCCTGCCCGCCTCGTCAGACCGTGCGGGCCGCCCTGTGGACGACGGGACGGGTGTGGGCGCGGCCGGTCACAGCCCCCCGAGCCGCCCCCGTGCGGTCTCGACGTCCACCGAACCCTCCGCCAGCGCCTCGAGGGTGGCGAGCCGGTCCGCCTCGCTCGGGGGAGCGGGCGCGGCCTGCGCGCCGGCCGACCCGTTGGCGAGCCCGAGCCGGCGGAGCAGGTCGTCGAAGCGGGCGCGGGCCGTCGGGTAGCTGACGCCGAGGTGCCGCTCCAGGTCGCGCATGTTGCCCCGCGACGCGAGGAACACCCGCAGCATCTGCAGATCCGCGTCGTCCAGCCCGCAGAACTCGCACGGGGCGAAGTGACCCGAGAGACCGGTGCCGCAGGTCGGGCAGCCGAGCTGGGTGGTCTCGAGGCGGGAGCTGCAGACGGGGCAGTCCCGCGGCGCACGGTACGTCGTCACGCCGCCCCGCCCGCGGAGGCCCAGCCCCACGCCGCTCCGCCGATGCCGTCCGTCCCGATCGCGACCGAGCTCATCACCGATTCCACCGTGAGCTCACCGCTGCCATCGCCCACGACGGCGTCACGCACGCCCGGCTCGACCATGTCGCCCTTCGTGATCCCGCTGGGGACGACGACCTTGCCCATCCGGTTGCGCACGTGGATCCGGACGCCGGTGCCGGCGAGCAGGCTCACCTTGACCGACGACGACTCCGCGGCGATCCGGGACGACCCGCTCGGGCCGATCGTGCCCTTGACCGACGACGAGGAGGCGTCGACGTCGAGCGGCCCACGCAGGCCGTCCACCTTCAGCGCCGTCGCGAGGAGCCGCATCTTGGCCCCGGCCTCACCGCCGCTGATCCGCACGCTGGAGCCGACGGCGTCGAGCTCGAAGGGCAGCGCGGGGTTGACCCGCACGACCAGCCGGTCGCTCTGCAGCGAGCGGGCCCAGGCGAGGGTCTGAGGGAGCTGGGAGAAGGAGAACCGGGGGCCGCCCTCCTCGTCCCCGCCGAACCGCAGCCCGCCCTCGACCACGAGCGTGCCGCCCTCGCGGCGCACCGTGTGCTCACCGGTGACGAAGGCCTCGGCCACGGAGGGGTCGGCGACGACCTGGATCGGCCGGTACGAGGCGTTGACCCGGATCACGCGCACCGGACCGGTCGCCGTCTCCGGCTCGCCGTGGCCGCCGGTCTGCGGCCCGGGCGGGGTGCCCCAGGCCGGGGCCTCCGCGGGCGGCGAGCCCTGCTGGGGCCGGCCGGCGCCTGCGGCATCGAGCAGGGGCAGCGCCTCCTGCGGGGACAACTCTCCGGCCGCCACGCGCCGGAGGACCTCTTCCATCTCATTCGCCATGTCAGAAGTGAACATCGGAGTTTCGAGATTGGCAAGGCGTGAAGCAAAAGTAGCGACAGCTCAAGAGTAGCCGGACCTTCGGTCGATACACGACAACCGGGTCATCTGTCGCGCGGAGGTTGGTCATGCGGTTCACGGTCGGTCGGCGTCTGGCGGCCATCGGCGCGGTCGGCGTCCTCGCGGTGGGTGCGGTCTCCGCCGCCGCCCTGGTCGGCGCCCACCGGCAGGCCGACGACGCCACCGCGATGGCCCGGATCAGCACCGGCATGAACGACCAGTGGAACGCGGACATGCTGCACGACGGCATCCGCGGCGACGTCATGGCGGCGATGTACGCCCGCAACGCCGCCGAGCGGAAGGCCTTCGAGGTCGACGACGTGCGGACCAAGGCGACCGACGTCGTGACGCACTTCGACGCCGCCGCCACGATGGCCCCGCCGGCACTGACGTCGCAGTTCGCCGCAGTGCGCCCGGCCCTGCTGACCTACGCCGGCCAGGCCGTCGACCTGGTCTCCCTCGCCGCGCAGGACAAGCGCGCCGCCCAGCGCCGCCTGCCGGCGTTCCTGCAGCTCTTCGGGCAGCTCGAGGAGCAGCTCGGGGAGGTCGACTCCGGGATGCTCGCCGCCGTCGCGGACCACCAGCAGCGGGCCGCGGCCGAGTCCGCCTCGGTCGAGAGGACCATCACCGTCATCGGGGTGCTCGCGCTCGCCGGCTTCGCGCTGGTGGCCTGGCTGGTCGGCCGCTCCATGCTGGTGCCGCTGCGCCGGCTGCTCGGCGCCGTGCTGCGGGTCGCCGACCGGGATCTCAGCGTGCGCGTCCAGGCCGGCTCCGGCGACGAGTTCGCCGGCATCGGGCACGCGCTCAACGGCGCGCTCGACGAGATCGCCCAGACCATCGGGGCCGCGGGACGGACCACGACGAGCCTGGCCGCGCAGTGCGACGAGCTCACCGAGGTCTCCGTGACCCTCGGCCGGGCCGCGGCCGACGCCGCCGCCCAGGTCGGTGTGGTCGCCGAGGTCGCCGACGAGGTCGGCGCGAGCGTCGAGGCGATGTCGACGGCGACCGGGCAGATGGACGCCTCCATCGCCAGGATCGCCTCGCAGAGCGCGACCGCCGCGGAGGTCGCCGATCAGGCCGTGCGGTCAGCCGCCCGGACCAGCGCGATGGTCACGGACCTCACCCGGGCCAGCGAGGAGATCGGCGAGATCGTCCGCGCGATCACCTCGATCGCGGAGCAGACGAACCTGCTCGCGCTCAACGCGACGATCGAGGCGGCGCGGGCGGGCGAGGCCGGCAAGGGCTTCGCCGTGGTCGCGACGGAGGTCAAGGAGCTCGCCCAGGAGACCAGCCGGGCGACCGACGACATCACGGCCAAGATCGCCGGCATCCAGGACCTCACGACGCAGGCGGCCGGGGCCATCGACGGCATCAGCGCCGTGATCGGGCGGATCAACGAGAACCAGGCCCTGATCGGCGCCGCGATCGAGGAGCAGACGGGGCACACCGCGGAGATCAGCCGCAGCGTCGAGGCGGTCGCGGCCGGCGGTCGCCGGATCACCGACGGCCTCGAGGGCATCGTCGCCTCCACCGGCGCCACGACGACCAGCGCCGGGACCACCCAGGCGGCCTCGGCGTCCCTGTCGGCGGTGGCTGCGGAGGTGGACGAGATCGTCCACCGGTTCACGCTGCCGGACGCCTGACGACCTCCTTCAGCAGCGCCCACAGCTCCTCGACGTCCGCGCGCTCGGTGGCCTCCGCGCCTACGGAGACGCGGACCATCCAGCGCCCGTCCAGGACGGCTGGGGTCACGAAGGCGCGCCCACCGTCGTTGACCGCGCCCGCCCAGCGCAGGGTGTGCGCGTCGAGCGCCGCCCCGTCCGAGGCCGGGTCGAGCCCGGCCGGCTCGTGCCGCAGGCACACCGTCTGCAGGGTCACCGGGGCCAGCACCCGCCACCCCGGCTCGGCGCCGACCTGGTCGGCGAACCAGCGCGCGTTCTCGAGGTCGCGCCGCAGCCGCGCCCGGATCGCCTCGACGCCGTCGAGGCGCAGGTGGAACCACAGCTTCAGGGCCCGGAACCGGCGGCCGAGCGGGATGCCCCAGTCCTTGTACTGGACGACGTCGCCGTCCCGTTCGGGGCGACCCGAACGCAGGTAGGAGGGGTTGGTCGACATGACCCGCACCAGCTGGTCGGGGTCGCGGACGTAGAGCAGCGAGCAGTCGAGGATCGTGCCCATCCACTTGTGCGGGTTCCACCCGAGCGAGTCCGCGCCCTCCACGCCGTCGACCAGGGAACGCATCTCGGGCAGCAGCAGCGCGGAGCCGGCCATCGCGGCGTCCACGTGCACCCACGCGCGGTGCTCGGCGGCGAGCGGCGACGATCTCCCGCACCGGGTCGACCGCCGTCGTGCCCGTCGTGCCGACCGACGCCACGACCGCCGCCGGCGTCCGCCCGGCGGCGACGTCCTCGGCCATGGCGAGCTTGAGCGCCTCCGGCCGCATCGCGTAGGTGACCGGGTCGACCTCGACGTACCGCAGGTTCTCCTGCCCGTAGCCCGCCAGCAGCACCGCCTTGGGGGTGGACGAGTGCGCCTGCGCGGTCGTGTAGACGACGAGTGGCCGCTCCTGCGCCTGCAGGCCCCCGCGGGCGGCGGAGTAGCCGGAGGCCCGCTCCCGGGCGGCCAGCAGGGCGACGAGGATCCCCGTCGACGCCGTGTCCTGGATGACCCCGTGCCAGTCGTCGGGCAGACCGGTCAGTTCCCGCAGCCAGCCGACGACGACCTGCTCGACCTCGGTCAGCGCGGGCGCCGACTGCCACGTGATGCCGAGCGCGCCGAGCCCGGACGAGGCGACGTCCCCGAGCACGGACGCCAGGCTCGCGTTCGACGGGAACCAGCCGAAGAAGTGCGGGCTCTGCGTCTGCGTGATCCCCGGGACGACGACGCGGTCGAGGTCGCGCAGCACCTCCTCGAACGGCTCAGGCGTCTCCGGCGCGTGCGGGGCGAGGCCGGCAGCCACCTGGCCGGGCTCGACCTGCGCCGCCACCGGCAGGTCCGGGATGCGCGCGCGGTGATCGGCGATCCAGTCGACGAGCTGGTGGCCGGCGGAGCGGAACTCCTCGGGGGTCATGGCCTCACGGTAGGACGACGTCGAGCGTCCACGGGCGGCCGGCCCGCGGCGGCGGGATCAGCTCGACCACCCAGCGGTCGGCCAGCACGGCCGCGAGCGTCCGCGGCCGCGCCGGATCGGCCCCTGTTTCCAGCAGGTGCCGCGCGACCTCGCCGCGCGTGTGCTTGGCCGCATGGCTGACGACGGTCCGCCCGCCCGGGCCCTCCTGCAGCACCCGGACGGCGACGGTGCGGCCGGCGAGCGAGCCGGACGGCGGCCAGGCGGCCGCGTACGGCGCCGGACCGGCAGTCGACCACCAACCCGCGCGGCCCGGCAGCAGCGCGCAGTTCGCCCTCGAGCGACGCCCGCCACAGCGCGGCGAGCGGACCGAGCCCGACCTCGGAAGTCATCGACAGCCGGTAGGGCGGGATCCGGTCGTGCGGCCGGAGTGCCCCCCAGAGCGCGGAGACGACGACCAGGCGCGACCGCGCCCGCCGCCGCGCCCCGGTCGAGAGCGTGGACCAGCCGAGGGCGTCGTAGAGGACGCCGCTGTAGACGTCCGACGCCGGCCTCGCGGGCAGCTCACGCAGGCGGAGGTTGCGTTCGACCTCCTCGGCCAGCGAGGCGCCGACCCCCAGCCGGTGGAGCCCCTCGGGTGTGGCGCTCGTCGCGAGGAGCGCGTCGAGGACGGCCACCCGCGCCGGGGTCAGCGCGGGGAAGGACAGGCCGGCGAGGTCCACCGGCGTGCCACGGGCCGGCGCCGCCCGCTTCGACTCCGACGGCGGCAGCAGCACGAGCACGACCGGTGAGGCTACCGGCCCGACGTCCCGGCGACCGGGCACGCCCTAGGGTGTGCCGCATGGTGCGCGGCGTCATCCGGGTGGCCGGTCCGGACCCGGCGTCCGTCGTGAGCCTCGAGCGGCGGTTCGCTGCCGTGCGCGATCGCCTCGGCGTCCCCGACGACTTCCCGCCCGAGGTGCTCGCCGCCGCCGACGAGGCGGCGCGCACACCGCCGCCGTCCGGCGCCGACCTCACCGGCGTCCCGTTCGTCACCGTCGACCCTCCCGGATCCACCGATCTCGACCAGGCGCTGCACCTCGAGCGTCGCGGCGAGGGCTACCACCTCGACTACGCGATCGCCGACGTGCCGGCGTTCGTGCTCCCCGGCGGTCCCGTGGACGCCGAGGCCCGGCGCCGCGGCCAGACCCTCTACGCCCCCGACAAGCGCGCCCCGCTGCACCCGCCCGTGCTCTCGGAGGCCGCGGCCAGCCTGCTGCCCGACCAGGAGCGGCCGGCCTTCGTCTGGCGGTTCGACCTGGACGCCGAGGGCGAGGTCCGCTCGGCGTCCGTGCTCCGGGCGCAGGTGCGGAGCCGGCGCCGGCTCGACTACGGCCAGGTGCAGGCCGCGGCGGACGCCGTGCCCGAGGGCGCGGCCGATCCCGAGGACCTCGTCGCCGCGCAGGCCGTGCTCCTGCGCGAGGTCGGCGTCCGGCGCGAGGCGCTCGAGGCGGCGCGCGGCGGCGCGAACCTGCCGCTGCCGGAGCAGGAGGTGGCGGCCCGCGACGGGCACTACGAGCTGACCCTGCGGGCGGCGCTGCCCGCGGAGGACTGGAACGCCCAGCTCTCGCTGCTCACCGGGATGGCCGCGGCGCGGTTCATGCTCGACGCCGGGGTCGGGCTGCTCCGGACGCTCCCGGCGCCGGACGACGGCCTGGTCGCCCGGTTCCGCCGGCAGGCGCAGGCGCTCGGGGTGAGGTGGCCCGCGGACGAGCCGCTCGGATCGCTGCTGCGCCGTCTGCGCCGGGATGCCGGCAACGAGCTCGCCCTGCTGCACGAGGCCGGGGCCCTGTTCCGCGGCGCGGGCTACGCCCCGCTCGCCCCCGGCCTGCCCGCCCCGCCGGTCACCACCCACGCGGCCGTCGCCGCGCCCTACGCCCACGTCACCGCGCCGCTGCGGCGGCTCGTCGACCGATTCGGGCTCGTCGCGTGCGAGGCGATCTGCCGCGGCGGCGAGGTGCCGGGCTGGGTGGTCGAGGCGCTCCCGTCGCTACCGGCCGCGATGAGGGCTTCGGACGACCTCGCCGGGCGCCTGGAACACGCCTGCACGGACGTCGTCGAGGCCGCGGTGCTGGCCCACCGCGTGGGCGAGGTGTTCGACGCCGTCGTCGTCGACCTGAACCACACCGGGGGCAAGGTGCAGCTGGTCGACCCCGCCGTGCTCGCCCCCTGCGCCGGGGCGCAGGGCCTCGGGGACCACGTCCGGGTGCGGCTCGACGGTGTCGACCTGGACGCCGGCACCGTCAGCTTCTCCGCCGCGCCCCCCGCCGCCCGGTAGGGTGGCCGCGGACGAGCCGGGCAGGCGGCCGCGTCGGGCGGACTTCCGCCCGCCGAGGAAAGTCCGGACTCCACAGGGCAGGGTGGTGGGTAACGCCCACCCGGGGTGACCCGCGGGACAGTGCCACAGAGAACAGACCGCCCGGGGCCGGCGCGAGCCGGTCGCGAGCAAGGGTGAAACGGTGGTGTAAGAGACCACCAGCGTGCCGGGTGACCGGCGCGGCTCGGTAAACCCCACCCGGAGCAAGGCCAGACAGGGAGCGCTCGAGGGCTGCCCGCCCGAGCTCCCGGGTAGGCCGCAACCGTCGGGTGCCCGGGAACGGGTGCCCGCGAGGAGGACGCCGGCAACGGCGTCCCGAGATGGATGGCCGCCCCCGAGCACCGCTCGGGACAGGATCCGGCTTATCGCCCGGCTCGTCCCCCCTCGTCAACGATCAGTTACGAGAAGTAGTAGTTGACACCGCACGTACCCGCGCGGTCACGCAGCGCGGCCAGAACCATCGTTCGCATTCTGACCTGCGGCGATCTGCCCCGGTGCAATTGCGGCATCCGTTATGACTCACTTAGTGTCTGTGGATCGGGGGAACCATCTGCTCACGCTGCGTGAGCCTGTCTGGGGAGCGCGCCCGTGTCCACGTTCCACCCGTCGTCGGGTGCCGTCCGCCTCGGAACGGCCGTGCTGGCCGCATCGGCCCTGTTCACCGTGGCCGGCTGCTCCTCCGGCCGGCCCGCCTCGAACGCCCAGCGGGCGGCCGAGGTCACGACCGCGTCGCCGTCGCCGTCGAGCCACGACGCCATGACCATGCCGATGGCTGCCGCGTCGGGCAGTGACCAGGGCGCGGCGGCCGGCGTCCGGCTGCAGTCCCTCGTCGCGCAGCACTCCGTGCTCGTCGCGGACATGATGCGGGCGCGGATCCTCAAGGCTCCCGACGTCACGCAGGCGGCCGACGCCGCCCTGGGGCAGAACACGCAGGCCCTGGCCTCGCTCGTCGACAACCTCTTCGGCACGGCGGCCGGCCGCCAGTTCACGACGGTGTGGGGCGGCCACATCCGCTACTTCTACGCGTACGCCGACGCCCTGGGCACGAAGGACGAGGCCGCTCGGAAGGCGGCCCGCCACGACCTGGAGAAGGCCGAGGTCGCGCTGGGCGACTTCTTCGCCGGCGCGTCCGCGGGGCGTCTGCCCCGCCCCGCCGCCCGGGCTGCCGTCACGACCCACATCGATCACCTGCTCGACCAGGCGGACGCCTTCGCCGCTCATCGCTACGCCCCCGCGGGGGAGGACTACGTGATGGCGTACGAGCACGGCTTCGCGATGGGCGGCGCGCTGGCGGGCACGCTGCTGCCGAAGTCGATCGCCTCCCAGCTCCAGCAGCCGAGCTGGGCGTTGCGCGCGGGCATGACGAACCTGCTGGGGGAGCACGTGGCGCTCGTCGTGGCCGCGATGCGGGCGGCGACGGGCAACGCCGCCGACTTCGCCGCCCTCGGCAAGGGCCTCAACACGAACACGACCAAGCTCGCGTCGGCGGTGTCGAGCCTCTACGGGGACTCCGCCGCGAAGAGTTTCCAGAACCTCTGGGCGGACCACGTCGACGCCCTGCTGGCGTACACCTCAGGCAAGGTCAGCGGCAACGGGTCGACGACCGCCCAGGCCCAAGCCCGGCTGCGGGCCTTCGAGCCGTCGCTGGCCGCGTTCCTCGCCGGGGCGACGAAGTCGAAGCTGGGCGCGCAGGCGCTCGCGCACGCGTTCAACGAGCACGACCAGATGCTCATGGGCGAGCTCGACGCCTACCAGGCCAAGGACTACACGCAGGCGCACACGCTGAGCTACCAGGCCTACGACCAGATGTTCGACCTGGCAGCCCAGCTGTCCAACGCCATCGGCGCCACGCTCGGCGCCAAGCTTCCCAAGGGCGGCAGCCAGACCGGTGGCGGAGGCATGGCTGCCGTGGTCAGCAGGCGCTGAGATGCGCCTGCTCGGGCTCGTCGCGGCCGGGGCCGTGCTCGCCACCGTCGCGATCGCCGGGTGCGGGCGGGCCGCGGAGCCTGCTCGCGCCTCGGTGACTCCGACGGTTGCGGGCACGGCCACGCACACGGCAGGGGACCCCGCGGCGGGCTTCCGCTCACCTCGCACCCACCCCACGGTCGCGCTGCCGACACGCCTGCGGATCCCCGCCATCGGCGTCGACACCCCGCTGCTGCGGCTCGGGCTCGACGCCCACGGCGCCGTCGAGCCGCCGGGCCCGTGGCAGGAGGCCGGCTGGTACACCGGCAGCGTCCGCCCCGGCCAGGCCGGTCCGGCCGTGCTCCTCGGCCACGTCGACTCGAAGTCGACGCCCGGGGTCTTCTTCCGGCTCGCCCAGCTGCGCCCCGGCGACCGGGTGGAGGTGACCCGCGCCGACGGCAGCCGCGTCACGTTCCGGGTGTCGGGGAAGATGCAGGTCGCCAAGAGCCGGTTCCCGACCGATCTCGTCTACGGGCCGACCCTGCGCCCGTCGCTGCGCCTGGTGACCTGCGGAGGGACCTTCGACAAGACAGTCCGGGCACTACCGGGACAACGTCATCGTGACGGCGGTGCCGTCGTGAGGGCGCCGATCCGGGTGCTCACCGGCCTCGGGGTGCTCCTGCTGCTCCTGACGCTGGGGCCCGTCGCGGCCCGCGCGGCCGGCGGGGTGCACCCCGTCACGGTGCACCGGACGCCGCAAGGTGTCACCGCGGTCGTCGAGGTCCAGCCGGCGCCGCTCGCGCCGCTCGCCCGGGACGCGGTGGTGACCGTGCGGTCGACGACCTCCGGTGCCCGCCCGCTGGCGACCACCGTCTCGCCGGTGCTCGACCTCACCTCCGGGACCGCGCTGGGTCTGGTGGTCGACGGCTCGTCCACGGTCGCGGGAGCCGGCGCGCAGACCCTCAGCGGAGCGACCGGACTGCTGCTCCGGATCCCGAACGACACCCCCGTCGCCGTCGTCGCCGACGGCGCGTCCCCCGCCTGCTCACGCCCGCGTCCGCCCACCCGGCGGAGGCGATCGCCGCGCTGACGCGGCTCGCGTCCGCTCCGGCGGGTTCGAGCGGGAACGCCTCGACCGTTGCCGCGCTCGACCTCGTCGCCCGGCAGCTGCCAGCGACACCTGGGCGCGCCCGGATCGTGGTGCTCACAACCGCGGCACCCGCCCCCGGCGGCACCGAGGCGAACGCCCTGGTGGACCGGTTCGTGGCCGCCGGCGTGGTGCTGGCCGTCGTCGGCACCGGGCAGGCGGCCGGGACCTGGCAGAGCGTCGCGGCCGGTACCGGCGGGACCGCGATCACGGCGGTCCCGGCCGACCCCGCCACCGCGTACGACCGCCTGACCTCGACCCTGCAGGCGCGCTACGTCGTCCGCTTCGCGCCGCCCGCGGGGAACGATCGCGTGCAGCTCGCGGTGACGTCCGCCGGGCAGCGACAGACGGCCGAGCTGGCGCTCCCGCAGGCGGCATCGAACGCGGCGCCCTCGTCCACGGCCCCGGCGGCCGAGGCCTCCTCGCCGTCCGCGCTGCTGTGGATCCTCGTCGGCGTCGTCGTGCTCGTCGCGTTGGTTGCCGCCGGCGCGCTGCTCCTGCGGCGCCGCCGGGCCGATCGCGCGGAGCCGGACCTCGTCCCCGCCGTGGTGCGGACGTCCCGGCTGCCGGACGGCCCCCGCGACCCCCGTCGCCGGCTGTGCCCGGCGCGCCGGCGCTCTGTGGCGGCGTGGAGCGGAACCTGCCCCGCGGCGGCGGAGCGAGCCTCCCGGCGGTGCCGGACGCTCGGTCGTCGCGGCGGCGGAGGAGGATCCGTCGCCGCGGTGCCGGACGACGCCGTCGCGGAGCCGGACGACGACGTCGCCGCGGCGGCGGACGACGAGGCGCCGCGGAGCCGGAACCTGCCGTCGCCGCGGAGCCGGAACCTGCCGTCGCCGCGGTGCCGGACGATGCCGTCGCCAGCCGTGGAGCCGGACGCTCCCGTCGCCGCCGTGCCGGACGACCCGTCCCGCGGTGCCGGACGACGCCGTCCGCCGTGGAGCCGGACGACCTGCCGTCCCAGCGGAGCCGGACGACCTGACGTCCCAGCAGTGGCCGGACCGCCGTCGCCGCGGTGGCCGGACGACGCTGCCCGCCGCGGTGGTCGGAGGACGGACGTCCCCGCGGTGGCGGACGAGGTCCCCGCGGTGCGTGGAGGCGGACGTCTCTGCCGACTGCCGCGAGAGCCGGAGCTCCCGTCGCCGCTGGCCGGACGACCCGTCGCCGCCGCGGTGCCGGAACCTGCCGCCGCCGCGGCGCCTGCATCCCGCATGCCGTGCCGCATCCCGTGCCGTGGGCCGGACGCTCCCGTCGCCGCCGTGCCGGACGACGCCACCATGCCCGGCGTCCGGGTCTTCGACGTCTCGGACCCGGGGCGGCCCACCGAGATCACCCCGAACGCCGACAACGGCGATTTCGAAAATCCCTGGCCGCCGCCGTCCCGTCCGGAGGTCGCGCCTGCGGCCGAGCCAACCCGCGGTGCCGCCGGGGTACGTCGGCCGGCACCGCGCGCCCGGGGGCGCGGACGCCGCGGACGAGGAAGCCGACCGGAGCCGGGAGTCGTCGATTCGGGCGGCAGCCGGGCGCGCAGCCGCTGACCTCGCCGGGCATGGCAGCGGGTGATCCGTGCCTGCCCGGCTGCGAACCACCCGCTCGTCCAGGCATATCCCCTGCCTCAGCGCGTTTCCACACCCTCGGGCCCGATGGTGACCCAATCGTGATCTCGGCGCGGCCGGCCCGTGATCATTCGAGGGGTCCCGGCTCCTCCGCGCGGGTGCGTCGGGGCCGGAAGCGGTTGCGCACCAGGGCTCGGTCTGGTCCGGTGGGTACCGGTGGCGCCCCGCCGCCGCGGCGAGGGGAGAGACGATGTCGACCGTCGAGCGTCGATCGGCGGCCCGGGCCAATCAGCGTGCGGCGGCGTTCATCCGCTTCCAGCTGCTCGGCGACCACGAGGCGATGCACTACCTCCTGCAGGACGCGACGGAGACCGAGCGCAGCCGGCTGGAGTTCGTCACCGCCCTCGCGTCGATCGCCGGCTCGCTCGCGGCCAACGCCTTCGGGCGCGAGCGAGCGCTGGCCTATCTCCGGTCCGTCGCGGAGAGCAGCGCGGCGCTCTCGGACGCCGACGACATCGACCGCTACTTCGACAGCTGACCGGCCGTCACGCCACGGCCGGGTTCCGCTCCGTCGCCAGCAGCGCCGCTCCGATGATGCCGCCGTCGTTGCGGAGCTGCGCGGGAACGATCGGCGTCCGGATGTCGAGCAGCGGCAGGAACTTGTCCGCCTTCTTGCTCACCCCGCCCCCGACGACGATGAGGTCCGGCCACAGCAGAGCCTCGACGGCCTGGAAGTAGCGGGTCAGCCGCTTCGCCCACTGCGGCCAGGAGAGGCCCTCGGCGTCGCGCACACTGTCCGCGGCCCGGGTCTCGGCGTCCTTGCCGTCGACCTCGAGATGGCCCAGCTCCGTGTTCGGCACGAGCACGCCGTCGACGATCAGGGCGCTCCCGATGCCGGTGCCGAGCGTGGCCATGAACACGGTGCCCTCCACGCCCTTCGCCGCACCGAACCTCGTCTCGGCGTAGCCCGCCGCGTCCGCGTCGTTCACCACCCGGACCGGACGGCCGAGGGTCTCGCGCAGCAGGGTCTCGACGTCCGTGCCGATCCACGACTTGTCGACGTTGGCCGCCGTCCGCGCCACTCCGCGCTGGATCACGGCCGGGAACGTGACGCCGACCGGCCCGGAGCCCGCGGCGTCCCCGAACTGCCGGACGATCTCCCCGACGACGCCGGCCACGGCCGCCGGCGTGGACGGTGACGGGGTCGGCGTCCGGATCCGGTCGGCGGCGAATCCTCCCGCGTCGAGGTCGACCGGGCACCCCTTGATGCCCGAGCCTCCGATGTCGATCCCGAACCCGCGCAGTCCTGCCATGAGCGAAGCCTACGAGGGCTGGCGGCGATCGCCAGCAGTGCGGACCCCCGCCGTCAGGGCAGGGTGAGGATCTCCGCCCCGGTGTCGGTGACGAGCAGCGTGTGCTCGAACTGCGCGCTGCGGCGCCGGTCCTTGGTCACCACCGTCCACCCGTCGTCCCACATGTCCCACTGGTAGGTGCCCAGCGTGAGCATCGGCTCGACGGTGAAGGTCATGCCGGGCTCGATGACGGTGGCGTAGTTCGGGGCGGCGTCGTAGTGCGGCACGATCAGCCCGGAGTGGAACGTGGTGCCGATGCCGTGGCCGGTGAAGTCGCGGACGACGCCGTAGCCGAACCGCTTGGCGTACGCCTCGATGACCCGCCCGACGACGTTCATCTGCCGGCCCGGGGCCACCGCCCTGATGCCCCGCATCATCGCCTCGTGCGTGCGCTCGACGAGCAGCCGGGACTCCTCGTCGACATCACCGACCAGGTAGGTGGCGTCCGTGTCGCCGTGCACACCCAGGCCGTCGACGGTCAGGTAGGCGGTGATGTCGATGTTGACGATGTCGCCGTCCCGCAGGACGGTCGAGTCCGGGATGCCGTGGCAGATGACCTCGTTGACGCTCGTGCACAGCGACTTCGGGAACCCGCGGTAGCCCAGCGTCGAGGGGTAGGCCCCGTGGTCGAGCAGGTACTCGTGCCCGACGCGGTCGAGCTCCTCCGTGGTCACGCCGGGGGCGATGTGGGCGGCGACCTCGGCCATGGCTCGCGCAGCCAACCGGCAGGCCTCCCGCATGGCGGCGATGGTCCGCTCGTCCTTGACCTCCGGCCCCTCGTAGCGCCGCGGCGTCGGGCGGTCGACGTACTCCGGCCGCGGGATCGACGCGGGCACCGGTCGGCGGGGGCTGACGACGCCCGGGACGAGCGTGCCCAGCGGAGCCGTGGCGGTCGGGGACATGCCGCCAGTCTAGGCCGCGTCCCTGGCCGGCTCAGGGGAGCAGTTCGCCGGATCCGCGCGGGATCAGCCGGGTGGGGATGGTCTCGACGCCGGGGGGTGAGGCGTCTCCCGCGATCCGGGCGAAGAGGCGGTTCGCCGCGGTCCGCCCCAGGCCGGCAGGGTCCTGCGCGACCACCGTGATACCCGGCTGCAGCACGGCCGCCATCGGGACGTCGTCGAATCCCACGAGCGCGATCTCGTGCTGCCGAGCGGCCTCGTGCAGGGCCTCGACGGCGCCGATCGTCACCAGGTTCTGGCTCGTGAACAGCGCCTGCGGCGTGCCGTCGAGCAGCAGCCGGCGGGTGGTCGCACACGCCTGCTCGGAGGTGCGCAGGCCGTGGACCACGAGCGTGGGGTCGATCCGCAGCCCGGCGGCGGCGAGGGCCTGGCCGTACCCGAGGAACCGCTGCTCCGCGGTGGGGATCGCGAGATCGTCGCCGAGGTAGGCGATCCGCTTCCGTCCGGTCGCGAGCAGGTGCGCCACGCCCTCGCGAGCTCCGGCCACGTTGTCGGTCACGACGGCGTCCGCGACCAGCGGGGTGGCGAGCCGGTCGACGAACACGAAGGGCGTCCCGGCCTGCTGCTCCGTGACCACGTAGCGGTGGTCCCTGCCCACGGGCATCACGATGAGCCCGTCGACCCGGCGGTCGATGAGCCGCCGGACGAGCTCCTGCTCCCGCTGCGGATCGTCGTCCAGGCTGGCCGCCAGGACGAAGACGCCCTGCTCGCGGGCGAAGTCCTCGACCGCGCGGTGCACCGCGGAGGAGTACGGGTTGCTGACGTCCTCCAGGAGCAGGCCGATGGTGTTCGTCCGGCCGTCCGACCGGCGCAGGCTGGCGGCCGTCAGGTTCGGCCGGTACCCGAGCTTGTCCGCGGCTGCACGCACCCGCTCGACCAGGTCCGGCGCGACGCTGGGGACGTCGTTGAAGACGCGGGAGACCGTCTTGATGCCGACGCCGGCGAGTGCGGCGACATCTCGCATGGTCGCGCGTTCGCGCCGTCCGAGCGTCTCGCTCAGCTCCGTCACCCCTGTCCTTCGCGCTGCCGGTGGCCCGCGCGCTCAGAAGACCGTGTATCCGCCGTCGATCACCAGGACGGCTCCCGTCATGAAGCCGGATGCGGGGCTGGCGAGGAAGAGTACCGCCGGCGCGATCTCCTCCGGAAGCGCGGCTCGCTGCTGGGGAGTGTCCCCGATCCAGTGGGCGGCGAACTCCGGCCGATCGATCGGCGTCATGTCCGTCCGAACGTAGCCGGGGGCGACGGCGTTGACGCGGACCCCGAGCGGGGCCCACTCCGCGGCGAGCGACTTCGTGAGGTGGTGGACCGCGGCCTTGGACGCGTTGTAGGCGGGCTGCCACTGCGGCCGGTTGACGATCTCGCCCGAGATGGAGCCCACGTTGACGATGGTCCCGGCGCCGCGCGCCACCATGCCCGCGCCGAAGATCTGGCAGCCGTTCCAGACGCCGGTGAGGTTGGTGTCGACGACCTCCCGCCACTCCGCCTCGGTGACCTCCAAGGCGGGGCGGTGGATGCAGGTGCCCGCGTTGTTCACCAGGACGTCGACCGGGCCGAGCTCGGCGCTGATGCGCTCGTCCGCCTCGGCGAGGGCGGCACGGTCGGTGACGTCGGCCGTGAACGCGGCGGCCGTCACCCCCTTGCCGGCCAGCTCCTCGACGACGCGAGCGCTCGCCGCGTCGTCGCGGGCGACGATGGCCACCTTCGCGCCGGCCTCGCCGAGGGCATGGGCGAAGGCCCGTCCCAGGCCGCGGTTGCCGCCGGTGACGACGGCAACCCGGCCCGGGACGGCGAACGTCTCGAGAACGTTCATGGACGCGCTTCCGTTCATCGCTGCGCGGGCGGAGCGGACGGTGCCGTCGTCGTCCCCGCGGCGCTCCCGCGGCCGCCCTTGTCGGCGTCGACCGCGTCGAGCGTGACGGCGCCCGTCATGATCGCGACGGCCTCCGCGGGTGTGTGGGTCTTCGGTGAGATGACACCGATCCCGCGACCCAGGCGCTGGATGTGGATCCGGTCCGCCACCTCGAACACGTTCGGCATGTTGTGGCTGATGAGGATGATGCCCAGACCACGTGCCTTCAGGTCGCGGACCAGCCGCAGCACCTGCCCGGTCTCCCGGACGCCGAGGGCGGCAGTCGGTTCGTCGAGGATGACGACCTTGCTGCCGAACGCGGCGGTGCGGGCCACCGCGACCACCTGCCGCTGGCCGCCCGAGAGCGTCTCCACCGACTGGTTGATGTTCTGCAGCGTCCGGATGCCGAGTTCGTCGATGAACTCCTTGGACTTCCGCTTCATGCCGGCGGTGTCGAGCATCCGGAAGACGGAGCCGAGGACGCCCGGTCGACGTTCCTCCCGGGCGAGGAAGAGGTTGCTGGCGATGTCGAGCGCGGGGGCGACGGCCAGGGTCTGGTAGACGGTCTCGATCCCGGCCTCCCGCGCCTCCTGGGTGCTGCTGAAGCTCACCTGCTTGCCGTCGACCGTGATGGTGCCGGCGTCCGGGGTCATGGCGCCGCTGAGGCACTTGATCAGCGTGGACTTGCCGGCGCCGTTGTCGCCGATGACGGCGAGCACCTCGCCGGGGTAGAGCTGGAGGTCGACGCCGGCGAGTCCGACGACGTGACCGAAGGTCTTGACGAGGCCGCGTGCCTCGAGCACGGGCTGCCCGGCCCTGCCGCTCGTGCCTGCCGCGCCGGTCGTGTCGGTGGTGTGGCTCATGACTTCACGCTCCTGATCCACTGGTCGGCCGCGACCGCGACGATGACGAGGACGCCGATGGCGAGCACCTGATAGTTCGGGTCGACGCCCGCCAGCGCCAGGCCGTTGTCGAAGACCTGGACGATGAGGGCGCCGATCAGGGAGCCGATCACCGCGCCGCGGCCGCCGAAGAGGCTGGTGCCTCCGATGACGACGGCGGTGATGCTCTCGAGGTTGAGGTTCAGGCCGGCGTTGGGGTCGGCGCCGTTGATCCGGCCGACCTGGATCCAGGCCGCGATCCCGACGACCGCCCCGGCGACGACGTACGCGGAGAGCAGCACGCGGTTGGTGCGGATACCGGCGAGTCGCGCCGCCTCCGCGTCGTCCCCGGTTGCGTAGAGGTGGCGCCCCCACGCCGTCTGCCGCAGGGCGTAGGCGGACACGGCGTACAGCGCCAGCATCATGAGCACGCCGACGGTGATGTCGAACCTGCCGACGCTGATGGTCGAGCCGGTCCACGTCAGGAACGTGCCCGGATCGAGAGTGATCACCTGACCCTGCGCGTAAATCAGGGTGATCGCGGTGAAGATGCTCAGCGTTCCCAGCGTGACGATGAACGGTGGCAGCCTGAGCCGGGTCACGAGGACGCCGTTGAGCGTCCCGGCGAGGACGGCGATGACGATGCCGACCAGAAGCGCGAGCACGCCCGGAACGCCGCTGTCGGAAACCAGCTTGGCCATGACGAGCGTGGAGAGCACCATCACCGCGCCGATGGACAGGTCGATGCCGGCGGTGAGGATGATCAATGTCTGTCCGACGGCGAGCGAGCCGACGACCGCGGCCTGCTGCAGGATGATCGAGATGTTCTCGGGGCGGAAGAACCGCCCGTTGGCGAGCCCGAAGACGATGCAGGCGAGCACGAGCACGATCAGCGGGCTGAGGGCCGGCATCCGGTGTAGCAGGTTGTGGATGCGGCGGGCGGGGGTGTCGCGGGGCCGGAGGATCTCCTCGGCGGTGCCGGGGGCTTCGGCGACCTGGGTCATGAGGGTGTTCCCTTCGTGCGGGCGTCCGATGGTCGATATCCGCGTCGCCGGGGCCAGACGCGTCTCGCCCCGGCGACGCGTCTGGCTCAGCTGCCCCAGCAGGCCTGGGCTGCCTGGTCCGGTGTCTGGCTGGTGACCCCGGTCAGGGGGTTGGCGGTGACCAGGTTGGTGCCGGAGTCGATGAAGTCCTTGCCGGCGGGCAGCGACGGCTTGGCGCCGCCCTTGGCCACGGTGGCGATCGTGCTCACGCCCTCGCTCGCCATCTTGCCCGGGTACTGGGCGGAGTCGGCCGCGATCGTGCCGTCCTTCAGCAGCCCGTTCACGTACTTGCAGCTGCCGTCGATGGTCAGGATCAGGACGTTCGACTTGCCGGCGGCCTTGAGGGCCTGGTTGGCACCGTCCGCGGCCGGCTCGTTGATCGTGTAGACGACGTTGATGTCGCCGTTGCTGGAGAGGCAGTTCTCCATCGCCGTCTTGCCGCCCGGGATCGCGCCCTGCGTCGGCTGGTGGCAGACCACCTGGTAGTCGCCGCCCTTGCCGGCCGTGTACTTGCCGGTCTTGGCCTCCTGGCCGTTCTGGGTCTTGCTGCCGGGGTCGATGCCCAAGCCCTCGAGGAAGCCGTGGTCGCGCTGGATGTCCACGGAGACGACCTGGTTGTTGAACAGGTCGAGCATCGCGATGACGGCCTTCTGGCCGTTCAGCTTCGTCGCCGCGTACTGCCCGATGAGCTTGCCCGCCTGCTCGTTGTCCGTGGCGTAGGTGATGTCCACCGTGCTCGGCGGCGTCGGCACGGTGTCGAGCGCGATGACGTACAGCCCCGCCTTCTTGGCCTTCTGGAGCTCGGAGTTCACCGCGTCACCGTTCGTGGTGATGAGGATGCCCTTGTCACCGCGGGAGATGGCGTTGTCGATCGCGCTGATCTGGGACTGCGTGTCGCCGTCCTGCTTGCCGGCGGCCACGGTGAGGTCGACGCCGTCCTTGTCGGCCTCCTTCTGCGCGTCGTTCTTCATGGAGACGAAGTAGGGGTTGGTCAGCGTCTTGAGGATGAGCGAGACGCCGACCTTGTCGCCGCCGCCGCCCCCGCCGGCCGAACCGCCCGAGCTCGAGGAGCCGCACGCCGCCAGGGCGACGGTTCCCGTCAGCAGGGCGACCGCGGCGGTCAGCTGTCGGGCCGTACGCCGCCGGGTGCCAGGGTGCGCAGTCTGCATGCCTTGTCCTTTCGAGACTCCTAGCCCGGCCGATTCCGGGACAACGTTGTCGCACAGACTCTGCTCACCCGAACGGGCGAGGTCAAGAGGCGGAGGAGTCCGAGCCGGTCACAACTCGGTAACACTCATGTCATCCGGATGGTCCCGTTCCTCGCGGTTCCTCCGTCGGACCGGCGCCACGAGGCGGTCACCCTCCCGACCGGACCCGAGTGGACCGCAAAGGCAACGATGTCTCGGTCGCGCGTCGACGCCTCGCGGCCAGGTGCTGATCGGGTCACGCGAGGATCAGGCCGACACCGATCGCCACCATGACCGCGGCGATCACGCCGTCCAGGACGCGCCAGGCCACCGGCCGGGCGAAGAGCGGACGCAGGGCCGCGGCCCCGCCGCCCGAGCAGGCAGAACCACAGCAGGCTGGCGGTGGCCGCCCCGGCCGCGAACCACCAGCGCTGACCGCCGCGCCCGGCCGCCACCGAGCCGAGCAGCACGACCGTGTCGAGGTAGACGTGCGGGTTGAGCCAGGTCAGCGCGAGGCACGTCGCCACCACGGGGAGGAGGCCGCGCCGGGCGGCGGCGCCGTCCGCGGGATCCAGGGACGCCGATCGCCGGGCGCAGCGCGCGCCGCGCCGCGAGGAAGCCGTACGTGAGCAGGAAGCATGCTCCGACGATCCGGATGACGATGACGAGCGACGGGATCGCCGTGAGCACGGCGCCGGCACCGGCCACCCCGGCGACGATGAGCACCGCGTCGGAGGCGACGCAGATCGCGACCACGGGGGCGACGTGCTCGCCGAGCAGCCCCTGCCGCAGCACGAACGCGTTCTGCGCGCCGATGGCGACGATGAGGGAGAGGCCGAGTCCGAGGCCGGCGACGGCGGCGAGCAGGGCGGGCGAGGTCACCTCTTCACCGTAGGTCGAACGAGTTCTGAAGCCCAGCTCGCAGAACTGCAGCTACGTTAGCCTCGCTTACGTGGAGGTCGACCTCGATCAGCTCCGTGCTCTCGTCGCCGCCGTGGAACGCGGCAGCCTCGACGCCGCCGCCCGCGTCCTGCACGTGACGCCGTCGGCCGTGAGTCAGCGGCTGCGGGCGCTCGAGGCGGCGACGGGGCAGGTCCTGCTCGTCCGGAGCCGGCCGGTACGCCCGACCCCCGCCGGCGAGGTGCTCCTGCGGACGGCGCGACAGATCGGCCTGCTGCTCGCGGACGCCGGCCGGGAGCTGGCCCCGGACGGCGCTCGCCCGGTGCTGCCGATCGCGGTCAACGCCGACTCGCTCGCGACCTGGGTGCTGCCGGCGCTCGCGTCGATCGCGGACGCGGTGCTCACCGACGTCCGGCGCGAGGACCAGACGCGCACCGGCGCGTTGCTGCGCGACGGGACCGTCGTCGCCGCCGTGACGACGGAGGCCCGGCCGGTGGCAGGGTGCCGCTCCACCCCGTTGGGGGCGATGCGGTACCGACCGGTGGCCACGCCGGGCGTCGTCCGGCGGTTCTTCGGCGACGGGGTCACCCCGGCCGCGCTCGCGCACGGCCGCCGTCGTGGTGTTCGACCGTGCCGACGACCTCCAGCACACGTACCTGCGCCGAGCGGGTGTCGTGGGGACGCCGCCGACGCACTACGTGCCGTCGTCCGCCGACTTCCTCGCCGCGGTACTGCTCGGCATGGGCTGGGGCATGCTGCCGGACCTGCAGGCGGCCCCGCACCTCGCCTCCGGGGCCCTGGTCGAGCTCGACCCGGCCGGCGCGGTCGACGTGCGCCTGCACTGGCAGCGCTGGGCGCTGCGGACGCCGGCGCTCGACACGTTGACCGCCGCGATCGTGGGGGCGGCTCGCCGGGAACTTCGCCCGGCGGGGTCGTAGGTTGCTGATCGAGGGCACGGCCGCCGGAGGACGAGAGGGGATCGACGTGGAGTACCGCAGGTTGGGTCGGCTCGGGCACGAGAGCTCGGTGCTTCTCTACGGCGCCGCCGCGCTGTCCGAGGTCGACCAGGGGACCGCCGACCGGTCGATCCAGCAGGCGCTCGACGCGGGGATCAACCACCTCGACGTCGCCGCCGAGCTACGGCGACGCCGAGCTGAGGCTCGGGCCGTGGATGCCGCGCATCCGGGACAGGGTCTTCCTCGCGACGAAGACCGGCGACCGGGACCGCGACGGCGCCTGGGCGTCGATCAACCGATCGCTCGAGCGGCTGCAGACCGACCACGTCGACCTGCTCCAGCTGCACGCGGTGGGGGACCTCGACGAGCTGGGCAAGGTCCTGGGCAAGGGTGGTGCGATCGAGGCCGCCGTCCGGGCCAAGGACGAAGGGCTCGTCGGCGACATCGGCATCACCGGCCACGGTGACCAGGCCGCGCCGACGCACCTCGAGGCCCTCCGCCGCTTCCCGTTCGCGACGGTCCTCACCCCGCTCAACCCCGTGCTCTGGCGCGACCCGGTGTTCCGCTCGAACTTCGAGGCGCTCGCCGAGGAGGTCCGCCGCCAGGACGCGGGTCTCATGACGATCAAGTCGGCGTCGCGCCGGAACTGGCCGGAGGGCGCGGACCAGACGCACAGCACCTGGTACGAGCCCTTCACCGACGTCGAACGGATCCGCGCAGCCGTCTCCTGGGTGCTCGCGCACCAGGAGATCACCGGCCTGGCGACCTCGGGCGACGTCCGGCTGCTCGGCGCGATCATCGAGGCCGAGCGCGACCGGCTGAGCCCGGCCGACGCCGAGAGCGTGCTCGAACGCGACGCCGAGTACTCCTCGCCGTTCCTCCACATGACGATCTGATCGTGCGCACCCCGGCCACCATCGACACGGAACCGCTCCCGCCCGAGGCGCGCGCCCTCGTGTCCCGCATCGGGGACACCGTGGGCGACGGCCGGCTCGGCGTCGCGTTCTCGGGCGGCGTCGACTCCTCGGTCCTGCTCGCACTCGCGGCCCGGGCGCTGGGGCCGGCGCGCGTCGTCGCCCTGCTCGGCGTCTCCCCGAGCCTCGCTGCCGCCGAGCGCGTCGCCGCGCACGAGGTGGCTCGCGCGATCGGCGTCCCCGTGGTGGAGGTGGCCACGGCCGAGGGCGACGACCCGGCCTACCGGCGCAACGGCCCCGATCGGTGCTACTTCTGCAAGAACGAGCTCTTCACCCGCATCTCGGACGAGGTCGTCGCGGCGCACGGTCTGGCGGCCGTCGCCTACGGCGAGAACGCCGACGACGCGCGGCGTCCCGACCGCCCCGGGGCGCGGGCCGCCCACGAGCACGGCGTCCTCACCCCGCTCTCGGACGCCGGACTGGACAAGGCCGCCGTTCGCCGGATCGCGCGAGCGCTGGGGCTGCCGACGGCCGACAAGCCCGCCGCGCCGTGCCTGGCCTCGCGGATCCCGCACTTCGAGGAGGTCACCCCGCACAAGCTCGCGCAGGTCGAGGCGGCCGAGGAAGGTCTGCGGCGGCTGGGCCTGACCGAGCTGCGGGTGCGCCATCACGGTGAGATCGCCCGCGTCGAGGTGCCGGTCGGGGACGTCGCGAGCCTCGCCGCCGAGCCGCTGCGTCAGGCCGTCGTCGACGCCGTCCGTGCCGCCGGGTTCCGCTACGTCGCGCTGGACCTCGCCGGCATCCAGTCGGGGGCCTTCACCCTCGCGCAGCTGCACGCCCATGGCTGAGGGCTGGACGCCGCCGCCCGCCCTCGCCGACTTCGTCCGCCTCGACTCCGACCGCGCCGCCCGCCGCGGGTACCCCGAGGCCGTCCTCTGCGAGAGCAAGACCGTCGAGCAGGTCGTCGGCATCGCGGCGCAGGTGCGGTCCGCCGCGGCGCGCACGCTCTTCACCCGGGTGCGGCCCGATCAGGTGGAGCCCCTGCTCGAGGCGCTGCCCGGCGCCTCGTTCGAGGCGGAGGCGCGGATCGTGGCGTTCCCCGGCGCCCCGCCGGAGCCGACGGGCTCGCTCGTCGTCGTCCTCGCCGCCGGGACGTCGGACCTGCCGGTGGCGGCCGAGGCCGCCGTCACCGCGAGGCACCTCGGCCGCCGGACCGAGCTCGTCGTCGACGTCGGCGTCGCCGGGCTGCACCGCGTGCTCGGGGAGCTCGACCTGCTCCGGTCGGCGCGCGCGATCGTCGTCGCCGCCGGCATGGACGGCGCGCTGCCCGGCGTCGTCGCCGGGCTCGTGGCCGCGCCCGTGATCGCGGTGCCGACCTCCGTCGGTTACGGGGCCGCGTTCTCCGGGCTGGCGCCGCTGCTGACCATGCTCAACGCGTGCGCGCCCGGGGTCGCCGTCGTGAACATCGACAACGGCTACGGCGCCGGCCACATGGCGGCCCAGATCGCGGCACCCTGAGAGTCACGGTCAGGGGTTCGCCGAGGCTCCGGGGACGAGGCCCGCGGACACCGCCGCCGCCGCGGCCGCGGTCAGCACCTGGGCGAGCGGGACGCCGGTGGCGCCGGCCAGCGCGGCGGCGTCCTCGTACTCGGGCGTGGCGTGCAGGATCCTGCCGTCGCGCGAGCCGACCTTGATCCGCACGGTTCCGCCGAGGACCTCGACCGGCGTCCACGAGCGGTCGAGCACCACGCGCGTCACCGGCGTCCGCCGCACGCCCAGCGTGCTGGTGTGCTCCAGCACGATCGCGGTCAGCGCGCCGTCGTCCGCCGGGAGGGCGAGCACGTGCAGGGTGTGGCCGGGGCGGCCCTTCTTCATGAGCACCGGCGTCAGCCAGGCGTCGAGCGCGCCGGCGTCGAGCAGCCGGGCGAGGACGTCGGGCCAGACCCGGGGGTCGAGGTCGTCGACGGTGGTCTCGAGCACGACGGCGGCCTGCGCCGGCGGCAGGGAGGCGCCGGAGGTCTCGCCGACGACGAGCCGCACGACGTTCGCGCGCTCCGGCACGTCGCGGCTCCCGGCGCCGACGCCGACGGCCCCGATCGTCATCGCGGGGAGCTGCCCCGACTCCTCGGCCAGCGTGGTGGCGAGCGCGACGCCGGTGGGCGTGGCCAGTTCGCCGGCGTCCGGCCCGGAGGCGGCCACCGCACGGCCGGCGAGGAGTTCGAGCACCGCGGGGCCCGGGACCGGCAGGACGCCGTGTGCCGTGCGGACCGAGCCCGATCCGAGCGCGACGGGGGAGAGGACCGCGCGTTCCACCCCCGACGCGACGACACCCGCGCAGACGCCGACGACGTCCGCGATCGCGTCGAGGGCGCCGACCTCGTGGAAGTGCACCTGCTCCGGGCGGACGCCGTGCACGTGGGCCTCGGCGGCGGCGAGACGTTCGAACGTCCGCAGTGCGAGTCCGCGGACCGGCGCAGCCAGAGGAGCCGCCTCGAGGAGCCGCCGGACATCCACCCAGGTCCGGGATGTCCCGTCCTCGCCGGTACGGACGTCGACGTGCGTGGCGCGCAGCCCCGCCCGCGTCACCGGCCGCGCGCTCAGGCGGGCGGCGCCCGGCAGGACGGCGTCGACGGCCTCCTGCAGGGTCTCCACCGGGACGCCGAGGTCCACGAGGGCGCCGAGCAGCATGTCCCCGGCGATGCCGGCGGTCGCGTCGATCCAGAGCGTGCGCGTCACGGGCACATCTCACCGCACCTCGGTGCATGCGGGAGGCACCTCACCGGCGTCCGCGGGGTGTGCG
This sequence comes from uncultured Actinomycetota bacterium, assembly GCA_963755755.1. Lineage (GTDB taxonomy): Bacteria > Actinomycetota > Actinomycetes > Actinomycetales > Kineosporiaceae > DATKNA01. Next base: position 154,309 of record CAVWLJ010000012.1, read on the forward strand.
TGTCCACATGCCGATGAGTTCACCGGCTCGGCGTCGTCGGACCCGTCATGGAGACACGGAATCTCGCCGACCTGTACGGGCTCGCCGCGCTGGACTGGGCGGCGGTCGCGGCCCGGCTCGAGGCGGGCCTCGACCAGGCGCCGGGCGCTGGCGGCCCGGATCGCCACACCTGCTGGCTGTCGACCATCAACGAGGACGGCGGCCCGCACGTCACCGCCGTCGGCGCGCTCTGGGTCGACGGCGCCTTCTGGTTCGAGACCGGGGCCGGGACGCGCAAGGCGCGGAACCTGGCTCGCGATCCCCGGTGCGCGCTGAGCGTCGCGACCGCGACGTTCGACCTGGTGGTGGAGGGCGACGCAGCCATGGTCACCGACCCCGGGACCGTCGCCCGGCTCGCCGGCGTGTGGGCGGCGGGCGGCTGGCCCTGCCGGGTGGACGAGAGCGGCGTCGCGCTCACGGCCGACTTCAGCGCGCCCTCCGCCGGGCCGCCGCCGTGGTCCGTCTACCGCATCACGGCGCGGACGGCGACGGCGCTGGCGACGGTCGAGCCCGGAGGGGCCACCCGCTGGCGGTTCTGACCCCACGGACTTCCGTTCCATCGTTGTAATCAAGGCTGTTCGCGAAGCATGCTGGGTTTGTCGGCTTCGTCGTCCGAGAGTGAGATCGCCCGTGACCGAGACCACCGCCAAGCCTTCCTACGACGTCCAGGCCATCGTCGACGGCCTGTACACCGACGGGATCATCGCCTGCAAGGGCGCCTTCTCCCGGGAGTGGGCGCAGCGGATGCGGGAGGACATCGAGACCGCGTTCGACGACGCGATCAAGCGCCCCGGCGGCGCCGTCGGGCGCGGCCCGAAGCGGTACTACGTCGAGATCCACCCGCAGCAGCTGCGCGGCTTCGTCGACCTGGTCACCCACCCGTGGGTGACGACGGTGTGCGAGGCCGTCCTCGGCCCGGACTACCTCATCGTCGAGCTGGGCTTCGACGTCCCGTTCGAGGGCGCGATGTACCAGCCGTGGCACCGCGACTTCCCCTCCCCGCCGGAGACCTACGAGGGTCATCGCCTGACCTCGCTGGCGTTCAACCTGACCGGCGTGGACACGACGGACGACATGGGTCCGTTCGAGATCGCGCAGGGGACGCAGTGGGAGGCCGGGCTGGACTTCGACCACCAGATGTTCCCGCCGCGGTCCGAGTTCGGCCGCTACGAGTCGCTGGGCGTCCGCAAGTACCCGCAGATGGGCGACATCTCGGCGCGCTCCGCGCTGACGATCCACCGCGGAACCGCGAGCCGATCCCCGCTCTCCCGCCCGGTGCTCGTGCTCGGCGTCGACGCGCCGGGGGCCGGCCACGACCAGCTGCACGACCCGATGGCCACGCCGGACTTCTGGGAGTCGCTGCCCGAGTCGCTCCGCCGCCACCTGCACTGCCGGGTGGTCGACGAGCTCGTTCCGATCGTGCAGAAGCACCAGATCGAGGGCCTGGTGATGGGCGAGGCCTGAGCTCGGACGGTCGAGCTCGCGCTACCCGGCGTCCGGATCCACGGCGGGCGTGTCAGGGACGGTGTCAGGCACGACGTTGGGCGCCGGCCTCGGCCGGACGCAGCCGGTCCTGGCGGTGCAGCCGGACGGCGATGAGCGCCACGTCGTCCTCACGCGTCGGGGGGAGCAGCCGCACCAGGAGCTGGTCGCAGAGCTCGTCGAGCGGCAGGTGCGCGAGTTCGCCGAGGCAGCGCTCCAGGCGCGTCAGGCCCGAGGTGAGGTCCTGGTCGCGGCGCTCCACGAGGCCGTCCGTGAACAGCAGGATGGTCGCGCCGCGGTCCAGGGTGATGGTCGTCTCGCGCCGCTCGCTCTCCGCGTCGACGCCGAGCAGCAGGTCGGCGTTCACCCCGGGCAGGGCGACGACCGCGCCGTCAGGGTTGATCACCATGATCGGCGGGTGCCCGGCGTTCGCCCAGCGCAGGTGGGTGACGCCCCGCCGCCGCTCGTCGTCGGTCTGTTCCAGGCGTGCCACCACGGCGGTCGCCGTGGTCTCGATGAGCAGGGTCCGCATGGCCTGGTCCAGACCGCGGAGGACGCGGGCGGGCCCCTGGCCGGAGTGCACGGCGATGCCGCGCAGCAGGCCCCGGAGCTGCCCCATGGCGGCCGCCGCGGTGAAGTCGTGCCCGACGACGTCGCCGATGACGAGCATGGTCGACCCGTCGGGCTGTAGGAAGGCGTCGTACCAGTCGCCACCGATCTGCGCCGTCTCGGCCGCCGGCTCGTACCGGGCGACGATCTGTACGTGATCGGGCTCGGGCGGCTCGGTGAGCAGCGACCGCTGCAGCTGCTCCGCCAGGTCGCGCTGCTCGTTGTAGAGCCGGGCGTTGTCGAGCGCGAAACCGGCCCGCGCGGCCGCATCGACGAGGGTGTCGATGTCCTCCGTGCTGAGCGGGGGCCGGCCCCGGCCTGTCGCCACGGTGATGAGGCCCAGGGCAGCGCTGCGACCGGAGACGGGGATCACCGCGGCCGACTCCGGTGCGAGCCGGGTGAGCGCCTCGCGTGCCGCTCCGGCGGTCAGCTGGGCCTGGAGGGCCTGGGCCGCGTCGCTGCCGAGGACGACGGGCTCACCCGACCGCCAGGCCCGTGCCAGCGGGGACTCGTTCCCCGCGGCGGCCAGCCTGGTCTCGGCGTACCGGGTCAGCACCGGCGTCGCGTCCGGATCGGCGTGCGCCCAGCTCACGTCGCGCAGGCCCCGTCGCCAGTCGCCGTTGCCGGCGACCCGGCGTTGTTCGCCGCCGGCGGCCTGCCGCGGGTCGACGAGGGTGAGCACGCACCAGTCGGCCAGGGCGGGCACGATCAGTCGGGCGAACCGGGTCACGGCCTCCTCGGCGTCCAGCGTCTCGCCCAGCTGCCGGTTGACCTCGGCCAGCAGGGCGGCGCGCCGCGCTGTCTGCGTGGCCTGCTCCTGGGCGGCGCGCCGCGCGGTGGTCTCGAGGAAGTACACCGACAGGCCGGACGCCGCCGGCCACGCGCGCACCTCGTACCAGGCGTCGAGCGGCTCCGGATAGTAGGCGTCGAAGGCGACAGGCCGGCGCTCGCGCATCGCGTAGCGATAGTTCGTCTCGAACGTCGACCCCAGGGATGCCGGGAAGAGCTCCCACACCACCTGACCGAGGAGAGCCGAGCGGGGCTGGTCGAGCAGCCGCTCCGCCTCCACGTTGGCGTAGGTGAAGCGCCACTGCGGGTCGAGGGAGAAGAAGGCGGCGGGCATCGCCTCCAGGACCTCCACCACCCGGGCGTCCCCTTCGCGGCGCGCGGTCGTGTCGTAGGCGGCACCGATGACGCGGACGGCGCGTGGCGGTCGGGCGGCGGCGTGCTCGCCGCGCACGCGTGCTCGGCGCGGGCAGCAGGGGCAGGCCCCCCTCGTGCTCGCACAGGGCGCGACCGCGGGCGCTGATCCAGCGGATGCGCTCGTCGGGCAGCACGATGCGGTACTCGGCCTCGTACTCCCCGCACGTCGCGATGGCCTCGTCGAGCGCGCGGCTCACGTGCGGCAGGTCGTCGGGGTGCACGCGCGCGTTGAACGCCTCGATCGTGCCGCCGAAGTCCTCCGGGCGGTAGCCGAACAGGTCGAGCAGGCGGTCGTCCCACAGCAGGGCACCGGTCTGGAGGTCCCAGTCGAAGACGCCGACGCCGGCAGCGCTCACCGCGAGATCGCGCAACAGTCGATCGATCTCGTAGGGAGGGCTCGTCATGTCCTGCGCCTCTCGTCGGACGATCCACAGGCCGTACCGCCCGGTCGGAGGCTCGACCGGGGACGGCGGAACCGATCAGTGGGCGGGGTCGTGGCGATGGCTGGACCAGGGCGTGGGCGCGGCTCCGCCGATCTGCTCGACGAACTCCTGCAGGTACCAGCGCCGGTAGGCGAGGAGATCGGGAGGAGTGGCCAAGGTCAGGAGATGCTTGCCCTCGCGACAGTACTCGTCCGCCTCGTCCAGCAGCGCTCCGAGGGCGACAGCGGCGTCCGCCGCGCTCCTGGGCACCCGGAACGTCAGGTCCAGCGTGGACCGCCGGGTGCGGATCGCCTGGTCGAGGAGGTCCTCCTGCTCCGTGGTGAAGCCGCTGTAGCTGCCCTGCAGCGTGGCGATCAGGGCGAGGAGGCGGCGAGGCATGTCGGCCCGGTGGTCGGCGTGCGCGAGGCCCTGGGCGATCAGGGTGAACTCGCGTTGCAGCTCCTCGCCGTGCTCGGCGGCCCGGGCGTGCAGCGCCACGGGCAGGCCGAGGATGCGCACGGTCACGAGGTCGGTCTCGGCGTCCGGCGCCACCGGCCCCGCGGCTCCCTCGCTCACGCGGCCAGACCCTTCGACCACCCTCGTCCGGTCGTGCCGGCGGTCCCTGATCCGCGAACGGCGCTGAGCACGGCCCGGGACGCCGAGTGCGGGTCGGCCGGAGTGACCGCCGGCTCCGCGTCGGCGAGCGCTTCCCAGTCCTCGAGGTCGAGGTGGCCGGTCGCGCCCTCGCGCAGTTCGAACCACACGGTCTTGCCGGACGCCGACGGTTCGACACCCCAGGACGTCGACAGCCGGTCCAGCATCTGCAGCCCGCGCCCGGTGGTGGCGTCGGCGCTGTGGCTCCGGCGGCGGGGCCTGACCCGGCTGAAGTCGGAGACGGAGCAGCGGACGAGCCCGGACCGCTGGTCCTGCTCGAGGCGGAGGACCGACGCCGTCCGCGCGTGCAGCACGCAGTTCGTCACCAGCTCGGTGACCAGTTGCAGCAGGGACCAGTCGAGATCCCCCAGATCCCACCGCTCGCTGACGTCGCGCGCCCAGGCCCGCGCCGCGGGAACCGACTGGGACGAGGCGTCGAGCTCCGTCGACGCCCAGCGGCGCCCCCCACCCTCGCCGGCCAAGGGCGCCGAGCGTCGTCGTCGGGGCGATCTCCGGCGGCGGCATCAGCCCGGCTCATGTCCACCACGCCCGTTCTTCGCCCTTCGGCTCGCGTTCACCCGCGCCGACTCTAGCCCAGGGCGGACGCGACCCGCGGCCCTTCACCGCCGCCGGGGCGAGCGGACGCCGACGAGGAGTCGAACGTCTCGGACCTCGCGACGGCGAAAACAATTGAGTGAGTCAATCAAGGAGGTGTAGCGTCGCCTGTCATGGATGATCGGCTCGTCAACCTCGTCGGCGCCGTCGCTCTCGGGCTCACGGACCGGGTCGACCAGGCCGTGCATCGGGCGTCGGGGCGTTCCGGCGCCACCGCCGCCGCCCTGGCCGCGCTCGTCGGCGAACCGGGCCTCACCGTCGCGGAGCTCTCCGTCGTCCTCGGGATCAGCGCGTCGGGCGTCGTCCGGCTGCTCGACCGGCTCGTGGCCGACGGCCTGGCCGAACGCCGTCACGGTGTCGACGCCCGCTCCCTCGCCGTGCACCTGACGCCGGCCGGGGCGGAACTCGGGCGCTCGGTTCTCGATCAGCGCAGGGCGGCCCTCGCGGGCCCGCTGGCGACCCTCGATCCGGCCGAGCAGGAGGCCCTGACCGCGGCCGTGGAGAAGATCCTCACTGCTCTCACCCCGACCGTGGACGTCGCCGAGCGCGTCTGCCGTCTCTGCGACCTGGACGCCTGCCCCCAGGACCGCTGCCCCGCCGACCCCGTCGTCCGATGAGCGGCCGAGCCGCAGGATCACGCGTCCCCCTGCTCGCGCTGGTCGTCGCCGCCGCCTGCTGGGGTTCCGTCGTCGTCACCGTGAAGGTCGCCGCGCGTGGGCTGAGCGTCGTGGCCCTGACCGCGATCGAGCTCACCGCGGCTGCCCTCGTCATGGCCGCCATCGTCGCGGTGTCGGCCGTCGTCCGTCGACGGCTCCCTCCCCGCCCGTCCGCGGGTGTGCTCGTCGCGGCGCTGCTGGAGCCCGGCGTCACCTACCTGCTCATCAACGCGGGCATCGCCCTGACCAGCGGAGCGCACGCCGCCGTGCTCATCGGTCTCGAGTCGGCCTTCGTCGTCCTGCTGTCCGCGATCCTCACCAGGACCGTTCCGCGCCCCGCGGTGCTCCTGGGTCTCGGGTCGGCCGTGGTCGGCGCCGTCCTCCTCACCGAGGGTGGCGGGGGGCAGGCGTCGCTCGCCGGTGACGTCCTCGTGCTGGTCGGGATCCTGGCCGCGGCCGGCTACGTCGTCGTCGCGTCCGCGGTGGCCGTGCGGATGGACGCGGTGACCCTGACCGGCTACCAGTTCGTGGTCGGGTGGCTCGTCACGGTGCCGCTCCTGGCGGTGCTTCTCGGGCGGGAGGGCCCGGGGGCGTCCCGGCCGGACCCGGCGTCCGTCGCCGCGGCCGTCGCCACCGGCGTCCTCGGCTCCGTCGTGGCGTTCCTGCTGTACAACTGGGCGCTCCGTTCCGTCTCGACCGCGCTCGCGGGCACCTCCCTGACCCTCATCCCGGTCTTCGGGCTCGCCTTCTCCGTCGTGTTCCTGGGGGATCCGGTCTCGCTGCGGACCCTGGTCGCCGCTCTCGCCGTCGTGGCCGGGCTCCTCGATCACCCAGAACGCGGAGCGGACCCGGCCCCCGACGTCAGCGGAGCGCGACCTGGAGCCCTTGAGCGGCTGAGCGAGCTGCCTGCGCCCGTGGCCTCAGCTTCGGGACGCCGGCAACCGACACTGTTCCCGTGGCTGGCTGGCGGACCAAGGTGGGCGGGGGGCACATCGTCGAGCATCCGTCCAAGGACGCGGCGGACGCGGCGGTCGAGGACGCGCGCCGGCGGTACCGAGCCGGCGCCCGGGCCTTGAGGGTGGTGCGGATCTACGGGCCCGACGGGGGAGTGCGGCTGATCGACTTCGAGTCCGAGGCCCGGAACGCCGGGCGGGCCCTGCACGAGGTGGAGCTGGCGACGGCGCGCAAGGAGCGGGACGTCCGAGCGGCGGTGGCGCTCTGGGAGTCGGTGGTGGCGGCGGCCGTCGCCTCCGGTGAGTCGGAGCAGGCGGTCGCGGACGCCGCCGGCGTCAGCGTGCGCGACGTTCGCGCGATCCTTCGCCGCCCGGGCCCGCCGGGTAGCCAGGTAGGTCGCCACGTGGACCAGCGGCGCGTTCCAGCGGATGCACAGGTCGTTGGTCGTCTCCGACGTCGGCTCGTCCAGGTAGCAGCACTGCGGGGGGAGGCCGGCGAGCCGCGGGTCACTCGGGAAGCCCGGCGTGCGCATGGAGTTGGCACCGCCGGCCACCGCTCCGGGCGGCGGAGGCGGGAACGCGGGGTCGAGGTCGTGTCCGAACTGCCGCGTCCGCAGGTGTGCGCTGGAGTCCGCGCCGTAGCCGGTGACATAGCTCTGGCCGAGGGCGTTGCGGCCGAACAGGTAGTCGACCCCGCAGCGGACGGCGTCGCGGAAGGTGGCGTCCCCGGTCAGCTGGTGCGCGGTCGCCAGGACGACGAGGTTGTTGAGGATGCGACCGTTCGAGCCCCACGCCCAGCCGTCCGGCGGCGCGTAGGGCTGCCCCCACGGCTGCTCGCGGGCCAGGTCCTGCAGGCGACGAGCCGCTGCGACGACGTCGGCGACGACGCGGTCGTGGTCCGGGGAGCGCGCGACCGCCGGTCGCGAGGTCGAGGCGGGCCGGCGCGGCGACCCGGTCGAAGTCGAAGCCGGCGGGGTCGAAGGCATCCCGGACGTGCTCGGCCGAGCCGAGGACCTCGGCGAGGAACTCGTCCTCGCCCGTGGTGAGCCAGAGCTCCGCGGCCGCCCAATACCGGTCGTCGGCCACGTCGGGATCCCCGTACGGGCCGCCGCCGTGCGCACCCTCGTCGTCCGGAGCCAGCAGGACCGGGAGCGACCGAGCCGCCGCGTGGGCGGTGCGCGCCGCGGCGAGCAGCCGCTCGGCGTAGCGAGGATCGACCGGCCGGAACAGCCGGGCGGCCTTGGCCGCGACGGCGGCGAGGTGCAGGGTCGCCGCGGTGGACGGGCGGTGCAGGACGCGGACGGTCGGGTCCTCGTGTGCCCACCCCGGCAGCGGTGACCACTCGGTGCCGTGCACCCGGTGGAAGGCCATGCCGGCGAGCGGCTGCCCGCGCGGCACCTGCATCCGCAGCAGCCAGTCGAGCTGCCAGCGGCACTCGTCGAGGACCGCCGCCTCCCGCCCGCCCGCGGTCGCGTCGACTCCGGTGCGCAGCAGCTCCACGACGCCGAGAAGCTGCCACACCGCGACGGCCCCGCTGACGACGTACTTGCCGTAGTCGCCCGCGTCGTACCAGCCGCCCGAGACGTCGAACGAGCCCGTGGGCCGCCACCCGGGGTACAGGCGCTCCGCGTCGGGACCGGACCACGCCGGGACCGCGGTGTCCCCGCGGTTCGGCGGGACTCCCAGATGGCCGGCGGGGCGCCCGTAGCCGGGAAAGCGCGCTGCCGTCGACCTCCCATCCGGAGCGCAGCAGGTGCAGGACGGCGAGGGCGTCGTCGGCCAGCCGGTCGTACAGGTCGGCGGCGACGCGGAACGCGTGGCTGCGCTCGCCCGCGGCGGCGACCTCGTAGCCGCCCGGGTGCGTGAGGCCGGAGAGGTCGAGCACGTGCACGGCCAGGCCGGACGTCGGCTCGGGCCGGACCGGCCACGGCCGCGACGTGCCGCGCAGGGCGACGGAGCCGTCCGGCCGGTGCACCGCGAACGCCGCGGGTTCGCGCCGATCCGTGACCCAGGTCGCCCGGCTCGGGCCGCCCGGCAGGTACCCGAGCTGGTTCACCCGCACCGCCGGCCGGTTCGCGAGGACCTCCGGGAGGGACCACCGGTGCTCCGGGTGGTTGGTGGAACGCACGTCCCCAGTCTTCCGCGGCCGGGCCGGATCGGACGCTCCGCGGCGGGCTCGAGCGCACTGAGGGTCACATGTCTGGGCGGGGGAAGGTCACGGCCACGTCGAGACCGCCGGCCGGGCGCGCCCGCGCCTCCAGTTCCGCGCCGTGCGCGTCCGCGATCGCCCGGACGATCGCCAGCCCGAGGCCGTACCCGTCGCCGTGTCGCGTCCGCTGCTGGTCGAGCTGCTGGAACGGCTCGAACAGCCGGTCGATCTCGCCCGGCGGGACGATCGGACCGGAGTTGCTCACCAGGATCCGAGCTCCGCCCGCCGCGGGAGCGGTCGCCACCTCCACCCGGCCGCCTGGTGCGTTGTGCCGGATCGCGTTGTCGACCAGGTTGGCCACCAGGCTCTCCGCCAGCTGCGGATCACCCCAGGCCGGGCCAGGCGCGAGGTCGGCCCGGACCGTCAGCTCGTCGCAGCGGCGGGAGTCCAGGACGCGGCGCGCGACCTCGGACAGGTCGAAGGGCTCGCCGCGCTCGATGCCCTGCTCGCCGCCGGCCAGCGTGAGCAGCGAGTCGATCAGACGCTCCTGCGCCGCCCCCAGCGCGAGCGCCTCGTGGCAGGCCACCTCCAGTGAGCCCACGCTGCGCTCCGGGTCCGCGAGCGCGACCTGCAGCACGGTGCGCCCCGCGGCCAGCGGCGTCCGCAGTTCGTGCGAGGCGTTGGCGACGAAGCGCCGCTGCGAGGCGAAGGCGGCCTCGAGCCGTCCGAACAACGCGTTGAGGGTGACCGCCAGCTCCGCGAACTCGTCCGCGCGGCCGGTCGGACTCGAGCCGGCGGTGCAGGTTGGTCGCAGAGATGTCCCGCGCGGTCGCCGTGATCGTGCGCAGCGGACGCAGGAACCGCCCCGCCACCAGCCAGCCGAGCACGAGCGACACCAGGATCAGAGCCAGCATGGACAGCGCCCACAGGGTGACCGGGAACTGCACCGTGTGGGTCGGGGCGGGCGCCCCACCCGGGGCGGTGCCGGCGGGCGCCGACTCCCGGGTGCCGAGCAGCGGAGCAGTCACGAGCAGCGCGCCCGACGCGAAGAACGGCACCGCGTACAGCAGCGTGAGCTGCGTGCGCAGGGTCCGCCGCCGGGGGATCACGGCTCTCCGACCCGGTATCCGCCCTCGCGCACGGTGTGGACCACCGGCGGATCACCGAGCTTCGTGCGCAACCGGCGGATCGTCGTCTTCACCGTGGTGGTGAAGGGATCCGCCGCCTCGTCCCACACCCGCTCCAGCAGCTCCTCCGCCGGCACGGGCCGCCCCGCTGCGGCGAGCAGGCACTCGAGCACGCCGAACTCCTTCGGGCTGAGGTCGAGCCGCCGGCCACCCCGCGAGGCGACCCGCCGCCCGGGGTCGAGCCAGAGGTCGCCGCACTCCAGCACGGGAGGCACCAGCACGGTGGGTCGCCGGGCCAGGGCGTGGACGCGGGCGACCAGCTCGGGGAAGTCGAACGGCTTCCGCAGGTAGTCGTCCGCTCCCAGGCCCAGCCCCTCGACGCGGTCCTTGACCGTCGCGGAGGCGGTCAGCATGAGCACGCGGCTGCCCTGCTGCTCGGCGACGATCCGCCGGCACACGTCGTCACCGTGGGTGCCCGGCAGGTCCCGGTCGAGGATCACCACGTCGTACCGGGTCCGGGCCAGGCGTTCGAGGGCGGCGTCGCCGTCCAGCACGACGTCGACGGCCAGGCCCTCCCGGCGCAGCCCGACGCCGAGTGTCCGGGCCAGAATCTCGAAGTCCTCGACCACCAGCACCCGCATTCGTTCACGATGCCAGCCCGCCGGTGTCGGCCGGGTGTCGTCCGGCGGCACCGTGCTGACACCGGCACGCGCGTAGAACCGTTGCCCATGATCAGTGTGAACGGACTACGGAAGCGGTTCGGCGCCACCGTCGCGCTGGACGGGATGACGTTCACCGTGCGGCGAGGCCAGGTCACCGGCTTCGTCGGCCCGAACGGTGCCGGGAAGTCGACCACCATGCGCGTCATCCTGGGCCTCGACGCACCCGACGCCGGCGTGGCCCTCGTCGACGGGCGGCCCTACCGCGCCCTGCCCACCCCGCTGCGATCCCTCGGCTCGCTGCTCGACGCCGCGGCCCTCCAGCCCGGACGCACCGCCCGGAATCACCTGCTGTGGATCGCCCACTCCCAGGGCCTCGACGCACGGCGCGTCGACGAGGTCCTCGAGCAGGCCGGGCTGACCTCCGTGGCACGGCGCCGCGCCGGCGGGTTCTCGCTCGGCATGCGGCAGCGCCTCGGCGTCGCGGCGGCGATGCTCGGGGACCCGCCGGCGCTCCTGCTCGACGAGCCGTTCAACGGGATGGACCCGGAGGGCATCATCTGGATGCGTCACTTCCTGCGCGCCCTCGCCGCGCAGGGCCGGGCCGTCCTCGTCTCGAGCCATCTCATGGGCGAGCTGCAGGACACCGCCGACCATGTCGTGGTCGCGGGACGGGGTCGGGTGATCGCGGACGCAAGCGTCGCCGACCTGCTGGCCGCCGCGGCTGCCGGCCGGGTCACCGTGCGGTCGTCGGCACCGGACGCCGCAGCCGTGCTCGGTCGCGCCGGCGCGGCGGTGACCCCGGGCGCCGACGGCACGCTGGTCGTCACCGGCCTCCCCGGGGAGACGATCGCCGCGGTCCTGCACAGCAACGGGCTGCCGTTCTCCGAGCTCGCCGCCCATCGAGCCACGCTGGAGGAGGCCTATCTGCACCTCACGCACGACGCGGTGGAGTACCGCGCCGCGCTCGCGGAGGGGGACCGGTGAGCGGGGCGGCGAGAACGGTGCGCGCCGAATGGACGAAGTTCCGCACCGTCCGCGGCTGGGTGATCGGCCTGCTCGCGGCTGCCGGCGTCCTCGTGGCCCTCGGGCTGCCGCTCGGGGCGCACGGGTCCTGCGGCACGAACGGCTCCGGATCCGCATGCCCGACTCTCGTCGGACCCGGCGGTGAGGAGGTGACCGACGCGTTCACCTTCGTCCACCAGCCGCTGGCCGGCGACGGCAGCATCACCGTACGGGTCGCCGCACTCACCGGTCTGCTGCCGGACCCGAGCGCGCCGCCGGGCACCGAGCGGAACCGGCCCGGCCTCGTGCCCTGGGCCAAGGCCGGGCTGCTGCGTCAAGGCCGGTACCACCGAGGGGTCCACCTACGCGGCGGTGATGGTCACCGGCAACCACGGCGTCCGCCTGCAGGCCGACTACGTCCAGGACGAGCCGGGCGGCACCGGGGGTGCGCCGCGCTGGCTGCGGCTGACCCGGGCGGGCGACACGGTCACGGGCGCCGAGTCCGGCGACGGCATCCGGTGGGCGACGATCGGTGCCGTGCACCTGCCCGGGCTGCCCGCCGCCGCCGAGGTGGGCCTGTTCGTCACGTCCCCCCAGTACTTCGAGGAGGTCCACGACGGGGTGAACTCGGGCTCCGCCGGCGGGCCGAGCCAGGCCACCGGCAGCTTCGACCACCTGGCGCTCCAGGGCGGCTGGACGGGCGCCGCCTGGCGGACGGACCGCATCGGCGGGCCGGACAACGAGCCGCGAGCGAGCGACGCCGGCGTCCGGCGAGAAGGCGACACCTTCCGGCTGTCCGGCTCGGGTGACATCGCGCCGGCCGTCCCGGGTGCGGCCGGCGCCGGCCTGTCCGTCACCCAGACCCTCGTCGGCACCTTCGCCGGCCTCATCATCCTGGTCGCAATCGGTGCCGCGTTCGTCACCGCGGAGTACCGGCGCGGCCTCATCAGGACCACCCTGGCCGCCACCCCGACCCGCATGCGCGTGCTCGCCGCCAAGGCCGCCGTCCTGGCGGCCGTCACGTTCGTGGCGGGCCTGGTCGCGGCGGCCGTCGTGGTGGTGCTCGGGCAGCGGGTCCTGCGCGCCCAGGGCGTGTACGTCCACCCCACCTCGATGGGCACGCAGCTGAGGATCGTGGTCGGCACCGGGGCGCTGCTCGCGGTCGCCGCGATCCTGGCGCTGGCCCTCGGCACGCTGATCCGGGGGAGCGTCGCGGCGATCACGGCGGGCGTCGTCGTGATCGTGCTGCCGTACGTGCTCGCCGTCACCGTCCTTCCCGACAGAGTGGCGGAGTGGATGCTGCGGATCAGCCCTGCGGCGGCGTTCGCGGTTCAGCAGTCGGCGACCGTCTATCCGCAGGTGGCGAACATCTACACGCCGGCCGCCGGCTACTTCCCACTGCCCGGGTGGGCCGGCTTCGCCGTCCTCGCCGGGGTGGACGGCCCTCGCCTTCGGCGCTGCCCTCGTGGTGCTGGACCGGCGGGACGCATGAGACATCCGCTGCACGCCGAGTGGACCAAGCTCCGGACGTCCCCCGGAACCCTTCCGCTGATCCTGACCCTGGTCGCCGGCACGGTCGGGATCAGCGCGCTCTCGGTCACGTGTTCGGGCTCCGGCTGTGATCCGGACCTGCCGAGGCTGAGCCTCACCGGGGTGCAGCTCGGCCAGGCCGTCGTGGCGATCCTCGCTGTGCTGACGATGGGCACCGAGTACAGCACCGGGATGATCGGGGTGACGCTCGCTGCCGTCCCGCGCCGCGGCACGGTCCTGACGGCGAAGGCGCTCGTCCTCGCGGCCATCGTGGCGGTCGCGTCGGCCGTCGCCGTCGCCGGGTGTCTCGTCGTGGGCGGGGCCCTGCTGCCCGGTTACGCCGCGGTGCTCCGGCCGGCGGTCGGCTCGGTGATGTACCTCGCCCTCATCGGCCTGCTGAGCCTGGGCGTCGTCACGGCGCTACGGAGCCCGGCCGCCGCGATCGGCGTCGTGCTCGCGTTGCTCTACGCCCTCCCGATCGTGATCCAGGCGGTGCAGGACGCGGGGTGGCGACGGCACCTGCTCCAGGCGACGCCGACGAGCGCCGGGCTTGCCGTGCAGGCGACGGGCAACGACGCGCCCATCGACCCGTGGTTGGGGCTCGGCGTGCTGGCACTGTGGACCGTCGCGGCGCTGCTGGCCGGCGGCCTGCTCCTCGTCCGCCGGGATGCCTGAGCACGAGGACGGGAGGGCGCCGCGGCTCAGCCGCGGGCGGCGGCCTCGAGGCCGGCCACGTCGATCTTCACCATCTTCAGCATCGCCTCCAGGACCCGTTGGGTCACCGCCGGATCGGCGTCGTCCATCAGCTGCTCGAGCTGCACGGGGATGACCTGCCAGCTCAGCCCGAACCTGTCGGTGAGCCACCCGCACTGCTGCGGGGCCCCGCCGTCCGCCATCAGGGCGTCCCAGTAGTGGTCGACGTCGGCCTGCGAATCGCACAGCACGTACAGGGACACCTGGGGGTTGAGCGGGAACTCGGGGCCGCCGTTGAGGAAGGTGTAGTTCTGGCCCATCAGGGTGAGGTCGACGATGAAGGGACCACCCTCTTTGACGCCGCCGGGAATGCCGGGCGGCGCCGGGATGACCCTGTCGACGTGGGAGTCCTCGAACAGGCTCGTGTAGAACCTGGCCGCGTCCTCGGCCTGGTCGTCGAACCACAGGTGGGTCGCGAACCTGAGCACTGTCATCGTTCCTCCTCAGAGACCTGCGGGGCGACGTACGTCGGCCTCCCGCCTGAGCACGTCCGTCCGGGGAGAGACTGTGCAACGCCTGCTTTCTCATCGGCGTCCCTGGAAACCGGCCCTGTCGTCGGTTCCCCGCGGGCGTCGACGTGAGCGACTGCTGGGCGCGGGTGAGCTCCGAAGGAGCACGCAGAGGCCCCCCGGGGCCGGGTCAACCGGACGGAGGCAGAACCTCGTGGATCAGGACTCACCGTGGGCGGGGGCCATCAGGGCGTCGCGAACCACGGGAAAGAGGTCGCCCCAGCACTGCACGATCTTGCCATCGGCGATCCGGTAGATGACCAGTTCCTGGGTGCTGACCTTCCGGCCGGTGGGGGCGATGCCGCTGAAGGGGCCGGTGTGTGTCCCCTGCCCGATGAGCCGCGCGGCGATCGTGTCCTCCTCGACCACCAGCTGTTGCACCTCCCAGTGGTAGTCGGGGAAGGCTGTGCACACGGCCTTGACTCCGTCGATGTAGGCGGCCAGTCCATCGACGGGCCCGGAGCCGCTCACCTGCTGGGAGACGAACTCGCCCAACTGGTCGAAGCGGTGCTCGTTGCACCGGGCGAGGTAGCGCTCGTACACGGCGACTACGTCAGCGCGTTCGGCTCCCATACCGCCACGATCACACGGCCCAGTGCTGGTCGCCGGTCGGGCTGCGCGGCCGAGCGTCGTCCTCGATGACTCGTGCTGTGATCGTCCGTCTCTGCTGTATGGATCCCGCCGGGCACGCCGTCGGGGTGCGGAAGGAGCACGCATGACAGGCAGCCTGACCGTCGACATCTTCCTCTCGGTGGATGGCTGGGCCGGGTCGGACGGTCTCCCGGGCTACTTCGGCTATCTGGCACCGGACCTCGAGGAGTGGATCACGGCCGAAGGAGACGCGCCGCAGTCGGTGATCCTGGGTCGGCGGACGTACGAGGTGCTGGCCGAGCTTCCGGAGGAGTTCCGCGACGAGGGATGGCATCGGCTGACGCGGCTGCCGAAGGTCGTCTTCTCCCGGACGCTGACCAGCGTCAGCTGGCCGAACACACGGATCTGCGCGGGGGACCTGACCCACGAGGTTCAAGCGATGAAGGACGCCAGCGACGTCCCGCTGCGGACCATGGGGAGCTTGTCACTGGCCCGGCAGCTCGTCAGCGCCGGCTTGGTCGACCGACTCCGACTGATGGTCTTTCCGCTCGTCGCCGGGCCGTTCGGCCGAGAGGCCGCCTTCGAGGGCGTGAACTCTGCCGACCTTGAACTGGTCAGCCATCGGGTACTCGACGGTCGTGTGCTCCTCGTCGAGTACCGTCCCACGGGTCGGGACATCCCCCGCGCCTGAGGGGCATGGCCGGCGGAGGCGTTGCGGTGTCAGGGCACCGGCCGGGCGGCGCGCCGTCGAGCGGCAGGCCGGCCGTCAGCACCATGGTGACCAGCACGGCAAGGTCGGGCCTGGACTCACGAGCAGGAACGGCACCCGCCTCGAAGTCCTCGCGCAACCACTCCCCGTAAAGGAAGTCGCAGTTCGGCGGGTACCGCCAGGGGCGGACCTCACCCTGCACCACGGCGACGAGCTCGACGGGCCGGGCAGCGTTCACGGTCCCCGAGAGCGAGAGGAGTCCTTCGAGGAGCCGCCGAGGACGACGAGGACGTCCACGTCGCTGGCCGGACGCAGGCCCTGGAGCACGGCCGACCCGTGCAGGTGCGTGCCGAGGACGTTCCCGCCGAGGACGTCGCGCACCATGGCCGCGACCTCCTGGGCGGGGTGCATGCCGGCCAAGTTGCGTCCCCACGCGGCGAGCGGACAGCCGGGCGGCACGGTGAGCCAGCCAGGGGCCCGGCGCCATGCCCCCAAAGCCAGGGCCCGTGCGGGCGGTCCGCCAGAGCACATCCAGGCCGCCGTTCTCCTGCACAGGGCAACCAGATGTGCACCGTTCGGCGCTTGGGGTGGTGTGCGCCGGACTGACAGGTGAGCGAGTCCGAAGCGCGTGGACTCGTTAGTCGTCGGCTCCGTCGTCGTTGGCGATCTCCTCGATCCAGTCGATGGCTTCGTCGGGCATGGATCGCCCGGCCGATCCTTCCGCTGCAGACCACCACGGGTCCGAGCCGGCAGGTCCCCCGACCGCGGCGATCTCCGCCACGACTTCCCCGGGCACGGTGTCCCCGTTGTTCGCGATCAGCCATCCCCGCGTCTGGGCGGGCAGCTTCGGCCACCACACTTCCATCGTCATGCTCGGAGTGTGCTTCGGTCGCAGCACCGACGTCCAACATGCGCGAGGCCGCAGCCGATGAGCGCGACAGGTTGGAATCCCGATGCCGACCCTTCTGGAGTCTCGCCGGCATGAGCGATGTCGGGCGGGGGGAGGATCGGGTCAATGGTGGGCGTCTTGGCCGGGGAGGTGTGCTGATGTCCTGGAACAGCGATGAGTACGTCGTCCAGCCGCAGGGGGAGCTGGACCTGGCCGCCGTCCCAGTCCTCCGCAAGGAGCGGGCCGAGACGATCGAGGCCCTCCAGCCGGCCCGCTTCGTGATCGACCTGGCCAACGTGCCGTTCCTCGACAGCACCGCTCTCGGCGCGATCATCGCGGTCCACAAGCTGCAGCGAAAGCACGGCGGGGACGCGCTGGTGATCCATCCGACCAGGATGATCGCGCAGGTTCCAGGTAACTCGCCCGGGTTGGCTGCTGGACCTGCGCCACTCAGGCCGCGCCCTCCTCCCGTAGACAGGCGCCGCCCGACGATGCACCCATCACCCGGCGCTGCGTCCACTCCTCCACTCGCTGCGCACCATTCCGAATCGCCCCGATCGCGGGCGCCGGGTCTTCAGAACCGGTCCATGGAGGACGCAGACGCCCCAGGCACTGCCGCCCCCTCGGACGACGGACTGACCGAGCGCACGAGCGCGCTGTTCTTCTAATCGATCGGCTCGAAGAGTCTCCCCAGATGCCTACCCTGCGATACCCGACCAGCATCGCGGTCGCGATCAGGAACTGGATCACCCCGACCACGGCCTGGACGACGACGTACCAGGGGGGATCGGGGCTGGAGAGGTTACCGGTGAGCTCCAGCGCCGCCGCCGGCACGCGTAGCAGGCCGGCGAAGAAGGCGACCAGGATGAGCCAGAAAGCCCAGCGCGATCGCCGCACCACCGCCAGGCCGAGCAACGCCAACAGGCCGGTGACCCCCACCAGGAACCCCAGCTCGACCCACTGTCGCTGACGCCCGGTCGCCCCCAGCGAGCGGGTGTAGATGTCCGGTGACACAAGGAGGATCACCACCAGGGCCAGCCAGACCAGGGCGACGAACCCGAGCACGAGCTGCTGGGTCCGGTTGACCAGGGCACCGCCGATCCTCATCCGATCAGTGTCCTCGTACCCTGCCGGCCGTTCGGGCTGTCCATCGTCCCCTACGCCCCGCTGCACGGCGGCCAGCTCGCCGACCTGGCCGTTCTCGACCGCAACGTCGCCGGCGACCAACGCTTCGCCTGCGCAGGGTTCACGGTGCTGAAGCAGTAGCGGCGGCACAGCAGCCGGCATTCTTCGGGCTGCGGTCTCGGGGCCATGACCGATGCTCAGACGTCGCGTCACGCAGTCTCAACCGCAGCCTTCGAACCGCCTTCGCCGGCGAGTGGCCTCCCTCCCGGCGCTCGCCGGTCCTCGTCGCCCCAGCCAGCAGGACCGGCCAGCGGGGACGGGCACAGCTCAACCTGTAACGCCTGCGCAGGTCCTGTGACTGCAATGCCAACGGCGCGCCCGCGTCGCCGAGAGCATTCACCGGAGGATCCGATGTTCGTCTTCACCCAGTCCAACACCGCCGACGGCAACGCGCTCCTGGCCTTCCGCCGCGACGACGACGGGCGGCTCACCGCCCTTGACCCGGTTCCGACGAAGGGCGCAGGCAGCGGCACCCCGCACCTGCCCTCACAGGGATCCGTGACCGTCGCCGGCGATCGGCGGCACGTCTTCGTGACGGACGCCGGAAGCGGTGACCTCGCGGTGTTCGCCGTCCGGCCGGATGGTCCCGAGCTCCTCCAGACCGTGGACGCCGGAGCAGCTCCGCGCAGCGTCGCCGAGCGGGACGGCATGGTCTACGTCCTGGCCACCGGTGACCCGGCGATCAGCGGCTTCCGCTGGGACGGCGGCGCCCTCACGCCGATCGCCGGTTCGCGCCGGCGCGCTGCCGGACGACGTCGACGGTGCGCAGGTCGGGTTCGGACCCGACGGCCTCCTCGTCGTCACCTCGCGCGGCCGCGACGAGCTCATCGCGTTCCCGGTCCTCGGCTCGGGCCTGCTCGGCGACCCGGTCGCCACGCCGTCGTCCGGGCGGACGCCCTACGGGTTCGCGACCACGGCGGGTGGCGTCCTCGTCGTGACGGAGGCGTTCGGGGCGCAGAAGGGCGCGGCCGCCGCGTCCAGCTATCGGCTCGCCGACGGCCGCGTGGCACCGGTGACCCGGTCAGCGGGGAACGGCCGCAGCGAGATCTGCTGGGCCGTCGTCACACCGGACGGCCGGTACGCCTTCACCACGAACTTCGCCGACGGCGCCATCTCCCGCTGGCGCATCGAGGCCGACGGCACCCTGGTGCTCGAGGACGCGACAGCCGGGGTGACGCAGGACGGCCGCAGCGGGCTGCGCGACGAGGACCTCACCGACGACGGCCGCTTCCTCTACGCGATCGACGCGGACGCCGGCGAGCTCCGTGGCTGGGCCGTCGACGCTGCCGGCATGCTGACGCCGATCGCCACGACCGCCGGGCTGCCCGCCACGGTCGCCGGTCTCGCCGCGATCTGAGTCCGTCAGCTCCGCCGCTCAGGAGCGGTAGTAGTCCTCGAGCGCCTGCCGGAGGGCCGCCCGACCGCGATGCAGCAGGACCCGCTGGTTCTGCGCGGTGATGCCGAGCGCTTCGCACGCCTCGTCGCTGGTCAGTCCCTGGACGTCGCGGAGGGTGACGACGACGCGCTGGCGCGGCGGCAACGCGGTCAGGGCGGCCCCGAGCAGGCGCACGGCCTCGCCCGCCAGGGCGCGCCCCTCGGGCTGGCCCTCCCACCGGGCGGGACCCCGGCCGGCGTCCAGTGGTCCGGGTAGGGATCCTCGGGGCCGCGGAAGCGGTCGGGGTCGACGGTCGGGCCGTCCGTCGTCGCCCGCCAGGGAGGACATGGGAACGCTGCGTGCCTCCCGGCTCCCCCGGGTCCGGGCGCGATTGACGAGGATCGTGAACACCCAGGTGCGCAACGTCGAACGCCCCTCGAACGCGGCAAGGCCGCGGACGACGCCGAGCCAGGCGTCCTGGACGGCGTCCTCGGCGGAGTGGGGGTTCGAGACGTAGGCGCGGGCGACGCGCAGCATCGCGGGAGACCATCGGTCGACGAGTTCGGCGAAGGCCCGCTCGTCGCCGCGGCGCAGCCGCTCCAGCACCTCGGCGTCCGGGTCGGCCGTCGTCCGGGGCGCCGGAGGGCCCGGCGTCGTCACCCGCGCCTCCCGATCACAGTCCTACCTTGGTCCATCCGCCGCCCCCTGGACAGCACTCGCGGCGACCGAGACGTCGACAGGGCGGAGGTTCCGCCTACGAGCTCGTCCCGGCACGCTCCCCGGCCGTGGCCCAGGGCGCGTGGAACGATGCCCGTAACGTTCCGGGCGTCGGCGGGACGACGCTCGGAGCCGGATGAAGGAGGGTCACGTGGACGACGAGGAGGTGGCCTGCCGCCAGGTCGTCGAGCTCGTGACCGGCTACCTCGAGGGTGATCTGCCCGAGGCCCTCCGGGCGGCGGTCGAGCCGGCACCTGGCCGAGTGCCCGCATTGCGTCGACTATCTCGAGCAGATGAGGACGACGGCGGCGACGCTGCGAGGCCTCCCGGTCGAGAGCATCAGCCCGGCCGCGCGCGCCGAGCTCGTCGCCGCATTCCGCAAGCCTGCTGCCCGAGCGTGAAGAGCGTCGTGACCCTCACTCCTGGCCGCTGATCAGCTGGAGTAGCCCCTCGAGGTCCTGCTCGCACGGCCCACACCCGGCGAGGTGCGCGGCGACCTCGGGGTACCGAGCAGCGGCGCTGCCGTCGTCCTGCTGGACCAGTTCGGCGTAGACGTGCAGGACGTGGCGGGCGTGATCGCAGCCGGCGTCGCGGGGGTCGACGTCGAGCAGTCCTTCGAGGCCGGTGGGGCCGCGGGTGCCGCTCATGGCCGGCCTCCCTTCGGGACGGGGTACCCGTTCGCGTCGAGGAACTGCCGGATCTTACGTCGCGCGTCGAAGACCGTCTTGTAGACCGCGCCTCGCGTCGTACCCAGCTCGTCGACGAGCGCGTCCAGCGGCACGCCCTCGACGACGACGGCGAGGAACAGCGCGCGCTGCCGCGGGGTGAGCTCCTCGTCGACGGCACGGCGGAGCGAGCCGGACGAGCTCACGAGCCTGCGCGATCTCCTCAGGCCCCGCACCGAAGCGGTCGGGCAGCGCCGCCCACTGCTGTTCGCTGACCTCGACACGCTCGTGCCCGCGGCGCCAGTCGACGGCCCAGGACGGTCGAGACCTCGAAGACGGCGAAGGCGTAGGCCCAGGTCGTGAACCTGCTCTCGCCGCGGAAGCGGTCGAGCTTGCCGAGCACGGCGAGGGTGGCGTCGGTCGCGGCCTGTTCGGCGAGATCATCGACGTCGGGCCCGGTGAGGCCCGCGCGCGGCGCCCGCCGCCCCAGCTCGGCGCGGCACGCCCGCAGCAGCAGCGCGTGCAGTCGCTGCTCGGCGTCCGCGCGGACCGGTCCCGCTGTGGTCAGGTCCTGCAGCCATGCCACGGACGCCGGGTCCAGCGACCTCTCCAGCGTGCGTCTCGGTTTCCACGCTCGCAAGCCAACAACGAAGCCGGCAGGTAAGACCTTGCGTATCTGTGACCACAGACGGAGGGCCATCTCACCCACCCTTCGTCGGGAGCGCCGGCATGTCGGTCCGCCTGCACTCCCTGTCGATCCGGAAGGACCATCGTCATGTCCCTGCTCGTCCGCACCACCGCCATCGCGGGCCTCGCTCTCGGGGTCGGCGTCGTGGCCGCCCCCGCCGCATCCGCCGACACCAGGCATCACGCCCGCGACGTCGTGTTCGTCCAGACCGACGCCCTGACCGGGAACTCCGTCGTCGCGTTCGACCGCGGCCGGAACGGGCAGCTCCACCAGGCCGGCGTCTACCCGACCGGCGGCCTCGGCGGAGCCCTCACGGGCGCCGTCGTCGACCACACCGCCTCCGAAGGTGCGCTGACAGCGGACCGCGACAACCGCGAGCTCTACGCGGTCAACGCCGGGAGCGACACGCTCAGCGTCTTCGACGTCCGGGGGACCGGCTGCAGCTGCGCCAGGTCGTCCACAGCGGCGGCAGCTTCCCGGTCAGCGTCACCGTCCACGACGACGTCGTCTACGTGCTCAACGGCCGCGACGGCGGCAGCATCCAGGGCTTCCGGAACGTCGGCGGAGCGCTGATCGCGCTCCGCGGATCGCACCGCGAACTCGGCCTGCCCGTGACGACCGGCAGTGCCGAGTTCACCCATACCCCCGGGCAGGTGCTCTTTACGCCGAACGGCCGTCACCTGGTCGTCTCGACCAAGGCAGCCACGAACAGCCTCCTCGTCTTCGGCGTCTCCGCCTCCGGGCGACCGTCCGACGCCCCCGTCGTCCACACCGAGGCCGGCGCCGTCCCGTTCGGGCTCGCCTTCGACGCCCACGGCCGTCTCGCCGTGACCAACACGGGAACCAACTCCGTCGCCACCTACCGGGTGGGCCGTCGCGGCACGATCACCTCGCTCGGGGTCGCCGCCACCGGTCAGGCCGCCACCTGCTGGGTCACCGCGGAGGGCGACCTCCTCGCGGCCTCCAACGCCGGCAGCGGCAGCGTGACGACGCTGCGGACAGCGGCCGGAGGCGGTGTCACGAAGATCGCGGACGCGAAGACCGCGGGCGGCGGGACCGTCGACGCCACGTTCTCGCGGGACGGCGACGTGCTGTACGTGCAGACCGGGGCGACCGGCGCTGTGGACACCTTCGGGGTGAACGACGACGGCACCCTCAACCGCACCTCCACCGTGACGGTCCCCGACGCCGTCGGCGGCGAGGGCATCGTCGCCTGGTGACACCGTAGGCAGCGTGTGCGGTGAGGCCTGCCGCACACGCTGCCTCTGTCTTCACATCGGTGAGTCTGCCGCCACCCCCGGCATCACGCCTGGCTCGTCGCCCCGGCCGTCGCGGCGGACGGCGTGACGGCGTCATGCGACGGCAGACGGCGGAGTAGGGAGAGCGCGGCGGCGGGAAGAGCAGCACGGACAGCAGTCCCGCGGCCACGAGCGCGGCGGCGGTGACCGGCGAGAGCACGGAGGTCGCCACCCCGATCTGGGTGGCGGTCAGGATGAAGGGCAGCGACGTCGCCTGCAGCAGCCCGGCGGCGGCGGTCGCCCGGCGGCCCGCTGTCGGCAGCATCGGGGAGGGCCGCGGCGCCGCGGACGACGAGCAGAGCGGCGAGGAACACCGGCACCCGCACGCAGAGCGCTCGGGTCGGCGAGCAGGCCGCGGACGTCGAGCTGCAGGCCGCTCGCGACGAAGAAGACCGGGACGACGAACCCGTAGCCGACAGCGTCGAGCTTGGCCCGCAGCCGCGGGTGGGACATGGCGTCGCGGTCGACGAAGGCGAGGACGGCGCCGGCGACGAACGCGCCGAGGATCGTCTCGAGACCGAACCGCGACGGCGACGGCGACGAGCCCGAGCAGCAGCGCGACGCAGGCCCGCACCCGGACTCGGCGGTGGTGTCCTGCTGCCGGAGCAGCGCGTCCCCGAGCCGGGGTGACCGGCCGCCGCGCAGCAGCGCCCACGCCAGCACGGCGACGAGCAGCGCGAAGCCGACGAGCAGCACGAGCGCGGCTGCCGGTGCCGGCGCCGGCGCGCGCGGAGAAGAACAGGGAGAGCAGCAGCACCGCGCCGACGTCGGCGACCGAGGCCGCGACGACCACGGCCTGGCCGAGCGGGCCGTCTCGGTCTGCCCGGCGTCCTTGAGCACGGGCACGATCAGGCCGAGCGACGTCGCCGAGAGGGTGACGGCGAGCAGCAGCGGGCTGTGCACCCAGCCGACGGCGGCGAACAACACTCCGGCGAGGACGCCGAGCACGAGGGTGATCCCGAACCCGAGCGAGGGCGACCACGAGCGGGCGGCCGCGCAGGACGGAGACGTCGATCTCGAGGCCCGCCAGGAAGAGCAGGAACGCGAGCCCGACGACGGCGAGCACCCGGACCGGCAGGTCGGCGTCCACCCATCCGAGGACGGCCGGCCCGAGGACCATGCCGGCGACGATCTCGAGCACCGGCCCGGGGATGCGCAGCCACGGCGCGAGCCCGAGCAGCGAGCGGCACGGCGAACGCGACGAGGGCGACGACGAAGAGGTTGCAGGAATCCGACGTCGGGCATGGCGACCGCCTCACAGCCCGTAGGCCTCGAGGAGGCGGAGCCAGACCTCGCTGACGGTGGGGAACGCGGGGACCGCGTGCCACAGCTCGTCGAGGGGCACGCGGGCGGCGATCGCGATCGTCGCGCCGTGCAGGAGCTCCTGCGTGTCGGGGCCGGTGAAGGTCGCGCCGACGATGACGCGGGCGTCCTCGTCGACGACGAGCAGGCTCGTCCCGCCGCCGTCGCGGCCCTTCGTGGCGGCGCCGGCGACGTCGCTCGTGCCGTACTCGACGGTCCGCACGCGCAGCCCGCGCTCCGCGGCCTGCGCCGAGGTGAGCCCGACGGCGCAGACCTGCGGGTCCGTGAAGGTGACGCGCGGGACGACGTCCGAGCTGGCCCGGTCCCGCACGTCCTTGCCGAGGATCACGTCGGCCGCGATGCGCGCCTGGTACTTGCCCATGTGCGTGAGCGGGGCGCGCCCGTTGCAGTCACCGACGGCGTACAGCCAGTCGGCGTCCGCCTCGACCGCGCGCAGCCGGTCGTCGACCTGGATGAAGCGGCCTCGGGGCAGCCCGACCGTCTCGAGGCCGAGGTCGCCGGTGGCGGGCCGGCGTCCCGCGGCGACGAGAACCTCGTCCGCCACGAGCTCCTCACCGGTGGACGTCGTCGCTCGGACCGGGCCGTCCGTCCCGTCCCGCGTCACCGACGCCATCCGCGACGCCGGTGAGCACCCTGATGCCCTCCGCGCCGAACGCCGCCGCGACCTGCTCGCCCGCGAACGGCTCCTCGCGGCCGAGCAGCCGCGGGCCGGCCTCGACGATGGTGACCTCGTCGGCGCCCAGCCGGCGGACGGCCTGCGCCATCTCGACGCCGATCGCGCCACCGCCCAGCACGAGCAGCCGCCGGGGTACGGCCTTCATGGCCGTCACGTCGCGGTTGTCCCAGGGCGCGGCGTCGGCGAGGCCCGGCACCGGGGGGATGCGCGGGGCTGGTGCCGGTGGCCAGGACGACGGCGCGCCGCGCGGTCAGCCGGACGAAGACGCCGTCAGCTCCGCGTACGACGACCCGCCGGGCGCCGTCGAGCCTGCCCTCGCCGCGCACCAGCGTGATCTCGTGCGCGTCGAGCCACGGCGAGCGCGCCCGTGTCGTCCCAGCCGCCGGTCTGCTCGTCGCGCCAGGCGAGGACGGCGGCGGTGTCCACCGTGCCGGTGACGGCGGACGCTGCACCCGGTACCCGCCGGGCGGCGGCGAGCACGTCACCGGGCCGGATCAGGGTCTTGCTGGGGATACAGCCGTAGTAGGAGCACTCGCCGCCGACGAGTTCGCGCTCGACAAGGGCGACGCGCAGGCCCCCGTCGGCGAGCCGTCCGGCCGCGACCTCCCCGGCCGGGCCGGCCCCGAGGACGATCACGTCGAACGTCGCGGAGGTGGAACTGGTCATCGTGGTCTCCCGGTCGAGGGGGTGAGCGCTGCCGACAGGTAGGTCCGAGCCGAGGCCGCCACGGTTCACGCTCGTGGCCAGGGCGTAACGCGTCGGCGCATGCGGGGACCACGTGTCGTTCGGACACGCGCCCACACTCTGGAGACTGGGATGACCACCACCGCGATCGGCGATCTCGCGCTGCTGTCGGACCGCCACTCGGCTGCGCTCGTCGACCGCGACGGCGGCGTGCAGTGGCTCGCGTTCCCACGCTTCGACAGCCCGTCGGTCATCGGGGGTCTGCTCGGGGCAGAGGCTGGTGTCTGGCGCATCGGCCCGACGTCCTCCCAGCTGGAGGTCGAACGGCGCTACCTGGACGGCACGCTCGTGCTCGAGACGACGTTCCGGACGCCGACGGGTGTCGCCGTCCTCACCGAGGCGATGGCGACCGGCGAGGACACCGACCCCCACGCCCTGGGCCGCTCCGCCACCCACCTGCTCGTGCGCCGCATCGAGTGCCGCGAAGGGTCGGTGGAGATCGCCGTTCGGTTCGTGCCCCGGCCTGAGTACGGCCTCGTCGTCCCCCTGACCGAAGCGGTACCCGGCGGGCTGCTCGTCCGGGGCGGCGCGGAGCGTCTCGCGCTCACGTCGCCGTGGGATCTCTCGACGAACGGTGGCGAGGCTCGCGGCGGCCTCACGCTGGCGGCGGGGCAGTCCGCGACGTTCGCGCTCCACCACGGCCGGCTCGGCGACCGCGACCCGCGGACGTGGAGCCAGGAGGAGCTCGCGGCGCTGCTCGAGAGCACGGTACGGGCGTGGCGCGCGTGGTCGGCGATCCACCAGACCTACCAGGGGCCGTGGCGCGACCTCGTGCACACCAGCGGGCGCGTCCTGCAGGCGCTGTCCTTCCAGCCGACCGGCGCGATCATCGCGGCCGCCACGCACGTCGCTGCCCGAGGGCGTCGGCGGCGAGCGCAACTGGGACTACCGCTACGCCTGGGTCCGGGACTCCTGCTTCACCATGCAGGCGCTGTGGGTCGCCGCCTGCCCGGACGAAGCCATCGACTTCTTCTCGTTCATGACAGGCGCCGCCGCAACCGTGGACGACGACAACGGCCTGCAGATCATGTTCGGCATCGGCGGCGAGCACGACCTCACCGAGCGGACCCTGACCCACCTCGAGGGCTGGCGCGACAGCCGCCCGGTGCGCGTCGGCAACGGCGCCTGGAACCAGCAGCAGGTCGACGTCTACGGCGAGCTCCTCGGCGCCGCCTACCAGCTGCGCGACTACCTCGACGACATCGACGACGCCACCCGGCGCTTCCTCGTCGCCTGCGCCGACGCCGCCGCCACCCGCTGGCGCGAGCCGGACCAGGGCATCTGGGAGGTGCGCGGCGAACCGCGGCACTTCGTCTACTCCAAGGTCATGTGCTGGGTGGCGCTCGACCGGGCGATCGCGATGGCGCAGCTCCTACGCGCCGAGGACAAGGTCGCCGGCTGGAAACAGACCCGCGACGAGATCCACGCGGCGGTCCTCGAGCAGGGCTGGAGCGAGCGGGCGGACGCGTTCGCCCAGTCGTTCGGCTCGGACGAGCTCGACGCATCGACCCTGATGATGCCGATCGTCGGGCTTCCTGCCCGCCGACAGATGCGCGGATGCTCGCGACCATCGACGCCGTCGCCGAGCGGCTCACGGACGCGCGGGGTCTGCGTCTACCGCTATCGCACAGAGGGCGGCGTCGACGGGCTCAGCGGCGACGAGGGGACCTTCCTGCTCTGCACGTTCTGGCTCGCCGAGGCGCTGGCTCTCGCCGGCCGCGCCGACCGGGCCCGGCAGGTCTTCGAGACCGCCGCCGGCTACGGCAACGACCTCGGCCTGCTGGCCGAAGAGGTCGACGCCACGACCGGGGAGCTGCTGGGCAACTTCCCGCAGGCGTTCAGCCACATCGGCCTCGTCAACGCAGCCTGGGCGATCGCCCAGGCCGACTGAGAGCGACCCGACCCGAGGAGGAAGCACGTGTCCCACCATGCCGACAGCTCGACCAGGATCGAAGGCGGCCACGCCCAGCGAGTACCTGTGTTCGGGGGCTCCGAGCTCGCGGCCCGGATCGAGCACGCCGAGGCGGAGCTGATGGCCGAGGCGACCAGGGCTGCACTGCGCCGGCGCGGGCAGGAGGGGCCGGGCTTCGTGACTCCCGTCGGCGGCGGCATGGCGACCTTCGCCGACGAGGGCTCCCCGTACAACAAGGTCACGGGCCTGGGCTTCGGGTGCCTTCCGGACCCGGCGACGCTGGCCGACGTCGAGGAGGCCTTCGCGCGCCGCGGCGCGGCGACCCAGGCGGAGGTGGCCAGCCTGGCCGATCCCGAGCTCGTCCACCTGCTCGTCGCGCGCGGCTACCGGCTCGTCTCGTTCGAGAACGTCCTCGGCCGGGACCTCAGGGCGGGCGCCCGCCCCTTCGCTGTGCCCGGGGTGGACGTACGCCGCAGCGGCCCCGACGAGCTGGACGCCTGGGTCGACCTGGCCGTCGATGCCGGCGCCCACCCGGACGCCCAAGGCGTCGCCATGGAGGAGTTCCCGCGGGACGTCCTGGAAACGGCCGAACGCGATTCGGCGGCCGTCGGGGGCATCCGCAGGTACATCGCGCTGCGGGCGGGCCGGCCGGCGGGAGGCGCCAGCTACCGGGTGACCGACGGCATCGCCCAGCTGACCGGCGCGGGCACCGTGCCGGAGCACCGCCGGCGAGGGGTGCAGACCGCCCTGCTCGCGGCGCGCCTCGCCGACGCCGCCGCAGCGGGCTGCGACATCGCCGTCGTCACCACGCAACCAGGATCGACGTCGCAGCAGAACGTTCAGCGCCGTGGCTTCGAGCTGCTCTACGTGCGCGCCGTCCTGGTGAGGGAGCCCTGAGCGAGGGGCTTACGGAAGTCGAACGAGCAAGCCCGTGGCGGCCGGACGGCCGGTGAGCGGATCTACCCTCGGGACCGTGACAGGTCGGGTGCTCGTCGTCGAGGACGACGCGACGGTGGCGGAGGTCGTCCGCTCGTACCTGACGCACGCCGGCTTCGAGGTCGAGCATGCCGCCGACGGGCCCACCGCCCTCGCCGTCGCCGCCCGGACTCGCCCCGACCTCGTCGTGCTCGACCTCATGCTGCCGGGGCTCTCCGGGCTCGAGGTCTGCCAGCGGCTGCGGTCGACCCGGCCGGACGTCGCCGTGGTCATGCTCACCGCGCTGGGTGAGGAGAGCGACCGCCTCGTCGGGCTCGAGACCGGCGCCGACGACTACCTGGTCAAGCCGTTCAGCCCCCGCGAGCTCGTACTGCGCGTGCGCTCGGTGCTGCGGCGCAGCGGCGTCCTCCCCGTCGCCGACGGGCTGCCCCGGCGCCTGGCGTCCGGGGAGGTCGAGGTCGACGTCCCCGGCCGCACGATCGAGGTCCGCGGACGGCCGGTCCCCGTGACCACGCGCGAGTTCGACCTCCTCGTCCACCTGATGACCCACCCCGGCCGCGCCTTCACCCGTACCCAGCTGATGCGGGAGGTCTGGGGCTGGGAGTTCGGCGACACCTCGACCGTCACCGTCCACGTGCGACGGCTGCGGGAGAAGATCGAGACCGAACCGTCGCAGCCGCAGCGGCTGGTCACCGTGTGGGGCGTCGGCTACCGCTGGGAGGGCGCGTGAGTCGCGCCGAACTCGAAGTCCTGGCCATCGCGCTCGCCTGCGCCGGGGCAGTGGGCGTCGTGGGCCTCGCCGCGGTCCGGCTGGCGGGGCGACGTTCCGTGCGGGCCGCCCTGGTCTCGGTCGCCCTGGTCAGCGTGCTGTCAGTGGTGACCGGGGTCGCCGGTACCGCCCGCGCGATGTTCATCTCCGGTCACGACCTCGGTGTGGTGCTGCCGGTGAGCGCGGTGGCCGGCGCCGTGGGCCTCGTCGCCGCGCTGAGCCTGGCCGCGGCCGTCGTCCGCGACGTCGAACGCGTGCGGACCGCGGCCCGCGCCCTGGCAGCGGGCGGCGTCCGTGATTCCGGGGACGTCGGGATCCGGGAGCTCGCCGAGATCGAGCGGGAGATCGTCGCCGCGGCTGAACGGCTGACGGAGGCGAGCCGACGGGAGCGGGCGCTGGAGTCGTCCCGGCGTGAGCTCGTGGCGTGGGTGAGCCACGACCTGCGGACGCCGCTGGCCGGCTTGCGCGCGATGGCCGAGGCACTCGAGGACGGCGTCGCCCCGGACGTCGGGCGCTACCACGCGCAGATCCGCCGGGAGGTCGACCGGCTCGCGGGCATGGTCGACGACCTCTTCGAGCTGTCCCGCATCCAGTCCGGCGCGCTGTCGCTCAGCGTGGGAACGGTCGACGTGCGCGAGCTGGTGGACGACGTCGTCGCGGGCTCGCGTCCGATGGCTGAGGCGGGCGGCGTGCGGCTGGGTGCCGGGTTCGGCACCGACGCCGAGGGCGGGTCGGCGCACGTGCAGGGGGACGCCGCCGAGCTCGGGCGGGTGCTGGCGAACCTGGTCGTCAACGCGATCCGGCACACGCCGTCGGACGGCACGGTCGAGGTCATCGCCCGCGCCGAGGGTGGAACCTGCGTCGTCGAGGTCTCCGACGCCTGCGGCGGGCTCGGCGACGAGGCGCTCCACCGGGTGTTCGAGGCCGGGTGGCGTGGCACGACGGCCCGCACACCTGGGCCGGACGGGGGTGCGGGCCTCGGGCTGGCCATCGCCCGAGGGATCGTCGAGGCCCACGCCGGCGCCATCGACGTCGTCAACACCGACGTCGGGTGCCGCTTCCGAGTACGCCTGCCCCGGACCGGTGCCGCGCCGCCTACATCCCTGACAGGGTGAGCGCTCGAGACATCTGCCGGACCCGGCGCCGAACACGACCCACGGCGACCAGCCGAGCCGGGCGCGGAGACGCGGGAGACAATCAGCAAGTCGCTGCCCTGCGCAAACGGGATGCGGCTCGAGGCTGGAGACACCGCCTGAGCAGCACCCACTGACCGACGGACCGACGGTTACCGGGCCCTGCGGCACCGCTCATACGTTGCGGATGATGCGCCTCGCCCACGTCCGTGCGACGGTCACGGCGGTTCAGTGAGAGGGGCAGCATGGCGAGGACCTCTGACGCGACCGCGGACGATCCCCCCGGCCCCACCAGCAGCGGTGAAGCAGCGCAGGCTGCGGGCGGGCCACCGACGCAGAGCACGGGATTGTGGGCTCTCGTCCGGCAGGTCCGCGCCACCCGCACCGACCCCTCGTTGCGGCGCGAGGCCGACATGATGGCGTTCTACTTGGGCATCACGCTGCTGGTCGCGCTGAGCGTCTCCAAGGAGGCGGCACCGCCTCCGATGCCCGAACTCCTACTGATCATCTGGGGGACGACGATCGGGCTCGCCGTCGCGCACTGGTTCGCGCTCGGCCTCTCTGCCTATCTCGTCGACGACCCCGGGCTGCACCACTCGCCGCGAGAGCTGCTGTTCAGCCAGCTGGTCATGGCGGTGATCCTCGCCGTCGTCGCGTCGATCGCGGTCGGGGTCGCCCCGCTCGTTCAGGAGGAGCTCTTCAGCGGCCGGGTCGCCGTCGCCGTGTTCGTCGGCGCCCTGGTCGTCGTCGAGTCCCGCGCCCGAGGTCACCGATTGGTCCGCGCCCTCGCCCTCGGCGCGGTCGCCCTCGGCCTCGCCATCGCCGTCACCGTCGTCAAGCTGGTCCTTCACTAGATCCTGTCCCGTCGATCTCTGAGTGCTTCTTGCTTCGACTCCGTGGTGGGCAACCGGGAGCGGTCGACGCGTCATGATCCGAGCGATGAGCAGTGGACCCGGCTGGAGCCGCCGTTGCGGGCGCAGCCGCGTCAAGGGCGCCGGCGGCGGTCGCCTGATGGGCTCCCGACCCTCAAGGCCGGGTCTGCTCGCTGAGCGGAAAGACGAGGGTACGGAGGGTGCGGACCGGACCCTGCTGCCCGCGTCGACTGGGGCTATCACCCAGGGAGGATGAGGGCCGCATCGGCGGGGTCGGCGACGCTGAAGGAAGTCCTGATGTGATCACAATGCCACGGCGCCCGCGTCGAGTTGGGCGATCATGAGGAGCAGCGATGACGACCGCCGCGACAGGCACGTCCCGGCCCGGCCTCCAGGTCGGCCCGACGAGCGAGTTCAGCCTCTTCTTCCGGGTCAGCCCCGGTCAGGGCGAGGCCTTGCGCGCGGCCCTCCGTGACCTGCAGGACACCCCTGGATACCGGCCCGGAGACTACGGCATGGCCGTCACCACGATCCATGAGGCGAGGTTCGTGCTCTTCGACGATGACACCCGACTGGCGTTCATCACGAGCTTCGACGGTCCGTGGGACGCGTACATGGAGGACTTCTTCACGTCCGGCCCAACGCTTGCGCTCTTCGACGTCATCTTCCGGCACACGGAGGGCTACGGGGGGCTTCCCGACCGCGCGGCGCTGAAGGCGTTCATCCTCGGCGCGCAGCAGACGGCCGGTGCCTACGCGCGGAACTACGGGGGCACGGTGAAGGAGATCCGGAAGGCTCAGCGCGTCAGTCAGGCCTTCCAACGGGTGCTCGACCATCCGGACGCCGCGGAGGCGCTGGCGCACCCTGCCCTGCAGCCTCTGCTCGACGAAGCCGCGGACTGAATGGCCCTGTCGCCCGGCCAGGACCGAGGACGCTGATGTCGGATCACATCTCCGGGCCGCGAGCACTGGCCGAACCGATCGCCGACATCACCGACGTCTACGCGTTCCCCAGCCCGGAGCGACCCGGACATCTCGTACTCGTGATGAACACTCTCCCTTTCGCCCAGCCCTCGGACGGGCTGTCGGACGGGCTCGTCTACCGCTTTCGGCTGCGCCCCCTGGCCGAGGCCGCGGCGGACGAGCGGGTTCCGTTCGCCGCCAGGCCCGAAGAGTTCGTCGTCGATTGCGTCGTTCTCTGCCCCGACTGGGGGAGGCGGCGAGGACGGTGTCGGCCAGCAGGGCAGCTGCATCACCCCGGCAGGCGAGACCGTCTCGTTCATGGTGAACGACGAGCAGGGGGGCTCTGGCTACGGCGTCCGCGTCTTCGCCGGCCCACGCTGGGACCCGTTCATCATGGATGCCCGGGCGGCCTTGACCACGATCGCCACAGGGAGGCTGGCGTTCACCGATCCCGGTTCGATCTTCCTCGACGGAAAGAACGTCCTGAGCCTCGTCGTCGAGGTCGACAGCGAACTCCTGGGGGGCGCGGAGCTGGTCGGCGTCGTCGCGGAGACATTGACGCGCGGCAGGTTCACCGTGCGGATCGAGCGCGTGGGACGGC
The DNA here is from genome assembly GCA_963755755.1 of uncultured Actinomycetota bacterium. Taxonomy (GTDB): domain Bacteria; phylum Actinomycetota; class Actinomycetes; order Actinomycetales; family Kineosporiaceae; genus DATKNA01. The sequence goes on from CAVWLJ010000012.1 coordinate 186,719, forward strand.
CCGAGGTGAAGAACATGCTGCTGGCCCCGAAGCAGTTCGACCCGGTGAACCGGGACCTCGAGATCCGCGACCTGTACAACCTCGAGGACGCCTTCCACCTCGGGCCCACCTACCAGGGCGCTTACCGGGCGAGACTGAACGCCAACCTCGCCTTCTGGGACGGACTCGACGGGACGACCGACTGGCCTCCGGACGGCAACGGCGACCACCCCCTGACGAACCTCGTGCTCGCCGATTACCTCGTCGTCGACGTCGCCAAGCCGTACACCGAGAAGGGCTCCTTCCTGGAGATCGAACTCGCCGCCCTCGCGGGAAAGGCCCACGAGACCTGCGGCGGGCGGACACCCAATGACGACGTCATCGACACGCTCTTCACGCAGCTCGTCAACGCCGGGAACGGGCCCGTCATCCGTGACGGTGTCGACCAGGCGACGAGGCCGGCCACGCGGACCTTTCCCTACCTCGCGGCGCCCAACCCGGACCCGCCCCAGCCGCCCGAGCACGTCTAGAGGGAAGGTAGGTGATCGACGTGACGGTCGAGGAGGACGCCGGCCTCGAGCTGGACGACATCCAGATCGGTGCGCTGCACGAGCGACCCTCGCCCTACGTCGGGGCCTACCTCCTGCTGCGCATCGACGACCCCGCAGCCGGGCGCGCCCTGGTCCGGCGGCTCCTGCCGCTCGTCGATTCGGGACGGTCTTCGTCCGAGCCCGAGCACGGCGCGTGGATCACCGTCGCCTTCACCTACCAGGGCCTGAAGGCGCTGGGCGTGCCGCAGGAGTCGCTCGACAGCTTCGCGCCGGAGTTCCAGCAGGGGATGGCCGCGCGCGCGGCCGAGCTGGGCGACGTCGGCGACAGCGACCCGAGCAACTGGGAGAAGCCGCTGGGCAGCCGCGACGTCCACGTCGCCGTCGCATTCCTCTCGCCCGATGCCGAGCGGCTGCAAGCCGTCCAGGAGAAGGCACGCCGCGCCTCCCAGGACTTCCCCGGCGTCGAGCTGATCTGGCGTCAGGACTGCTACCAGCTCCCGACCGGCCGCACCTCCTTCGGTTTCAAGGACGGCATCGGCCAGCCGGCGGTCGAAGGAAGCGGCAAACCGGCGTCCGATCCTCAAGAAGAGCCGCTCAAGGCGGGGGAGATCGTGCTCGGCTATCCCGACGAGACGGGGGACCTCCCGCCCATGCCCGTCCCGGAGGTGCTGGGGCGCAATGGGACCTATGTGGTCTTCCGCAAGCTGCACACGAGGGTGGCCGCGTACCGGCAGTACCTGCGCGCGAAGGCCGCGAGCCGCGAGGAGGAGGCGTACCTCGGCGCGAAGATGGTCGGCCGCTGGCAGAGCGGAGCCCCGCTGGCGGTGTGCCCGGAGGGAGACGACCCCGAACTCGGCGCGGATCCGCTGCGCAACAACGACTTCCGGTACGGCGACGATGTACGCGGCTTCAAGTGTCCAGCCGGTGCGCACGCCCGACGGGCCAACCCCAGGGACGCGCTCGACGAGGACGGCAGCGTCAACGTGCGCCTGCACCGCATGATCCGGCGAGGCACGAGCTACGGGCCGATGCTGCCCGACGGCGTTCTGGAGGACGACGGTGCCGACCGCGGCATCATCTTCGTCTTCGCCGGTGCGCACCTTCGCCGCCAGTTCGAGTTCGTCAAGACCCAGTGGCTCAACGACGGCATCTTCATCGGTGCACCGGCCGAGAAGGATCCCCTCGTCGGGCCCAACGACGGCTCCGGGGCCTTCACCATCCCCCGGACGCCGATCCGCCGGCGGCTCCAGGGGATGCCGCCGTTCGTCGTCACCCGCGGCGGCGAGTACTGCTTCGCGCCGGGCCTGCGCGCCCTGCGGTGGCTGGCGGAGCTCGACGCAGAACCGCCCCAGGTCGAGAAGAGGACGACGTGACCACGAACGCCGCAGGCACGGATCGGTGGAACTCGCTCGACTTCGGTCCCCCCCGGTCCGGGGGGGACGAGCCGGACTCTCCGGTGCTCCTCGACTACGTCTCCGACGATCGGATCGCGGTCGTCACGCTGAACAGGCCGCACGCCGACAATGCGATCACCACCGAGATGGGTGCCCGTTTGACCGAGGTCGTCGAGGCGATAGCGGTCCGCACCGTCGTCCGGGTCGTCATCCTCACCGGCGCAGGGGACCGGGCGTTCTCCGTCGGCAGCGACCTCCGGCAGCGCAAGAGCATGACCAAGGAGGACTGGCTCCGCCAGCGGCAGGACTTCGACCGCACCCTCTACACGGTGCGCCAACTCCGGAAGCCCATCTTCGCCGCCGTCAACGGGATCGCCTACGGGGGCGGCTCGGAACTGGCACAGAGCGTCGATTTCATCATCGCTTCCGACAACGCCACCTTCGGGCAGCCCGAGGCGATGATCGGCCTGTCGGCCGGGGGCGGCTCACCGGTGTTCCTCCCCCGGCTGCTTCCGCCGGGCAAGGCCTTGCAGATGCTGATGACCGGCGACCCGATCACCGCGCAGGAAGCGCACCGACTCGGCATGGTCAACGAGATCCACCCCCGGGCCGAGCTCATGGACGCCGCACTGCGGATCGCCGAGAAGATCGCGAGCAACTCACCGACGGCCGTCCAGGCCGTCAAGCGGGCAGTCCAACTGGGCGAGGGGCAACCGGTCGAGCAAGCCATCGCGATCATGATGGACGCGCACTGGCGCTCCGCCGTTCACCCCGATCGCGTCGAGGGGATCGGCGCCTTCAACGAGGGTCGCGAGCCGACCTTCCAGGACACCGATTACTGATGACTGACGTGACCCGATCACCCGCCGACGAGGAGGCCCCGACGTGGCCGTGATGGACGAACTCGAACGAGGACGCGCAGCGCTCCGCATGATCAACCCCGCTCCCTACAACGCCGAGGCGCCGCCGGAAGCCCTGGCCGGCGAGATCACGCCGACCGCGCTCCACTACGTCCGCAGCAACTTCGCGGTCCCGGCACACGACGGCGTGCTCGAGGTCGGTGGCGCCGTCGAGAACCCGATCAGCCTGACGCTCGACGACCTGCGCGCTCTGCCGAAGGTCGAGCGTGCGGTCACGCTCGAATGCGCCGGAAACGGACGTCTGGCGATGCGGCCCCTGCCCACGGGCGAGCCGTGGGGCGACTACGCCGTGTCGACCGCGCGCTGGGGCGGGGCGCTGTTGCACGAGGTCCTGCAGCAGGCGCGTCCGGCGGCCGACGGCGTCGACGTCCGGTTCGAAGGCGCCGACCACGGCGCCTACCACCTCAGTGCGATCCTTGCGGACACCAAGCAGGACGATCTGACCTTCGTCCGCGCCCTGCCCCTCGCGCAGGCCGCCGATCCAGCCGCAGAGATCCTCATCGCCTACGAGATGAACGGTGAGCCGCTGGGCCCCGACCACGGCGCACCCTTCCGGATCGTCGCCCCGCACTGGTACGCCGTCGCGTCCGTGAAATGGCTCAAACGCATCGACGTCCTGACCGAGCCGTACACCGGCGAGTTCCAGACCGGCCACTACATCTACGAGTGGCCAGACCGGCCGCACGAATCCGTCAACCTCATGCGCGTACGGGCGCGCATCACCGACCCTGCTCCCGCCTCGGTCATCAAGGCCGGAACGTACACGGTGCGAGGCAAGGCCTGGTCGGGAACGGGGCCAGTGACGCAAGTGGACGTCAGCCTCACCGGCGAAGGCGACTGGCAGCCGGCGCGGCTCCAGCCACCCCGGGGGCCCTATCAATGGCAGGACTGGTCGTTCGACTGGGAGGCCGGCGACATCGGACGGCACACCCTCCGCGCCAGAGCCACCGACGCGGCCGGAAACGTGCAGCCCGAGATCCCGCCCTGGAATCGGCTCGGCTACGGGAACAACGCCATCGAGGTCATCTACGTCGACGTGCACTGAAGTATCACCGAGAAGGTGCGGACCTCGACAAGTTCGGCGCCCGGCGATCCGGGGGCGCGCTGGGGGCGCACCGGGCACGACCGGGGCACACGGCAGCGCGAGTCGACGCGAGGCAACGCTGAACCACGCGACGACGTTGCCGCAGGTCAGCAGCTGGATTGGCCCGTCCAGCCGAGGTCATCTACGGTGCCGTCATGGAGCAGCCGCAGTTCTGGTTCAACACGCGGACCGGTCAGGTCGAGACGGACGAGAACAAGGGGCAGTCCAAGGACCTGCTGGGTCCGTACGCCACCGAGGCCGAGGCCGCACATGCGCTGGACACCGCGCGCCGCCGCACCGAGTCGTGGGACGAGGAGGACCGTCGCTGGAACAACGGCGACGGCGAGGACGAGTAGCCCTCACCGCACCACCGGCGCCGCCGGACACGGGACGTCGCTGCGCACGACCACCCTGCGCGGCTCGGCGGAGTCCCCGCGGATGCGCCCGAGCAGGACGTCCGCCGCCGTCACGCCGAGCAGGCGCCCCGGCCAGGGCTCGATGACGACCTCCGTCGCCTCCCACTCCGGGTAGGGCAGGTCGCCGAGCGCCGCGAGCCCGACGGCGGGCGGCCGGTGACCGGACTCCACGAGTTGGGCGAGCGCGCCGACGCCCAGCAGGTTGTTGGCCGCGAAGAGCGCGTCCGGGGGATCGGGCAGCGCCAGCAGGGACGCAACCGCAGCCCGGGCGCCGGCGGGCCGGTAGTCCGTGTGCCGCAGGTAGCGGTCGGCGTCCAGGCCGGGGGAGCGCTCGGCGACCACGCGGCGCCACCCGGCGGCGCGCAACCGAGCCGTGGGGGAGTCGAGGTCCCCGGTGATGCAGGCCACCCGTGCGTACCCCCGGTCGTGGAGCGCCAGCGTCGCGCGCGCCGCGGCGTCCTCGTCGTCCAGGAGCACCAGGTCGACCAAGGGGTGCGCGACGGGCCGGTCGACCAGGACGACGGTGATGTCGCGGGACGTCAGCGGCATCACGTCGGGCTCGGGGGACGCCGGGGCGAGGACGACGCCCGCGACCTGCTCGGCCATGGCGATGTCGAGGTAGCGAGCCTCCTTCGCCGGGTCCTCGTCCGTGTTGCAGAGCACGACGGAGTACCCGGCGTCGACGGCCCGGTCCTCGACGCCGCGCGCGAGCGCCGTGAAGAAGCTGTTCTCCACGTCAGGGATGATCAGCGCGATGACCTCGGAGGAGCGGCGCCGCAGGGTCCGCGCCGTCCGGCTGGGCCGGAAGTCGAGCTGGGCCACGGCTGCGCGCACGCGCTCGGTCTTCTCCGGGGAGACCGCGCTCCCGTTGAGCACGCGCGAGACCGTGGCCGGCGACACACCGGCCAGGGCGGCAACGTCGTAGATCGTCGAGGCCATCGAGGCCCAGCCTACGAGCACATCGCCGGGAGTAGCTGGATCTGCTCCCGGTGGCGGTCGGCCCGTCGCGCCTGCGCGAGCGGCGCGTGATCGACACGATGCATCTCATGATCGGCGTTAACTTCTGACCATGGACGAGGGGCGCCCTTTCGCGACTCGCCAGGGCCTCTCCTGAAGAGCCGACGGATGAGCGCCTGCCGCTACTGGTTCAACATCGTCACGTCTCAGGTGGAGACGGACGCGGACCCCGGTCGCCGCCGCGATCGGATGGGGCCGTACCCGACGGCGGAGGCGGCGGCGGACGCCCTACGCACTGCTCGCGCACGCAACGAGGTGTGGGAGTCGCCGCTGCGGAACCGGCCGAGGCCCGAGGGTTGGCCCGCGGTCACCGTGCCTAAGCCGCTGAGCCGATCGGACCGTTTCGTCCTCCGGCACCGCCGGGCGGTCGGTGTCGTCCTCGTCGGCATCGCCGTCGTCCTCGCCGCGGTCGCGATTGATCTCTACGTGCACGGGGAGAACGCCACCGGCCTGCTGCTCGTCGCGTGGTACGCGATGTGGATGCGGATCACGGCGATCCCCGCCTTGGTGCGTCGGCAGCAGAAGCTCGAGACGCTCACCGATGCAGCTTCGGGAGCACCTCGCGACCGAACACCTCGATGAACTCCTCCTGGTTGCGGCCCACGTTGTGCAGGTACACCCGGTCGAAGCCGAGGTCGACGAACTTCTGGATGTAGGCCCGGTGCAGGTCGGGGTCGCTGGTCATGAGCATCCGGCCCTCGAAGTCCTCCGGCCGCACGAGCTGGGCCATCGCCGCGAAGTCGTGCGGGGAGCGGATGTCGGCCTTGGGGAACTTCATGCCGCCGTTGGGCCATTCCCTGACGGCGTTCTCCACGGCCTCCTCGTCCGTCGCGGCCCACGACAGGTGCAGCTGCAGGACCCTGGGCATGGTGTCGGGATCCTTGCCCGCCTCCCGCGCCCCCTCGGCGAACTTGTCGAAGAGCCCGCCGATCTTCTCCAAGGGTGCGCCGACGGTGATGATGCCGTCCGCGAACTTCCCCGTCTTCTTGGCGTTCACCGGGCCGGCGGTCGCGACGAGCACCGGCGGCGGCGTCGACGGCATCGTCCAGAGCCGGGAGGTCTCCATCTTGAAGAACCGGCCCTCGTGCTTGATGTCCTTGCCCGCGACCGAGGCGTCGAAGAGCTTCTTGATGAGCTCGACGGCCTCGAACATGCGCAGCGACCGCTCGCCCGCCTCGGGCCAGTACCCGGCGATGACGTGCTCGTTGAGCGCCTCGCCGGAGCCCACACCGAGCCACGACCGCCCGGGGTACATCGCCTCGAGTGTCGCCGCGGCCTGCGCCACGATCGCCGGGTGGAAGCGGAAGCTCGGGCACGTGACGCCCGGGCCCAGGTCGCCCTCGGTGCGCTCCCCGATCGCGGTGAGGACGTTCCACACGAACGACGCCTCGCCCTGGCTGGGCACCCACGGCTGGAAGTGGTCCGCCGCCATGCTGCCGCTGAACCCGTGCCGTTCCGCCAGCACCTGGTAACCGATGACCTCCTGCGGGCCGAACTGCTCGAGCATCGCCGCGTAACCGACCGTCAGATCCGCCATGCCAGGCACGCTAGTACGCCTAGGGTGAACCGCCATCGACGGGACCGGCGGTCGCCGGAAGGATCGGGTTCGTGGACCGGACGACGTTGAGCTTCGGCGTGAACCTCGGCCGGATGGGCACCCCTGGACCGGCCGGGGATGACCCGGCCGCGACACCGATGGAGGCCGCACGCTGGGCGGAGGATGTGGGTCTGGACGTCGTCACCACCGCGGATCACGTCGGCAGCACCTCTCCTTTCGTGATGCTGGCCGCTGCGGCAGCCGTCACGACCCGGGTGCGGCTGCGCACCTACGTGCTCAACATCGGCTTCTGGAACCCGGGCCTGCTGGCCCGCGACATCGCAACCCTCGACGTGCTCTCGGGCGGCCGCGTCGAGATCGGCCTCGGGGCCGGGCACAAGCCGCTCGAGCATGCGGCCGTGGGCCTGCCGTACCCGTCGTTCGCCGAGCGGATCGACGCGCTCGCCCCGTTCGTCGCCGAGCTGCGCCGGCACCTCGCCGACCCCGAATTCCGGCCCGTCCCGGTGCAGAGGCCGGTTCCGGTCTTCGTGGGCACGACGTCGCATCGCGGCCTCGAGGTCGCCGCCGACGTCGCTGATCTCGTCGCCCTCGGGGGCGGGCTACAGCTGCCAGGGGCGCCTCCGGGTACGTTCACCGTGGCCTCCGCGGCCGAGACGGACGCCCGGGTGGCCGCCGTCCGAGAGCGCCGCGCCGCTCGTGGCCTGCCGCTACCGGCCTTCGACGCCCTGATCCAGCAGGTCGTCGTCGACCGGAGGGCCGCGGATGTCGCCGCCGACTGGGAAGCCGCGACGGAGGGCGCGATTCGTGCCGCCGACATCGTCGACTCACCGTTCCTGCTGGTGGCGCCGTCGCCGGAAGAGGCCGCCGAGGAGCTGCTGCGCCGCTCCGAGCGGTGGGGGATCACGTCCTGGTGCACCCATGCGCCGTCCGGTCCCGCGCTCGCGGAGGTGATGGCGGTGATCCGCTCGTGAGGCGGCTGGTCGACGACAGCGGCACAGCCGTCGAGCTGCCGGACGTCGTCGAGCGGGTGGTCTCGATCGTCCCGTCGCTGACCGAGTCGATCGCCGTGACGGCCCCCGGTCTGCTCGTCGGCGCCACCGATTGGTGCACGCACCCCGCGGACCTCGACGTCCCCCGCGTCAAGGGCACGAAGAACCCGGACGTCGAGGCGATCGTCGCCCTCCTCCCCGACCTCGTGCTCGCCAACGCGGAGGAGAACCGGGCGCCCGACCTCGAGGCGCTGCGTGCCGCGGGACTGGCCGTCTGGGTCACCGACGTCCGGACCGTCGACGGCGCCTTCACCTCGCTCGCCCGGATGGTCAACGCGTGCGGGCTGCGCCGGCCGGCGTGGATCGACGAGGCCGCGGGCGCGTGGGCCGGCGTCCGGCCCATGGACCCGCGACGCCGCGCGGTCGTGCCGATCTGGCGGCGCCCGTGGATGGCGGTCGGCTCCGACACCTTCACCGGGGCCGTGCTCGCGCGGCTCGGCGTCGACAACGTGCTCGCCTCCTCTGCGGACCGGTACCCCAGGATCGCGCCGGACGACGTCCCGCCCGTCGACCTCGTCGTCCTGCCGGACGAGCCGTACCTGTTCACGGCGGACGACGGTCCCGAGGCGTTCCCCGGCGTCCCCGCCGCGCTCGTCTCCGGCCGCCACCTCACCTGGTACGGCCCGTCGCTGGTGGAGGCCCCCGGCGTGCTCCGGGCCCAGCTCGCCGCGGCCGTTCTCCCCTCGCAGCCCGAAGTCGCGCGGCGAGGCGACCAGGCACCCCGTTGACCGTCGTCTCTCGTCAGACCTAGCTTGCGAGGCGTGACTCTCGAGGAGATCGTCGCCGGCTTCCGGTCCTCGAACGACGCGGCCGTCGAGCTCGTGTCGGCACTGGCGCCGGACCAGTGGCGGCGGGTGACCGTCGCGGAAGGGTGGCCCGTGGGCGTCGCCGCCCGGCACATCGCGCTGGGCCACCGTCAGTTCGTGGGCTGGGTGGACGCCATGGTGGCCGGGCGTCCCGTCGATCCCGGAGACCTCGACGCCGTGAACGCCCGGCACGCGGCCGCCGGGATCGTCGCGGAGCCCGACGAGGTCGCACACCTGCTCCGCACGGAAGGCGACGCGGCCCTGGCGGCCCTCACGTCGCTGTCTCCGGACGACGTCGCAGGCGAGGTCGACTTCGGGGGCCGGCGGCTGCCGCGGATCGCACTGCTGGGGGCCTCGGTGCGGCACGTCGACGCGCACCTGGCGAGCATCCGCGCGTCGGTCGCGGGCCGGGACCTGGCGTGACGGACTCCGTGACGTGGACCCTGGTCGGGGTCGTCAGCTCTCGAAGCTGTGCTCAGGTGCGGGGAACTCGCCCGCCTTCACATCGGTGGCATAGGCGCGGGCGGCGTCGAGCATCACCTGGTGCAGGTCCGCGTAGCGCTTGACGAAGCGGGGTGCCTTGCCCGTGCGCAGGCCCATCATGTCCTGCCAGACCAGCACCTGGCCGTCGCAGTCGGGGCCGGCCCCGATGCCGATCGTCGGGATCTCGAGCGTCTTCGTGATCTGCGCCGCGACCGGCGCCGGCACCATCTCGAGGACGACGGCGAAGGCGCCGGCCTCCTCCAGCGCCAGCGCGTCGTCGAGCAGTCGATGCGCGCCGTCATCGCCGCGACCCTGCACCCGGTAGCCGCCGATGGCGTGCTCCGCCTGCGGGGTGAAGCCGATGTGCGCCATGACGGGGATGCCGGCGCCGACGATGCGCTCCACGCTCGGCGCCACCCGCGCGCCGCCCTCGAGCTTGACCGCGTGCGCGAGCCCCTCCTTCATCATCCGGACGCTCGTCGCGAGCGCCTGGTCGGGGCCCGACTGGTAGGAGCCGAAGGGGAGGTCGGCCACGACGAGCGTGCGGCGGGCGCTCCGGCTCACGGCGCGGACCAGCGGCAGCAGTTCGTCGACCGTCACCGGCACGGTGGTCTCGTAGCCGAGCACGTTGTTCGCCGCCGAGTCGCCGACGAGCAGCACGGGGATGCCGGCCTCCTCGAACACGGCCGCCGCGTACTGGTCGTAGGCGGTGAGCATCGCGAAGCGCTCGCCGCGTTCCTTCATCTGCCGCAGGTGGTGCACGCGCGTGCGCCGGGGCGGGGGAACGGCGCCCGGGGCGGCGGCGTCCGCCGGAGCCGGACCGGTGCCGTACGGAGCGGGCTCGTCGCTGCTCGTCGTCATGACAGCTCCTTCTCCTCGCGGCCCTCGCGGCTCTGCGGCGGGTCGGCGTCCGGCCCGTCGCCCGACCGGTGCTCCCGCCACCGCGTGGTGATCGGCAGCCGGCGGTCGCGGCCGAAGGCCACCGGCGACGTCTTGGGGCCGGGGGCGGACTGCCGGCGCTTCCACTCCGCACGGTCGACCATCGTGACGACGCTGTCGATCATCTCGGGCGGGAAGCCGTCGGCGATGAGCTCCGACCGGCCGTGCGCCTGCTCGACGTAGCGCTCCAGGAGCGGGTCGAGCTCCTCGTACGGCGGCAGCGTGTCCTGGTCCGTCTGGCCCGGCCGGAGCTCCGCAGAGGGGGCCTTGGTGATCGTGCTCTCCGGGATCGGCGGGGCCTCGCCGCGCCGCGTCGCCTCGGCGTTGCGCCAGCGGGCGAGCTCCCAGACCAGGGTCTTCGGGACGTCCTTGACGGGGTTGAAGCCGCCGACGGAGTCGCCGTAGATGGTCGAGTAGCCGACAGCGAGCTCGCTCTTGTTGCCCGTCGTCAGCACCAGGTGGTTCTCCTGGTTGGAGATCCCCATCAGGATGACGCCGCGGACCCTGGCCTGGAGGTTCTCCTCCGCGACGCCGGTCAGCCCGAGCGCCTGGAGGAACGCGTCGACCATCGGCGCGATGGGGACGATCCGGTAGTCGAGGCCGGTCCGCTTGGCCAGCTCGGCGGCGTCGTCGCGGGAGTGCTCGCTGGAGTAGTCGCTCGGCATGGAGACGCCGACGACGTTGGCGGCGCCGATCGCGTCGCAGGCGATCGTGGCGACGAGGGTCGAGTCGATCCCGCCGGAGAGCCCGAGAACCACTGACCGGAAGCCGTTCTTGCGCACGTAGTCCCGCAGACCCAGGACGACCGCCCGGTAGACCTCGGCCGCGGTCGTCGGCAGCGGCTCGGCGACGGAGTTCTCGTGCGGCTGGTAGGCGGGGACGGGCTCCTCGCTCAGCACCACGTGCCGGATGCCTTCGACGGCGGGCGGGTTCTCGTGCGCGGCGTCCAGAGGGAGGTCGAGGTCGACGACGAGGAGGGCCTCCTCGAACTGCGGCCCCCGGGCGAGCACCGTGCCGTCGGCGGCGACGACGATCGAGTCGCCGTCGAAGACCAGGTCGTCCTGCGCGCCGACCATGTTGACGTAGGCCAGCGTGCAGCCGGCCTCGGCGGCGCGCTGGGCGGCCAGCTTGCGCCGGACGTCGTCCTTGTCCCGCTCGTAGGGGGAGCCGTTGACGACGAGCAGGAGCTCGGCGCCCGCGCGGCGGGTCAACGCGACGGGGCCGCCGTCCTGCCAGATGTCCTCGCAGATGACGATCGCGACGTCGACGCCGTCGACGCGGACGACGGTGAGGTCCTTGCCGGGCGTGAAGATCCGGAACTCGTCGAAGACGCCGTAGTTGGGGAGGTGGTGCTTCGCGTAGCGGGCGACCACGCGGCCGCGATGGAGGACGGCGGCGGCGTTCTGCGGGGCGCCCTTCGGGACGAAGACGTCGGGCCGCTCGTCGACGTTGCGCTCGTCGGGGTCGACCCGGTCGAGGTAGCCGACGACGACGGGCAGGTCGCCGAGGCCGTCGGCGTCCAGGTCGCGCGCGAGCTGCTCGACCGCGCCCCGACTGGCGTCGACGAAGCTCGACCGGAGCGCCAGGTCCTCCACCGGGTAGCCGGTGAGGTGCATCTCGGGGAAGGCGACGAGGTGGGCGCCGGCCTCCCGCGCCTTCGCCGTCCACTGCCGCACGATCGCGGCGTTGCCTCGGAGATCACCGACGGTGGAATCGACCTGGGCCAGGGCGAGCCGCAGCTGGGGCATGGTCCGAGCCTAGTTCCGTGCGCGCTCCAGCGATCGTTGCGGTGGTCGTCGACGTCACGCCTGCTGTGGTGACACCACCAGGGTCTGCGCGCCGCGGCCGACCCGGCCGCGCTCGTCCCACAGCGAGGACGCCGCGAGCCCGGTCCCGCCGGCCTCGTACCGGGTTGCCGCGTCGAGGAGCACCCACGCCCCGACCAGCGGCCGCGACAAGTGGACGTCGAGGTCGATGTTGACGAAGGACCAGGCGCTCCAGTCGAGGTTCGCCGAGATCCCGTTGCCGGAGTCGGCGGAGAGGACCGCGCGCTGCAGCCCGCTCGGCTCCTCCCCGGGGACGACGGGGATGCGGGCGCGCGTCCAGACCGTGGCCGGGCCGGGGCCGACGGGGTCACCGCCGACGACGCGCCACTCCATCGCCCGGGCGTACCCGAACCGCCAGCCCTGCAACGTCGCTTCCGTCTCGTCCGGGGGCGGCACCGCGGCCGGCGGCTGCTGGTCGAGCACCGGCGTCTGCGAGTCGGCGGCCCGCACGTGCCAGACCCGGGCGTGGAGGACGTCGCGGCGGGCGGCGGTCATCACCGACTCCGTCAGGGTGATCCGCCGTCCGCCGCGGACCACGCGGGCGCTGACCTCGACCGGACCCACGGGCACGGCGGACAGGAAATCGATGCTCGCCCGCAGGGCGACGAGCCCGGCGGCCGCCTCGTCCGCCGCCTGCTCGCACGCCCGGACCAGCAGCGCCGAGGGCGGCCCGCCGTGCATGTGCGCCGCCGACCAGGGCCCGATGCACGCCTCCTCGCCCTGGAATCGTCCGTCGCCGATCGGGGTGAAGAAGGCGTCGCTCACGACGCGGACGCTATCGGCCCGCCGTCGTTCGTCACGAGGCGCTCGGGCCGCCGGTTGTCGCAGGACAGCGGGCGACAATGACGAACGACCGCGGTTGCTCCACAGGAGTCGCACCCGTGCTCCCTCCGTCCACAGCGGCTTCGCGGCTCGCGCCGCCGATGCCGGTAGCCCGCGAACCTCTGAGCGTGCATCCGATCGACGTCCTGCGTTCGTACGGCGGGCGAGCCCGCACGGCGGACCTCATCGGGCACACCACCCGGTGGCAGCTCGAGGTCGCGGTCGCGGCCGGCGAGGTCGTGCGCGTCCGCCGTGGCGTCTACGTCCTGCCCGTGCTCCCCGACCCGCATGTCGCGGCCGCGCGGGCGGGTGGCGTGCTCTCGCACGCGAGCGCGGCCGATGCCTGGAACCTGTCCCTGCTCATGTCACCGACCGTCGTCCACGTCACCGTGCCGCACGGTGCACGCCCCACCCCGCAGCCCGGCGTGGTCCTGCACTGGTCGACGGCGTCCCTGCCTGCCGAGGCCCGGGTCACGCCGATCGTGCGGACCGTCCTGGACTGCGCCTCCGCGATGCCGTTCGCGCAGGCCCTCGGGGTCGCCGACAGCGCGGTCTCCCGCGGCCTGGTCACCCCGGCGCAGCTGATGTCCGCCGCGAGCACGAGCCCGAGGCGGGGTCGTGGGCGGCGCCTGCGGGTGGCGAGCGCCGCGGACGCCGGAGCGGCGAATGCGTTCGAGTCCTGCCTCCGAGGCATCGTCCTTAACGCCGGCGTCACCGGCTTCCAGCCGCAGCTTCGGATCGAGCTGGCGGGGCGAGTCGTGCGGGTGGACCTCGGCGACCCGGCGCGACGCCTGGTGCTGGAGGCTGACAGCTTCGAGCACCACGGCACGCGGGACGCGTTGGTTCGCGACTGCCGGCGCTACGACGAACTCGTGCGCGAGGGGTGGCGGGTGCTGCGGTTCAGCTGGGAGCACGTGGTCTTCCAGCAGGAGTGGGTGGCGGAGACGGTGGTCCTCACCTGCCGTCGTTCGTCACGAGCGCGTTGATCAGCGCGTTGTACCTGGAGGCGCCCAGGCAATGACGAACGAGCGTCGTCGGGGGCGCGGCGGCGGGCTTGGTTACGCTGACCGACGGGTCGGCGACACGCCCGCGTCATACGCGGGTACGACACTGGGCCCGGACGACGACGAAGGGACGCGCACGCATGGACAGGCAGCAGGAGTTCGTGCTCCGCACGATCGAGGAGCGCGACATCCGGTTCGTCCGGCTGTGGTTCACCGACGTCCTGGGCGCGCTCAAGTCCGTCGCGGTCGCGCCGGCCGAGCTCGAGGGGGCGTTCGCCGAGGGCATCGGCTTCGACGGCTCCGCGATCGAGGGGCTCGCCCGCGTCTACGAGGCCGACATGCTGGTCCGGCCGGACCCGAGCACGTTCGCCGTCCTGCCCTGGCGCGGCGAGCACCACGGCACGGCCCGGATGTTCTGCGACATCCTCACGCCCGACGGCGAGCCCACGCTCAACGACCCCCGCCACGTCCTCAAGCGCGCGCTGAACAAGGCCGCCCAGCACGGGCTGACCTTCTACACGCACCCCGAGATCGAGTTCTACCTGCTCAAGGACCTCCCCGAGCCCGGCGGGCAGCCGGAACCGGTCGACCGCGCCGGCTACTTCGACCACGTCCCGCGCGGCACCACGCACGACTTCCGCCGGGCGGCGATCGGGGTGCTCGAGAGCATGGGCATCAGCGTCGAGTTCAGCCACCACGAGGGCGGGCCGGGGCAGAACGAGATCGACCTCCGCTACGCCGACGCGCTGAGCATGGCCGACAACATCATGACGTTCCGGACCGTGATCAAGGAGGTCGGCCTCGAGCAGGGCGTCTACGCCACGTTCATGCCGAAGCCGTACCCCGACCACCCCGGCTCGGGCATGCACACCCACCTCTCCCTCTTCGAGGGCGACCGCAACGCCTTCCACGAGGCCGGCGCGGAGTACCAGCTGAGCAAGGTCGCCCGGCAGTTCATCGCCGGGGTCCTCGCGCACGCCTCCGAGATCACCGCGGTGACCAACCAGTGGGTCAACTCCTACAAGCGGCTGTGGGGCGGCGGCGAGGCGCCGAGCTACGTGTGCTGGGGGCACAACAACCGCTCCGCGCTCATCCGCGTCCCGATGTACAAGCCGGGCAAGGGCAACTCGACGCGCATCGAGTACCGCGCGCTCGACTCCGCGTGCAACCCGTACCTGGCCTTCGCCCTCCTGCTCGCCGCCGGCCTCAAGGGCATCGACGAGGGTCTGGACCTGCCCGACGGCGCCGAGGACGACGTCTGGGCGCTGACGGACGCCGAGCGGCGCGCCCTCGGCATCAAGCCGCTGCCGACGAGCCTGGCGGAGGCGATCCACATCATGGAGGACTCGGAGCTGGTCGCCGAGACGCTCGGCGAGGGCGTCTTCGACTTCTTCCTGCGGAACAAGCGGCAGGAGTGGGCGGACTACCGCCAGCAGGTGACTCCGTTCGAGCTCAACCGTTACCTTCCGCTGCTGTGAGCACCGTCCCGCACCTCGTCGTCGTCCAGCACCAGGCCGACGGTCCGCTCGGGCGCCTGGAGCGGCGGTTCGCGGCCTCGACGCGCCTCGACGTCCGCCGGCCCGACCGCGGCGACGCGCTGCCCGAGGACCTCACCGACGTCCACGGGCTCGTCGTCCTGGGTGGCTCGATGGCGGCGTGGGAGGACGAGCGCGCGCCCTGGTTGCCGCGCACGCGTGCGCTGATGGCGGAGGCGGTCGACACCGGCGTCCCGCTGCTCGGGATCTGCCTCGGCGCGCAGCTGCTCGCGCACGCCACCGGCGGCCGGGTCGAGCGCGGCTCCTTCGGCATCGAGGCGGGTCTCGGTCGCATCGTCCCGACCGAGGACGCCGAGGGCGACCCGCTGATGTCCGTGCTGCCCCCCGACGGCTACCTCGGCACGCAGGGGCACCAGGACGCGATCGTCGAGCTCCCGCCCGGCGCCGTTCTGCTCGGCGCCGGCGACCCGTACCCGCACCAGGCGTTCCGGCTCGGCGCGGTGGCCTGGGGCGTCCAGTACCACCCCGAGGTGACGGCCGCCGACTTCGCCGGCTGGATGCGCGAGGACGCCGACGCCGTGGTCGCCGCCGGCCTCGACCCCGACGAGGTCGCCCGCAGCGTCGAGGCCGCCGACCCGCTGCTCGACGAGCTCGCCGCCGCGCACGCCGCGGCGTTCCTCGGGGTGGTGAGCGGAACCTCGGTCGGCGCGCGCCGGTGACGGACCGGCCGACCAGCACCGCCGGCCGGCTCGCCCGGCTCGGCTTCGCCGACCCCGCCCGCGCCGAGCGGTTCCTCGCCGACCACGCGCTGGCGGGCATCGTCGACCCCCTCGAGGACGTCTTCGACGACGGCCTCGTCAGTGCCCTCGGCCGCGTCCCCGACCCCGACCTCGCGCTGCTCGCCGTCGTCCGCCTGCTCGAGGCGCGACCCCGCGACGGGCGGCTCCGCGCGGCTCTCCGGTCCGGCGGCGGCGTGCGCGACGCGCTGCTCGCCGTCCTCGGGACGTCGGCCGCGCTCGGCGACCACCTCGCCCGGCATCCCGCCCACTGGAAGGCGGTGGGTGAGGGCCGCCCCGACGACCCGGACGGCGTCCGCGCCGCGCTGCTCACCGCCGTGGGCGCCGACCCAGTGGACGCCGAACCCGTCGCCGGGCTTCCCGTGCCGCGGGCGGTGGATGCGCTGCGCGTCGGCTACCGCCGCCTGCTGCTCGGCATCGCCGGCCGCGACCTGGTCGCCGAGGACCCGGCGGCCGCCGAGCCGGAGACGTCACGCGACCTCGCCGACCTCGCCGCCGCCGCGCTCGAGGGCGCGCTGGCCATCGCGCGCGCGGACCTGCCGCCGGGCAGCGAGCCGTGCCGGATCGCCGTGCTCGGCATGGGCAAGTGCGGCGGCCGCGAGCTCAACTACGTCAGCGACGTGGACGTCATCTACGTCGTCGAGCCTCTCGATCAGGGCGAGGGCGTCGACGAGCAGGCCGCCCTCGCCACCGGCACGAGGCTCGCCGCCGGCCTGGCCCGGGCCTGTTCGGAGGCCACGGCGGAGGGCAGCCTCTGGCCGGTGGACGCGGCGCTGCGGCCGGAGGGCAAGCGCGGGCCCCTGGTGCGGACCCTCGACAGCCACCTCGCGTACTACCGGCGCTGGGCCGCGACGTGGGAGTTCCAGGCGCTCCTCAAGGCCCGCACCGTGGCGGGGACGCCGCGCTCGGCGAGGCCTACCTCGAGGCGATCCGGCCGTTCGTGTGGCGGGCCGCGGAGCGGGAGCACTTCGTCGAGGACGTGCAGGCCATGCGCCGCCGCGTCGAGGAGCACGTCCCGGCCAAGGAGGCGGGCCGCCAGCTGAAGCTCGGCCCCGGCGGCCTGCGGGACGTCGAGTTCAGCGTCCAGTTGCTCCAGCTCGTCCACGGCCGGATCGACCCGCGGCTGCGCACCGGCAACACCCTCGAGGGGCTCGAGGCGCTCGCCGCGTACGGCTACGTCGGCCGCGACGACGCGGCCGAGCTCGACCGGGCCTACCGCACGCTGCGGGCCCTGGAGCACCGCATCCAGCTGTACCGGCTCCGGCGCACGCACCTCGTGCCCACCGACCCCGCGGACCTGCGGCGCCTCGGGCGCGCGATGCGGCTGACCCGCGACCCGGCCCGCGAGCTCGAGGAGCTCTGGCACCGGCACGCGCTCGAGGTCCGGCGCATCCACGAGAAGCTCTTCTACCGGCCGCTGCTCGCCGCCGTCGCGCGGTTGACCACCGACGAGGTGCGGCTGACGCCGGAGGCCGCGCGGGCCCGGCTCGCCGCCCTCGGCTATCGCGACCCCGCCGGCGCCCTGCGCCACCTGCAGGCGCTGACCTCCGGCGTCAGCCGGCGCGCCGCCATCCAGCGGCAGTTGCTGCCCGTGCTCCTCGCGTGGTTCGCGGACGGCCCCGACCCGGACGCCGGGCTGCTCGCGTTCCGCCGCCTCTCCGAGGACCTCGGGACGACGCACTGGTACCTCAAGATGCTGCGCGACTCGGGCGCCGCGGCCGAGCGGATGGCCCACGTGCTCTCCTCGAGCCGGCTCGTCGCCCAGCTGCTCGAGAAGGGGCCGGAGGCCGTCGCGATGCTGGGCGACGACGCCGAGCTCGGTGCCCCGCCCGCGTGCCGTCACGCTGGGCGCGGTCCGGGGCGCAGCCGAGCGGCATCGCGACGATCCGGACGCCGCCGCGCTGGCCGTGCTGGCCACGCGGCGCCGCGAGACGGTACGGACCGCCATCGCCGACGTCGCGGGCCTGGTCGACCTGGACACCGTCGGGCAGGCGCTCACCGACGCCGCCGTCGCGGCCCTCGACGGCGGGATGCGCGCGGCCGTCGCCGCCGTCGAACGGCGCACCGGCGAGCCGCTGCCGACCCGGATGCTCCTCGTCGCCATGGGCCGGCTCGGCGGCGCCGAGCTCGGCTACGGCAGCGACGCGGACGTGCTCTTCGTCCACGACCCGGTGCCGGGCGCGGACCCGCGCCGGGCCGAGGAGGCCGCCGCCGCCGTGGCCGGGGAACTGCGCCGCATGCTCGGGTCGCCCGGTCCCGAACCGGCCCTGGCGGTGGACGCCGACCTGCGCCCGGAGGGCCGCAACGGGCCCCTGGTGCGGACCATCGACTCCTACGCCGAGTACTACGCCCGCTGGTCGCAGCCCTGGGAGGCGCAGGCGCTGACCCGCGCCGTGCCCGCCGTGGGGGACGCCGAGCTGGGGGAGCGGTTCGAGGCGCTCGTCGACCCCGTGCGCTGGCCGGCGGGCGGGCTGCCGGACGCCGCCGTCCGGGAGATCCGCCGGATCAAGGCGCGCGTCGAGGCGGAGCGGCTGCCGCGCGGCGCCGACCCGCACCGGCACCTCAAGCTCGGCCGCGGCGGGCTCGCGGACGTCGAGTGGACCGTCCAGCTCCTCCAGCTGCGGCACGCGGGGGCGGTCCGGGAGCTGCGGACGCCGTCGACGCTCGGCGCCCTGCACGCCGCCCGGGACGCCGGCCTCGTGGCCGCCGCCGACGCCGCCGTGCTGGAGCAGGCCTGGATCCTGGCCTCCCGGGTCCGCAACGCCGTCGTGCTCTTCCGCGGCCGGCCCTCGGACTCGCTGCCCACCGGCGTCCGGGAGCTGGACGGCGTGGCGCGCCTGGTCGGGTACCCGCCGGCGTCGGTCGTGACGTTCGACGACGACTACCAGCGCGTGACGCGACGTGCGCGTAACGTCGTGGACCGGCTCTTCTACGACTGAAGGCTGCTCGGGCCCGGGAGACCACGCGTGACGTCCGTGTCGGCGCGTCCCGCCCGCCGTCACCGTGCGTGAGAGCCGGCGGTGGATGATGTCCGGCGGAGGCGCGTGATGACGACGACGGGGACGACGACGGTTTGCGGTCGGTGCGGGTTCGAGTGGAGCCGGCCCGAGGAGGCTGCGTTCGACGTGGTGGCGAACGCGCCGAGCCGGTTCGGGCGCGCCTTCGGCGGCCGCGACGGGTCCCCGCTACGGCCTCGCGGGCACGTGGTCGCCCCGCGAGCACCTGTGGCACGTCGTCGACGGCCTCCGGCACGCGACCGAGGACCTGTGGATGCTCGCCCTCGACCCGGACGCCGGGTTCACGCCGTGGCGGCAGCACGACGTGATGATGGCCCGCAGCTCGTCGCCGATGTCGCTGCGCGTCGGCCTCTGGGCGATGGCCGTCGCCTCGGGGGAGTGGGTGCGGGCGGCGCAGGAGGCGCCCGGCGACGTGTCGTCGTGGCATCCCGAGCACGGATGGATCTACCGCGGGTGGGTGCTGCGCTGGAGCGCGCACGAGGTGGTGCACCACGAGCTGGAGGTCCAGCAGGGCCTCAACCCCTGCTGATCGCGCCGCAGCAAGCGGGGTCAGCGCCGGGGGTGGACGACGAGGGCGCTGCCGCCGCCGCGCCGCACCGGCTCGGCCGCCGCCAGCACGAGCCCGTGGCCGAGGAACTCCAGCCCCGTCGCCGCACCGATCTCCGGGTTGACCGTGAACGTCTGCCCGTAGTCCTCCTGCAGCTCCTTGGCCACCGGCGACGCCAGGAACGCCGGCTCGGCCTCCGCGGCGCCCGTCGCCTGGTTGCGCTGCGAGGCCCGCGGCGCCGCGATCGCACCCTCCAGGGAGTACCCGAGGTCGAGCCGGTTGATCAGCGTCTGCAGGACCGTGGTGATGATGGTCGCACCGCCCGGCGAACCGACCGCCAGGAACGGCTGCCCGTGCCGGAGCACGATCGTCGGCGACATGCTGCTCCGCGGCCGCTTCCCGGCGGCCGGCAGGTTCGGGTCGGGGACGCCGGGGGTCAGCGGCACGAAGTCGAAGTCGGTCATCTCGTTGTTGAGCAGGAACCCGCGCCCGGGCACCACCATCCCGTTGCCGCCGGTCTGCTCGATCGTCAGCGTGTACGACGCCACGTCGCCGCGCTTGTCGCGTGACGACGAGGTGCGTGGTCGAGAGGCCCTCGGTGTCACCGGTCGCGGGGCGCGCCGTCCGGGTTGGTGATCGTCCGGCAGGCGGGGTCGTAGGAGCCGTCCGGCGTCCCCGGCGGGACCGGGCCGGGCGAGGCGTGCGACGGGTCGATGGTGCAGAAGCGCTCGTCGGCGAACCCCTGCGTGAGCAGCTGCCGCATCGCATACCGGCCGGACGGGCCGAGGTAGGCGGGGTCGCCGATGTAGCGGTTGCGGTCGGCGTAGGCCCGGCGGGAGGCCTCGAGGTAGTAGTGCAGCGCCTGCGCCTCCGACAGCTTCCCGAGCCGGACGTTCTCCAGGATGTTGAGCGCCTCGCCGACCGTCGTCCCGCCGCTCGACGACGGCGCGATGGAGTACACGTCGAGCCCGCGGTAGGACACGCGCGTCGGGGCGTGCGACACGACGGAGTAGCCGCGGATGTCCTTGGCCGTGATCACGCCCGGCAGGACCGGCGCGGCTCCCGGGCGTGAGCGGCGGCCGCTGCGCGGTGGTCGCGACCTCGCGCGGCCAACGGGCCCGGTGTAGAAGGAGTTCAGGCCCTTGCGGGCGAGCCGGCGGTAGGTGGCCGCGAGGTCGGGGTTCGTGAACACGCTGCCGACGGCGGGCGGCTGGCCGCCCGGCAGGTAGAGCGCGCTCGTCGAGCTGAACTTGGCGAACCTGGCGGCGTTCGAGGCGACCTGGTCGTGGAACGTCTGGTCGACGACGAAGCCGCGCTGCGCCACCCGGATCGCGGGCTGCAGCAGCGCGCTGACCGGCTTCGTGCCGAACCGCTTCGCGACCGTCTGCCACGTCGCCGGCGTGCCGGGGACGCCGACCGAGAGTCCGCTGGTCACCGCGGTGGCGAAGGGGTACGGCTGGCCGGTCGCGGGGTCGACGAAGATGTCCGTGCGGAACGCGGCGGGCCCGGTCTCGCGGCCGTCGATCGTCGAGACGCGGTGGGTCCGGGCGTCGTAGTAGACGAAGTAGCCCCCGCCGCCGAGACCGGAGGAGAAGGGCTCGGTGACGCCGAGGGTGGCGGCCGCGGCGACGGCGGCGTCCGCGGCGTTGCCGCCCTGGCGGAGCACCTCGACGCCGGCGCGGGTCGCGTCCAGGTCGACGGTCGAGACCGCACCGCCGTAGCCGACCGCGACGGCCTGCTTCCCCTCGGCGCGTCTCGCACTCGAGCCGGTGTGCGCCGCCGCCGGGGCGGCCGTGGCGAGCAGAGCGGCCGCGGAGACCGCGGCGGTGACGGCGAGACTCCGGCTCGTGCGCATGGCTGCTCCCGGCGTGGGCGGAGACGGGCGTGGGGACCCAGTGAACCACTCATGCGACGCCTATGGGAGATACCGGACGAAGCGGGTGAAGGGGTACCGACGGGGCGATCACTCCGGGAGCGCGGCGAGGAAGGCGTCGACCTCGGCGGAGGTCGGCGACGTGGCCGGTCCTCGCCTGGTGACGGCCAGCGCGGCGGCCACGTTCGCCCGCTCCGCGGCGAGCCTCGGTGCGAGCCCGCCGAGCAGCGCGGCGACGAAGGCACCGGTGTGTGCGTCGCCGGCGCCGTTGGTGTCCACCGCGGAGACGGACGTGTCCCGGCACGAGAGCGACCTCACCGTTGGTGGCGAGGAGGCATCCCGCGGCTCCGAGCCGGACCACGGCGCCCGCCCGTGCCCGCCTCGCGAGCAGGGACGCGGCGCGCTCGGCGTCGGCCTCCCCGGTCATGCTCCTCGACTCCGCCGCGTTGCACACGAGCCAGTCGGTGCGTGCGGCGACGGCCTCGAGGACGGTTGCCGGGAGCTCGGCGACGAGAGGCCCGGGGTCGGTCACCACGAGACAGGCCGCGGGCAACCCGGGCAGCCAGCCGGCGATCGCCGGACCGGTGATCGGGTAGGCCAGGTCGTACCCCGAGACGTACACCGCGTCGCCGCCGAGGACCTCGAGCCGACGGAGACGCACGGCGTCCAGCCGTGCCTCCGCCCCGACGGAGGTGGCGAAGGTCCGTTCGCCGTCCGGCTCCACGAGGGCGACCGTGAAGCCGGTGTCGGCGTCCGGCTCCGGCGGGTGCGCGACGGCGATGCCGGCGGCGGCCAGGGCGGTGCGCGCGAGCTCGCCGAACGGGCCGGTGCCGTGCGTCCCGGCCAGGACGCCGGGCAGTCCCTGCCGCGCCGCCGCCACGAGGACGTTCAGCCCGGAGCCTCCCGCGAGCACGGCCGAGCGCGCCGCGAGCACGTCACCGCCGCGCGGGGGCAACGACGGGACGTCGAGGACGACGTCCGCCACGACGTCCGCGACGGCGATCAGCCGTGCGGCCACGATCGGCGCAGGGCGAGCAGGTCGGCGGCGAGCGGGTCGAGGTCGAGCCGGTTGACCTCGCGCACGAGCCGGACGGCGTCGGCCGGCAGCGCGGAGACCCCGCCGCGGGCGCCGGCCATCGCGCCGGCCATCGCCGCGATCGTGTCGGCGTCCCCGCCCAGGGAGGCGCCCAGCCGGGCGGCGAGCCACGGGTCGTCGCCCGCCAGGGTGAGGACGGCGAAGGCGGCGGGTACGGACTCACGCGTCGCGAGACCGGTGCCGACGCGCGAGACGATGAGGTCGAGCGCCTCCTCGAGGGGGCGGTTCCGGACCAGTTCGCAGGCTCGGGTGATCCGCCGGCCGATGTCGCCGTCGTCGTCGTCCGCGGCGCCGCACCGCGTGCGACGCCGCCTTCGCCGCGGCCACGACCGCGATCCGCACGGTCAGGTCGAGGTCGGCGCTCCCGCTGACGCCGAGGCTGACCGCCGTCGCCACGGCGGCCGCTCCGGCCAGGCCCGCCCTCGTGCCGTGTGTGACCGCGCTGACGCCGACGACGGCCTCGGCGAACCGGTCGAGGTCGTCCGCCGGGCAGGCGACGCCGAGCGGCGGGATGCGCATGGCGGCGCCGTTCGTGTCGCCGGTGCGGCCCGCCTCCTCGACGGAGGCTCCGGCGCGGATCGCGTCGACGGCACGCTTGGTGGACGGTCCGAGCAGGTCGGCCGAGCCGCGGGCGCGCATCTGCGCCTCCCACCCCAGCAGGGCCTCTGCGAGGCGGCCAGGCACGACCCGGCCCCCGCCGGAGACGAGCAGCCGGGCCAGCAGGACGGCCTGCTCGGTGTCGTCGGTGACCGACCCGGCCGGCAGCCCGGCGGCGATCGGGTGGTCGGCGTCCGGCGGCTCGAAACCGACCAGCAGCGGACCCCAGCGGGCGACGACGTCCGACCGGGAGAGCAGCTGGGCCGGCATCCCCAGCGCGTCGCCGACCGCGAGGCCCCAGAGGGCACCGGCCGCGCGATCGAGCAGAGGGTCGGGCGCCGGGTGGGCCGATCGGGCGAGGGCCATCGCGCGCCGACCCTACGAGCGGCGCCGGGAGGCCGTCAACGCGCGGTCGAAGATCCCCTTCGTTCGCCCGAGGCGGGGGACGAGACGGCTCATGGTCCGAACGGTCCGTCACACCCGGGCGAACGTCCGATCTGGTCGTCGGCGGCTCCGCCGTCCTGTGAAGGGGCGATAGAAAAACACCCGCTGGGACGACGCGATCACGCGACGTGCTCAGCGGGCGCCTCGCACGAACGCCATCCCGTATCCATTGGAGGGACCAGCATGCTCCGATATGCCCGCAAGACCATCTCGAAGGCGGCCAGGACGACCGTCGACAAGGGCGCGTCCGCGGTCGAGTACGGCCTCATGGTCGCGGCGATCGCAGCCCTCATCGCCGGCACGGTCTTCGCACTCGGCGGCTTCGTCAAGGGCGCGTTCGACAAGACGTGCAGCGCGCTCTCGTCGGCGTCGCCGAAGTGCGAGACCCCGACCGGGTAGGCCGCGAGAGTGCGGCCGGCCTACCGGCGCCGCGCCGGCACGCGGCGCCGGTAGGCCGACCGCTCAGTACCCGTAGGGCTCGTCGAGGACCCGGGCGGCGCTGCGCCCGATGCCCGAGACGATCGAACCGATGCAGATCCCGATCGCGAGGTTGATGACCGCGACGGCGACCTGCGACTCCAGCTTCGCGCCGGTCGTGAAGGGCACGATGGCCGCGATCGCCGTCGCGAGGCCGACGATCCAGCCGAAGAAGCGGTAGGGCTGCGGCACCCCGGCCAGCAACGCGTGCAGCAGTGCGGTCGCGATCACGGCCGCCAGGAACGCGGCGATCGCGTACCAGAGCATGCTCGCGTTGACCAGGTGCCCCTTCCGCTCCACGAGCACCGAGATCCCCAGGATGCCTCGGGCGATCAGCAGCCCGACGACGGCCACGCCGGCCGCGACGACCCCGGCCATGATGCCGCCGGACCAGAGCCGGCCCGCGTCGATGATGCGTCGGGGCCGCTGCGGCGGCGTCGCGCGGGGTGCGCCGTATCCCGGCTGCGGCGCGCCGGCCGCGGCGTACTCCGGTGGCGCGACGCGCGTCTCTGCCAGCGGGTCCACTGGCCCGGCCTGCCCGTACCCGCCGCCCTGGCTCGGCCGGCGCCGGCCCATGTCGTCCGGTTCGCTCATGTCCGCCTCGTCACTCGTCGACCGGGTGAATTCCGTCACCCATGGTGAGGACCGCCCCGGAACGGCGTCCTCATCCGCACCGGGGGATCTCACCGTCGGCATACCCCGGGCGCGAGCCGCTCAAGCCTGAAGAAGATCGCGGTTGGCCCGGACGGGTGCCTGCGCGGCGCCGGAGGGCGCCGCGCAGGCGTGCGGGTCAGGGGTAATCGACGACCGTGACCGGGACGTCCGGGTTCGCGATCGTGGACGATCCGCCGGTGTCGTTGACGACGTGCAGGATCCCGCCCTTCCCGTTGGTGGCGTCGAGGAAGATCGTGAGCAGGTTGTGCAGGCTTCCCGCCGGCAAGGTCGTCGGCACCTGGAAGGCGCGGTCGGCGAAGATGTCGATGCCCTGGTTGAAGAAGCTGTAGCTGCCCATGCCGTAGCCGTGGAAGCTGCGGACCGAGTTCGCGATGATCAGCGCCGGCCAGCCCTTGACGCCGTGTCCCTCGCTCCAGGCCGCCTGGCTCGGCGGGTCGTACGGCATCTCGTTCTGGAAGAAGATGACCGTCCCGTCCTGGCCGTTCCAGCGCACCTCCGCCTTCTGGTAGTGCTCGACGAACAGGCCGTAGGCCGTCACGTGGTCACCGTTCACGACCAGCCCGGTGTCGGCGGTGTTGACGGTCCAGCCGACGCCGTTGCCGTGGTCGGCCCGCCAGGCCCAGATGTCGTCGAGGATCGTGTGGTCGCTGTTGACCTCGAGGCTCACGGTCGCCTTGCCGGCCGCCGCGCCGCCGATCCGGAAGAAGACGTCCTGCAGGGCCGTCGGGTCGTGCGCCGAGGCCTTGTGCGCGTTCTTCGGCCCGACCTGCAGCAGCACGGGCGAGTTCAGCGGACCGGCCTCGAAGATCAGGCCGGCGATGTCGACACCGGGCACGTCGGCGACCCGCATCGCCACGTTGCCCCTGGTCGGCGTCAGGGTCGCGAGGCCCAGGCCGAGGACGACGCTGTCCGCTCGCTTCACGGTCAGCGTCCGGGGCACGTCGTAGGTGCCCGGGGTGAAGAGCAGGTTCCGCCCGCGCGCCAGGTCGTCGTCCAGCTTGCCGAGGTCGTCCCCGGGGTGCAGGACGGCGAAATCGGTCAGCGGGATCGAGCGGCCGGCCGGGGTGCCCGCCGTCCACGAGGGACCGACGGCGTTCCGGCGCGGTGCCGGGACGAAGACCCGGTAGTGGCCGTGCGCGTCGACGTAGAGGAACGGCTTCTCGCGCGTGACCGGGCTCGCCGCCACGACCGTGTAGGGGCCACCGCAGGAGGCCGCCGCGGGGAAGCACTCGGCAGGGGCGCCCTGGACGCCGGAGAACACCTGGTTCCAGACGCCGTTCGACCAGCCGTTGAGGGTGCTGTTGCGGACGAGGAACTGCTGCTGGGAACCGTTGATGACGTTCTGGTCGAACACCGAGTCGGCGATGAACCCGCCGCTGGCGAAGGACGGCCCGGTGCAGTAGTCCATGAGCGTCGTCTGGCCGCCCTCGACGTGCACGCGCCGCATCGGCGCAGCCTGGGAGACGGCCCAGAACTCGCCCGAGTAGCAGCCGAAGTCCGGCGTGGTGACGTTGATGGTGAGGTTCTCCATCGAGCGCCAGAAGTTGTTCAGCGCGATGCAGTTGCCGTTGTCGCACTGGTTGCGGACATAGACGGAGCCGTTGATGACGACGTCGCTGGGGGAGAGCCCGAGGCCCGCGACCTGGGTGTAGTAGCCGACCTGGAAGTTCAGCGGGTGATCCGCCGTCCCGTAGGTGCCGGGCTTGAAGAGCAGGGCGTACCGCTGGCTGCCGAACTGGTTGCCGACCTGCTGCGCCGCGATCGCGTCGACGGTCGCCTGGATCTGGTCCACCGGCATGCTCGGGTCGAAGACCTTGACGTTGGGCCCGAAGTCGGGCTGCACGGTCGAGGGTTTTGCGGTCGGGGCCGCAGGTGCGGCCTGTGCGCTCGCCGTGCCCGTGAGCCCGGCCACGACGAGGGCGGCCAGCCCGAGCACGAGGTGACGGCGTCGGAGCACGCGGCGCCGGCCGGGTGGACTCCAGTGCCGATGAGCGATCCGGGACAGCGACATGGCCGTTCCCCACCTTCTCGCGGACCAGTCCGCGGGTCGGCCGCGGCAGGTCTCGCTGCCCGCGGCGTCGACAGGCATCCGGCGAGAGAGCGCTCTCTCGTGCGGTACACAACCACAGTGGCCCGGGTCACACAAGGCGGGGAACCGGCGTCAGGACGAGGCGCGGACGACGAGCGCGACGGGGAGGACCACGGCCTCGATGCCGCGCACCTCGGGCACGCCGTCGTCGTGCGCCAGCCGCAGGTCCGGGCGGGCGCGGCAGAGCAGCATCCGGGCCATGAGCCGCCCCTGGAGCACGGTCTGCTGGCGGACCGTCGTCAGGGGCGGGTCGCTCAGCGCTGCGAGCGGGACGTCGTCGAAGCCGACGACGGCGACGTCGTCGGGCACCCGCCGGCCAGCGCTCCGCAACGCCCGCAACGCTCCCAGGGCCATGAGGTCGTTGGCGACGAACAACCCGTCGAGGCGGGGCACGCGTGCCAGCAGTCGCGCGGTCGCCTCCTCCCCGCTCTCCGTCGTGAAGGCGCCGCGCTCCACCCGCTCCGCGCGGAAGGCGTCCCCGAGCGCCGCGGTGAACCCCGCGAGCCGATCGATCCCGGCGGACATGTCCGGCGGGCCGGCGACCGTGCCCACCACCCGGCGCCCCCGCGCGCGCAGGTGTAGGGCCGCCTGTCGTGCCCCGTCGGCGTTGTCGTTGTCCACGTAGGGCACCGCGGCGTCAGGCCGTAGCGGCCGGCCGCCGATCACCAGCGGGACCCCGGCCGCGACCATGGCGGCCGGCAGCGGGTCGGGATCCACGTGCTCGGAGAGCAGGAGGACGCCGTCGATCGGGGCGGACCGGAGATAGCGCTCGACGCGATCCAGCTCGCGGTAGGACTCGGCCATCGTCAGCGTCAGCTGCAGACCCGCCTCGCCGAGCTCCTGGCCGACGCCACGCACGATGTCGCGGAAGAAGGGGTCTCCGAAGATCCGGGTCTCCGGCTCGGCGACCACGAGGGCGACCACGTCGGTTCGGCGGGTCACCAGGGAGCGCGCGGCCCGGTTCGGGACGTAGTCGAGCTTGGCGATCGCGTGCTCGACCCGCTCGCGCAGCGCGGGGGCGACCGTGCCGACGCCGTTGACGACGCGCGAGACGGTCGCCCGGGACACGCCTGCCAGCGCGGCCACCTGCTCGAGGTTGGCACGTCCGGTCGACCCCGTGCGCCGCACCATCGCCTCCCTACGGCCCGAGCCTGCGCCCTGCCCCGCCGGACGGGGCTGATCACGGACGGGTGTCTGCCGAGGGTAACGGCGGCCGAGCTGCTACCCCATGGTCTCGGTGTGCAGGCCGCCCGTGGCGAGGTGGATGAACATGGCCTGCACCTCGTCCGCCGTCCGCAGCGACTCGACGTAGGCACCGACGGGGTCGAGCGCCTTGCTCAGGTCGTCCAGCTGCGCGTGCTCGCCGAAGCCGACGACGCTGAGCTGGACCGGACGCCGGGGGTCCTGCGCCTTCCGGAGCGCGGCGGCGAGACGGGCGAGGCTGATGCTGTCGGGGTCGTCGTCGTTGATCCCGTCGGTGAACACCATCACCTGGTTCGACTGTCCCGGCGTCCACGCCTTCCGGGCTGCGGTGTACGCCGCCAGGATCGTGTCGTAGAGACCGGTCCCCGTGTGCTCGGGCTCGAGTGTCTGGACGGCGTGCGCGAGGGCCGTGCGGTGAGGGTGCGTGAGCCCGCCGATGGGGACGATCGACCCGGTAGTCCCGCGTGCCGTCCAGGTGCGAGCCGAACTCCCACAGCCCGACGCGGGAGGCGTCCGGCAGCATGCCGCCCACCGTGCCGGTGCCCCGGCGGACGAGGTCGATGACCGGGCTCGACGAGCCGGGGACCGGGATCGGACATGGACCAGGAGACGTCCACGACCATGGTGAGGTTCAGCCGCCGGTCGTTGCGGTACCAGCTGGCGAAGACGTGATCGACGTGATGTCCCCCGAGGACGTCGAGCGCCGGGGCGGCGAGCGGGGGCACCAGGCCGCGCCCCTGTGACGGAGGTTGCGTTCCGTTCGGCGGCCGAAGACCAGCGGCGTCCAGTGCGTGCCGTGCGGCGTCACCGGTCAGCACCGAGCGAAGCCTGTCGACGGCGGCGGCGCGACGCGGATCGGACGCGGCCTTGGCCAGCGGGAACAGGGTGAAGCGCAGCTCCGGGGAGATGTCGCCGCCCGCCAGCACGTGGTACGTCTGCCCGCTGCTCGCGAGCGCGGGCAGGAGCGCGTACTCCGGCACGACGCCGACCTCGCCGGAGGTCCGGGGCAGGGCAGGCCCGGAGCGGATGGTCCGCGCCTTGGGCACGATGGTCTCCAGCGCGACCGCGGAGGCGTCCATGCCGTGCCCGACCCAGACCGCCTCCGCGACGGCACCCGCGCCGAGCATGCCGGCGCCCGAACCTGCCGGGTCGTCGACGACGACGCGCAGGCCCGAGTTCGACTGCAGGAGCGAGGCGAGGCCCAGCCAGGTGGCTCCGTCGCCGCCGAGCCGGTTCGCCGTCGCGGCGTCGCTGACCATGAAGAAGGGACTGGTGGCCAGCACCGTGCTCCGGGCGTGCTCCCCGTCCATGGCCAGCGCCCCGGGTGGCGCCATGTGCTCCCACGCGCTGTCGTCGGCGATCCACGCATCCGCGTTCTGGTCGCGGGCCACGGTCAGCCGCACCCCGGCCGTCCGCCGTCGTCAGCTGGACCCTGACGCACTGGTCGCCCTCGGCGAGGGTCGACGCCAGGCTACGGAGGACCGGCGCGAAGGCCGTCGCGGAGACGACCCGGACCACCCGCGAGCAGTCCGCGGGATCCGCGGTGGCTGCCGGCCCGCCGCTCGCGGGCGGTCGCCCGATCGCCGTGACGGCTCCGGTCACGGCGGCACTGCCCAGGACCGTGAGCACCAGGACGAGGAGGACGACCCGCCCCCGGCTCAGACCCGCGTTCTCGTGTCGTCCCACGTGTGTTCGTTCCCCTCATGAGCCTCGGCCCCGACGGCCGACGCTCATTCTGGGTACTCCTTTGATGATTCATCTAGACCGTTCCGCTTTGCGTAACTGAATGACCACGCTGAAGGATGAAGTTCGACGTCGTGAGAACCTGCGGAACGTGACAGTAATGTTGCTCAGAGCGTTCTCGTTCGGAGGATCGATCTCCTACCGGTCCCCTCCGGAAATGCGCGACGATTTTCCCCGCGATCTCCCGGAGTTCTCACACCAGCTGCTGGCCCCCGTCGACGTCGAAGGTCGCACCGGTCAGTGCGGTGTTGGCCATGACGTGGACGGCGAGGGCGGCCACGTCCGCGGGCCCGACGACCCGGCGGATGGGGAGCGTCGCCCGCAGCTGCGCCCGGCGCTCCTCGAGAGCGTCGCCGAGCAGGGACGCCGAGAGCGGGGTGTCGACGAAGCCGGGGGCGAGGAGGTTCACGCGAATCGGCGCCAGCTCCAGCGCGAGATTGGCGGTCAGCGCGGGCAGGGCCGCCGTGAGCGCTGCCGCCACACTGATGCCGATCGCGGGGCGTCGGCTCCCGGTCCCGGCCAGGAGCAGCAGGCTCCCGCCCGCACGCACCGCGCTCGGGGCCAGCCTCGCCAGGTGGAGGACCATCGCGAACTCCGCGGCGACGTGGCGGCCGGCCTCGTCGACGTCGAGATCGGCGAGAGCGCCGTAGATCGGGCCGCCGGCCGTCAGCAGGACGTGGTCGACGGGGCCCGGTAGGGACCGGAAGAAGGCGGCGAGCTGAACGGCGTCGGCGACGTCGAAGGCCGCGGACCGCTCGGCGCCGACCTCCTGGGCCGCCTGCCCGAGTCGCTCCGCGTCCCGGCCCGACGAGCACGACGTCGGCGCCGCAGGCGCGCGCGGTCCGACGCGGTCTCGAGCCCGATGCCGGAGCTCCCGCCGAGGACGACGACCCTCTGGCCGGCGAGCGCCCGATCGGGAGCCGCCTCCCGACCCGGGTCGCTCGGGTGCGGGTCGAGCGGCGTCACCTCGTCCGTCCGCCACATCCGCAGTGGCATCGAGGCGAGAGTCCGCTCGAGGTCGTCCGGGTCCTCGGCGCTGAACAGCCCGAGGGACCGCCACTCGCCCGGCGCGAGGGGCGGGCGCCAGAGGCGCAGGACGCGCCCCTGGACCGCCAGCTCACGCGTGTGCGCCGCCTCCCGGGCCCGCACGTCGGCGACCGCCTCGGCCGAGGTCCCTTCGGGAACCCGCGTGGTCATCCTGACCAGGTACTCCATGGTGAGCTCCTCGCGACGGTCGCTCCTCAGGGTGGGGCCGCGAGGCCGTCGATCGCCCCCGTGGGTCCCCCTGGTCCGTGCTGCCAGGGGAACCCACGGGCGAGGTCGTGGGGGTACCCTCCGGCCGTGGTCGAGTGGTTCCTGCCGTCGCGCCGCGAGCTGCCCCCACACAGGGGCCGGGTTCGCGGACCGAGCTGAGGACGGAACTCTCCGACGTCTCCGGCGGCCGGGTCGTCGTCGCGACCCGCTGGCTGGCCGAAGCTCAGGCGGACACGAGGTGGGAGACGACGATCTGCCCGGCGGACGACAGCGACCCGGATGGTGCCGCGGCGGCGGTGTTCGCACAGTGCGGATCGAAGCGGGAGGCCGCCCTGGCGCACGAGCAGGCCGTCGAGTTCGCGGCGAACGCGCTCAACTCGACGCTGCGGCGCGCTCCGTCGTGACCGTCGGCTCGAGGCGGTTGTAGGGCTAGCGGGAGTCGCGCTTGGCCTGGCGGCGGGCGCCGACGGCCCGCGTGTCGGCGCGGCGCTTCTCGCTGCTCGGCGACCGCAGAGCGCGGTCGCCGGCGCGTCCGGTGGTCACGGACCGGGCGCGCGACGGTTGCTCGGCGGCGTCGCCCGGGCCCGGCCCGCCGCCCTTCGCGGCCTGTGCCATCGCCAGGCGGTCCGCCTTGAGTTCCGCGGCGGCCTGCTTCGCGAGCTGGCCCAGTCGCGCGCTGACTCGGGCGAGTGCCTCCTCGAAGACCTCGGCCTTCTGTCGCGCGCGGCTGTTCTTGGGGCGGGCCAGCCCGCGGCCGCCCTGCTCGGGCACCCGGACGGCGGCCGCGCGGCGGTACTGACCGACGTACTTCCCCCGCGCCCGCCGCACGCGCGTGTGCAGCGCGACGACGCCGTCCTCGTCCAGCTCGGCCATCGCCTCGGCCTCGGTCTCGGCGACGAGCAGCCGCTCGGCGTCGTTGAGCACGGCCAGCAGTCCGGCGTCCATGCGGACCTCACCTTCTCGGCAGCCCTGCCACGGTAGGTCCGCGTGGTGGTGGCGAGGATCGCCTGTGGCGGATGAGGCTCCCGACGCTCGGTCGGGTCCGACGGGCAGTCGGCGCAGGCCCCTCAGAACCAAGGTCACGACTGACCGGGGCGAAAATCCTGCCCGCCCGCTCGGGCGGAACGCTTCCGCTGCTGACCCCGTTGACCGCGTTGACCCGGTCGTTCCACGACTGGTCGGCCCTACCGCGCCACGGCCGATCTGCAGGGGCGCGCGACCCGAGAGCTTTGACCATGACATTGCTTCACGCCCTGGCGGACACCGGCTGGGATGGTCTCGAGGCCTACGTGGATTGCACGTGCGGAATGCGTACCTGGGGGTGCGACGACTCGGGGGCCTGGGAGTCCTTCACGTCGCACAAGCGCCTGGCCCAGCTCAGCGAGTACCAGGAGGATCGGGCCTAGCCCGCGGCGGATTCAGTCATCGTCGATGGACAGGAAGAAACCGGCCCCCGACCCTGTCGGTGCAGGTCGGGAGCCGGTTTCTCCGAGCGTACGTGCCGGCCGACAGCCAGAAGTTACACGTCGTAGTACAGCTCGAACTCGTGCGGGTGCGGGCGCAGCCGGATGGGGTCGACCTCGGCGCTGCGCTTGAAGTCGATGTACGTCTCGATGAGGTCGTCGGTGAAGACGCCGCTGTCCGAGAGGTAGCTGTGGTCGGCCTCGAGCGCGTCCAGTACGGCCGGCAGCGAGCCCGGCACCTGGGCGATCTCGGCGTGCTCCTCCGGCGGCAGTTCGTACAGGTCCTTGTCGACCGGCGCCGGCGGCTCGATCCGGTTCTTGATGCCGTCGATACCCGCGAGCAGCTGGGCGGAGAACGACAGGTACGGGTTCGCCGACGGGTCCGGCACGCGGAACTCGATGCGCTTGGCCTTCGGGTTCGAGCCGGTCACGGGGATGCGCACGCAGGCCGAACGGTTGCGGGCGGAGTAGACGAGGTTGACCGGCGCCTCGAACCCGGGCACCAGGCGGTGGTAGGAGTTCACCGTCGGATTGGTGAACGCCAGCAGCGACGGCGCGTGGTGCAGCAGGCCGCCGATGTACCAGCGCGCGAGGTCCGAGAGGCCGCCGTAGCCGCGCTCGTCGTAGAACAGCGGGTCGCCGTCCTTCCAGAGCGACTGGTGGCAGTGCATGCCCGACCCGTTGTCCCCGAACAGCGGCTTCGGCATGAACGTCGCCGTCTTGCCGTTCGACCAGGCCACGTTCTTCACGACGTACTTGAAGATCTGCACCTTGTCGGCGCTGTTGAGCAGCGAGTCGAACCGGTAGTTGATCTCCGCCTGGCCCGCGGTGCCGACCTCGTGGTGGGCGCGCTCGACCTGCAGGCCGAGGGCGTCGAGGGCGAGCGTGATCTGGTCGCGCAGGTCGGCGTAGTGGTCGACCGGAGGGACGGGGAAGTAGCCGCCCTTGTACCGGGTCTTGTACCCGCGGTTGCCGCCCTCCTCGACCCGCCCGGTGTTCCAGGCGCCCTCGATGGAGTCGATGTGGTAGTAGCCCTCGTTCTGCTTCGTCTCGAAGCGGACGTCGTCGAAGACGTAGAACTCGGCCTCGGGGGCGAAGAACGCGGTGTCCGCGATCCCGGTCGACGCCAGGTACGCCTCGGCCTTGCGGGCCACCTGACGGGGGTCGCGGCTGTAGGGCTCGTCCGTGTACGGGTCGACGATGCTGAAGTTGATGTTCAGGGTCTTCTCGACCCGGAACGGGTCGACGTACGAGGTCGACAGGTCCGGGATGAGCTTCATGTCCGACTCGTTGATCGCCTGGAAACCGCGGATCGAGGAGCCGTCGAACATCTGGCCGTTGGTGAAGAAGTCCTCCGCGAGGCCGGCCGCGGGCACGTTGAAGTGCTGCATGGTGCCGGGCAGGTCGCAGAACCGGACGTCGATGAACTTGACGTCCTGGTCGGTGATGAACTTGAGCACCTCGTCGGCGTTGCTGAACATCCAACCTCCACTGGAGTGGGCGGGAGTGGCTGTGGGACGCCACCACCGTCGGTCCGCCCCAGGATCATCGGGGACGTTAGGCGGGGGCAGTTTCCCGGCGGTGTCCCAACCGTTTCACGGGTGTTACGACCCCGCCGCCAGGTGACGACTGTGTTGCCGTCCGGTGTCGCATCCGCACCGGCCCGGTCGGGCCGCGGACGAGCCCCGAGGTTACGCTCGTCCCATGGTCACCCGACGGGACGCGGGCTCCTGGTTGGAGCCGCGGCGCCCGGCGTCCGGCGACGCGCCGGCGCATCCGGGGGATCGGCTCGGCCGCCCCGCCGACGGGCCGCGATCCATCGCCGCGTTCGGGCGCCGGCTGCTCGGCCTGTTCGTCGACTGGATCCTCTGCCTGATCATCGCGAACGGCCTGCTCCGCGGCGCGCACCTGGGTCAGCTCGGCCCCGTGCTCGTCCTGTTCGTCGAGAACCTGCTGCTGGTGGGGACGATCGGCAGCACCGTCGGGCACCGCCTGTTCGGGATGCGCGTCGAGACCCTCGCGGGAACCGCACCGGGCCTGGGCCGGGCGGCGATCCGTTCCCTGCTCCTGTGCCTGGCGATCCCGCCGTTGCTGTGGGACGCCGATCAGCGCGGCCTGCACGACCGGCTCGCGGGCACGGTCATCGCCCGCGTCTGACGCGGCTCGTCACCGCATCGGGACGGGGACCCGGACCGCGGGGACCCGGACCGGGGTGTCCAGTGCGGAGAGGTCGTCCAGGGTCGCCAGCTCGTCGAGCAACCGCCCGTGGGCGGCCAGCACGCTCGCCTCGGCGTTCCGCGCGGCCGCGGCCACGAGCTCGGCGTCGATGAGGCGGACGACGGTCGACACGAGGCGCACGACCTCGGACGTGGCGGTGGTCAGCATGCGATGGTCCTCCGGGCGGCAGCGGTGTCCACGCTCTGTGTCGGCAGCGACGCGGGGGGAGTACAGCTTCAGGACACCCTGTCCATGTTGCAGGGCAATGTCCGCCAGGAGAAGTCTCAGCGACCGCGGACGCCCTTGCGGTCCGGCCGCATCCGCGTCGGGTCGATCCCCTTGGGGATGGGCGGCCGCGCGCCTCCCAGCGCCTTCAGCCGCGCCGCCACCTGACCGGCCTCGGTCTTCGTCAGCGACGGCTTGCTGCGCATCAGCTTGCTGTTGATCTTGCGAAGGGGGACCTGGCCCTCGCCGTCCCCGACGTGGAACACCAGCACCGGCACGTTCGGCCCGAGGACGCGGGTCACGCGCTTGCGCTCGCCGTCCACGAGACGGTTCACCCGCGGCACCGGCCCCTCGGTGACGAGCGCGACGCCCGGCCGGCCCACGGCGCGGAAGACGAGGTCCCGGGTGCGCGGGTCGATCGCGACCGGTTCCTCCTCGACGAACCAGCCCCGCCGGATGTTCTTCATCACCTGCCCGGTGACGCCGGGCTGCCCGGCCGCGCGCTCGTAGGCGAAGCGCTCCGCGCGCCGCGACATGATCAAGAGGGCGAGGAGCACGCCGAGCGGGACGCCGAGCACGGCCAGGTAGACCGGATGCCCCAGCGGGAGGCCGATGAGGAACGCGACGAGCACGACCGCGACGAAGGCGCCGAGCATCCACAGCGGCAGCAGCGGGTCGGACTCGCGCGTGATCGAGAAGATCTGACGCAGGGTCGACAGCCGCCCGGGCTTCTTCGCCGGGGCGGCCTGCTTCTCCGAGCGGGACGCGGCCATGGGCGTCAGGATACGTGCGGCTCAGGCACTCCCCGAAGCCGGATCAAGCACCGATCAGACCGGCCGCCTCCTGGCGGGCCGGGCCCTCGCTCGCCAGGTGCGCCAGGGCCTCGGGCAGCTGCTCGCCGCGGGCGGCCATCGCCTGCGCCCACAGCCGGCCGGCCCGGTACGACGACCGGACCAGGGGCCCCGACATGACCCCGGCGAAGCCGATGTGCTCGGCCTCCTCGCGCAGCTCGACGAACTCCTCCGGCCGCACCCAGCGCTCCACCGGGTGGTGCAGGGGGCTCGGCCGCAGGTACTGCGTGATGGTCACGAGGTCGCACCCCGCGTCGTGCAGGTCCCGCAGCGCCTGGGAGACCTCCTCCCGGGTCTCGCCGAGACCGAGGATGAGGTTCGACTTCGTCACCATGCCGGCGGCCCGGCCCTGGGTCAGCACGTCCAGCGAGCGCTCGTAGCGGAACGCCGGCCGGATCCGCTTGAAGATCCGGGGCACCGTCTCGAGGTTGTGCGCGAAGACCTGCGGCGCGGCGTCGAACACCTGCCCGAGGAGCTCCGGCGTCCCGGAGAAGTCCGGCACGAGGATCTCCACGCCCGTGCCGGGGTTGAGCCGGTGGATCTGCCGGACGGTCTCGGCGTAGAGCCACGCGCCCTCGTCCTCGAGGTCGTCGCGGGCGACCCCGGTGACGGTCGCGTACCGCAGCTCCATGGCCTGCACGCTCTCGGCGACCCGCCGCGGCTCGTCCCGGTCCAGCGGCTGTGGCTTGCCGGAGTGGATCTGGCAGAAGTCGCAGCGCCGGCTGCACTCGTCGCCGCCGATGAGGAACGTCGCCTCGCGGTCCTCCCAGCACTCGAAGATGTTGGGGCAGCCGGCCTCCTGGCAGACGGTGTGCAGGCCCTCGCGCTTCACCAGCGAGGTCAGCTCCCGGTACTCCGGGCCCATCCGCGCCGTCGTCCGGATCCACGCCGGCTTGCGCTCGATCGGGGTCTCGGCGTTGCGCGCCTCGACCCGCAGCAGGCGGCGCCCGTCGGGGGCTACTGACACGATGGACCTCCAGCCGTCGACGTGATCCAGGGTACGACGGGGTGTCGAGCGGGCGAGGAGGGCACCGGTGGCAGGACCGGCGCGACCGACGGGGCGGATCGTCGTCCTCGGAGCCACCGGCTACACCGGCGAGCTCGCGGCGCGGGCGCTGGCGGACGCCGGGGCCCGACCCGTGCTCGCCGGGCGGGACGGTACGCGGGTCGCGCGGCTGGCCGGCGAGCTCGGCGGCACGGCCGGCGCCCTGGAGCACGCGGTCGTGGACGTGGGGGACCCCGCCTGTCTCGCGGGCCTGCTGAACCGTGGCGACGTCCTCGTCACCACCGTCGGCCCGTTCGCCCGCTGGGGCCGGC
The DNA here is from genome assembly GCA_963755755.1 of uncultured Actinomycetota bacterium. Classification (GTDB taxonomy): domain Bacteria; phylum Actinomycetota; class Actinomycetes; order Actinomycetales; family Kineosporiaceae; genus DATKNA01. The sequence goes on from CAVWLJ010000012.1 coordinate 223,948, forward strand.
CCGCCCTGGAGGCGGCGGTCGCCGCCGGGGCGCACTACGTCGACTCCACCGGTGAGGGCGGGTTCATCCGCACCGTCTTCGAGGAGTTCGACGAGCCGCGCCCGCACCGCCGGCTCCGTCGTCCTCACCGCCTTCGGCTACGACTACGTGCCGGGCAACCTCGCGGCGGCCCTCGCGCTCGAGCGGGCGGCGTCCGTCGGGCGGCCCGTCCGGGTGGACGTCGGGTATTTCCTCAGCGGGTCCGCCGGCCCCACCGCGATCAGCGGCGGCACCCGGGCCTCGGCCCTCGGCGTCGTCGGCGAGCACGGGCACGCCTTCGTCGACGGCCGCATCGTCGAGCGCCGGCCGGGCGCCGACGTCGTCCGGCTCGCGGCCGCCGGACTGCACCGGTCGGGCTTCACGGTGTCGGCGTCCGAGCAGTTCACGCTGCCGCGGCTCGCGCCGACGCTGCGCGACGTCCGCGTCGGCCTCGGGTGGTTCGGGAACCTGACGCCGGTCGTCGTGGCCGCCTCCCGCGCCGCGGACGCCGTCGACCCGGTGCTCGAGCGCGTGCCGCAGCTCCGCTCGGCGGCGGCCTGGCTGGGGCGCCCGCTGCTGGCTCAGCTGGGCCGGGGGTCGACCGGCGGCCCGGACGAGCGGCAGCGGCTCCGCACCGGCACCCTGGTGGCCGCGGAGGTCCGCGGAGCCGAGGGCGGAGCTGCTCGCGCACGTCGAGCTCACCGGGCCGAACCCCTACACCCTGACCGGCGAGCTGCTCGGCTGGGCGGCCCGCACCCTCGCTGCCGGCGGCGCGCTCGCGGCCGGAGCCCTGGGACCGGTCGAGGCGTTCGGCCTCCCGACGCTGCGGCGCGCCTGCGCGGACCTGAGCCTGGCCGAACGGACCGGAAGGACGCCGTGACCGACCCCACCTCGCCGACCTCTCCACCCACGTCGGGCGCGTCCGCAGCCCTCGCCGGGCCGATCGCGCCGAGGCCCCGCCGGCTCGCCCTGGCCTACGGGTACGTGCTCGGCGTCGCCGTCGCCGCGGGCTCCGCCCTCGGCCTGCGCGGCACCGCCACCGCCGTCGCTGCAGCTGGTCGGCTTCGTCGTGATGATCGTCACCTGGATCGCGCTGCGCCGAGCGACCCGGCTCGTCATCGACGCCCCGGCCGCCCACCTCGCCGACCGGCTCGTGCGGCTGCGCGACCGCCTCTTCGTGCTCGCCTACCAGCTGCTCGCCGTCGTCGCCGTCCTCATCTCGGCGGTGCTGTTCATCGCGTCGTCCGGCGGGATCTCCGAATCCCTGGCCACCGCGCTGGCGTGGGCCGCGTTCGGGTCCGCGCTCGGGCTGCCGCTCGTCGTCGCCGCCGTCTCGCTGCCGGACGACGCGACGAGCCTGTGACGCCGGTCGCCCCTAGGCTCGCCGACCGTGGACCTGCGCATCTTCACCGAGCCCCAGCAGGGGGCGACCTACGACCAGCTCCTCGCCGTGGCGAGGGCCACCGAGGACGGCGGCTTCGACGCCTTCTTCCGGTCCGACCACTACCTCGCGATGGCCGGCGCGGAGGGACGGCCCGGGCCCGACCGACGCGTGGCTCACCCTCGCCGGCCTCGCCCGGGAGACGTCGCGGATCAAGCTGGGCACCCTGGTCAGCCCGGTGACGTTCCGGCTGCCCGGCGTCCTCGCGATCTCCGTCGCGCAGGTCGACGCCATGTCCGGCGGCCGGGCGGAGCTCGGGCTCGGCGCGGGCTGGTTCGAGGCGGAGCACCAGGCCTACGGCATCCCGTTCCCGCCGCGCCGGTTCGACCTGCTCGAGGAGCAGCTGGCGATCGTCACCGGCCTGTGGTCGACGCCGGTGGGGGAGAAGTTCAGCTACGCCGGCACGCACTACCGGCTCGAGGACTCCCCGGCGCTGCCCAAGCCGGTGCAGTCGCCGGTGCCGCTGATCATCGGCGGCGGTGGTGCGAAGCGGACGCCGGCGCTGGCCGCCCGGTACGCGACGGAGTTCAACATCGGCTTCGTCGGCCCGGACGCCGTCTCCGCGGCGTACGAGCGGGTGCGGGCCGCGTGCGACGAGGCCGGCCGCGACCCGGCGTCCCTGACCTACTCGGTCGCCCTGACGACCGTCAGCGGCGGCGACGACGCCGAGGTGGCGCGGCGGGCGGCAGCGGTGGGCCAGAGCGTCGACGACCTGCGGCGCGCGGGCCTCGCGGGCACCCCGGACGAGATCGTCGAGCGGATCGGGGCGTACGCGGACGCGGGGGCGACCCGCGTCTACCTGCAGGTCCTGGACCTGGACGACCTGGCGATGATCGAGCTCATCGCGTCGCGGGTGCTGCCCCAGCTGCGGTGAGACCGGCACCGGCCAGATCGACCTCGGCCAGGTGCTTCTCCACGAGCGGCAGGACCTCGGCGACCGGGACGTCGCGGCCGAGCTCGGCCGAGAGCGAGGTCACGTCGGCGTCCGGGATCCCGCAGGGGACGATCCGGGAGAACCAGGAGAGGTCCGGGTCGCAGTTGAGGGCGAAGCCGTGCATCGTCACGCCCTGCGCCACCCGGACGCCGATCGCCCCGACCTTGCGCTCCCGGCGGCCGCCGGGCTGCGCGTCCGCGGCGATCCAGACGCCGCTGCGGCCCTCGACCCGCCCGGCCTCGACGCCGAGGTCGGCGCAGACCCGGATGAGCGCCTCCTCGAGCCGGCGGACGTAGGCCACCACGTCGATCGGGGAGGCGAGCCTCAGGATGGGGTAGCCGACGATCTGCCCCGGTCCGTGCCAGGTGATCCGGCCGCCGCGGTCGACGTCGACGACCGGCGTCCCGTCGAACGGCCGGTCGGCGGGGTGGGTGCGCCGTCCCGCCGTGTAGACCGGCGGATGTTCCAGGAGCAGCACCGCGCCCGGATCGTTCCCCGCGACCACCCGGGCGTGCAGCTCGCGCTGCAGGTCCCAGGCCCGCTGGTACTCCACCCGGTCCTCTCCGAACCCGACGTGCACGAAGCGCAAGCCGTTCATGCGACTGAGCGTACGTCGCTCTCAGCTCCCCCTCAGCGTGTGGGGCGACCAGGGAGCAGTTCTGGAATGCTGGTTGGTTGTGACGACGACCGAGCCCTCGAACGCGACCCCCGAGCGGACCACGGTCCGGCGGCTGCGCTGGTTGTTGCCCGCCGTCCTCCTGATCGTCTGGCTCGCCATCGCGGGGGTCGGCGGCCCGTACTCGGGCAAGCTGTCCGAGGTCCAGCGGAACGACACCTCGTCGTTCCTGCCCGAAGAACGCCGAGTCGACGACGGTCCTCAACCAGCAGGCCGCGTTCGCCTCGCAGCAGACGTTCCCCGGATTCGTGCTGCTCGAGGGCGACGCCGCGCTGTCGCCGGCCCAGCTGCAGTCGTTCCAGCAGTTCGCGCAGGGGATCCCGGCGATCGAGGTGCCGGTCAAGGGTGCCGCGTCGAAGAAGATCGGCGACTTCCTCGTGCCGGGGCCGATCGCCGTCGTCCCCTCCAAGGACGGCAAGGCCGCGCTCGCCGTCCTCAACTTCGACGCCAATCTGACCTTCACCACGCTGGCCGACGGCACGAACCCGATCCAGGCGTCGGTCGAGGCCCTGCGTTCGGCCGACAAGAGGCTCGACGTGGGCGGGGCCACCGTCTACGTGGCGGGCCCGGCCGGCACCATCGCCGACTTCGTCAAGGCGTTCGCGGGCATCGACGGCGTGCTGCTCCTCGTCGCCCTCGTCGCCGTCCTGGTGATCCTGCTCGTCGTCTACCGCAGTCCGGTCGTGCCGTTCTTCGTGCTGGCGACGTCGCTCTTCGCGCTCTCGCTCGCGAGCGTGGTCATCTACTACCTGGCGAAGAACGACCTCATCAAGCTCAACGGGCAGAGCCAGGGCATCCTCTCGATCCTCGTCATCGGCGCGGCGACGGACTACGCCCTGCTGCTCGTCTCCCGGTACCGCGAGGAACTGCGCCGGCACGACGACCGGTACGAGGCGATGGGGCTCGCGTGGCGCCGCACCATCGAGCCGGTCGCCGCGTCCGCCGGCACGGTGATCCTCGGCCTGCTCTGCCTGCTGCTCAGCCAGCTGCAGTCGACCAAGGGCCTCGGGCCGGTCGGCGCCATCGGCATCGCTGCGGCGCTGCTCGCCGCCATGACCTTCCTGCCCGCGCTGCTCGTGCTGCCCGGGCGCACCAAGCCGGGTGAGCACGGCCGCTGGGTGTTCTGGCCCTCCATCCCACACGTGGGCTCCCAGGGGCCGGAGACCCGAGGGATCTGGGCGGCGGTCGCGCGTCTGGTGGGGACGCACCCGCGGCGGGTGGCCATCGGCAGCGGCATCGCGCTGCTGATCCTCGCCGCGTTCCTCCCGACCCTCAAGGCGAACGGGATCAAGCAGTCGGACACCTTCCTCACCACGGTGGAGTCCGTCACCGGCGGGGACGCCCTGGCCCGCCACTTCCCGGCCGGGTCCGGCTCGCCGACGATCGTCATCGGGCCCGCGGACAAGGCGGAGCAGATCGCCTCGACGATCCAGAAGACCCCCGGCGTCTCCTCCGTCGTGCCCGTGACGGACGCGCCCGCGCGGCGGTCAGCCCGCTGCCGGGGGTGCCGCCCCCGCGCCGAAGGTCGTGGACGGGCGGGTCCAGTTCCAGGTCACGCTCACCGACCCGGCGGACTCGCCCCAGGCCGAGGACGTCGTCACGACGCTGCGCACCAACCTGGACGCCGTCAGCCCGGACGCCCTCGTCGGCGGCGGCACCGCGCAGAACCTCGACGTCCGGGACATCAGCCAGGCCGACCGGAACCGGGTCATCCCGATCATCCTCGCGGTGATCTTCGTGGTGCTCGCGCTGCTGCTCCGGGCGCTGGTCGCGCCGCTGATCCTCATCGTCGGGAACGTGCTGTCGTTCGCCGCGACGCTCGGGGCCTCGGCGCTGGTGTTCAACCACGTGTTCCACTTCGCGGGGTCGGACCCGTCGGTGACGCTGTTCGGGTTCGTGTTCCTCGTCGCGCTCGGGATCGACTACTCGATCTTCCTCATGACCAGGGTGCGGGAGGAGTCCATCCGGGCGGGGACGCGGCCCGGGATCCTCAGGGGGCTGGCGGTGACCGGCGGCGTCATCACCAGCGCCGGCGTCGTGCTGGCGGCCACGTTCGCCGCGCTCGGCGTGCTGCCGATCCTGTTCCTCGCGCAGATCGCGTTCATCGTCGCCTTCGGCGTCCTGCTCGACACGACGGTCGTGCGCTCGTTGTTCGTGCCGTCGGTGTCGTACCTCATCGGCGCCCGGATCTGGGCACCGAGCAAGCTCGCCCGGACCTCGGACCACGAGGGCAGCGACGAGCCCGAGCCCGAGCCGGAGCCCGTACCCGCCGCGCGCTGAACCGCGGACGCGCCGTCGTTCGTCATTGGTCGCCGACACGCCGCGTCGCGGCGCCCGCCGGCGGACCATTGACGAACGACGGCGCGATCCGTGAGGTCGCGGCCACGGTTTCGGCCACCCACGCGCGCCGGAACATCACGTGCTCCCAGCTGAAGCGCAGCACCTGCCAGGCCTCGCGGACCAGTTCGTCGTAGCGCTCGCAGTCGCGGACGAGCGCCCCCCGGCTGCCATGGTGCTCGTAGCTGTCCGCCTCGAGGACCAGCCGGCGGGCGCGGTCTGCGAGGTCGACGCGTACGACGCGCTGGACGAGCGGAATCTCGACCTGGGGGACGAATCCGGTCAGCCCGGCCTCCAGGACGATCCCGCGCAAGCACGACTCGAAGGCGTTGGCCGCGCGCCCGTCAGCCGCCGTCGCGACCCGCATCCGCCGCTGCCGGCCACGACCGCCGCCGGCTCTCGCGGCTCGTTCCAGCTCGACCGGGCGAGCCAGCCCGCGCCGGAGCGCTCCGTCGGCCACGGCGAGGGCCTCGGGGAAGGGCAGCCAGGCCGCGCAGTCCAGGACCGTGCGGACGACGGACGTGACCTGATCGCCCGAGCTCGGTCCGGGTCGCCCAATGCAGCCGGACGCCGCGCTGAGAAGGTGGACGCGCGCCGTGCGGCACGGTGACGTGCACGGCGTCGGGGAGCGAGACGAGACCCAGCCCCCACTGCTCCGCGGCGGAGGCGTGCGAGAGGACACCGCCGGCTCGGGCCGCCGCGACGTGCGGATCGGGGAGCTCGGGGACGACGTAGACGCCTCGCCTTGCCCGAAGCACCTCGCCGGCCCGGACCGCCGCGGCGATCCGGCGCGGCGTGGTCCACGGCAGCAGGTCGGCGGTGCGTGCGCGGCCGCCGAGCGCGAGCAGCAGATCGACAGGGCGGGCTGAGCGAGGCACGTCGCGCAGCCTGGACCAGCGAAACGGACGTCGACGGTGGGCGCCCGAGGGCTGGGGATGGTGGGACGGCGGATAGCGCTCTGTGGACGAGCCGTCGTTCGTCAATGATCGGCGACACGCCGGCGCTGTCCGCGCGCCGACGCACCAATGACGAACGACGACGCGGCTGCTGACGAATGACGGCGGGGCGAGCCGGCGAGAGTCAGCGCGGGGGGAGGCGGCGGGGCTCGATCCGGTCCTCCACCGCGCTGCCCTCCATCGCGTCGCGCTGCACCACGTAGGCGCCGGCTCCGGGCCGTTCGGTGACCGCCTCGACGAGGTCGACGCCGCGGTACACGACGCCGACGCCGTCGTCCGTGCAGTAGGTCAGCGGCAGGGTGCCGTCGGCCACCAGCCGGTGCACGAGCGGGCGACGCCGGGCCTCCGAGTCGTAGTGCACGCCGTTGCCGTACGGCAGCAGCGCGAGCCCGTCGGTGACCGCGCGCAGGTCGGGGCCGAAGGAGTCCGTCGTCCCGCCGACGTGCCAGCAGATCGACCCGGCGCTGACCCCGCTGAGCACGACGCCCGCCTCCCAGGCCCGGCGCATCGCGACGTCGAGGCCGTGCACCCGCCAGACCGCCAGCAGGTTCGCCACCGACCCGCCGCCGACCCAGACGACGTCCTGGTCGAGCAGGTGACCGGTGACGTCCGCGATGCTCGGCATCGGGAACAGGTGCAGGTGCGACAGCTCGAAACCGACGGCCCGCGCGGCCTCGTCGAGCTCGGCGGCGAAGGCGCGCTGGTCCCCGCCCGCGGTGCCGAGGTGGCAGATCCGCGGACGCCGCCCGGACACCCCCGACAGCTCCACCGCGTGGTGCACGAGCGGCCCGAAGTCGAGCCGGCGGCGCCCCTCCGGGTTGAGGAGGTAGCCGCCGGACGTGGCGAGGATCGTCGGCGCGTCAGCGGGCACGTGCGGGCTCCGGAGTCGGCGGCACGCGGACGGCGTCCAGCGGCGGGCGCGGCGGCACCGGCAGGCCGAGATGGTCCAGGACCGCGTCCGCGGCTCGCCGGCCCGAGACGAGCGCGCCCTGGCTGGACGCCGAGTCGCGGTGGTCCCCGGCGACGAACAGGCCCTCGCCGAGGGCGACCGGGCGCCGGACGTCGAGCGGCGGCGGCATCGCCGTCAGCGCCTCCGGCAGCGCGTGCGTGCGCAGCAGCGACCAGCGCGCGGTGTCCGCGCCGTAGACGTACCGCAGCTGCGCGCGCACCGCGGCCTCGGTGCCGGCGTCCCCGGCGTCCCCCAGCACCGTCGTGGCCACGAGCGAGCGCCCGTCGGGGGAGTAGCCGGGCGCGCTGGCACTCAGCACGACGGAGTTCACCACCGGCCCGCGCGCGTCGCCGTCGAGGTGGAGTTCCGGCGCGGACGTCGGCGGCTCGTCGGCGACGTGCCAGAACGTCGTCAGCCCTCGCGTGGCCGGCACCTCGAGGCCGAGCAGTGAGCCCGCCGTCGCCGGATCGGTCGCGACGACGACGGCGCGGGCGCGCGAGCTCGCCCTCCGGCGTCCGGATCCGGCCGGGCGCCACCCCGGCCACCCGGACGCCGGTGCGCACCGACCCCGCGGGGAGCCCGGCGGCGAGCTGGTCGGGGACGGCCTGCAGTCCCTCCGCGGGGACCGAGGGCCGACCCTTCGCGAACGAGCGGACCAGCAGGTCGACGAAGCGCCGGGAGGTCGCGCCGTCGCGCTCACCGATCACGCCGGCGAGGAAGGGCTCGAGCACCTGGTGCCGCAGTTCGGCGGTGACGCCGCGGTCGTCGAGGGCATCGCCCCACGGCTCGTCGGGGGCGGCGAGCAGGTCGGCCGGGTGAGCGGTCACGTCGCGGAGCGCCCAGGCCGCGAACGCGGCGACCTCGCGGGGCGAGCGCAACGTCGCGAGCACCCCGGCGACCGAGCGCGGCAGCCGGCGCGGGGGTGTGCGCCGGGGGTCGGTGAGCAGGCGGCGGCCGCCACCGGTCGCCACCACCACCCCCGCGGGGAGGGGTTGCAAGCGCAGCGCGCCCAGGTCCAGCACCCGGCGGGCCTCGGGGTAGGCGGGGTTGAGCAGCTGGAAGCCGCGGTCGCAGCGGAAGCCGTCGACGACGTCGGTGCGGACGCGTCCGCCCACGGCGTCGGCGGCCTCGAGCACGGTGACGGCGACCCCGGAGGCCGCCAGCCGGCGCGCGCACGCGAGCCCGGCGAGGCCCGCGCCGACGACGACGACCTCGCCCGCCTCGACCATGCGCGAAGGGTATCCGCGGCTGTGGACGACGGGCACGCCGAGAGCCCGGATCTAGGCCATAGTGAACGCCGCAAGGATCACGACGGGGGGCGGGGGACGTGGACGACCGATGATCGATGCCGGGGCGCCGCCGGCGGTGCCCGGGCTGGTGCTCGACCGTCTCATCGGCGTCGGCGAGCACGGCGAGGTGTGGCGGGCGCTCGACCTCGGCGCGGTCCGCACGGTCGCGGTGCACGTCGGCAGGCCCGCCGGCGGAGCGGGCGCGGCGGCGCGCGAGGCGGCGCTGCTGCGGCGGGTCGACCACGAGAACGTGGTCCTGCTGCACTCGGTGCTCGACCTCCCCGACGGCCGGCGCGCCGTCGTCCTCGACCTCGTGCCGGGCGGGGACCTCGCGACGCTCGTGCGCCGGCGGGGTCCGCTGCCGACCGGGGAGGTGGTCAGTGTGGCGATCGGGCTGGCCCGGGCGCTGGCGCACGTCCACGCGCTCGGCTTCGTGCACGGCCGGCTGTCCGCGCACGACGTGCTCTTCGCCGCCGACGGCCGCCCGGTCCTCACGGGCCTCGGCATCGGCGCGCTGCTGGCCCCGGCGTCGCCGGCGGGTCCGCCGAGCTACCCGACGCCGCCGGACGACGTCCGTGCGCTCGGCGAGGTGCTGCGCTTCGCCCTCACCGGCGGCCGGGCGGGTGCGGCCGTGCCCGGACCGCTGGCGCCGCTGGTGGCGAGCTGTCTCGCCGCCGACCCGGACGCCCGGCCCTCGCCGACGCGGGTCGGCACGATGGCCTGGGACGCCGCTCCCGGCGTCCCCGTCCTGCTCGATCCGGTCGAGCAACCGGAAAGATCGCCGCCGTCGTGCAGCCCTCCGGCACCCTCCCGATGCGGTCGGTCGCCCGCCCGCTCGTGGTCGGTGTGGGTGCCGCTGTCGGCGTCGCGGCTCTCGTCGCGGGCGCCTGGGCGGTGGCTCCACGCTTCTCCGGCGTCCGGCCGGCATCCGTGCCCTCGCCGTCCGCGGCGCCCGCCGACGGGCTCGACGACGTCCGGGGCCTCGTCGCCGGGCTCGCGGCGGCCCGGGCTCGGGCGATGGCCGACCGCGACGTGCCCGCGCTCGCCGCCGTGGACGCGCCGGGCTCGTCGGCCCTCGCCGCCGACAGCGCGTTCATCGCGCGGCTGCGCGCGGCCGGGGTCATCCTGCGCGGGCTGCGCTTCGCCGTGACCGACGCGGGGGTCGTCGAGGTGAGCGGCGACGCCGCCAGCCGTGCAGCCCGCGTCGCGACGTCGGCCTACGTCGAGGTGCGCCGCGGACGGATCGGTCGCGCGACGGGTCGCCGCCGGGACGCCGAGGAACGGTCCGGCTGGCGCTGCTGCGAACGCCCGACGGCTGGCGGATCACGACGGACGGGTGAGGGATCAGTCCCGCTGCAGCGTCCACCGGGCGGCGTCGTCGAGGGTGGCATGCCGGAACGCGTATCCCTCGGCCAGCAGCCTGCGGGGGAGCTCGCGCTGACTCGAGAGGACGTCGTCGGAGAACTCGCCGAGCACGATGCGCAGGCCGAACCGGGGCGCCGGCAGCAGGGCCGGGCGGTGCGCGGCGGCGCGCGAGGGCCTTCATGACCTCGCGCTGGGGGGCCGGGTTCGGCGCGGAGAGGTTGACCGGACCGGACACCTCGTGGGTGAGCAGGAACACGATGGCGCCGACCTCGTCCTCGAGCGTGATCCACGGCCACCACTGCCGGCCGCTGCCCAGTGGACCGGCCGAGACCGAGCTTGAGCAGCGGCAGGATGCGGCCGAACGCGCCGCCGCGAGGGCGACATCACGAGTCCCGTCCGGATCGTCGCGACCCGGACGCCGGCCGCGGACGCCGGTTCGGTCTCCGCCTCCCAGGCGCGTACGACGTCGGCGAGGAACCCGTGGCCGCCGGGCGACTCCTCGGTCAGCTCCTCGTCGCCGCGGTCGCCGTAGAAGCCGACGGCCGATCCGCTGACGAGCACCCGCGGCAGCGGGTCCAGCGAGGTGAGGGCCTTCACCAGGGTCCGGGTGCCGAGGACGCGGGAGTCGCGGATCACCCGCTTGTAGTCCTCGGTCCACCGCTTGTCGCCGACGCCGGCGCCGGCCAGGTGGACCGCCGCCTCCACGCCGGCGAGCCGCTCGACGTCGACCGTCCCGGCCTCCGGGTCCCACGCCACCTCGTCCGGACGCCGGGGCGCGTGACGCACCAGGCGGACGACGTCGTGGCCCGCCTGGTGCAGGCGTGTGACGAGGGCGGTTCCGATGAGACCGGTCGAGCCGGTGACGGCGATCTTCACGCACCCATCGTCGCCAAAGCGGCCCCGCGCCGCCCGTCGAACCCGGCCGCACCCCGCCCTGATCATGCACTCCGGTCCATCCCGGAGTGCATGATCGCCGGAGTGCATGATCAGCGGAAAAGGGGTCAGACGCCGAGGTCGGCGTCGAAGGCCCCCTCCTCGAGGCGCTGCTTGACGGCGACGAGGAAGCGCGCGGCGTCCGCGCCGTCGACCAGCCGGTGGTCGTAGGTCATCGCGAGGTACACCATCGACCGGATCGCGATCGTCTCGCCGCCGTCCACGTCCGTGACGACGACCGGACGCTTCACGACGGCGCCGGTGCCGAGGATCCCGACCTGCGGCTGGTTGATGATCGGGGTGTCGAAGAGCGCCCCGCGGCTGCCGGTGTTCGTGAGCGTGAAGGTGCCGCCGCCCAGCTCGTCCGGAGTGATCTTGTTGCGGCGGGTGCGGTCGGCCAGGTCGGCGATCTTCCGGGCGATGCCGGCGATGTTGAGGTCGCCGGCGTTCCGGATGACCGGCACGAGCAGACCGCGCTCGGTGTCGACGGCGACGCCGAGGTTCTCCTCGGCGTGGTAGACGATCTGGTCGTCCTCGATGCTCGCGTTGACCACCGGGTACTGCTTGAGCGCCTCGACGGCGGCCAGCGCGAAGAACGGCAGGAACGACAGCTTGACGCCCTCGCGCGCCTCGAAGTCGCGCTTGGCCCGGTCCCGCAGCCGGGCGATCTTGGTCACGTCGACCTCGACCACCGTGGTCAGCTGCGCGGAGACCTGCAGCGACTCGACCATGCGCTGGGCGATGACGCGGCGCAGGCGGGTCATCTTCTCCGTGGTCCCGCGCAGCGCGGAGACGTCACGGCCGCCGGCGGCCGCGGGTGCGGAGGCGGCGGACGGGGCCGGGGCAGCAGCCGGAGCGGGCGGCGCCTGCTTCGCCTTCGCGGCGTCGAGCACGTCCTGCTTGCGGATCCGGCCGCCGACGCCGGTGCCGGTGATCGTCGAGAGGTCGACGCCGTGCTCGTTCGCCAGCCGGCGGACCAGCGGCGTCAGGTAGCTCGACGGGTCCCCGGACTGACCGTTCGGCGCCTCGTGCGCGGGCTGGCGCACCGGCGGCTCGGGGGCACGCTCGGCCTGCGCCGCCTGCATCTCGGCAGGCCCGGACGGGGGTCCGGAGACAGGCGCCGGGCTCGGGCCGGGGTAGGTCTCGAGGTCCTCGTCGTCCTCCTGCGCCGGGGCCGACGGCCGGGGAGCCGCCGCGGGAGCAGGTGCCGGAGCAGGCCGCGGCGCGGGGGGAGCGGGCGGTGCGGGGGGTGCGGCCGGCTCGGCGGGCGCCGACTGCGCGGCGGCGGAGCGGGGGCGGGCGCCGCCGGAGCGGATGCCGAGCCGCCGACGATGGCGAGGTCGGCGCCGACGGCCACCGTCTCGTCCTCGCCGACGAGGATCTTGCGGACGACGCCCGCGACCGGCGAGGGGATCTCGGTGTCGACCTTGTCGGTGGACACCTCGAGGAGCGGCTCGTCGACCTCGACGTTGTCGCCCTCCTGCTTGAGCCAGCGCGTCACGGTGCCCTCGGTGACGCTCTCCCCGAGGGCCGGCATCTGCACGCGCTCGCCGTCGTCGCCCGCCGGGGCCGTGCCCGCGTGCGGCTGCTCGGCCGGCTGCTCGACCTCGGTCGACGACGGCCGCACCGGCGGCGCGTCGACCTCGGGCGTCGACACGGTCGACTCCGCCTGCACGCGGTCGGCGGCGGGCTCGGTGCGCTCGGGCAGGCTCTGCGCGGGCTCGCTCTGCGCCGCGGACTGGCCGTTCGCCGAGCCGTCGTCGATCACCGCGAGGGCGGTGCCGACGGCGACGGTCTCGTCCTCGCTCACGAGGATCTGCTGGAGGACGCCGGCGACCGGCGAGGGGATCTCGGTGTCGACCTTGTCCGTCGACACCTCGAGCAGCGGCTCGTCGACGTCGACGTGCTCGCCGACCTGCTTGAGCCACCGCGTGACGGTGCCCTCGGTCACGCTCTCGCCGAGGGCCGGCATCTGCACGGAGTCGGACATCTCTGGCCAGTTCCCCTTCGTCGGTCGTTGGCAGCTCAGCTCGGCGGGAGGCCGCCGGATGCTCGGGTCAGTCTGCCGCTGTGCGGCTCAGTTCTCCTGCAACCGATCAGTGGACGTGCAGCGGCTTGCCGGCCAGGGCCAGGTGCGCCTCGCCCATCGCCTCGTTCTGGGTCGGGTGCGCGTGCACGAGCTGGGCGACCTCCTCGGGCAACGCCTCCCAGTTCACGATGAGCTGGGCCTCGCCGACCTGCTCGCCCATCCGCGCGCCGACCATGTGGACGCCGACGACGGGGCCGTCCTTCTGCCGGACGAGCTTGACGAAGCCGGTCGTCGCGAGGATCTGGCTCTTGCCGTTGCCCCCGAGGTTGTACTCGTACGCCTCCACGGCGTCCGCGCCGTACTGCTCGCGCGCCTGCGCCTCGGTGATGCCCACCGAGGCGATCTCGGGGTCGCAGTACGTGACGCGCGGGATGCCGGACTCGACGATCGGCGCCGGCTCCAGGCCGGCGATCTGCTCGGCGATGAAGATGCCCTGCTGGAAGCCGCGGTGCGCGAGCTGCAGGCCCGGCACGATGTCGCCGACCGCGTAGACGTTCGGGAGGTTGGTCCGCAGCCGCTCGTCGGTGAGGACGAAGCCGCGGTCCATCCGGACGCCGACCTCCTCGTAGCCGAAGCCGGCGGCGTTCGGCCCGCGTCCGACGGCGACGAGGAGGATGTCGGCCTCGATCGTCTCGCCGGACTCCAGGCTCACGGTGACGCCGGTGTCCGTCTGCTGCGCCCCGGAGAACCGGACGCCGGTCTTGAAGGCGATCTTGCGGCGGCGGAACGCCCGCTCCAGCGCCTTGGAGCACGCCTCGTCCTCGTTGGCGACCAGCCGGGGCAGCGCCTCGACGATCGTGACCTCGCTGCCGAAGCTCTTGAACACGCTCGCGAACTCGACGCCGATGACGCCGCCACCGAGGACGACGACCCGGTTCGGCACGTAGTCGAGGGTCAGGGCCTGGTCGCTCGTCATGATCCGGCCGCCGATCTCCAGGCCGGGCAGCGTGCGCGCGTAGGAGCCGGTCGCGAGCACGACGTTGCGCCCGCGCAGCCGGCGGCCGCCGACGTCGACGGTGTCCGCGGCGACGAGCCGCCCCTCGCCCTCGACGACCTCGATGCCGCGGGTCTTCACCAGACCCGCCAGGCCCTTGTACAGGCGGCCGACGACGCCGTCCTTGTACTTGTTGACCCCGGTCATGTCGATGCCCTCGAGCGAGGTCCGGACGCCGAACTGCTCGCTCTCCCGGGTGTGGTCGGCGATCTCCGCGGCGTGCAGGAGGGCCTTCGTCGGGATGCACCCGCGGTGCAGGCAGGTGCCACCGACCTTGTCCTTCTCCACCATCGCGACGGAGAGGTCGAGCTCGGCCGCACGCAGCGCTGCGGCGTAGCCGCCGCTGCCCGCGCCGAGGATGACGACGTCGTACACCTTCTCGCCGTTGCTCGAGGCGGCGGTGGACTCGGACACGGGCGCTCCCTTGCGATTCCTCTACCTGCAGGCTGCCGACGCCATCCTGTCATTCCTTCGTCGCGTTCGGCGCGGTGCCTCCCGCCCGTCGGGTCGGGCGGGGAACGCGAACGGCGCCTCGCGCGTCACCACACCAGCGGAGACCTCGCACTCCAGGCACGGCGAGGGGCGGCACGAGGGAGCGGGATGGGACTGTTCGGACGGCTGCGGGCGGGGACGGCGACGCGGAGCGAGCGCCGGCAGGAGCTCGACGACGTCCGCCGCCACCTCGAGGAGTTCGTGCGGACCCGGGTCGGCGTCGAGGCCTTCATCGAGCCGCGCACCACCGTGACGCCGCCGACGGTGCTGCTCGTCGCCTCGTCGGGGGAGTGGACCCGCCGCCGGGTGACCGACCCCAAGATCGTGCAGGGCCTCGCGGACCAGCTGCGCGTGCCGGTCTACGACGTCCGGCTCGTCGGCTACCCGAAGCGGATGCGCGACTGGAACGAGCGGCACCGGCCGCCGCGCGGCGTCGACTAGGCCGACGGGTTCGGCCGGGCCAGCCGCAGCCGGAGCGTCGCCTGGGCACGGCGGAGCCGGTCGATCCACCACTCCCGGCGGGCGGGGTCGGGCTGCTCCCACCGCGCCAGGGCCGCGGCGTCCGGTACGGGTGGGCCCGCCGGGACCGGGAGAAAGCCGTCGGTGAGCACGACCGGGCGGGCGACGAGATCGCCGGCGAGCAGCGCGAGGGTGCCGACCCCGCACGCGAGCTCGAGCCGGGGGAGCGCGCCGGCGAGTGCCAGCTCTGCCGCCAGCCCGACGCTGGTCTCGAGCGCGGACGACACGACGACGGGCACCTGTGCCAGCGCCTCCACCTGCTCCGCGACGGCGAGCGAGCGCCGCACGCCGCCCAGCGGCGTGCACTTGACGACGGCGACATCGGCGGCGCCCGCGCGGGCGACGGCGAGCGGGTCCTCGGCGCGCCGGATCGACTCGTCCGCGGCGACCGGCACGTGCGACCGGCGCCGGACCTCCGCGAGCTCGGCGACGGTGGCGCACGGCTGCTCGGCGTACTGCAGGCCGCGTGCCACCTCGTCGAGCACCCCGAGCGCGAGCACGGCGGCCTCCACGCTCCAGCGGCCGTTCGCGTCGACGCGGACGTGCCCCCCGGGGCCCAGCGCGTCGCGCACCGCCGCCACCCGGTCGGCGTCCGCGGCGAGGGAGTCGTCGGTGTCCGCCACCTTGACCTTCGCCGTCCGGCAGCCCGAGCGGAGCACCAGCTCGTGGGCGCGCTCGGGGCCCACGGCGGGCACGATGGCGTTGACCGGCACCAGGTCCCGCACGCGTGCGGGCCAGCCGAGCCACGCCGCCTCCAGCGCGGTCGCGAGCCAGACGGCGGCCACCGCGTCGTCGTACTCCTCGAACGGGCAGAAGTCTCCCCACCCGCGCGGCCCCTCGACGAGGATGCCCTCGCGCACCGTGATGCCCCGGAAACGTTCGGTCATGGGCACCGCGTAGACGTGCACGGCGGACGCCGGTATCTCCGGAACCTCCGCGAGGTCCGCGGGGAAGGGCGGCGGCGTGTCGGGATGTGCCGAACCGGTCACGAGCCGCACCTTAGAGGGTGAAGCGTTACCGAATCGTCCTTGACCTGCGCAAGTAGGGGCACGGACGATGAATCGCTGCGGAGGCGGCGGCCGGCGAGGGCGGAGAGGACCTCACCGGCGGCGAGGGGGCTGGCATGGATGAGCGGATCCGGTTCGAGGGGACGCGTGAGGCTCCGGCACGCACGGCCTCGGTGGGGGTGCTGCTGGCGACCGGACTTCCGGGAGCCGCGCAGCGGCCGCTGGCCGTCGTCGGTGCCGTGGTCCTCATCGGGCGCGAGGACGACTGCGAGGTGATCCTCCCGAGCCCGCGTGTGAGCCGACGGCACGCCCGCGTCTGGGCCGAGGGCGACGGGTTCGGCGTCGAGGACCTCGGCTCGCTCAACGGCACCTACGTCAACCGCCGCCGGGTCTCCGGTCAGATCGGCCTCGCCGACGGCGACCGCCTCACGGTGGCCGACGTCGAACTGCAGTTCCGGGTGCTGCCCGCCGACGCGGTGCCTCCCGTGCCCCGGCGTCCGGAACCCGCGGACGTCACCTACCCGCGAGGCGTCACGACGCTCATGGCGTCGGCCGTCGACCCCGAGGTTCCCCCGGCTCCGGATGACCTGCGGGCCGTCCACCTGCTCGTCGCGTTGCTCGCGGCCGTCGTGGGTGCCGTGTTCGGGCACGTCCTCGGCGTGGGGCGGACCGGCGCCCTCGTGCTGACGCTGGTCCTGCCGCTGGCCGCCGCCGCGGTCCTGCTCCGCCCGAGCCCCCGGCGCGCTCTGCCGGTGCTCGTGCTCGCCGCGCTGGCCGCCGGGCTCACGGTGGCGGGGGTCACTGCCGCCGAGCTCCGCCAGGGGCACGCGCTGCTCCCCGGCGTTCCGTCCGGCGGGACCTTCGTCACCGCCGCGCAGGTCGACGCGCTGCTGGGCCACCCGGCACCGCCGCCCGGGTGCGCGACGGAACCGAGCGTCTCCGTCGCGAAATCCACGCAGCCGGGTGCCGTCGGGCTGCGCCTGACCGGCCGTTGCTTCGGGCCCGGCTCGTCCGTCGACGTCGTCGTCGGTCCCACCCTGGTGCAGACGGTGCACGCGGACCGTTACGGCCGTCTGTCGACGCGTGTCGTCGTCGACCCCGACGCGTCGTGCCCGCTGGGCCGCTGCTCGGTGACGACGCACGAGCTGCAGAGCCTGCGGTACGCCCAGGCCGAGACGGACGTCGCGAACGCCGGCTGACGCACGAGGGTCCGGCGCCGCCCGCTCGGGGGTTCGGACGGCGCCGGACTCGCCACGTCCATCGCCGCCTGCCCGACCGCCGTTACACCGCACTTCTGGGTAGGGGACGTCGCCGGATGGGTAGGCGCAACCCTTCGTGGCGGCCCGGCGCGCCGGATAGAACCTGAGGAACCTCATCCGCCACCGCGTCACGAAGGAACGCTCATGACCGTCGCCACGGACCACCCCCAGCGCCTGAAACCGGGACCGGTGGAGAACGTCCCCACGCTCGACCCGGCCCCTGCCGCGATCCCCGTCCCGCGCCGTCCGGGTGCGGCCGGGAGCAGCCGTCCCGCCGGCAGCGAGGACCGTCTCCACCGGGCCACCCGCGCACTCCTCGTCGTCTTCGCGGTGTTCACCGCGCTGGCCGTGGTCGCGCTCCTGGTGCTCGCCGCCCGCACGCAGACCTTCTTCGCCTGGCCGATCCAGTCCCGGCCGAACGCGCACGCCCTCGGCGCCGCCTACGCCGCCGGGTTCGTGCTGTCGGTCGTCGCGCTGCGCCAGCGGCGCTGGAGTTCGGTGCGCATCCCGGTCGCCACCGTCACGGTCTTCACCGTGCTCACGCTGTTCCCGACGCTGTTCCATATGCACCGGCTGAACCTCATGGCCGAGGCGGGGACCGCGCGAGCGGCCGCGTGCGTCTGGCTGTCCGTCTACCTCCTGGTGCCGATCGCCGGCGGCATCGTCCTCGTCCGGCAGCACCGAGCGGGTCGCCCGGCGCGGAGCTCCTGGCCGCGGGCCCGGGCCCTGCCGGAGCGGCGCATGCCCGGTGCGCTCGTCGCCGTGCTCGTCGCGCAGGGGGCGGCCATGGCGGCCGCCGGCACGGTCCTCTACGCCGGCGGAGCGTCCATGCACCGGACCATGGACATGCAGCGGCCGGGCTGGGCCTGGCCCGTCACGCCGCTCACCTCGATGGTCATCGGCGCCTGGCTGCTCTCGTTCGCCGTGGCGATCGCCTTCGCCGTCCGCGAGCGCGATCTGGCCCGGATGCTCGTCCCGGCGGTCGCCTACGCCGCCTTCGGGGCGTTCGAGCTCGTCGTGCTCCTCGTGCACCGCACGGCGCCCGGCACCGACGTGGTCTGGTGGTCCGCGGGCGTCGTCCTCGCCGCCAGCCTCGTCCCCACCGGGGTGTACGGAGCGGTCGCCGCCCGCCGGGGAGGCGGCTCGCCGCGCCGGTAGTCGGGTGCCGGCCGCTCACCGCGCGCCGGAGGGGGAGGCGATCCGTACGCTGCGCTCGTGCAGCTGACCGTGGCGCTCGTCCTGCTCGCCGCGGTCCTCGCCTTCGCGGTCATCCGCCCGCGCGGGCTGCCGGAAGCCGTGGCCGCGGTGCCCGCCGCGGCCGCGGCGGTGCTCGGCGGGCTCGTCCCGTGGTCGGACGCGGAGGCGGAGATCCGCTCGCTGCTGCCGACCGTGGCGTTCCTCGCCGCGGTGCTCGTGCTCGCCCACCTCGCGGACGCCGACGGCGTCTTCCGGTACGCCGGCGCGGTCGCGGCCCGGGTCAGCGCGGGGCGTCCGGTGCGGCTGCTCGCCACCGTCTTCGGTGTCGCCGCCGTCGTCACCGCCGTCCTCAGCCTCGACGCCACCGTCGTGCTCCTCACGCCGGTGGTCTTCGCGACGGCCGCCGCCGTCGGCGTCCGGCCCCGCCCGCACGTCTACGCCTGCACCCACCTGGCGAACTCGGCGTCCCTGCTGCTGCCCGTCTCGAACCTGACCAACCTGCTGGCGTTCGCGGCGAGCGGGCTGAGCTTCCTCGCCTTCGCCCGGCTCATGGCGCTGCCGTGGCTGGTGGTGATCCTCGTGGAGTACCTCGCGTTCCGCCTGTTCTTCGCGGGCGACCTCGGGACGCCGGCGCGGCCGTCGCCGCTCGCCCCGGTGGCGGCGCCGCGCTGGGCGCTGAGCGTCCTCGCGCTCACGCTGGCCGGGTTCGTCGTCGTCGAGCAGCTGGGGCTGCAGCCGGCGTGGGCCGCGGCGGCGGGGGCCCTGCTGCTGGCCGCGCCCCGGCTCCGGCGATCGCCGCGCGAGGCCGGCCCGCTGCTGCTGGAGACCAATCCGCCGTTCCTCGCGTTCGTCCTCGGGCTGGCGGTCGTCGTGCTCGGCGTCCGCCTGCACGGGCTCGACCGGGTCGTCTCCGCGGTGGCACCGCGCTCCGCGGGGCTCGTCGAACTGCTCCTCGCCGCGGGGCTCGCCGCGGTGCTGGCCAACGTGCTCAACAACCTGCCCGCGACGCTCGTGCTGCTGCCCGCCGTCGCCCACGTGCCGGCGCTCGTGCTGGCCGTGCTCATCGGCGTCAACGTCGGGCCGAACCTCACCTACGTCGGGTCGCTCGCGACGCTGCTCTGGCGGCAGATCCTGCACGCGCGGGACGCCGCGCCGGCGACGGGGGAGTTCCTCCGCCTGGGCGTCCTCACCGTGCCCGCCTGCCTGGTCGCGGGGGTGGCGGCGCTCTGGGTGGGGCTGCGACTCTGGGGGCCGTCATGAGGGTCGTCGTGTGGCTGGCCGAGGGCACCTGGCAGGCGGGCGTGGACGTCGCCCTGCGCCTCGCGCCGTCGGACGCCGGGATCGCGCTGCTGCACGTCGTCGACCCGCGGTGGGCCTCCGGTGCCGGGGGCGGGCAGGCCGGGCTGCTGGGGCGCGGACGCCGGCACCCGGACGTCGAGGTCACCGTCGGCGCCGCCGCGCTCGCGGCCCAGGAGGCCCTGCTCGACGCCGCCGCGGCACGGCTGGGCCGCCCGGCGGAGCGGATCGCCCGCCGCGGCCAGGTCGAGCGCGAGGTCGTGGCCGCGGTCGTGGACGCCGACCTGCTCGTCGCCGTCCGGGACGGCGATCACCGCCGGCTCGGCCCGCGGAGCCTGGCGCCGCCGACCCGGTTCGTCGTCGACCACGCGCCGTGCCCGGTGCTGCTCGTCTGGCCGGACGACGCGCCGTCGCTCGCGACGATGCCTCCGCCGCCTCCACCCGGCGCGCCGCCACCGCCGCCACCGCCCGCGCCCGGCCCGTGACCCGGCTCTCGGTCGCCGTCCGGCTCCCGGACGACGTGACGGCGCTGGTCCGGGCGCTGCCGCGCCCCCCGCTGCCCGACGTCACCTGGTCGCCGCCGGAACGGTGGATCGTCAAGGTGCGGCCGCTCGGTCACGTGCCCGAGGACCTCGTGGACCCGCTGCTCGACACGCTCGCCGCCGAACTCGACGGCGCGCCGCCGGTGGAGTGCCGGATGGGGCCGGCGACGATCCGGCCCGGCGGGCAGTGGCTCGGCGTCCCCGTGGCGGGACTCGAGGAGCTCGGGGCGGTCGTGTTCGCGGCGACGTCACCGATCGTCCCCGTCACGCACCCGCAGCCGTTCCACGCCGAGCTCGTGCTGGCGAGCGGCCGGATCCCGCGCGAGTTCGGCGGGACGCCGCTCGCGGCGACGTGGCGCGCGGACCGCGTGGCGCTGGTGGCCGACCGGTCGGGGCCCGGCCGGCCGCGGCTCGTCGACGTCGGCGAGGTCCCGCTCACCGGCTGAACCGGGGGTAGACGGGGGTGCACGATCACCCGATCGGGAAGGGCTGTGGTGCAGCGGGCGAGGCGATGTCGGGGTACAACCGTGTCGGAGCCGTGATCGCGGCCGACCCGACGCGCGTGGAGGTGGCGATGGCACTGCCGAAGCCCGAGCAGGTGAAGTCGTGGGGCGGCAAGCTCCTCGTCGACAGCACCGGTCAGCCGATCGGCACGATCACGCAGGTCTACAACGACGACGCGACCGGCCTGCCCGAGTGGGCGACCACGCGGTTGGGCGAAGCCACCTTCGTCATCCCCCTGCAGGGCGCGGTCGAGGCGGACGGGAACATCCGGGTCGCGGTGCACCGGGACGACGTGGCCAAGTCCCCGGCGGTGGTGGACAAGGCGCACATCACGCCCGACGAGGAGGCGAGGCTCTACCAGTACTACGGCATCCCGTACTCCCCGGAGCGATCCAGGAGCGGGTTGCCGGCAGGCGAGGGGCCGCTGCCGTCGTGGGGCGCGAGGACGCGCGCGATGGCGACGTCCACCGGCCGGCGGTTCGGCGCGGAGCCGGTCCGTCGGCTCCGCGGCGACCCCGTGACGGTGACCTTCGGCGCGGTCGCCGCGCTCCTGGCCACCCTGCTCTGGGCCATGCTGCGCCGTCAGCGCGCCGGGAACGGCACCGCCTCGTGACGGCTCGCCTCGGGGACGTCGGCGTCTGGGCGCGCGGCGACCGGACCTCGCCGCAGCTCGTCGCGGAGCTGGAGCGCCTCGGCTACGGCGCGCTCTGGATCGGGGGCTCGCCGCCCGCCGATCTCGCCGTGCCCGAAAAGCTGCTCGACGCCACCGACGAGATCGTCGTCGCCACCGGCATCGTCAACATCTGGAACTCGCCCGCCGACGAGGTGGCCCAGTCCTACCACCGCATCGCCGAGCGCTTCCCCGGCCGCTTCCTGCTCGGGATCGGCGTCGGCCATCCGGAGGCGACCCAGGACCGCTACCGGCGCCCGTACGAGGCGCTCGTGGAGTACCTCGACGCGCTCGACGCCGCCGGCGTCCCGCAGGGCGATCTCGCGCTGGCCGCGCTCGGTCCCAAGGTGCTGCAGCTCTCGGCGCAGCGGACCGCGGGTGCGCACCCGTACCTCACGACGCCGGAGCACACCCGCTCGGCCCGGGAGCTCCTCGGCGCCGGTCCGCTCGTCGCGCCCGAGCAGCACGTCATCCTCGACACCGACGTCGAGCGGGCGCGGGCGCTCGCACGCGGCGCCCTGGCGAACTACCTGCGGATGTCCAACTACCGGAACAACTGGGCGCGTCTGGGCTTTCCGCGAGGCCGACCTGGCGGACGGCGGGAGCGACCGGCTGGTCGACGCGCTCGTCGTCCACGGCGACGCGCCGACCGTCGCGGCAAGGCTTCGCGAGCACCTCGACGCCGGTGCCGACCACGTCTGCCTGCAGTTGATCGTCGAGCCCGGCGTGGACCTGCTGCCCGGGTACCGGGAGCTCGCCGTGGCGGCTCAGCGGTAGTGCGGGTAGCTTCAGGTGTTCGAGGGTGCCAGGGCTCGGACGGGCTCGGGTGAATGATCAGGGCGACGAGGGATAGGGGCGCGTCATGCCCGAACCCGGTAGTCACGAGTACGAGATCCAACGGAACCGGCTGCGCTCGCAGCTGGAGGACGAGGGGATCAACGACCGGAAGGCCGACGAGGAGGCGAACCGCCGGCTTCGCGGCGATAGGCCGCACCCGTCGCCCTCGATGGAGACGGAGCGTGCCGGCGGCCCGTTCGGGGGCAACCCGAACCCCGGTAGCCCCGGGAACGTCATGCGGCTGCGCTCGAGCGCATTCAACGACAACGCCATCATCGCGAAGCGGCACGCCAAGGACGGCGGCAACGAACCTCCCGAGCTCGAGTGGTCCCCGGCGCCGGAGGGAACGCGGGAGCTCGTACTTCTCGTCGAGGATCCCGACGCCCCGACCGGGACCTTCCTCCATTGGCTCGTCACCGGCATCGATCCGACCGCGACGACCCTGGGGGACTCCGGCACGCAGCACGAGAACGGCTTCGGCGAGCAGGGTTACGGCGGGCCTCTGCCGCCGGTCGGCGACGACGCGCACCGCTACGTCTTCCGGCTCTACGCCCTGACCGAGCCGTTCGCCGCCCCGGACCTGGGCGATGCCGACGCGCTGCGCGCCTGGCTCGACGAGCACGCCGTCGCCACCGGCACGCTGACCGGCCTCTACGAGCGCTGACTCTCGCGGTTTGCATGATCCCCGCGGTTTGCATGATCAGTGACAGAGGTGGGGTGGGGCTGCGGGGACGAGCTGCGGGGCGGGGACGAGTGGGGTCACCAGTCGGCGACGACGGGGACGATGCGTTCCCCGATCAGCTCGAGGTTCTTCGGGTCGTAGACGTTCACCACCCGGCCGTGGGCGACCTGGAAGCCCATGTCCGCGAGCTCGCGCAGTCGCTGCAGGATCGCGTCGACGTTCTCGCCGTCCGGCCCGAGGTCGAAGTTCTGCAGGACGGTCTTCTCGATCGCGTCGTAGTCGCGGCCGACGTCCTCGCAGTGCGCGCGGAGCACGTCGAGCTTGTGCTGTAGGTCGGGCGTGGGGAAGAGATTGCAGGCGTCGGCGTACTGGGCGACCAGGCGCAGGGTCTTCTTCTCGCCGCTGCCGCCGATGAGGATCGGCGGATGCGGCTTGGACAGGGCCTGCGGCACGTTCAGGGTCCGTCCCAGGTGGTAGTGCCGGCCGTCGTACGGTGCGTCGCTGTCGGACCACATCTGCAGACAGATCTGGAGGGTCTCCTCGAGGCGCTCGAAGCGCTCCGCCGTCGGCGGGAAGAACAGGCCGAGCCCGCGGGACTCCTCCTCGTTCCACGCCGCACCGAGGCCGAGCATGGCGCGGCCCCCGGAGAGGACGTCGAGCGTCGTGATCGCCTTCGCGAGCAGTCCGGGGTCGCGATACGTGACCCCGGTGACGAGGGTGAGGAGCTTGACCCGCGACGAATGCGCGGCGAGATATCCGAGCGTGGTGTAGGCCTCCAGCATGTCCAGCTCGGCGGGGCCGACGGTGCGGATCTGCCAGAGGTGGTCCATGACGCTGAGCCGGTCGACGCCGGCGGCGTCCGCACCCTCGGCGATTCGGGCGAGGTCGGCACCGAGCGTCGCGGCGCCGCCGGGGTAGGTGAAATCGGGGACGTGGACGCCGATCTTCACGACGAATTCCTCCAGAGCTGACATCAGGGAGGGGCTCTCGCGAGCCCCTCCCTGATGTCTACCCCTCAGCCGTCCATCGCGCCCTCCGGCCGTCCCGATTTCATGATCGGACCGGATTGCATGATCGGACCGGATTGCATGATCAGCGAGAAGGGGTGGGCGGGGGGCGGAGGGGTCAGGCGGGGACCTTGCCCACGCTGCGGCCGAAGTAGCGGCCACCGGCGACGGCCTCGAGGAACGCCTCGCCGACCTCGCTGACCTGGCGTCCGCCGTCCGCGCCGGCCGGGTCGAGGTGCCGGGTCACGAGGCCCTCGTACGTCACGAGCCCGTCCGCGGCCGACTCGGCGAGTCTGGCCTCGGGCAGCGGTGCGGCCGCGACCAGCCGGACGCCGTCCCCGAGGGCGCCGACCGGCTTGGCGTGCCGGTAGGCCTCGGCGACGTAGTGGATCGCCTCGCCGTCCTCCAGGAGAGCCTGGACGGAGGCCTCGCCGTCGGCCACGAACACCGCGTCGTAGAGCACCGACGCCATGGTGGCGATCCGCCTGTCCACGGGGAGCCGGCCGCCGTCGTCCGTCGTGACCTCGCCCGCGTGCGGCGCCAGGATCTCGACGACCGCTCCGGCGTCCCGCAGCGGCGCGAGCGCGACCTGCAGCGACGACGCCTCGACCCCGTCGGCGACGAGCACCGCGACCTTCCGCGTGGCGGCCGACGACGGCTGGTCGGCCAGGCTGAGGGCGGGTGAGCTCTTGCCCGGGTTCTCCACGGTCGACGGTCGGTGCATCCATGCCGAGCTTCGTCGCGACCGCGGTCGTCAACCGGGGGTCGACGTTCGCGAGGATCTTCTCGAGGACGCGCTGCCGGATCTCCGGCCGGTTCACCTTGCCCAGCTCGAACGAGAACGCGTCGATGATGTGCTGCTGCTCGTACGCACTCATGCTGTTCCAGAACAGCTGGGCCTGGCTGAAGTGATCGGCGAAGCTCGGGCTGCGCCGCTTGATCACCTCACCCGAGACCGGCTGGGTGTAGTGCCGGTAGGCGCCCTGCTCGCGGCTGGCGATCGCCGGGTAGCCGCCGCCGAGGGAGTTGGGGGAGTAGTTGGCCTGGTTGGTCAGGATGCGGTGCTGGTGGAAGCCGTCCTGGTTGACGTTGTGCACCTCCACGACCGGCCGGTTGATCGGGATCTGGGTGAAGTTCGGGCCGCCGAGGCGCAACAGCTGGGTGTCGAGGTAGCTGAACAGCCGTCCCTGCAGCAGCGGGTCATTCGTCACATCGATGCCGGGCGGCAGGTTCCCCAGGTGGAACGCCGCTTGCTCGGTCTCGCCGAAGAAGTTGTTCGGGTTGTGGTCGAGCACCATCCGGCCGACGACGCGCAGCGGCACCTCCTCCTCGGGGATGATCTTGGTCGCATCGAGGAGGTCGAAGTCGAAGTCCATCTCGCGCTCCTCCGGCACGAGCTGGACGGCAAGGTCCCACTCGGGGTAGTTGCCGGCCTCGATGTTGTCCCAGAGGTCCCGCCGGTTGAAGTCCGGGTCCTTCCCGGCGATCTTCTGCGTCTCGTCCCAGTCCATCGAGTGCGTGCCGAGTCGCGGCCGCCAGTGGAACTTCACGAACGTCCCACGCCCGTCGGCGTCGACGAACCGGAAGGTGTGGACGCCGAAGCCCTGCATCATCCGATAGCTGCGGGGCAGCGCCCGATCCGACATCAGCCACATCAGCATGTGCGCCGACTCCGTCTGGAGCGACACGAAGTCCCAGAAGGAATCGTGGGCGCTGCTCGCCTGCGGGATCTCGTTGTGCGGCTCCGGCTTCACGGCGTGCACGAAGTCGGGGAACTTCACCGCGTCCTGGATGAAGAACACGGGCATGTTGTTGCCGACCAGATCGAAGTTCCCCTCGTCGGTGTAGAACTTCACGGCGAAGCCGCGGACGTCGCGGACCGTGTCGGCGGAACCTCGTGATCCGCCGACGGTGGAGAACCGGGCGAACACCGGTGTCCGCCGACCTACCTCGCCGAGGAACGACGCCGTCGTGACGTCGGCGAGGGAGTCGGTGCACTCGAACCAGCCGTGCGCCCTGATCCGCGCGCATGCACGACGCGCTCCGGGATGCGCTCGTGGTCGAAGTGCGTCATCTTCTCGCGGAAGTGGAAGTCCTCGATCAGCGACGGACCCCGCTCGCCGGCCTTGAGGGAGTTGTCGGTGTCGTCGACCTTGACGCCCTGGTCCGTCGTGTAGAGCGAGCCTTCGTCGTTCACGCGGAACGCGTCGAGCTGCGCCTCCTTCTCGGTCGGGGCTCCCGGGCTCACCGGCCCCTGCGCCTGACCGCCGTGCCCGTTACGGGCCGGCGTGCCGGGGATCTTGGTCGTCGGGTCGTGGGGCTGGTTGTCGGACAAGGTTGTCCCCTTCCTCGCTGTGGCGGAGTTACCCCGCCGTACCCGCAGCCGCCCCGACCACGCTCGCCGCACTCGGATTCACAGGCCGATCGAGGTGGGACCGTAGGGTGGTGACGTGACGGCCGAGGAGGGGACCGACCGGCCCAGCGTGAGCGAGCTCGCTGGTCGGACGCCGATCACGGGCGGGGCGGGAATGAGCGTCGGGCGTCTCGAGGCGTTCAGCGACGGGGTGCTGGCCATCGTCATCACCCTGCTCATCCTCGAGATCAAGGTCCCGGAGCCTGCCGAGGCACACGGCCACCTCGGGCAGGACCTGGCCGAGCAGTGGCCGCACTACGCCGCGTTCCTGCTGTCGTTCCTCGTCGTCGGGATCATCTGGCTCAACCACCACGCCACGTTCAACCTGCTGCAGCGGACCGACCACCGGATCCAGGTCCTCAACCTGTTGCTCCTGCTGCCGGTGACCGTCCTGCCGTGGCCGACGGACCTGCTCGCCACCTTCGCGACGCAGGGGACGCCCAGCGACCAGAGGCTCGCGGTGCTCATCTACGGCCTCACCAGCACGGCCATGGCCATCGCGTTCAATGTCCTCTGGCGCTACCTGCGACGGCATCCGGAGCTGCACAAGCCCGGCATCTCCCCGGAGCTGCTGTCGGTGCGGAACGTCCGGTTCAACGTGGGCCTCGTCGTCTACCCGATCGCGACGGCGATCGGCCTGCTCAGCGTCCCGTTGTTCATCGCGCTGATGCTCGCCCTGGCCCTGCTCTACCTGCTGCCCACGCCCGACACTGGGTCTGAACGCGAGTTGCCGGCCCCGGCCGCGCCTACTCCTGTGTCGCCTCCGCGAGCGGGACCGGCCGGACGTCCTCCTCGAACCGGAGCAGGACCGGGATGCCGGGGTCGACGGTGGTCGACAGGTAGAGGAAGGCGTCGGCGTCACGGGGGAGGAGCAGGAGTGCGATGCCCTGCGGCGTACGGCGCGAGGCGGCCACCCGCCAGAGACCGGGGGTCTCGTTGGCCGTCACCATCTCGCCGCGCTGGACCATGCTTCGACGGTACGGGGGCGGCACCGCGAACAGAAGGTGAACCACCGGACGCGTGACGCTGCTCACCGTCGTTCTGCCCACGATGTCCGTCATCAGCATGGCCGGCTTCGCAGAGGCAAAGGTCACGCCGGTCGCCACGGACGTCCGCTGTTGAGGTAAGGCTGTCCTAAGTTACGGTGGGCGCCGTGACGCTCGACCAGGCCCCGCGCCGCACCCCGCTCCTCCTGCTGCGACCACAGCTGCCGATAGCGCGCGGCCGCCGGCTCGCCGAGCTCGGTCTGCGGCCCGGCGCCGTCGTCACCGTGCTGCGCCGCACCGCGGGCGGCGGGCGCATCGTCGCCGTCGGCAGCGCCCGCGTCGCCGTCGGCAGGGAGACCGCTCGCAGCCTGGACGTCAGCATCTCCGGCATCCAGGCGCCCGCATGAGGGCTCCGACCGGAGCCGTTCCGTCGTGCCACGCGGAACTGGCGGTCGTCGACGCGCCCGCCGACCCCGATCGTCGCGCTCGCGGGCAGCCCGAACGTCGGCAAGTCCTCGCTGTTCAACGCCGTCACGGGGGCGCGCCGCTCGGTGGGCAACTGGCCCGGCACCACCGTGGAGGTGGGGCCGCGGACGCTGGCAGCTCCCGGGCAGGCGGGTGAGGCGGGCGAGGCGATCCTCGTCGACCTGCCGGGGTCGTACAGCCTCGACCCGGTCAGCCCCGCAAGGAGCTCGCCCGTGACCTCCTCGTGGAGGCGGCCGCCGACGAACGCCCCCGACGTCACGTGGTCGTCGTGGCGAGCGCCACCGACCTGGCCCGCACCCTCTACCTCACGCGCCAGGTCCGGGAGCTGCCTACCCGGGTCGTCGTCGCGCTGACGATGAACGACGTGGCCGAGCGCCAGGGGCGTGCACCGTCGACGTCGACCGCCTCGGCGCCGCCCTCGGCGCCCCGGTGGTCGTCCTCGACCCGGGCGCCGGCGCGACGTCCACGCGCTGGGCGCCGCCGTCGTCCGGCGCCTTGCGGCGGGCCCGTGCCCGAGTCGCTCTTCGACGCGGGAGCGACGCCGAGGATCCGCTGGACCGCGAGCTCGAGGTCGGCCGACGAGCGCTTCGCGTGGGTCGCCGACGGCCATCGAGGCCGGGACCACGCGCCAGGGCGATGCGCGGCGGAGCTGGGCCGACCGCGTCGAGCGCGGGTCGCCACCTCGCCGGTGGTCGGTCCGCTGCTGTTCCTCGCGGTCATGTGGGCCGTCTTCCAGCTGACGACGCGCGGTGGCGGCGCCGCTGCAGAACGGGGCTCGACACGCTGTTCACCGGTCCGGTGTCGTCGGCGGCCGGCTGGGCTGCTGGGGGCGATCGGCCTCGGTGGCACCTGGGTCGGAGGGCCTCGTCGTCGACGGGCTGGTGGCGGGCGTCGAGATGTTCTTCACCTTCGCACCGCTCATGGCGATCATGTTCGTGCTGCTGGCCCTGCTCGAGGACTCGCGGCTACCTCGCGCGCGCCGCCGTCGTCACCGACCGGGCTCATGCGGATGCTCGGCCTGCCCGGGCGGGGCGCCTTCCTCCCGCTCGTCGTCGGGTTCGGCTGCAACGTGCCGGCGGTGAGCGCCACCCGCGTGCTCCCGCACGCCCGGCAGCGGCGTGCTCACCGTGCTGCTCGTGCCCGTTCACCTCGTGCAGCGCGCGGCTCACGGTCTACGTGCTCGTCTCCTCGACGTTCTTCGGCGCGCATGCCGGCAACGTCGTCTTCGCCATGTACGTGCTGTCGATCGCGCTCGTCGTGGTCGGCGGGCTGATCCTGCGCGCGACGCTGGTCAGGGCCGTCGGGCGACGACCCGCTCGTGCTCGACCTGCCGCGCTACCAGATGCCGATGCCCCGGCTGCTGCTCGCGGTGACCTGGGTGCGGCTGCGCGCGTTCCTGCGGACCGCGGGCGGGATCATCGTCGCCACGGTCGTCGTGGTGTGGCTGCTCTCCGCGATCCCCGCGAAGGCCGGGGCCGGCGGCTTCGGCAAGGTCGCCGTCGAGGACAGCGTGTTCGCCCGGGCGTCCGCTGCCGCGGCGCCCGCGTTCGCGCCCGCCGGGTTCGGCGAGTGGCACGCCACCGGGGCCCTGGTCGTCGGCTTCGTCGCCAAGGAGGCCGTCGTCTCCTCCTGGGCGCAGACCTACGCGACGCAGGAGCCCAGCGACGTGCACGCGCCGGGCAGCCTCGGCGACCATCTGCGCGCCGACTTCGACCGCGCCTCCGGCGGCCACACGACCGCGGCGGTGCTGGCATTCCTCGTCTTCCTGCTCGGGTACACGCCGTGCGTGGCGACGCTCGCAGCCCAGCGCCGCGAGATCGGCGGCCGGTGGACCCTCGTCGGGGTCGGCTTCCAGTTCGTCCTCGCCTGGACGCTGGCGGTCGCCGTCTTCCAGATCGTGAGCCGGTTGTGAGCACGCCGCTGCGCGACGTCCTGACGGCCGTCGAGGCCGGCACCGGCACGTTGCACGACGTCTCGGGCCGGACCGGGCTCGCCCCGGACGTCGTCCGTGCCGCCGTCGACCACCTCGTCCGGATGGGCCGGATCGACGCCGACCGGCTGACCGTGGGTTGCGCGGACGGGGGCTGCGGCTCCTGCCCCTCCGGCGTCGACGGCAGCCCCGGCTGCGGAGCGCCGGGACCCTCGGCGTCCGGAGGGCCGGTGCTCGTCGCCCTGACCGTCCGCCGCCGACTAGGGGCTTGACGGCGCAACCATCGCAGCATGGGGTGGACCCATGAGCATCCTTCTCCGCGAGGCCAGGCATCATCAGCTCGGCGAGCTGCGCCACGAGCCCACCGCCAAGTGGGTCCGCGCGGCCGTCGACGGGCGCGTCGTCGCCGACTCCACCCGCCCCGTCCTGGTGTGGGAGCCGCGGCGGTTCGTCCCGTCGTACGCCGTCCCCGAGGAGGACCTCGAGGCCGAGCTGGTGGCCGTGCCCGCCGAGGGCAGCGACGGGCACCTCCTCCTGCACCCCGGCATCCCGTTCTCGCGCCACTCCACGCCGGGGGAGTCGTTCACCCTGCGGACGCCGGGGCGCGACCTCGCGTCCGCCGCGTTCAAGCCGGCCGACCCCGACCTGGCCGGCCTCGTCGTGCTCGACTTCGGCGCCTTCGACACCTGGCAGGAGGAGGACGAGATCATCCGCGGGCATCCGCGCGACCCGTACCACCGCGTCGACGTGCGCCGCAGCACCCGGCACCTGCGGATCGAGCTCGACGGGCAGGTGCTCGCCGAGACCCACCGCCCCACCCTGGTCTTCGAGACCAACCTCGCCACGCGCTACTACCTCCCGCGCGAGGACGTCCAGGTCGACCTCAAGCCCAGCGACACGACGACGATCTGCGCCTACAAGGGCGAGGCCAGCTACTGGTCGGTGCCCGGGCACGAGGACCTGGTCTGGGGGTACGAACACCCCCTGCCGGACGCCGCGGGTCTCGCCGGGCTCGTCGCCTTCTACGACGAGAAGGTCCAGGTCACGGTGGACGGCGTCGGCGCGGGATTCGCCACCGCCCCCGTCGGCGGCTGACCGCGGTCAGAACAGCCAGGGGTCGGGCCCGGAGGTCGCGCGAGGCGGGTCGGGGACGACCGGCGCCGGGCGCCGTCGCTTCCGGGCCACCTCGGCCGCCGCACCGAGCAGGCGCCCACGGACGCCGGGGACGCCGGCGCCGAGCCGGGTGAACGCTCGCGCCGGCGGACCGCCCGGGACGTCGCGCGGGAGCGCGGCCGACGCGACGAGCCAGCCGGGCAGGCCCAGCAGCCGCAGCACCGGTGCGAGCCGCTCGGACTCGATCACGCTGTCGGGGTCGAGCTCCTCGGCCAGCAGCTCCTCGAGCTCGGCCCCGACGGCCGGCACGCCGAGCGCCGCCGCGAACGCCTCCGCGTGCTCGGCGCCGAGCGGCAGCGGCAGGACGTCCTCGTCGTCCTGCCCGCGGGCGGGATCGCTGACGTAGCGGCCGACCTCGTCGTCGCCCTCCCAGACCGCGATCACGAGCTGGCGGTCCTGCAGCACGCGGACGGCGACCGCCGTCGTGCCGAGCTCTCCCGCGAGCAGGGCGCCCAGCTCGAGGAGGCCGCGACGGCCGGCCGCCACCGTGCCCCCGGCCCGCGCGGCGACGGCGAGGACCCAGCCGTCCTCCGGCGGGCCCACCCAGCCGCTGAACCGCGTCCGGCGCAGCGCGGCGAGGAGCGCGTCGCGCTGCCCGGATGCCCGGAGCGCGATCGCGCCGTACGTGTATCCCGACGGACCGCCCGAGGAGGCCGGCGGCGCACCCCACGGCAGTGCCATCCGCGGCTCAGGCCGGGGAGCCCGACGGGCGGGCGAGGAACCGGACCGGCGCCACCTGGGGACTGAGGGTGCCCGGGGAGGATACGGACCAGTTCACCGTTCACCTCGTCGTCGTGCCGCCGGTGCGCCCAGGCATTGTCACCGCCAGGCGGAGCGCGTGCGAGGTCAGCCGGGCGCGGACCGACGGGGCGTTGTCCTAGAGTGCGGGCCATGGCCGAATCGGGGGCGATCGAGGTCGACGGGCTGGTCAAGGAGTACCCGGTCAAGGACGGGCCGCCGTTGCGCGCCGTCGACGGGGTCTCGTTCACCGTCGCGCCGGGGGAGTTCTTCGGGATCCTGGGGCCGAACGGCGCCGGCAAGACCACCACTCTCGAGGTCGTCGAGGGCATCCGCGAGCCGGACGCCGGCGACGTCCGGGTGCTCGGCACGAACCCGTGGCCCCGCGACCCGCGGCTGCTGCGCCGGATCGGCGTCCAGCTGCAGGCGACCAGCTTCTTCGACAAGCTCACCGCCGCCGAGCAGGTGGAGGCGTTCGGAGCGCTGTACGGGGTCCCGCCGCGGCAGGCCCGCGAGATGCTCGACGTCGTCGGGCTCGCGGACAAGGCCACGACGCGCGAGGACAAGCTCTCCGGCGGGCAGCGGCAGCGGCTCTCCATCGCGTGCGCACTGGTCCATGACCCCGAGGTCGTCTTCCTCGACGAGCCGACGGCGGCACTCGACCCGCAGGCCCGCCGCAACCTCTGGGACCTGCTCCGCGACATCCAGGCGCGCGGCGCGACGGTCGTCTACACCACGCACTACCTGGACGAGGCCGAGGCGCTGTGCGACCGGGTCGCCATCATGGACGCCGGCCGCGTGCTCGCCCTCGACACCCCGGCGGCGCTGGTCCGCGGGCTCGACGCCCCCACCCGGATCGCGCTGCCCGCACACGTGCTCGACGTGGACGCGGCTCGTGCCCTGCCGGGAGCCGGCACGGTCGACGCGGACGCCGCGAGATCGTCTTCACCACCCGCGAGCCGGCGGTCCTGCTGACGGCACTCGCGGAGCGCGACCGCCTCGACGGGGTGAGCGTGCGGACGGCGACCCTGGAGGACGTCTTCCTGGCGCTCACGGGACGGGAGTACCGGGCATGAGCACGACGAACCTCAGGCCGGCGACGCAGGCGCCGACGACGACGCCCCGGGGTGGTGGCCCGATCAGCGCGCGCACGCAGCTGATGACGCTGACCCGGGCGATGCTGCGCGGGTTCCTCCGCGACCGCACCGCGCTGTTCTTCACGTTCTTCTTCCCGCTGATGTTCCTGGTCGTCTTCGGGCTGATCTTCAACAACGCGAGCTCGAGCAAGACGACGATCGGCGTCGTCGGGAACGGCGCCATCGTCCAGGCGCTGCCGCCGGAGGCGGTCGACGCGAAGAGCTACCCGGACGCGGACGCCGCGCTGGCCGCCGTCCGCTCGGGGGACATCCCCGCCGCGGTGATCCAGCAGGGTGACACCGTCACCCTGCGGTTCGCCGCCTCGGACCAGGTCAAGGCGGCGACCGTGCAGGGGCTGGTCCGCGCGGTCGTCGACGCGGCCAACGTCGAGGCGACCGGTCAGCAGCCGCGCTTCACGCTCGCGGCCCAGCAGGTGGAGGACACCTCGCTCAAGCCGATCCAGTACCTGACGCCGGGGATCCTCTGCTGGGGCATCGCGACGTCGGCGGCCTTCGGTGCGGCACTCACGCTCGTGAGCTGGCGGCGCAAGCAGCTGCTGCGCCGAGTGCGCCTCTCGCCCGCGCCGGTGTGGACCGTCGTCGCCGCGCGTGTCGGCGTCAGCCTGCTCGTCGCGGGCGTCCAGGCGGTCGTCTTCGTGGGCATCGCCCTGAGCCCGCCCTTCGGCCTGAAGCTCACCGGGCAGTGGTGGCTCGCGATCCTGCTCCTCGTCGCGGGGACGCTCGCGTTCCTCTCCATCGGGCTGTTCGTCGGCGCCGTCGCCCGCAGTGAGGAGTCCGCCAGCGCCATCGCGAACTTCATCGTGCTGCCGATGGCGTTCCTCTCCGGGGCGTTCTTCGACATCTCGGCCGCGCCGCCCTGGCTGCAAGGCGTCTCCCGGGTCTTCCCGCTCCGCTGGATGAACGACGGGATGCTCGACGTGCTCGTCCGGGGCAAGGGCTTCGCAGCGATCATGCTGCCGGTCGTCGTGCTGCTCGCCTTCGCGGCCGTCGTGTCCGTGATCGCCGGCCGGTTCTTCCGGTGGGACGACGCCTGACCGTCGCCTGACGGCCGGGACCGCTCAGGGCACGGCCGGCCGGAACCCCCGCAGCAACGGCTCGGCGAACACCGCAACGCCGGCCGCCAGCGCACAGGCGGCGGCTGGAACAGCGACCGTGAGCAGCAGCGCGCCGGGCTCCGGCCACCAGCGGCTGAGTGCCGCGGTGAGCAGATCCGGCACGACGTCGAGCGCCGCCGCGGCGAGCGCCACGGACGCGACGAGAAGCCACCGTCGCCGCGCCGGCAGGGCGGACACGGTGACCAGCCCGGACGCCAGCACGGCACCGGCGGCGAGCGCGGGCCCCGGCACCGTGAGGTGATCGGCCCCGCTCGGGTCCACGGCGGTAGCGGCGGCGACCAGCAACGCCACCGCGCCGCCGGCACCGAGCAGGGCGGCGAGCCGGAGGGCGCCGTCGATGTGGGGGCCCTCGGTCATCGGGTGAGCGGCCAGGAGCAGTACCGCCAGCGCCACCCATCCCGGTCGTGCCGCCACCCAGAGCAGGTCCGCGCCCGCCGCGCCTCCGGCTTGCGCCACCGACGAGAGCTCGACGAGCTGCGCGACGAGCGGAACGGCCAGCGCCGCGGCGGGCACGGCCTGCGCGGCCAGCGGCCGGCCCGACCGGAGCAGGGCGGCGCGCAGCACCAGCGCGGTGACCACGGTCAGGAGAGTGATGATCGCGTCGGTGACCCAGGTCTCGGCGACGGGGACGGACGCTCCCGCGGCCACCCCCGAGGCGGCGACGTCTGCGGACGCGGAGAGGGCGCACGAGCACCCCGGCGACCAGAGCTGTGCTGCGGTTGACGCGCATGCCCCTGTATCGGCGTCCCTCGCAGCGAGGTGGAGGCCCGGCAGCGCTCAGGCCGGAGGCAGGTCGGCCAGGGCCGCGATCCGGGCGCGGTGCCGGCCGGACGTCCCGAAGGCCAGCTGGTCGGCCTTCGCCCGCTTCAGGCGGAGGTGGACCGGGTGCTCCCAGGTCATGCCGATCCCTCCGTGCAGCTGCAGCGCCTCCTCCGCGGCGTGCACCGCTACGCCGGAGCCGTAGGCCTGGGCCACCGCCACGGCGAGCTCCGTCTCCGGGTCGGTCGCCGGGCTCCGGGAGAGCCGGTCCGCCGCGTACCGTGCTGCCGCGCGCAGCGAGGTGACCTCGAGCCAGACGTCCGCGAGGCGGTGCTTGAGGGCCTGGAACGACCCCACCGGTCGACCGAACTGGGTGCGGACCTTGAGGTAGGCCACCGTCTCGTCGAGGCACCAGCCGGCCACGCCGAGCTGCTCGGAGGCCAGCAGCCCGGCGCCCGTGAGCAGCGCGGATCGGACGGCCGCCGTCGCGGCCTCGCCCTCGGCGACGACCGTCGCGTCCGCCCCGTCGAAGGAGAGGTCCGACAACCGGCGGGTCTGGTCCAGGGAGGGGCGTGGCCTCGCCGGACGACGCCCTCCGCCAGAACCAGCACCGGTACCTCGTCGCGGAGGGCCGGGACGAGCACGAGCTCGGCGAGCTCACCGTCGGCGACGCTGGTCACGGTGCCGCGCAGCACGCCGCCCTCGAAGGCGACGGCCGACGGCCACCCGGCGTCCGGCGGTGTGGAGAGCGGCAGGGCGAGCGCGGCGGCCGCGCCACCGGCGGCGAGGCGCGCCAGCGCGTCGTCCACGCGCGACCGCCCGCGGCACGGCGAGCAGTGCGGTCGTGGCCACGACCGCGCTGGTGAGGAACGGGACGGCGGCGACGGCGCGGCCCAGCTCCTCGAGGACGACGGCCGCCTCCCGCGCGGACGCCCCGGCGCCGCCGCGCTCCTCGGGGACCAGCAGGCCGGCCAGGCCGACGTCGGCGGCCAGCGCCTGCCACAGCGCCGCGGTCGTGCGGCGCGTCCGAGTCCAGCGCGCGGACCTGCGCGGCCGGGTCGAGGCGGTCCCGCAGCAGGTCGCGCACCGTGGCCCGCAGGTCCTCCTCGACCTCGCCGTAGAGCAGGTCGGCGTCCCCGAGCGGATCGGTGGCGACAGCCGGGTCGAGCGCCTCCGCGAGGTCCGGGTGGGTCGTCATCGCGGCAGGTCCTTCCACGGCACGGTGGTGTCGGTGCGGGGTTCGGCGGGCAGGCCGAGCACGCGCTCGGCGATCACGTTCCGGAGGATCTCCGACGTCCCGCCCTCGATCGAGTTGCCCTTCGCGCGCAGGTACCGGTAGCCCACGCCGCGGCCGGTGGTCTCGCCGGTGAAGTCGACGTGGTCGGGGCGGACGAGCGACCAGTCGTCGTACGCCAGGCCCTCCTCGCCGCGCAGCTCGACCTCCAGGCTGCTGATCGCCTGGGAGAGCCGCGCGAACGCCAGCTTGTTCGCGGATCCCTCGGGGCCCGGGCGGCCCGCGGCGAGCTGCTGCCGCAGCCGCTGGCCGGTGATGCGGTTGACCTCGGCGTCCGTCCAGAGCGCGAGCAGCCGGTCGTGGAGCTCCGGGGTCCGCAGCTCGGGCCGCTCCCGCCAGAGGCGCGCCGACACCCCGATCATGCCGCTCTCGCGGGGCGCCGCCGATCCGCCGATCGCGATCCGCTCGTTCATGAGGGTCGCCTGCGCGACCTTCCACCCGGCACCGACGGGGCCGAGGCGGTGGGCGTCCGGGATCCGGACGCCGTTCAGCCACACCTCGTTGAACTCGGCCTCACCGGTGATCTGCCGGAGCGGGCGGACGTCGACGCCCTCGGCCGTCATGTCGCAGACGAAGTAGGTCAGGCCGGCGTGCTTGACGAGGGAAGGGTCGTGCCGGGCGACGAGGATCGCCCAGCGCGCCGAGTGCGCGTTCGACGTCCAGACCTTCTGGCCGTCGACGACCCAGGTCTCGGCGTCCGGCTGCAGCACCGCGCGCGTGGCGAGCCCGGCGAGGTCGGAACCGGCACCGGGTTCGCTGAAGAGCTGGCACCACACCTCCTCGCCGGTGAACAGCGGGCGCAGCCAGCGGTGCTGCTGCTCCGGCGTCCCGAACGCGAGGATGGTCGGCGCGGCCATGCCCAGGCCGATCCCGATCCGGCGGGGGTCGTTGCCGGGTGCGTGCGCGGCGGCGAGTTCGGCGTCCACCACGGCCTGCAGGGCGCGCGGCGCGCCGAGGCCGCCGAGCCCGGCGGGGTAGTGGACCCAGGCCAGGCCGGCGTCGAAGCGGGCGCGGAGGAACTCGACCGGGGGCGTGGAGGCCGGATCGTGCGTGGCCAGCAGGTCACGGACCCGGGCCCGGACGTCGGCGGGCGCGACGGCGGCGTCGGTCATGACCGGACCGTACGTCACGGGACGGACATCCGGGCAGTGCCCGGATCAGCGCCGGGATCAGTCGGTCAGGTCGCCCGGGCGGAGCCGGTAGACCCGCAGCCGCAGGTCGTAGTACTTGGTCGTCTCGCCGACCCACTGGAACCCGAGCCGCTGCGCCACGGCGATGCCCGGCTCGTTGCGCGGCCGGGCCACGATGTACACCTCGGGCAGGCCCTCGGTGAACGCCCACCGGACCAGCGCGCGGGTCGCCTCCGTCGCGTATCCGTGGCCCCACTCCTGCGGGAGCAGCACGTAGCCGACCTCGGCGTCCTCGGCGTCCGGTGGGAGCGGCAGCAGCACGGCGCCGCCGACCAACCGCCCGTCGTCCCGCGCCCGGATCGCCCAGCGCCCCGCGGGCGGGGTGAGCCTCGCGTGCTCCTGGGCCCACTGCTCGAGCACGAGCTCCATCGAGGGGGCGTCCGGCACCCGGGTCATGGCCGGGCTCAGCCAGGCGACGAGCTGGTCGTCGCCGTACAGGCGCAGGGCCTCGGCCGCGTCGTCGCGCCGCCACGGCTGCAGCACCAGGCGCTCGGTCTCGAGCGTGGCCCCGGTCGTCGTCATGCCGATCTCCCCTCGACGATCACGCCAACTCCCGGGCCACCGGTGGTGTTCCCCTGCCACCCGCCACCCGTGAGGAGGGGTGGAAGAGTGGTGCCGTGCCGAACGACGCTGCCCTGCCCGGCCGGCCCTTCCCGCTCGGAGCGACGCCCGTGGACGGCGGCACGAACGTCGCGGTCGCTTCGGAGATCGCCGAGGGCGTGGAGCTCTGCCTGCCGGCGAACGACGGCACCGAGCGGCGCTGGGACCTTCTCGAGTACGACGCCGGGGTCTGGCACGGCTTCGTGCCCGGCATGCGGCCCGGTGACCGGTACGGCTTCCGGGTGCACGGGCCGTACGAACCCGGCCCGCGGGCTGCGGTGCAACCCGGCCAAGCTGCTGCTGGACCCCTACGCCAAGGCGATCCACGGCGACCTGGCCTGGGACCAGCGCATCTTCGGGTACGCCTTCGACTCCGGGCCGGACGCCGCCGACGGGCGCGACCTCAGCGACTCCGCCCCGGCGATGCCGCTGGCCGTCGTCGTCGACCCCGGCTTCGACTGGGCCGGCGACACCCCGCCGGCCACCTCCTACGCCGACACGGTGCTCTACGAGGTGCACGTCAAGGGCTTCACCGCGGCGCACCCCGACGTCCCGCCCGAGCTCCGCGGCACGTACGCCGGCCTCGCGCACCCCGCGGCGATCGGCCACCTGCGGCGGCTCGGCGTCACCGCGGTCGAGCTGCTGCCCGTCCACCAGCACGTCACCAGCGGGGCGCTGCGCGACCGGGGCCTGACGAACTACTGGGGCTACGACACGATCGGCTTCCTCGCCCCGCATGCCGGCTACTCCGCGGCCGCGCGCGCCGGCCGGATCGGCGCGCAGGTCGGCGAGTTCAAGGCGATGGTCGCGGGCCTGCACGCCGCCGGGATCGAAGTGATCCTCGACGTCGTCTACAACCACACGGCCGAGGGCAACGAGTTCGGCCCCACGCTGTGCCACAAGGGCCTCGACAACCCCGCCTACTACCGGCTCGTGCCCGGAGACCCCGGCCGCTACTTCGACACCACCGGCACCGGCAACGCCCTGAACGTCGCGCACCCGACGACGCTGCGGATGCTCGTCGACAGCCTGCGCTACTGGGTCACCGAGATGCACGTCGACGGCTTCCGGTTCGACCTGGCGGCCACCCTCGGGCGCGAGAGCGGCGGCTTCGCCTCGACGTCCGCCTTCTTCGAGCTCGTCGACCAGGACCCGGTGCTCTCGCAGGTCAAGCTCATCGCCGAGCCGTGGGACGTCGGCCAGAGCGACAGCTACGACCTCGGCCGCTTCCCGGCCCAGTGGTCGGAGTGGAACGGGCGCTTCCGCGACACCATGCGCGACTTCTGGCGCAGCGTCGACGGCACCCTCGCGGACGCCGCCACCCGCTGGAGCGGCTCGTCGGACCTGTACGGCGGCAGCCGGCGCCGCCCGTCGGCGTCCGTCAACCTCGTCACGACGCACGACGGCTTCACCCTGCGCGACCTCGTCTCCTACGACCGCAAGCACAACGAGGCCAACGGCGAGGGCGGTCCGACGGCACCGACGACAACAGGTCGTGGAACTGCGGCGTCGAGGGGCCGACGGACGACCCGGAGGTCCTCGCGCTGCGCGGCCGGCAGTCGCGCGCGCTGCTCGCGTCCCTGCTGCTCTCCCTCGGCGTCCCCATGATCCTCGGGGGCGACGAGCTCGGCCGGACGCAGGGCGGCAACAACAACGCCTACTGCCTCGACGACCCGACGTCCTGGTTCGACTGGGAGCACGTCGACGCCGAGCTGCTCGAGTACGTCACCGGGCTCGTCGCGTTGCGCCGGGCGCACCCGGCGCTCCGGCGCCGCCGCTACGTCACGGGTGCGGTGGACGGCGAGGTCGGCTGGTTCACGCCCTCCGGCGCTCCGATGACGGACGCCGACTGGCGGGACCCGGCGTCCCGCGCGGTGGCCATGCTCATCGACGGCAGCGCCGAGCCCGACCGCGACGCGGACGGCCGACCCATGATCGACGAAGACCTGCTGATCCTCGTCAACGGCTGGTGGGACGACCTGCCGTTCACGCTGCCGGCGCCCCCCGGACAGCACGGAGGCGCATCCGCCAGCTGGCGGATCGAGCTCGACACCTTCACCGGCGCGGTGTGGCCGGTCGAGGCCGAGCTGCGTGCCCCCGGCGGCATCGTCAGCGTGGGCCCGCGGTCCGTGGTGCTGCTGGTCGCCCCGCCCGGCCGGGGCTGACGGGTGTCGCCCGGATTTCGCCATCGTGCTAGGAACGGGGCATGGCGGGTGAGCACGAGCCGGTGCGCGTGGTGCGCGCCGGGGAGCTGACGGACGGCGACCCGACCCCGGGGATGCGGCGGCAGGTCGCCTTCGAGGCGCCGGGCCTGTGGGCCGGCATCGTGCACACCGAACCGGGCGCCACCTCCGGGTGGCACCATCACGGCACGCACGAGACGAGCCTGTACGTGGTGCACGGCCGGATGCGGCTCGAGTTCGGGGCCGGCGGCGCGGAGGCCGTCGAGGCAGGCCCGGGCGACTTCCTCCACGTACCCGCGGGCACCGTCCACCGGGAGTCGAACCCGTCGCCGGACGAGGTCTCGACCGCGGTGATCGCCCGGGCCGGCACGGGGGCGCCGACCGTCAACGTCGACGGGCCCGATTCCTAGCCGCGGTCGATCGGCCGTACGCGGGAGCCCCGGATCGGCGGGTCGGGCGTATTCCCGCCCCGGCCGGTGGAGATGGCACCGAGCAGCGCCGCCGCCACCCCGCTCGTCCCTAGCGTCCCCGGCGTGGGCCTGTTCGGGAGACGCCGCCTCGCCCCTCCGGCACCGGTGGTCGTCGATGCGCTGCCGACCACGCCCACGCAACGCGTCCTGGCGTTGAAGGCGGCGTTGCTCGAGCGAGGTCTCGGCGGTGCTGCCGCGCAGGGCCGGCCGCTGCCGGACGGCGAGGCGTTCGACGAGCTGGTGGCACTCGTCGAGCACCACGAGCCGGACGCCGCCGAGCGCCGCGCGCTCTGCGCACAGCTGGCCGAGGACCTGCAGAGCATGATCGTCGTCGACGCGGTCGACGTCGACGAGGTCCTCGACGTGCTCGGTGCGACCCCCGAGCGATGGAACGAGCACGACGTCCCGCCCCAGGGCCCGGGGCGCCGCGCGAGCGCGCGCGGACGCCGCGCTGGCGCTGGCGCGCGAGACCCGGCTGGGGGAGGGCGAGCTGCTGGACCGGTGGGCGCACGACGACGCGTTCGTGCTGGACTCCCTCGCCGTGCTCCTGGTCGTCTTCACCCGCCTCGCCGTCTGAGGCGTTCCGCTGCCGTCGTTCGTCGATGGTCGGCGACACGCCGTGGATCGCCCGGGTTCCCGGCGGGAAATGACGAACGACGGCACGCAAGGCGACGTCAGCCTTCCCGGCGGACCTCGTCCGGGGACTTGTCCGGCCGCAGGCCGCGCCACGACGGGTGGCGCAGGTGCCCGTCGCCGGTCCACTCGGTGAACACGACCTCGCCGACGAGCTGCGGCTCCACCCAGTGCGCCTCCCGCAGCTCCGCCCGGGGGAGCGGCGTGGCGAAGGCCGGGTCCGGTCGTTCCAGCGGCGCCAGCCGGCGCGCGAGGTCGGCGAGCATGGCGCCGGTGAAGCCGGTCCCGACGCCGCCGACGAACTCCAGCCCGGCCGGCCCCTGGACGCCGAGGATCAGCGAGCCGATGCCGCCGTCGCGCCGGCCGTGCCCGGTCCGCCAGCCTGCGACCACGACTTCCTGCATCCGCACGTGCTTGATCTTGCGCCAGTCGGGCGACCGGGCCCCCGGCCGGTACGTCGACGCCGCCCGCTTCGCCACCACCCCTTCGAGCCGGTTCTCCCGGCTCGCGGCGAGCACGTCGGTGCCCGGCCCGGGGAAGCTCGGCGGCACGCGCCAGGTCGTCCCCGCGATGTCGAGACCCTCCAGGAGGTCGCGCCGCTCGAGGTAGGGCGCGCGCAGCAGCGACCGGCCGTCCAGGGCGAGCAGGTCGAAGACCAGGTAGACCACCGGCACCCGCTCGGCGAGCCGGCGCGCGACGGCGACGTCCGCGATGTGCATCCGCTCCTGGAGCCGCCCGAAGCTCGGCCGCCCGTCCGCGTCGAACGTCACGAGCTCGCCGTCGAGCACCGCTCGGCGGCCGTCGAGCGCCGGCGGCGGAGGGAGGATCTCCGGGTAGCTGCGGCTGACGTCGAGGTCGTTGCGGGACAGGAGCCGCACCTCGCCCGCGCCGACGTAACCGACGGCTCGGACGCCGTCCCACTTCATCTCGTACCGCCAGTGCGCGTCCTCGGCGGCGTTCGGCAGCTCCCCGGGCACGGCGAGCATGGGGCGGATCAGCTCGGGGGCGGCCCGGCGCCCGTCGCTCCGCCTCCGGTCGCGCCATGACAGCGAGGGTGGCGTACGCGGGGCCCGCGCGCCCAGGGAAGGGCCGGGGGCGGCGGCGACCTTCACCCGACCGGTGTACGTTCCGAACCGACCGATGGTCGCCGATGCGCCGGAGAGGGGTCGGACCGATGAACGAGGCACAACGGTCGAAGGTGGCCACGGGGCGCGGGTTCTTCGCCGCCCTCGACCAGAGCGGCGGGAGCACCCCGAAGGCGCTCGCGCTCTACGGCATCGAGGAGTCCGAGTACTCCTCGGACGAGCAGATGTTCGACCTCATGCACGAGTTCCGCAGCCGCATCATCGCCAGTCCGGCCTTCGAGGGCGACCGGGTGCTCGCCGCGATCCTCTTCGAGCAGACCATGGACCGCGACGTCGAGGGCGTGAACGCGGTGCAGTACCTCTGGGAGCGCAAGAACATCGTGCCCTTCGTCAAGGTCGACGAGGGGCTCGCGCCCGAGGCCGACGGCGTCCAGGTCATGAAGACGTTCACGAGGATCGACGACCTGCTCGAGCGAGCCGTCCGCCGGCAGGTGTTCGGCACCAAGATGCGTTCCGTGGTCAAGCACGCGGACGCCGCCGGCATCACCGCCGTCCTCGACCAGCAGTTCAGCTACGCCGGCCGGATCCTCGACGCCGGGCTCGTCCCGATCGTCGAGCCCGAGGTCGACATCCACGCGGAGGACAAGGCCGAGGCCGAGGAGATGCTCAGGACCGGCATCGTCGAACGCCTCGACGCCGTCCCCGAGGGCCGTCAGGTGCTGCTCAAGCTGTCCATCCCGAGCGTGGACGGCTTCTACTCCGACCTCATGACCCACCCCAGGGTGCTCCGGGTGGTCGCACTCTCCGGCGGCTACTCCCGGGACGAGGCCGACACGCTGCTCGCACACAACCCCGGCCTCATCGCGAGCTTCTCCCGTGCCCTCACCGAGGGCCTGCAGCGCGACCAGCCGGACGCCGAGTTCGACGAGGTGCTCGACAAGGCGATCGCCTCGATCTACGCGGCGTCCCTGACG
The DNA here is from genome assembly GCA_963755755.1 of uncultured Actinomycetota bacterium. Lineage (GTDB taxonomy): Bacteria > Actinomycetota > Actinomycetes > Actinomycetales > Kineosporiaceae > DATKNA01. Next base: position 267,127 of record CAVWLJ010000012.1, read on the forward strand.
TAGGCGACCGACGTCTCACCGCGCGCCGACCGGGGCGCGCCCCGCAGGATGGCGTCATGCCTCTCGCCCTGCCCGACGACCTGCGCGACCTCCTGAGCCGCCCCAGCCCGTGCGTGATCACGACTCTGCTGCCCGACGGGTCGCCGCACGCCACCGAGGTGTGGGTGGACGTCGACGGCGACCACGTGCTGGTCAACAGCGTCGACGGCCATCGCAAGGTCGCGAACGTCCGCCGGGACCCCCGGGTCGCGGTGACCGTGCTCGACCCGGACGAGACCTCGCGATACCTGAGCGTGCGCGGCCGCGTCGTCGAGGTCACGACGGAGGGTGCGGCGGACCACATCGAGAAGCTCGCCCATCGGTACACCGGCCGGCCCTACCGCTGGTACGGCGGCCGCGACCAGGTGCGCGTGCTGCTGCGGATCGAGGCCGAGCACATCCTCGGCGGCTTCTGACGCCGTCCTCCGGCCGGCCTACAGCCGGCCGCGCCGCCTGCCGATGCCGCACGCAGGTTGCGGTCAGGAGGAGGCGGCGCAGGTGGCCACGGAGTACCAGCACGGGTGGGTCCGTGCGGCGGAACAGCTCGACGGGAGCGCCCGTCGCACCCGCCGGCTCGTCGTCGGCGGGCAGGCCGCGACGTCGGCGCTGTTCGCGGTCGGCGGCCTGACCGGCCTGCCCGCACCCGCCGGCTGGCAGCTCCTGCTCCTCGCCGCCGCGGCCGCCTGGTCCGCGTACGTCACCGACGTGCTGGCCGGCGGCCGCCGTCCGGTCGAGCACTGCTGCATGGCGCAGCTGCCGACCGCCCTCGTCGTCCTCGTCGCCGGCGTCGCCGGCCCGCGAGGCTCCGCGGCCGCCGCCCTCGCCGTCCTCGTCCTGCTCGTGCTGGCCGCCGCGCCGTACGTGGAGCGCAGCCACCTCGGCGTGCTCCTCGCGGCGGGCGGCGCGGCCGCCCTGGCCGTCGAGGTCGCCGCGGAGCCCGGGCGCTTCCCCGTCGGCTGGTTCGGCGTCCTCGCCGTCCTCGCGGTCGGCGTCGGGCTGGTCCGGCAGGCGCGCGGGCACGCCGAGGTGCTGCGCGACCTCATGAACGCTGGAGGCCACGGACGCTCTCACCGGGCTCCCGAACGCCCGCTACCTGCACCAGGCCGTGGAGGAGACGTTCGCCGCGGCCACTCCGCAGCAGCCGCTGGCGCTGGTCGCGCTGGAGATCGACGGCTACCGGGACCTCGACCACGCTCACGGCTTCCGGGTGGCGGATCCCGTGCTCGCCGACGTCGCCGCACGCCTGCGCACCGCCCTCCCGCCCGGGGCCGTGCTCGCGCGGGGCGACGGCGACGTTGTGGTCGCCGTCCTGCCCGGCACGGACGCCGCCCTCGCCTGGGACGTCGCCGCCGCGCTACGGTCCGCCGCCACCCACCGCCCGGCGGGGCCGCACGGCGAGCCGGACCCCCTGCCCGCCGTCCGCATCACCGCCGGGATCGCCGTCCACCCCTGCCCGGACGTGCTGCTCGCGCCCGCGGCGTCCGGCCGGGCCCTGGTCGCGCGGGCCGAGCAGGCCCTGCACGACGCCCGCCGCCGCGGCCAGGCCGTGCGCATCGCCTCCGCCGTCGACGCGCCGGACGCCGAGGAGGTCGCCCGCCCGGCCTATGTCTGACCGGCCCCTCCCTGCCGACAGGACCGGCACGGGCGGAGGACACAGGGAGGCACATGGGCGAAGGGATCGGCGATTCTGCCTGCCTGCCGCGGAACGCCGTCGCGGCGTTCCTGCACGGGCTCGGGCATGAGGCTGTCGACGCGACACCCACGGGCGACGGGCTCGAGCTGCGCGGCCCCGGGGTGGTCGTGGTCGTCGCCGACCCCGGCGTCCGGCCTGACCTCGCGCTGGTGCAGCGCCTCGCCGGCATCGCCGCCGTCGAGGGCTGGCGCACCGGTGTCGCCGCGGACGGGACGTTCCCGGACGACGTGATCGCCTGGGCCGGGCGCGGCTCCGTCGCCCTCCTGACCCTCCGCCCCGGGAACGGGGTCACCCCGGCCAACGAGGTCGCGCGCGCCTGGGCGGTCGAGGCCCGGCCGGCCGAGCACGGCCTGCGGCGGGCCGCGGTCGACGGGGACACCGCCGCGATGACCGCGCTGGGGCGCTTGCTGCTCGGCGGCGGCCGGCGTACCGAGGCCGTGCTCTGGTACCGGCGGGCGGTGGAGGCGGGTGCGGACGGCGCGTGGCAGGAGTGCGCGGACCTGCTCGCGGCCGGCGACGCCACCGCCCAGCTGCGCTCCTGGTGCCTGGACTTCGCCGAGCGTGGCGACCCCGCGGCGATGGAGGCGCTCGCCGACCTGCACGCCGCGACCGGCGACCACGAGGCGGAGCTCAGCTGGCTGGGCCGCTGCGTGGCGGCCGGGCGCACCGACCGCGCCCTGCGCCTGGGCGAGCTGCACGAAGCGGCCGGCCATGCCGACGAGGCGCTGCGCGCCTACCGGGTCGCCGCGGACGCCGGGGAGAGCGCGGCCGCTCGTCACCTGGCCCGGCTGCTGCGGGACACCGATCCCGGCGGCGCCGAGCACGCGTTCCGCCAGGCGGCGGACGGCGGTGACCTGGAGGCCCTGCACGACCTGGCCCGATTGCTCGACGACCAGGGCCGGCGCGGCGAGGCGCTGGGCCTGCTCCGCCGCGGTGCGGACCTCGGCTCGACCGCCGCTGCTGTCACCCTCGGGCGCCTGCTCTTCGAGAGCGGCGACGCCGACGGCGGGGAGATCTGGCTGCGGGTGGCCGGTGAGGCCGGCGAGGGCGCCGCGGAGGAGGAGCTGACCCGCGCTCTGGAGACCCTGCTCGCCGCTGCCGACGAGGCCGGCGACCGCGACGCCGGCGCCCGCTGGCGGGCCAAGCTCGACACCCTGGGCACCGACCGCGCCTGGCTCGCCCTGGGGCACCGCGCCTGGCGGCAGCTGACCCTGGACGAGGCCGTGGCGTACTTCCGCAAGGTCGCCGAGCGCGGCGACGTGGAGGCCATGATCGCTCTCGCGGACGTCCTGCGGCAGATGGACAGCGTGCACGAGGCCTACGACTGGTACCTGCGGGCCGCGCAGCAGGACCATGCCGGGGCGATGCTGACCGTGGGGGAGCTCCTGTTCGGCTGGAACCTGCTGGACAAGGGTGCGTTGTGGCTCGAACGGGCCCGCGAGCACGGGCACCCGCGGGCCGCCCAGGTCATGGCCGACCGGGTGGACGAGGCGCTGCGCCGGGCCGAGCGGCTCGGGGACGACGAGACCGGCGCCCGGCTGCTCGCCCGGCTGCGATCGCTGGAGACGGTCCCGGCGTTCCGGGTGCTCGCCGCGCGGGCCTACGCCGACCACGACGACCGCGAGCACGAGCACTGGCTCCGCCGCGCCTCCGACGCCGGGGACGCCGAGAGCATGGGCGACCTCGCCAAGCACCTCTGGCTGGCCCGGACCGAGGGGGACGAGGCGCTGCAGTGGTGCCGGCGCGCGGTCGCCGACGGGCACTGGCCCGCGCTCTACGTGCTCGACCACCTCGTCGGTGAGGACGCTCCCGAACGGACGGCGGCCTGGCGGGGCAGCGCCGAGGCAGGCTGGCTGCCGGGCCTGGAGTGGATGGCGACCCGCGGCGCGGCCGACGACGCGGATCGGGAGCACTGGGCGGCCGCCGCGGCGGACGCCGGCAGCTCGGTGGCCTCCCTGCTGCTCGGCCGGCTCGCGCTGGACCGCGGCGACACGGAGGCCGCCCTGCAGTGGTTCAGCCGCGGCGCCGACGACGGGGACCGCGACGCCATGTACAACCTGGCGGGGCTGTACGCCGACGCCGGGGATCTCGACCGGGCCAAGCACTGGTTCCTCGACGCGGCCGCGCGCGAGCACAAGGAGAGCGCCGACCGGCTGGTCGCGCTGCTCCGGGCCGAGTCGACACAGGACCGCGAGCTGATCGCACTTTGGGAGAAGCTCTTCGCGACGTCGTCGGACAAGCAGGAGGCCTCCGTCGCCCGGGCGCTCGGCGCGGCCTACCGGCGACGCGGCGACGAACGCGTGGCGGAGCGCCTGCTCGCCCTCGCCGCGAGCCTGCACTGACGCACCCGGTCACGCCGCTGGCCCCGCCCCCCTCCCGCTGATCATGCACTTCGCGGCGATCATGCACTTCGCGGCGATCAACGGGCAACACCGCGCCGTTCCGGGTGACGCGCTGGCGTGTCTCGCGACGGCCCGCTATCGTCCTGCGCGGGTCATGAGCGTCAGCGACAAGCCCTGGCTAGCTGACCGGCAACCCTCCGCTGCGGTGGGGTGCTCCAGGTGACGACCCGGCCGGCGGGAGCCGTCGGCAAGCGCATCGCACCGAGGAGATCCTTCCGATGACAGGTCAGATCCTGCGCCGGCGCCGGCACGTCGATCTGCTGCGCGTCACGGCGGCGTCCTGTCGCTGACGGCCGCGCCGCCCTCCGGCGGCCCCGTCCGACGCCGTCGTCCGTTCTCCTCCTGAAGGATCGTCATGACCACCTCGCCCGTCGTCGCGCGCCCGCACGCCGGCGCCCAGATCGTTCCCGCCCGGATCGCCGCCGAGCTCGCCTCTGCGCGAGCAGCTGTGGCGGCCGCACGTCCGGTTCCGCCACCCCCGGCACTACACGCGTCTGCTCGCCCGTCCCGGATGGGAGGCGTGGCTCCTCACCTGGCTGCCGGGCCAGTCCACCGGCCTGCACGACCACGGCGGCTCCGCCGGCGCCTTCGCCGTCCTCGACGGGGTGCTCGAGGAGACCGTCCTCACCGGCGGGGCGGACGCGCTCGTCCGCCGGTCCCGTCCCTACGCGTCCGGCCAGGTCCGGGGCTTCGGGAGCCATCACGTCCACGACGTCGCCCCGGCCGACGCGCCCCGCCGTCAGCCTGCACGTCTACGCCCCGGCCCTGACCGGCATGACGAGGTACGCCCTCGACGGCGGCCGCCTCGTCCCGCTGGCCACCGAGCGCGCCGGGGCGGACTGGTGACCGCCGCGACCGTCCGGACCATCGACGACGTGCTCGCGCAGGCGCGCTCGCGGTTGCGGCGGCTTCCGCCGCACGAGGCGCGGGACGCCGTGGTCGCCGGCGCCGTGCTCGTCGACATCAGGCCCGAGCGGCAGCGCGCGGCGGAGGGGGAGATCCCCGGGGCGCTCGTGATCGAGCGGAACGTGCTCGAGTGGCGGTTCGACCCGGCGTCGCAGGCCCGGCTGCCCGTCGCCCACTACGACCTGCACGTGATCGTGGTCTGCTCCGAGGGATACACGTCGAGTCTGGCCGCGGCGAGCCTGCAGGACCTCGGCGTCCACCGGGCGACCGACCTGGACGGCGGGTTCCTCGCGTGGCGGGCGGCGGGGCTGCCCTGGCGGTCGGTGCGCTGACGCCGCGGCCGGCGCGCGCCCGACCGCGGCGCGGTGGGCGAGGATCGGGCCATGTTCCCGGTGTCGGTCAAGGGCGTCGTCGCCCGGGACGGCCGCGTGCTCCTGCTGCGCAACGAGCGGGACGAGTGGGAGCTGCCGGGCGGCCGGCTCGAGGTGGGGGAGACGCCGCAGGAGTGCGTGGCCCGGGAGGTCCGCGAGGAGACGGGCTGGCGGGTGCGCGTCGGCCCGATCCTCGACAGCTGGGTGTACCACGTGGAGGGCCGGCACGTGGTGATCATCACCTACGGCTGCCACCTCGACGCCGACCCGGGGGAGCCGGTGGTGTCGCCGGAGCACCTCGGCGTCCGGCTCGCCGCGCCGGCGGAGCTGCCCGCCCTCGCGATGCCGGAGGGCTACCGGGCGTCCATCGCGGCCTGGCTGGCGGCCTCGTCGAGCACGTAGGCCATGGCCACGGACGCCCAGTTGACCACGCACGGCTCCCCGGCGCCGTCGAGAACGACGGTCGCCTCGCGGCGCGCGATGCACTCCGAGAGGTACTGCAGCGTGTCCCGGTAGTCGTGGCACTCCATCCGGATGTCGACCTCGCGCCCGCTCAGCACGAGCCGCACCACCCGAGTCCGCTGCACGCCCATGTCCGCCTCCGCCGTCTCGATGGGCTGGTGGCTCAGGGGTAGCAGACGACCGGGGCGAGCGCGAGCCTCCCGGCTCCGGGTTACGTTGACACGGATGCTCCCCCCGGACCTCGCCCCGCGTCCGACGCCTGCCCGGGCCGCGACCCGCGCCACCTACCTGGCCTTCATCGCGTCCGGCTTCGCCTTCGCGAGCTGGGCCTCCCGGATCCCCCAGGTCCGGGACCGGCTGCACCTCTCGCCGTCCGACCTGGGTCTGGTGCTGCTGGCCATCGCGGTCGGATCGGTCCTCGCGCTGCCGCTCTCCGGGCCGGTGGTGGCGCGGCTGGGGTCGCGGCGCACGGTGCAGCTGATGGCCGTCGTGCAGCCCGTCGGCCTGGCGATCGTCGCGGTCGGCTTCCTCGCCGGCGTGGGGCCGACCCTCGTGGGTCTCTTCCTCGTCGGTTTCGCGGTCGGTGCCTGGGACGTGGCGATGAACGTGCAGGGCGCCGAGGTCGAGCGGCACCTGGGCCAGTCGATCATGCCCAGGTTCCACGCCGGCTACAGCATCGGGACCGTGGCCGGCGCGCTCGTCGGGTCGGCGGCCGTCGCGATGCACGTGCCGGTGACGGCGCACCTGCTCCTCGTCTCCCTCGCCGTCGTACTGGTCGTGCCCTGGGGCGTGCGGGCGTTCCTCCCGGACCACGAGCCGGAGCCGACGTCCGGCGTCGACGAGGAGGGGGTGGCGCGGCGTCCGCTCGCGGCCTGGACGGAGCGGCGGACCCTGCTCATCGGTGTCTTCGTGCTCGCGTTCGCCTTCGCCGAGGGAACCGCCAACGACTGGCTCGGTGTGGCCACCATCGACGGGTACGGCGCGTCGCCCGCCGTGGGCACGCTCGCCTTCGCCGTGTTCCTCGCGGCCATGACGACGGGGCGCTGGTTCGGGCCCGGACTGCTCGACCGCTTCGGACGGGTGCGGGTCGTCCGCGGGCTCGGTCTGGTCGCGCTCGTGGGGCTCGTCGTGTTCGTCTCCGGGCTGCACCTCGCCGTGGCGTTCGCCGGGGCGGTGCTGTGGGGGGTCGGCGTCTCGCTGGGCTTCCCGGTGGGCATGAGCGCGGGCGCCGACGACCCGCGCCGGGCGGCGGCCCGGGTCAGCGTGGTGTCGTCGATCGGGTACTGCGCCTTCCTCGCCGGGCCGCCACTGGTGGGCCTGATCGGGCAGCACCTCGGCGTCCTCCGGGCGCAGTCCGCGGTCGCGGTGCTGCTGGCCGTCGCCGCCCTGCTCGCCGGGAACGTCCGCCCCCTGGTGCCGGACGCCGAGGGCTGACCGGCGGCCGCTGCGTGGATGAGGTCGGTTTGACCCGGATTTAGAGCCGCCGCATCCACCGCCCGCCAGGCTGGTGGTGCGCCGAGATGCGGCGTCCACGAGACGGAGGAGCGCTTCGGAGCATGCGGTGGAGACCAACACTGGCCGTGGCGGCGGCCCTGGCCCTCGTGGTCGGTGGCATCGCCCTGACGACGACCGCGGACGCGGGCACGAGCGTCTGTGACAAGTACGGCCAGGCGCGGACGGCGAGCGGCTACGTCGCCCAGAACAACCTCTGGGGAGCCGACACCCCGCAGTGCATCACGGTGTCCGGCGACGGCTTCACGCTGAGCACGTCGGAGGCGAACAAGCCGACCAACGGGCCGCCGGCGTCGTACCCCTCGATCTTCTGGGGCTGCCACTACGGCACCTGCACCTCGGGTTTCTCGCCGCTGCCGGCGTCCGGAGCCGCGTTCGCGAAGGTCGCGACCTCGGTGCGGTACTCCTACGTCGACCAGGGCGCCTACGACGCGGCGTACGACATCTGGTTCGACCCCACCCCCCGGACGAACGGTCAGGACACCGGCGCCGAGATCATGATCTGGCTGAACCATCGCGGCGGCGTCCAGCCGGTGGGCAGCAAGGTCGGGACCGCGCACCTGGCCGGCGCGGACTGGGACGTCTGGTTCGGGAACATCGGCTGGAACGTCGTCTCCTACGTCCGTTCGACCCCCGCCACGTCGATCTCCACTCCCGTCTCCGCCTTCTACGGCGACGCAGTGCAGCGCGGGTACGCCCAGACGTCGTGGTACCTCACGAGCATCCAGGCCGGGTTCGAGCCGTGGGTCGGGGGCGCCGGCCTCGCCATCAGCGACTTCACCGTGACGACCGACGGGTCGACTCCGGCGCCGTCGCCGACCACGTCCGTGCCGAGCACCACGACGCCCCCGCCCACACCCACCACGACGCCGACGACCTCGACGACCTCGACGGCACCCGCGGGCTCGGCGGCCTGCACGATCAGCACCCGTCGCGACGAATGGCAGGGCGGCTTCGTCCGCTACGTGACGGTCACCAACACTGGTTCGGCGCCGCTGCAGGGCTGGACCCTCTCCCTGCAGCTCGGCACCGGTCAGCAGCTGACGACCGGATGGGGCGCGACGTGGCGGCAGGTGGGCCGGCTCGTGACGGCGACGAACTTGGACTGGAACGCGACGCTCGCGCCCGGCGCCTCGACATCGATCGGCTTCCAGGGCACCTGGAGCGGGTCGGACCCCGAGCCGGCGCAATGGGCGCTCGACGGGAACGCCTGCGCAACCGCCTGACGCGCACGGGCGGAGCCGCCGCCGAGGTACCCCCTCGACGGCGGCTCGGTGGCGTCAGGGCACCAACGGTCAGCGCGTCCGGCCGACGCCGGCCCAGACCGGGACGTCCAGGACGCCGAGCCGGTCGAGGAGCCAGTCGAGCGCGTCGTCCGCCGGGGAGAGCCGCCAGTCGAGCAGCGGGACGACGCCCGGCCCGACGAGGTCGAGCCCCTGCAGGAAGGCGGCGACCGCGTCGCGCGGGCGGGGCGAGATCTGGATGCCGAAGCGCGCGGCGGCCCCGACGACGTCCTCGACGAGCTCGACGTCGAGGTCGGACGCGAGGGCGGCGACGGTCACGTAGCTGCCGGCGGGCAGCGCGCCGACGATGCGCCGCACGGCCGACCACGGGTCGTCGGCGTCCGGCACGTGCTGGAGCACGCCGAGGAGGAGCACGCCGACCGGGCGATCCAGGTCGAGCACGCGGCCGACGGCCCGCCGGTCCAGCAGGGCGGCGGAATCCCGGAGGTCGGCCTCGACGACGGCCGTCCGGCCGCTGCGCAGCAGAGCGCGGGCGTGCACGAGGACGGCGGGATCGTCGTCCACGTAGACGACCCGCGTCTCCGGGGCGATCGCCTGCGCGAGCTCGTGGACGTTCGGGGACGCCGGGATGCCGGTGCCGATGTCGAGGAGTTGACGCAGGCCGGCGTCGCGGACGAGGAACGGCACGATCCGCCGCAGGAACCCGCGCTCGGCGCGGACCATGGCGGGCAGCTCGGGTGCCACGTGGGACAGCTCGGCGGCGACGGTGCGGTCGGCCTCGTAGTTGTCCTTGCCCCCGAGCAGCGCGTCGTACACGCGGGCGGCGCGCGGGACGCGGGTGTCGCTGGGATCCAGCACGACATCACCAGCGGAACCGGCGTTCAGGTTCGCAGAAACGACGCCTCCCTCCCGAGAGCGACGCGTGTTCGCGGCGTCGCAGAGGTGGCTTCATACGTCAAAGGTCGGCGCCGTCAGCGGCGGCCGGCCGTAGGGAAAAATGAATCAGCAGTGCATTTGGGACGCGCGGCGGGCCGGGAGGGAGCGTCACCGACCCACCGCGCGGGCTCACGGGGCGATCTCAGACGAGGAGGTCGTCGAACTCGCCGCTCTTCATGCCCTGGATGAGGGCCTCGATCTCGGGTCGGGTGTAGACGAGGGCGGGACCCTCGGGGAAGCGCGAGTTGCGCACGGCGACCTCGCCGTCGTGGCCGAGCTTGGCGAACTCGACGCAGTTGCCGGCAGCGCTGAAGCTGCTCTTGCGCCAGGTCACGCCGGTGAGCTCGCTCGCCGGACGTCCGTTCTGCATGGTGTGCTCCTGAGGTTTCGCGGTGGTCAATCGGGCCTGATGACCCCCCAGCTGCATGTGCATCTGACCTCGCAGGTGCACACCAAGGACAGTAGGGGCGGTGCACATGCACGTGCAAGAGCGATGGCAGAACTAGAGGTCAAGAGAACGTCAAGTTCTGCTCAGGGTTCGCTGCGAAGATCAAATGACACGGAAATGTGCCATTAGGAAATGGGCGGAAAACGCCCAGGAGAAATCGGGAGAATTCCCTACTGGTCCTCGACCAGGAGCTTGCGGATGAAGGCGATGCTCTCGTCCGGGGTCAGGCTCTCCACGCTCAGCCGGTTCATGACCTCGACGTAGCGCTCCACGTGCTCCGTCTTGTCCACGTACGAGGCGCCGACCAGGCTCTCGACGTACACGACGTCGGGCAGCTCGGGGTCGTTGAAGCGGAGCAGGCTGAACGGGCCGCCGCCGGCGTGCAGGCCGGTCTCCATGGGCAGCACCTGCAGGGCGATGTTCGGTCGTTCCGTGAGCTCGACCAGGTGCTCGAGCTGGGCGCGGTGGGTGGCGACACCACCGACTCGCCGGCGCAGGGCGGACTCGTCCACGACCGCCCAGACCGTCAGCGGGTCCTCGCGCTCGAGGACGATCTGCCGGGTCAGCCGCAGGGTGACGGCGCGGTCCAGGTCCCGGCCCGTGAGCGGCGGCACGGTCGAGCCGAGCACGGCGCGGGCGTACTCCGGCGTCTGCAGCAGGCCCGGGACGAAGTGGATCTCATACGTGCGCAGCGTCGACGCGGCCTCTTCCAGCCCGACGTAGTTCTGGAGGTACTGCGGCATGACGTCGTCGAACTCGCGCCACCAGCTGGGGCGGTTGGCCTCGCGGACGAGCCGGAGCACCTGGTCGCGCTCCTCGGGGTCCGTGACGCCGTAGTAGACGAGCAGGTCGCTGATGTCGCGCTCCTTGAACGCGACCCGGCCGAGCTCGAGGCGGCTCATCTTGGACTCGGAGGCGCGGATCGTGTAGCCCGCATCGGCGCGAGTGATGTTCTTCTCCTCGCGCAGCCGGCGCAGGTGTGCGCCGACGATCATGCGTCGAACCGTCGCGCTCCCCGGCGCCGGTTCCGTCATCCCACGCTCCGTTGTCGTCCGTCGGGTCGCATCACTCATCGCCACCGCCTGGCTACCGTGACATCGACCCCTCGTGCGCATGGTGTCACGAACCGAGCCCTCAGCGCTTCCCCTGCACGCTGTGAGACTCCGGACGGGTGACGGCGCCCGCCCACCGCCGCCCACGGTGGTGGTGCGGACGGCGGGCGCCCCTCGGCCTCAGGCCGCCGGCGGGGTCTGGTAGCCGGACGACGACGAGCCGTACGGCGCCCAGTCCTCCGACGGCATGAGGATCCAGAGCACGGGATAGATGAGGATCTGGCTGCCCGGGATCACGATGAGGATGAGGAAGAAGATGAGCCGGGTGAGCCACGGGTCGATGCCGAAGCGGCGACCGACGCCGGCACACACGCCGCCGATCACCCGGCCCCGGGCGGGGCGCACGAGCCCCTGGCGGCGGAACGAGTCGCGGACGCTGTCCATGAGGATCTCTCACTTTCACGCTGGTGGAGTGGATGAGTCCACCGTGCCTCGGCGGGGCACCCCGGGGTATCGGGGACAACCCTGGGCGCCCCCTGAGCAGCCCGGGCGTGCCGTCAGGGTCGGTGCTCGACCAGCCACTCCAGCGCCGCCTCGCCGCTGCGCAGCACGGTGATGTGCCCGTCGCCCGGGCGCGGCCACCACTGCGCCCCCGGGATCTGGCCGGCGAGCCAGGCGCCGTGGCCCGGGGGGACCATGCGGTCGGCGTCGCCATGGACGACGAGCACCGGCACCTTCACGTCCGCCGGGTCGAACCCCCACGGTCCGACGGTGGCCAGGTCGTCGTCCATCGCGCCGCTGCCTCCGCTGCGCTGCGCTCCCTCGACGACCTCGATCATCCAGGCCCAGTCGCCGGAGAGGGCGGCCCAGTCGCCGGGCATGAAGCCGATGTCCGGCTCCTCGGGCCGGTCGGCCTCGAACGCCTCCTTCGCCTCCCGGCCCCGGGTCGCGGCGGTCAGGGACGCGACGCCGGCGGGCGCCATGCCCGCGAACCAGTCGAGCCCGGCCGAGCCGTAGGGCGCGGATCCCGAGATCGCCACGGCCGCGACCACGCGGTCCGGCAGCAGGGCGGCGCAGGCGAGGGCGTGCGGTGCGCCGCCGGAGTGGCCGACGACCCCGAACCGTCGCGCACCGACGGCGTCGGCGATCGCGGCGACGTCGGAGGCGGCGGACCCGACCTGGCGCCCGCGCTGCGGCGTCGAGCCTCCGTACCCCGGGCGGTCGTAGCCGACCCACCGGACGCCGAGCCGTGCGGCGGCGCCGAAGAGCGGTCGCGGCGGCGGCCCGAGGTTCGGCGTCCCGTGCAGCCACACCACGGGAAGGCCGTCGCCGCCGGCGTCGTACATGTGCAGCGTGCGTCCATCGGGAAGCGCGATGTCGCGCTCGGAGAGATCGGTCACGGTGTCCAGACGCGCGCGAGGGTCCCGAGTCATCGGACGACGGCGACCCGGCGGGACCGGACGCCGGCTCCGTCGCGGACCTCGACGGCGATCCACCCGGCCACGTCGTCGCCGTCGGCGTCCGGATCCCCGAGCACGCGGACCACGTGCAGCTCTCCGGAGTCGGGCGCGCCCGACCAGGCGCGGGTGACCGTGGGGTCGACGGTGTTGCTGACGTCCTGGTGCTGTGCCGGGACGTCGCCGCGGGCGAGCGCGAGCAACTGGGCGACGGCGATCGGGTCGTGAGCCGCGTCGTAGATCCACCGGCGTCCGAGCACGCCGTGCTCGCTGCGTGCCGACCAGCGCCTCGTCGGCGGCGGCGAGGGGCGCGCCGCGGTAGGTCATCGGGACGACGTACGTCGTCCCGTCCGCGTCGCTCACGAGCATCAGCTCGATGCCGACCTCGCCGTCGGGGTCGTCGAGGCGGAACCCGCCGGCCTTGGCGAGCACCGGCGTCCCGCGGCCGCGGTACCAGGGTCGGCGGGGAAGCCACGCGCTGAGCAGCTCGAGCTTGCCCGGGGTCAGGGTGGTGTGATGGATGACCGCCACACCGTGGACTCTGGCACGCCCGTCAACCCCGCGTCGCCGCCGGCGAGCCCGGGGTCGGCAGCCAGCGGATGACGACCAGCTGCTGGAGCAGCGAGATCGTGTTGGCGCAGGCGAAGTAGACGAGCATCCCGATCGGGAACGTGACGCCGGAGACGATCGCCGTCGCCGGCGCGATCCATCGCAGGAGGCGTTGCGTCGTGGCCGCCGGGCCCTCGAGCGCGGCGGGCGGGGTGTTGCGGGTGAGCTGGCGGTGCTGGGCGAGCCAGAGTGCGCCCGCCATGATCGCGGTGAGCATCAGAGCGACGACCGCGGCCGGACCGCCGGCGAGCAGCGTCTGCGTGAGCGACGCTCCGGCGAGGGTGGCTCCGTCGAGCTGAGCCACGAGCGCCGGCCCGAGCGCGCCGACCGCGTGGCCGCGGGCCACGGCGTCCAGCACCCGGAAGAGCGCGACCAGCACGGGCGCCTGGAGGAGCAGCGGCAGGCAGCCGAGCGGGCTCGCGCCGGCATCCGCCGCGGCCTGGGCGGTCTCGGCGCGCATCCGCGCGATCGACTGCGGGTCACGCGCGCCGCGGTAGCGCTCGCGGATCTCGGCGAGCGCCGGCCGGGCCGCGGCCATCCGCCGCGTCGATCGGATCTGCCGGACGACGAGGGGCAGCAGCGCCAGCCGGACGCCGACGACGAGCGCGACGACGGAGGCGGCCCAGGTCACCCCGGACGCCGGGGGCAGCCCCGCGGCGACGAGTACGGCATGGGCGGCCGACGAGGACGGTGGAGAGGACGAGTTCGATCGGGGCGAGGGCGGAGTCGAGCACGGACACGGGGAGCTCCTGGGCGGATCGGTGCGGACGGGGGCAGCAGCGTCTGCCGCGTCCGGCTCCGGTCAGCGCTCGGACGCGGCGGGAGGTGCTCCCGGAGCTCGAGGTCGGGGGCGCCCGGGCCGGTCGGGCTCCTCGGCCCGTTCGATGCCGGCTTCGGCGCGCCGCCAGGCACGGACCCGCGTCCCGCTCACCGCGGCCAGTGCCGGCACCGGGCGTACCGCGGGCGAGGAGGGCGGCGGCGACCAGGGCCAGAGCGGTCGCGGTGACGGCCGCCGTGTTCCGCCGGCCAGGAGAGCGGGCACGAGGAGGACGAGCAGGCGCAGCCACCCGGCGCGCAGCTCGGATCCGCTCACGACGACCTCCTCGACCTGCTGCTCCGACGATAACGCGTGAACGGCCGGTCCGCCGGGTACGTCGTGATCGTGACGATGTCCCCTGACGACCTGCCTTCGGACGCCGTGCAGGAGCGGGCGGACCTGCTGCCCGAGGAGCGGGCCGCCGGAAGCGCCGATCCACAGGCGCAGGCCGAGGAGATCCTCGCGGAGTCGGTGGACCGCACCGAGCACCCCGACCCCGACGCGAGCACCCAGTCCGGACGCCGGAGCAGCGCGGACACCGCCTGACCGTCGCCGTCCCCAACGTCGGACGACACTGGGACCTCGTCGTCCCGAACGTCGGACGACCCCGGCCGTCCGCAGGTCGGTCGCCTCGCCGAGCCGTCGTCGTCCGACGTTCGGGACGAGCTGATCAGGACCGACGACGGTCGAGCCGGCGACACGTCTCGATGAGGACCGCGGCGACCACGGCGGGGCGCAGCATCACGTGCTCCCAGGAGAAGCGCAGGACGGTCCACCCGTCCGCCACGAGGGCGTTGTCGCGGTCGCAGTCCCTGGCCAGTGCGTCGCGCGAGCCGTGCCGCGCGTAGCCCTCCGCCTCGAGGACGAGCCGACGACGCACGTCAGCGAGGTCGGCGAAGTGCACCCGGCGTCGGAGGTCGATACGCACCTGCGGCTCGAATCCACCCAGCCCCGTGTCGATGACGATCGCCCGGAGCGCGGACTCGAGCGGGTTCTCCGCCCGATGGTCCGTGAGCCTCGCGACCCGGAGGCAGCGGGCACGTTGCGGGCCGGGGCGCTGCTGCGCGGCGCGCAGGAGGGAGTCCGCGTCGATGAAGCGCTGGGCCGCGGCCGAGTCCGCGATGGCGAGCGCCTCGGCGAACGGCATGGTCGCGGCACAGTCGAGCACGGTGCGCAGCGGCTCGGTGATCCGCTCGTGGACCTCTTCAGGCGCCAGGTGCCGCGTCCAGTGGACCAGTGCGGCCGGGTGCGAAGCCGGGCGCGAGCCGCGCGTAAGGGTGACGTGGACGCGGTCCGGCCGGCGCACCAGCTGGAGCCCGGTCAGCTCGGCGGCGGACGCGTGCGACACGACTCCACCCAGCTCCGCGGCCAGCTTGACGGCGTCCGGCAGGCCGGGCAGGGCGTAGAGGCCGCGGCGGACCCGGATCAGCCGGCCTTCGCACAGAGCGACGCGCAGCCGCTGCCGGCCGGTGAACGCGACGACGTCCGAGGTCCGGGCCTGCCCGCCCGCCAACCGGACCACCTTCACGGGATCCCGCTCCATGAACCCAACCCTGGCAACGGACCGGCGGCCGATGCCGTGCCGAAGCACCTGGCTGTGGACGGCGTGACGACCGTCCGTCGGACGACGCCGTCCTGTGGACGGCGCCTCCCGGCCTGCCGCCCCGCCTCGTCCGACGGTGGGTACGGGGGTGCGCCTGAGCTCTTGACGTCGGTCGCGGCGGGAGGTCTCCTCGAAGGGACGATCCGCCGATCTGAGGATCGGGGGTCGGCGAAGCGACGATCAGCTGCGATCTGACCCTTCGTATATCCGTCCTCACTCTAGGTTGGCTGCCCGGGGGATAGGGGCAGCACCGACCGGGAGGGGTGTCAGTGAGGATCACGATGTTCCGGCGCCCCAGTGCGCCGGCGAGGCCGAGTGCCGCGCTGCTCCGCAACTACCTGGCACGCGCCCGAGCGATCGCGGACGCCGGCGGCGGCAACCTCTGGCTCATCGAGCCGACCCTCCGGCCGCAGGCGATGCCGGCCTTCACCGAGGCCGTCGCCAGGCACATCGCCGCGCACGGCGTTCCGACGGGCGAGATCGTCGTCCTGGAGGGGCGGACGTCGGCGCGCATCGGCGTCCTGGGTGCCCCGACCGTCGAGATCGTCCTGCCGCAGGAGCAGCTGGCGCCGCCCGCGACCCGGTCCTGACTGCGGCTACCCGAACGCCGCGGCGGGCACGTCCCGTTCGCCGGCCTCGATCGCGACGAGGACGCGGTCGGCGACCGCGTCGGGCTCCAGACCCGGGGGGAGCGTGGGTGCCCGGCCGGCGATCGGCCGAGCCGCCAGACCGGTCTCCGTGTGCGGCGGCCGGACGTCGATGAGCCGGACACGGCTGCGGCGGAGTTCGCGCGCGGCCGCCGCGTCGAACGCGGCGAGCGCCGCCTTGGTCGCGCTGTAGGCGGCCATGCCGGCGGTCGGCTGCTCGGCGACCACGGCACTGACGTTGACGACGAACGGCTCGCCGCCCTGGGACGCCGACGCCGCGAGGTGGGGGAAGGCCGCGCGGAGCAGGCGGACCGGCGCGAGCAGGTTCAGCGCGACGAGCCGGTCGAGCGTGTCGTCGTCGACCTCGACGGCCGGCCCGAACGCGACGACGCCGGCCGCGTGGACCACCCCGTCGAGCTGACCCTGAGCCTCGGCGGCGGCGGCCACCACGCGGGCCGCGGCGTCCGGATCAGCCAGGTCGGCGGGGGCCGCGACGGCGCCGAGCTCCGCGGCCACGGCGTCCAGGCGAGCCGAGGGCCGCGCCGAGACGGTCAGCAGGGCGCCGCGGGCCGCGAGGCGCCGCGCGATCGTGAGGCCCAGTCCGCCGGTGGCGCCGACGACGAGCACGCTTCGTCCGGCCAGATCGAGACCCACGGACGGCAGGCTGACACGTCGCGCCGCAGCCGGCACGCCGGAGCCCGAGGTGATCGAGCGACAGACCGTCCGCCGTTCCGGCACTTGCCGCTCGGCGGAACGGCGAAAGCCCGCACGTCACGCTTGAGCTGGTGGACCCAGCACATACAGTCACGACCGTCGCTGTCCGTTCGCACTCCCTGGAGGTCTCCCTGTTCCGCCGACGCCGGTCCGCAGGGCTGCCGCTGGAGGCGCTGCTCGACAACTACCTCGTGCGCGCCGAGGCCATCGCCGACGGTGGCGGAGGCAACCTCTGGGTGATCGAACCGAGCGTGCCCTCCGAGCTGCTGCTCGAGTTCACCGAGGCCGTCGTCCTGCACCTCACGGACCACGGCGTCGACGTGGACGACTTCGCTCTCCTCGAGGGGACGTCCACGGCGAAGGTCGTCGTCCTCGCCGGTGAGGACGGCGACGAGCCTCCCGGCGACGAGGACGGCGACGACCTCCTGCCGCTGCACGACGTCACGCTCCGCCCCGCCGACCGCACGCCGCCGGCCCCTCGACGTCCGCTCGAGGAGTCGGGGCCGGACGCCGACCTCGACGAGCCGGGGAGCACCGACGAGGAGGAGGACGCGGACGACGACGAGGACGAGCTCGACGAGGACGAGCTCGACGAGGTGGCCAGCGTCGTCGACCGGGCCTACGAGAGCCGTTCGGCCAGGTAGGCCAGCGAGAGCGGGTACCGGTAGTCGATGCCGCCGTGCCCGGCGTCGTACAGCTCGAACCGGACGTCCTCGACGCCGATCGCGGCGAGCTCGCGCCGAACCGCCTCGGCTCCGAGGTCGAGGTACCACTCGTCGTGCGTGCCGGCGTCCAGCCAGATCGCCTGCAGCCCGCGCAGCGCGTCGGCGTAGCGGGGCACCATCCGGACCGGGTCCCAGGTCAGCCAGCGTGCCCACAGGTCGTCGATCAGACGCCCCGTCCCGACGTCGAACGGCAGGAGGACGGTGCCGTCGTCGTCCGCGGAGAACGCCGCGGCGCAGCCGTAGATCATGACGAGGTTGCCGTCGTCCGGCTTGGACATCGGCGGGCGGGAGCGGAAGTCCTCCCAGAACCGTCTCGTAGGAGCCGTCGTAGTGGTCGCGGAGCGAGCGGGCCACCTTGGCGAACCCCTCGACGTACGACGCCTCGTACAGCGAGTCGCCCGCGTGGCTGGCGAGGCCGCCGAAGAGGTCGGGGCGGAGCATGGGTGTGATCATCGCGCCGAAGCCGCCGCTCGACTTGCCGGTGACGCCGCGGTGCTCGGGCGCGGCCAGGCTGCGGTAGTGCGCGTCGACGAAGGGGACGACCTCGTCGCAGAAGTACGAGTGGTAGCGGCCGGTGCCGGGGGAGTCGACGAACTGGCTGCCGCCGTAGGCGGTCCACGCGTCGACGAACACGACGAGGCACGGCGGAGCCCCGCCGGTCGCGAAGAGCTGATCGACGGCCTCCGGGAACGGTCGGGCGGAACGGGCTCCGGTTGTGCCACATCGGCAACATCCCCGTGTAGCCCTGCAGCACGTAGACGCTGGGGTAGCGGCGGTCGGGCTCGTCGTCGTAGCCCGGCGGCACGTAGACCTCCAGCGGCCGCTCGGCCGGGTCTCCGAGCGGGTTGTCGCGGAGCAGGCGGCTGGTCACGACGTGGTGGTCGATGCGGCCGACGAGGTCGGCGGAGTACGGCAGCGGCATCGGTCCACCCTGTCGAGGTCCCACCGCGCCCGGCAAGCGTGTTGTCCTGCAGCTTCGTTTCGGGAGAGGCTGACGAGGGATCGCCGGATCGAGGAGCAGGGGGCGCCATGACGGACCAGGGAGACGGCGGCACGCGTTCGCCGGAACAGCCGCAGCCGCCCGCATACGGGACGCCGCCGCCGTACGGAACGCCCCCGGCCTACGGCGGCCCGCCGGCCTACGGGAGCGCGCCGTCCGCGCCGGAGTACGGCACCGCGGAGTTCGCCACCATGCCGCCGACAGCGCCCTACCCGGGCCGCTCTGCCTACCTCGAGCCGAGTCAGAGCGTGCTGGCGCTGGTGCTCGGCATCATCGGGCTCTTCGTCTTCTGGCCGGTGGCGCCGTTCGCATGGGTGATCGGGCGCAACGAGGTGCGCGCCGTGGACGCCGGCCGCCGCGACCCCGCCGGCCGCGGCCCCGCTCATGGCCGGCATGATCATGGGGATCATCGGCACGGTGATCCTCGTGCTCGCGGTCCTGCTCGCGGTGCTCGCCGTCGTGCTGCTCGTCGCCACGGCCAGCTCCGCGATCAACTCCTGACCCCTGTCACGAGGCCGACCCGAGGGGACGGTTCGGGCGGTCGAGCGTAGGCTCGCCGCACTGTGGACGGGGATGCGAAGCGCCGGCTCCCGAAGCCTCGCGCGCCGAAGGACAACCCGGCCCGGGAGTACAACCGGCCACCGGACGGGAAGCTCCTCGACGTCTCGGGTCTGCTCATCGTGCTGGGGCTGTCGTTCGCCGGCTTCGTGCTCGCGCTGCTCCTGGCGAGGCACGGCCTCTGAGCTCACGGTCGTCCGACGTGTCGCAGCGTGTCGTCTCCATGCCTCGACCGTCCCGCTCGCCCGTGTGTCGACCCTGTGCCCTGTCATTGGGGCCGCTGAGCGGGAGGATGTGATCGTGCCGATCGACGCCGACACTCTCGCCCGTGTGCGCCGCGCGCTGGAGCCGTACGGCGTCGTCGAGAAGCGGATGGTCGGAGGGCTGTCGTTCTCCCTCGGCGAGGTCATGGTCTGCGGCGTCACCGGCCGGGGGTTGCTGGTGCGGGTCGGGGCGGACGCCGTTCCCGCCGCGTTGACGGAGCCGCACGTGACCCGGATGGAGCTCGGCGGCCGGCCGCTCGCCGCGTTCGTCCTGGTGCTGCCGGAGGGGTACGCGGACGACGCCGACCTCGGGCGGTGGCTGAGCCGGGGCCTGGCGTTCGTGCGCGGCGCCGGATGAAGGGACATGCCGAGGCCCGCCTGCGACGTCCCGGGTGAGAGGGAGGCGGACGTCGCAGGCGGGCGGCGCAGATGTCCCGCGACCGATCAGGTCGTGGACGAGCTGCTCGGGGCGGATTCCGGGGACTCCCCGTTCGTCCCGCCCTGGCCGGGCGCTCCTCGGCCCGGCCCGCCGTGACCGCCGAACGCGGCCTGCGTGATGGTCTTGAGATCGGCGCTGACGTCGAAGAACACCGGGCTGCCGCTCTTGGTGCCGAGGACGTCGTAGGAGCCGTCGGGGTCCTTCCGGACGGCCGTGACCGTGACCGCCGAGTCCTTGGCCTTGACGGCATCCGTCACCTTCGTGGCCTCGGCGCCGGTCACCGGGGTGTCGGCGGAGCCGCCGCCCGGGCCGTGGCCCGGGCCGCCGCGACCGGCGCCCTGCGTGATCGTCTTCAGATCGGCGCTGACCTCGAACATCACCTGCGTCCCGGACTTCGTGCCGAAGGCGTCGTAGGACCCGTCAGGGTCCTTCTGCACCCTGGTCACCGTGACGGCGGAGTCCTTCGCCTTGACCGCCGCCGTGACCTTGGCCAGCTCGTCCCCGGTCACCGGCGTGTCGGAGGAACCGCCCCTCTGGCCGTAGCCGCCGGACGCGCCGGAGCCGCCCGCGTATCCGCCGTAGCCGTTCGCGGCTGCGCCGGACGAGTTCCGGGTGGCGGCGTCGGCGAGCGCGGCTCCTCCGACGACGAGGGCTCCCGCTGCTACCGCACCGGCCGCCACCAGACCGACCTTGCTGCCGACGTTGTTCAGCGACACGTCAACTCCTCCTTGGACGCTCGGGCCGGCGACGTCGCCGGCATCACGTCGACGGTGCTGAGCGTGCCTGTGCGCGAGCTGTCACCGACCTAGGCGCGGGGTACGAGGCGGGGGCAACGCCTGTGCTTCCCGCGTCAGCTCCGCGGAGCCGGGACGCCGTTGAGCCGGGGCGCCGCGGCGTCCTGAGGTGCGGCGTCGACCGGAGGCGCGACGACCATCTCGCCGGCCTGGTCGTGGGCGAGGGCCCCGAGGGCGCGGCTGTACCAGAGGGTCGTCAGGACGTAGCCCATGACGAAGCCGAGCACCGTGAACAGCAGCAGGACCGCCGCCGCGGCGACCAGCGACGCACCGCTCGCCTCGGGCGCGTCGGGGTCGCTCATGCCGCGCGCGACGCTCCGCACCAGCGCCGCCGTCGGGGCGCCGAGGCTGGTCAGCCCGACGAGGCCCGCGCCCAGCAGCAGCTTGGTCAGCCAGTCGCTGATCTCCGCGAGGTTCGTGCTCGGCGTCCAGGCCACGCCGTCGTCGTCCGCCGTCGGGTGCGCGCGGGTGCCCGGTTCGCGCGTCTTGCCGAGCGAGACGAACCGCGGGATGCCGAAGAGGAATCCGGTCAATGCCCCGACCGACATCGCGGCGCCGGCTGTGAGCAGCCCGACGGTGATGAACTCCAGATGGCGGCCGTTCACGGAGAACCCGTAGAGGACGACGACCAGCAGGCCGAGCGCGAGCAGCGTCAGCCAGCAGATCGCGATGACGAGTCCAGTCCGTCCGCCGGGTCACCGGGCCCGGCCGGCGTCCGGAGGTCTTCGAGGTCGTGTGCAGCATGGTGATCCCACCCCTGGTCGAGCCGCGTCGTCTTCCTGGAGGCTCGGGGATCGGGTTTGAGACATCGCGCTCACTGGACGCTCGGCTCGACCTCGAAGGCGAGGTCGACGATCTGCCCCATGTCCTGCGTGTGCGTCTTCCGCAGCCGGATCGCCGGGCCGGGACTGTCGAAGAGCCGGACGCCGGCACCGAGCAGGATCGGAGCGAGGTGGACGACGATGTCGTCGAGCATCCCGGCGCGCAGCAGCTGACCCGCGACGTCGGCCCCGAACACCCCGACGTCCCCGTTCCCGGCCGCTGTCCGGGCGGCGTCGGCGGCGTCCTGCAGACCGGTGGTGACGAAGAGAACGTCCGCCGGCAGCCGGCCGTCCGGCGGGCGGTGGGTGAGCACGACCATGGGCCCGGACCAGGCGCCTCCGTAGGTGCTCCGCTCGCCCTCACCGGGCCGGTTGGCAAGGTCGTAGCCGCGCCTGCCGGTGAGAATGGCCGCCGTCCGCTCCATCGCGATCCGCCCGGCCGGTCCCGCCCCGCCGAAGCCGAACATCCACTCGACCGAGTCGTCCGTCGGGGCGATGAAGCCGTCGAGCGACATCGTCACGTGCCAGAGCATCCGCGTCATGCCTGCAACCCTTCGCCGTCGCTACTCACCGCTGGACGACGATCGGCACGGGGCCGATTCACCGCCGCCGTGATCAGCGGTCGAGGTACTCGGCGGTCAGTCGCGGGGGCGCGCAGGCGAGCCATCCGTCGAGGAGCGCCTCGCGGACGTCGTCGTCCGATGCGGCGCCGAGCTCGATGAGGATGGCGGGGTACCCCTCGAAGTGCGGGATCGTGAAGAAGCCGGGGTGCTGTTCCGCGAGGACGGCCTGCTTCTCCTCCAGGTCCTGCACCAGGACGGCGAGGATCGGGTCGCTCGGCGGCACCTGGTCACCGAAGCGCTTCACGTCGGCCTTGCTGAACGCACGTTCCCAGGCGAAGGTCTTGCCGCCTGCCACGGACCACGAGCGCCGCCCGTGACGTTCGCCCTCGCTCACCTCGGCCAGCGCCGACGCCATCCGCGCGACGTCGTCGAGGCTCGTCATGCGCTCACGCTACCTCCGTGGATCACGCCGTCGTCGTACCGGGGACAATCGTCGATCACTTTGCGCGTGACGGCGGCCGATCGGGCTGGCAGGCTCGGACGATGAGCGACCCGATGGGTACGGGTATGGGTACGGCCCTCGGAGTGCGGTCCGAGGTCGGGGTGCTGCGGCAGGTCGTCCTGCACCGTCCCGGTCTCGAGCTGGAGCGGCTGACGCCCGGCAACGTCCACCAGCTCCTCTTCGACGACGTCCTCTGGGCCGAACGAGCCCGCGAGGAGCACGACGCCTTCGCGGACCTGCTGCGCCGCCGCGGCGTCGCCGTCCACCTCTTCACCGACCTGCTCGCCGAGGCCCTCGACGTCCCCGGCGCGCGTGCCTTCCTGGGCGAACGGCTGGCGACGGCCACCCGCTTCGGGCCTGCGCTCGACGGGCCGCTGCGCGAGGTCATCGACGCGGCGGAGGCCCGCGGGCTCGCGGAGCAGCTCGTCGGCGGCGTCCTGCGAGCGGACGTGCCACCGCCGGCGATCTCGAGCCTGCTCTACGAGAGCCTGCGGGACGACGACTTCCTGCTCGCGCCGCTGCCGAACCACCTGTTCCAGCGGGACAACGTCGCGTGGGTCTACGGGACCCTCTCGATCAACCCGATGGCCATGCCGGCGCGGCGGCGGGAGACGCTGAACTCGCGGGTCGTCTACCGGTACCACCCGTTGTTCGCGGACGCCGACGTCTGTTACGGCGACGACGACGAGCCGCACGGCGCGGCCACCGTCGAGGGCGGCGACGTGCTGGTCGTCGGCAACGGGGTCGTCCTCGTCGGGATGGGGGAGCGGACGACGCCGCAGGGCGTCGAGAACGTCGCGCACGCGTGGTTCGCGTCCGGCGAGGTCCGGATGGTGATCGCGCTGGAGCTGCCGCGCGAGCGGGCGTTCATGCACCTGGACACGGCGATGACGATGGTCGACGTCGACGCGTTCTCGATGTACCCGTACCTGCCGGACGAGCCGCGCGCCTGGGTGCTGACCCCGGGCGACCCGTCGGCGGCGGCCGAGGGAGTGGCCGGGGACTTCAGCGTCGTCGAGGTGCTCGAGCCGTTCTCCGTGCTGGCGGACGCGCTGGGCCTGGAGAAGGTCCGGATCCTGCGGGCGCCGATCGACCTGCGTGGCGCCCAGCGGGAGCAGTGGGACGACGGCAACAACTTCCTCGCCCTCGCTCCCGGCGTCGTCGTCGGCTACGAGCGGAACACCGTCACCAACACCTTCCTCGCGGACGAGGGCATCGAGGTCCTCCCGATCGCCGGCTCCGAACTGGGCCGCGGTCGGGGAGGGCCTCGCTGCATGTCCTGCCCCATCGTCCGGGACGCCGCGATCTGACCCGTCCTTCCCGCGCGTCGCCGGGCCCTTGCACGGGTAGGTGGGCTTTCCGCGCTCAGCCGTCGGTTCTCCGGCGGAAAAGCGACGGCTGAGCGCGGAAAGGCCGCCGGAGCGGGGGCAGCGCGGCACGCAAAGGCCGGTTGACGCGCGCAAAGTCGGCGCGCGAGCGGCCCTGTGGACAACGGGATCCGTCATGAGATCGACCTGCGGCACTCTGCTCCGCGTGCGTCCTGACCCCGTGCTGCCGCCGGTGTTCACGTTCGACCAGGCCGTGCGCGCGGGAATGTCGCCCGAGCAGGTCCGGCGTCGCGTCTCGGCCGGGCGATGGCACCGGTTGCGACCGGGCGTCTACTGCACCTCGCCGGCCTGGTCGTCCGCGGACGACCGGCTCCGGCACGAGTGGGAGGCCGCTGCGGTGACGTCCGCGATGCGTCGGCCGAGACCCGTCGCCTTCAGCCACACGACCGCCGCCGCCATGATCGACCTCCCGGTACCGCGGCGGTTGCTGAACTCGCGTCCACCTGACCGTGCGGCCGGGCTCGGGCACGGCACGTCAGGACGACGGTGTGCACCGGCACGTCGCCGGATTGCCGCGGGGCCATGTCGTCCTGCTCCGTGGCCTCCCCGTCACGTCGCCGGCTCGCACCGTGGCCGATTGCCTGCGCCAGTTGGACGCCGCGGACGCCGTCGCGCTCGGCGACGCCGCCGTCCGGGCGGGTCTGACCACGGCGGAAGCGGTGCGCGACGTCCTCCGCCAACAGGCGGGCTGGCCGTTCGTGCAGGTGGCCGGCTTGTCTCTGGCTCTGGTCGACGGACGCCGGGAGTCGTCGCTGGAGTCGAGGTCAGCCGTCGTGATGCACCGCGCGAGCCTGCCGGCACCGGAACCGCAGGTGTCGATCCACGACGAGCGCGGTCGATTCGTGGCCCGGGTCGACTTCGCCTGGCTCGAGCACGGTGTGGTGGGCGAGGCGGACGGGCGGATCAAGTACAGGGACGGCGACGTCGTCCGCGTCATCGAGGCGGAGAAGGAGCGGCAGTCGCGGCTGGAGGCGCTGGGGCTGGTCGTCGTCCGGTGGGGGTGGCGGGACCTGCAGGGCCCGGAGCCGCGCATGGTCGAGCGGGTGCGTGAGGCACTGCAGCGGGGCGACGCCGCGCGCTTCCGCGGTCGCGCGGCCTGAAGCGCGTCCTCCCGAGGGTTGGAAGCGGGCGCTCACCTCACGAATCCGGGGTGAGTCGCGTTGGTCGGGTATGAAGCGAGCGATCACCCCGAAGATGCTCTACTTCGGCACGCCCGTCGTGCTGCTGAGCTCCGACGAACCCCGACGGGACGACGAACATCGCGCCGATCTCGTCCGCCTGGTGGCTGGGGCGGTCGACGATGCTCGGCATGAGCGTCCACTCGCAGACCGTGCGCAACCTGCTCGAACGTCCGACCGTCGTGATCAACCTCGTCGACGCCGGCATGGTCGACGCCGTGGACCGGCTGGCTCTGCTCACCGGCAGGCCGGACGTCCCCACCTACAAGGCCGCCCGCGGCTACACCTACGCCACGGACAAGTTCACCGCCGCAGGCCTCACCCCTGTGGCGATGCGGGACGGCGGTCCGGACGGCGTCGCGGAGAGCCTGATCCAGCTGACCGGCGAGGTCGCGGCGATTCACGAGGTCGGCGGAGCGGACGACGGACTGCGCGCGCTGGAGGCGTCCGTGACCGGCGTGTTCGCCGACGAGCGCGTCATGCTGCCCGACCATGGACACCACCTCGACCCACTCGCGTGGGATCCGATGATCATGAAGTTCACCGAGTACTTCGGGCAGGGCGCCCTGCTGCGGCCGTCGTCGCTCGCCGCCGGCTGGGAGATGCCGCCCCTGCGGACCGAACCCGTCCCCGCCTGACCACGGCTTCGATGACCGTGCACCCGACTTCGCGTACCACGCGGGGCGTGGGGAGTCGAGCGGTGGCGGTGCGCGACGGGATGCGGAACGGTGTCGCGACATGAGGGCGTTGGTGCTGGGCGGTGGCGGGATCACGGGGATCGCCTGGGAGTTGGGGCTGATCGCCGGGCTGGCTGACGCGGGAGTCCGGCTCGAGGAGGCCGACCTCGTGATCGGCACGTCCGCCGGCTCCGTGGTCGGCGCGCAGGTCCTCTCCGGGACCCCCGTCCAGCAGCTCTACGAGGCGCAACTGCGCCCCCCGAGCGGCGAGATCGCCGCGTCGCTGGGTCTCGGCGGCATCGCGCGCTGGATCTTCACGTCGCTGTCGTCGAGGGACGAGGCGACGACGCGAGCACGGATCGGACGGATGGCCCTGAGCGCGAAGACCGCGGCCACCGCCGAGCAGCGGCGCAACGTGATCGCGTCGCGGCTGCCCTCGCAGGAGTGGCCCACTCGCGCGCGCCTCCTCGTCACGGCGGTCGAGGCCTCGACGGGTACGTTCCGGGTCTTCGATCGCGACTCCGGCGTGCCCCTCGCCGATGCCGTCGCGGCGAGCTGCGCCGTTCCGCTGGTCTGGCCACCGATCCCGATCGACGGCACGGCCTACGTCGATGGCGGCGTCCGCTCGCCCGCCAACGCCGACCTGGCGGCCGGCGCGGACCGGGTCGTCGTGATCGCGCCGATAGCCCGGGCGGTCCGGGCGTCGGGGCGGGTCGACCGACAGCTCGCCGAGCTGGGTCCGGGCGTGCGGACGGTCACCGTCACGCCCGACCAGAGCCGCGCGCAAGGCGTTCGGACGCAACGCGCTCGACCCCTCGCGGCGCGCACCCTCGGCTCGGGCCGGGCGTCAGCAGTCCGGCGCGGTGCTGGACGCCGTCCGCGCGGTCTGGTCGTGAACCCTCAGCCCATCGCCCTGCGGAAGGGACGGAAGAACTCGCGCAATTCCTGGGCGTAGAGCTCCGGCTCCTCGAGCGGCGCGAAGTGCCCGCCCTCGCGCGGGTTCGGTCACGCGGACGACGTTCGCCGTCCGCTCCAGCCACGCGCGCGGCGGCCGGATCAGGTCGCCGGGGAACAGCGAGAAGCCGGACGGCACCTCCACCCGGCGGGCCAGCTGCGCCGGCGGGAGGGCGCCGTTGGCGTGGTACATCCGCATCGACGAGCCGATCGTGCCGGTGAGCCAGTAGATCGTGAGGTTGGTGAGGATCTCGTCGCGGGTGAAGGCGCTCTCGATGTCACCGTCGCTGTCGCTCCAGGCGCGCAGCTTCTCGACGATCCAGGCGGCGAGACCCGCCGGCGAGTCCGTCAGCCCGAAGGCCGCCGTCTGCGGCTTCGTCCGGTGCATCGCCGCGTAGGCGCCCTCCGAGGCTCCCCAGCCGGCGACCGTCTGCAGCCACGCGCGTTCCTCCGCGCTCAACTCGGCGGGGTCGCCCGCGACGACCGGCACCCCGGCGTCCATGCGATGGACGGCGACGACCCGCTCGGGGCGGTCGAGCGCCAGGTAGCGGCTGACATGGCTGCCGATGTCGCCGCCCGCCGCGCCGAACCGCTCGTAACCCAACGCGGTCATCAACTCGGCCCACAGCCCGGCAACGGCGACGGAGTCGAGAGGCGCACCGGCGGGGCGGTCCGAGTACCCGTAGCCCGGCATGTCGGGGACGACGACGTCGAAGGCGTCGGCCGGATCGCCGCCGTGCGCCGCCGGGTCGGTGAGCAGCGGGATCACCTTGAGGTAGCGCCAGAAGGAGTCCGGCCAGCCGTGGCCGAGGATCAGGGGGAACCCGCGCCCGCCGGGCGAGACGGCCCGGGCATGGACGACGTGGATGCCGAGACCCCCGAGCCGCACCCGGAAACGGGGGAGCCGGTTGATCGCGGCCTCCTGGGCCGGCCAGTCGAACCCGTCGGCCCAGTACGCGACGAGGTCGCGCAGGTAGTCGACGTCCGTGCCGAGCGACCACCCGGCGTCCTCGGGCGCGTCGGGCCAGCGGGTGCCGCGCAGGCGCGATCGCAGGTCCTCCAGCTGCGCAGGGGTGGCCTGCGAGGTGAACGGCTCCGGACGGAGGTCGGCATCGGCCACGTCCGCACCCTAGCCGCGCCTCCCGACACGGAAGCCGGCCGCAGGAGCAGCGTCAGCTGTTCTCGCGGACGTACTCCTCGGGGTCCTGGTCCACGATCGGCACGCCGTCGACGTGCGCGGCCTCGAAGGCGGCGAAGCGGACGCCGAGGCCGTGCCGGACGTCGAGCCCGACGTGGCGGCGGAAGTCGGCGAGGCCCTCGTGCTCCTCCTCGCCCATGTGCTCGTCGTTGGCGACGCGTGCGTCGTGGACGCCCTTCCACCAGCCGTCCGAGCCGACCGGGTGCTGCGCGGCCTCGGTGATGCCGTCCCGGATGTCGTTGTGGTCGCCGATCGCGTCCTCGGTCTCCTCGACCTCGCTGTGGTCGCGCAGGCGTTCGCCGAGCGCGAGCAGCTCCGGGTAGAAGATCTCCTCCTCGGCACGTGCGTGCGTCTCGAGCATCGCCGCGATGCGCGTCCACAGGACGCCGAGGGTGTCGGTGTCGGAGCGGTCGACGTCGTCGAGCATCGCGAACAACCGGCGCTGCTCGTGGTGGTCGCTGAGGATGAGTTCGGTGATGTCCACGACGCCCAAGGCTGCCACGGCCGCGCGGCGACCCGAAGGGGCACCTCTCGCCGCGGCGTGATCACGGGCCTTGCCTGGGGCGATCACCCGGGAGGACGCTTGACCACGCCTCGGTCGGCCGTCCGAAGGAGCCGGAGATGCCCGGACACTTCACGCACATCTACACGGCCCGCCGGGTCGCCGATCTCCTGGCGGACGGCGACTTCGCCGATTGGCCGGACCTCGGAGCCGGCGGCGGCGCCCTCAGCGGCTACGACCCCCGGACCTGCGGCGAATGGATGCGCACCTGGGAGAAGTTCACGGCCGTCGGCGCGATCGGCCCGGATCTCTTCTTCTTCTCGCAGGACTGGAGCAACGACGTCCTCGGCCCTCGGTCGGACGAGATCATGCTCGCGCTCGCCGTCTACTACTTCTTCGACGCCGCCAAGGAGGACGACTGGGAGCCGCTCCTGGCCATTCTCGACGACGTCGACACGACGCTCACGGCGTTCCTCCGGTTCCTCATCAAGCTGCAGAAGATGTGGAACGACTTCACGAAGGTCTGGGACAAGACCGTCGGCCCCTTCGTCGAGGCCGCCGGCGAGATCGCCGACGACCTCACCGGCGGCATCCTCTCGGAGTTCTCGACGGCTCTGCAGGAACTTCTCGACGCGATCGAGACCATCGGCGTCCAGGAGCTCTCGACCTTCGCGGACATCTGGGGCGCGATGAACACGGTCGTCGCCAAGGGGTGGTCGAGAGGATTCGTTCCTCTGGAGCGACATGACGCATTACCGCCGCACGACCGCCACCTGCCAGGCGCTCGTCCGGCAGGCCGAGGCGATGCGCGACGGCACCGACCAGGGCCGGCAGCGCTTCGAGCAGTTCATGGCGTTCGCCCTGGGCTGGATCACGCACGTCGGGACCGACACGATCGCGCATTCCTTCGTCAACGAGCAGTGCGGCGGGCCGTATCGCGACCACCGACGCGGCACCACCTGATCGAGAACCACATCGACGCCTGGAACTACGCGCAGTCCGGCGACGGGGGGACGATCCCGGACGATCCGTGGGGCAAGACCGACGACTACCCCGAGGTCTCGGCCTCCGCGCTCTGGTTCGCCGTCCAGCTCACGCCCGACGACCCCTCGGGCGCGCAGCGGCCCTCGCCGCTGTCGGACGACCCCGACGTCCGCAAGGAGCAGCTGGACGTCGACGGCGAGCTGCCCGGCTGGCTGTGCGAAGGCATCGTCGAAGGCGCTGATCGAGACCTTCGAGGACCATCCGCACCCGAAGATCTACCAGGGCGACGCGTTCCAGCAGCTGATCGACTCCGGGAAGCTCACGACGGTCGTCAAGGACGTCACGGGCCATGGCCTCGACCGGCCGTTCCAGGAGCTTCTCGACGCGATCGCGCCGCCGGCGCCGTTCCCGGTGCCGCGCGGGTTCCCGCTGCCCTGGGAGATCGGGACCGCCTACCGCCTGATGATCACTCTCTACAAGCTGAACTTCAACGGCGGCTGGGAACTGCCGAAGCCGCGCGTGCCCGATTTCGTGCTCGTGCCCCCGGCGTCGGATTTCACCAATCTCTTCCAGCCGCCGGACTTCTCCGGGGTGGACGGCGGCGACCCGGTCGAGGACGTCTGCGACGTCCTCGTCGCGCTCGTCCAATGGGTCGTCAAGGAGATCGCAGCGGTTCTCAAGCTCGTCGGCGACCTCATCGCGATGGGGCTGAGCCCGTTCACCTTCGGCGTCCGGATGGCACTGTACGAAATCGCGCTGAAGGTGTGGGACATCGCCACGAAGACGCACGACGTCCTGGCGCACACCGGACTCCTTCTGCCGCACGCCGAGGCCCGGTACCCGGATAACGGCGAGCTGAAGTGGCCGAACGAGATCGACCTGCCGCTCGTCACGCTCGGTGCCACCGTGGACGGCGCGTTCAAGCAGGCTCTCGCGGACGCCATCGATCCGTTCGGCAACCTCGACAAGGACCAGAGCCTCGTGGTCTCCCATTCGGTGCGGGACCCGAACATGCCCTATTACCCGGTGCTGCAGTACCACGCCGACGGCTCCAGACCGGACGACTGGGAGTTCCACCGGCCCTGGGCCTATCCACAGGTCAGCGAGTTCGAGTCCGGCGGTGGCAACACCGAGATCCCCACCCCGACGGAGACCTACGACCCGCACGCGAGCGACCCCTCGGCGCCGTCCGGGCCCTACAAGCCGATGCGGCCCGGCCCTTACCCCGAGGGCACCACACCCGACCAGGTCTTCTTCCGCACCGACGCGGGTGTGGACGCCGAGGGGCGTGCGGCGTACGAATCCGCGCAGACGCCCTGGCAGACCGATCAGCTCAACGAGCACTACATCGGCAAGGCCCGCGCGCGGCGCAGCCCGCTGGGCGACCCCGTGCCGTTCTCGGCCTACCTGATCGGGCGGATCGTCAACCCCACCGAATACGCCAGCCAGTTCAACCTGGACGCCGACCGCGCGTACGCGTACCTCACGTGGGACTGGATCCGCGGCGACCGGACCGGCAAGACCGACATGGGCTTCGTCTACGACCTGCCCGTCGCCGCTCCCTGGCTCGACCGGGACCGCTGGAAGCGCGGCACCGAGCCGATGCAACTGCAGTACGTGGACCCGCCACCGCCTCCGGTCATCATCGAGGCACCGTGGCAGGCGGTGGCGGAGCGGCACGAGAACGGCGCCGGTTCCGACGACGCGGAGCTGGGGGGCGAGTCATGACGCCGTCCGCCGCCGAGCACTGGGGGTATCGCTCGACGGTCCTCGCCCGCGGTGCCATCGGCCGCGACTGTCCGGACGCCGGTGGCTCGGGCGGTGGCGGCGGTGGATCGGGAGGAGGCGGCGGGTCCGGCGGGCACGGCGGCGCCGGCGGGGGCTCCGGCGGGCTGGCGGGGGCTCTGGCGGGGGCTCCGCTGACGGTGGGCACGGTGGCGAAAGGTGCTACTGCCACGAGGTCTGCTGCTGCCGTCATCACGACTGCTGCCACCAGTCCCGTCATCACCATGACCATCACGACCACGATCATGGGCCGCACCACGGCGGCCACCATCACGACGACGCGACTGCGGTTCGGCCCACGACCAACGACACGGCGACCACGGCCACCACGGCGACCGCCCACGGAGGCGGCGGCACGACCATCGGCTGGAAGAACCCGAACCGCCCGGGCCGGCACTACGGGACGTCGACGGGCCGGGTGCCCGGCGGCCGGCTCGACCGGTGCGACTTCTCCACCCCACCGTGGAACACGTGGCCGGGAACGCGCGGCGATCTGTACCTGCCCTACCTCCTGATGCGGGCCAACGCCGGGGACCTCGGTGCCCGGCCCGTCGTCGGCCCGTTCTGGGAGAGCCCCGACATCCTGCTGCTCGCCGACGTCGACCCGGCGTCCGCGCCGCCGGTGCCGCCCGAGCTCGGGCAGACCGCGCTCGCCGGCAGGCCGAACACGCTCTACGCCCACGTCTGGAACTTCGGCCACGCCGCCGCGCCCAACGTCGTCGTCGAGTTCTACTGGTGCGACCCGACGCTGGGGATCGGCCCGGCCGGCGCACACCTCGTCGGCGTCACCACGGTCTCGCTCGGTGCGCGGGGGAGCGGCCGCGCGCACGCCGTGGTGAAGTGTCCGCAGGCCTGGTTCCCCACGTTCGTCAACGGCGGCCACGAGTGCCTCGTCGTCCGCGTCTGGGACGAGACGAGCGACGGGCTGGGCACGGCGCCGTGGGACGCCGCGCTGAACCGGCACGTGGCGCAGCGGAACATCCACGTCGCCGCCGTCGGCGAAGCGATGCGCGCCCGGATGCTCGACGCGGGGGAGCCGCTGATCCTGCCGGCACCGCTTCCGCCGCTCACCCTCAAGGTCGGCCCGCTCTACGGCGAACCCGCCCAGGTGAGCGTGGCGCGGGCTGCGCCCCACGAGATGCCGTGGCTGCAGCTGCGGACCGGGATCCGGGGGCGGTTCCCGACGCAGGCGCCGCCGACCGGCGACGTGCGCCTCGGCGCGCCGACGGTGATCGGCGGCGGGCCCTCCACGGGCGGCGGACAGGCGGGCCGGCAGGTCGTCACGACCGACGACCAGCAGGTGACCCTGACCACCGGCGACGCGCGCCCGGCCCGGGAGGCGCACGTCTACCGGTGACGGCGAGCCAGCAGGGCGAGGTGTTCGGCGGCTACACCGTGGTGCTGGGGATGACTCGCCGGCCCGCGGTGATCGTCGAGGGGCGTGCGTATCGCTGCCAACAGGCTTGACAGGATGAGCCCATGAGCAGGGAGCTGCTGATCGCACGGAACCCGGAGGCCGGGTCGTCGCTGCCGTTCATCCTTCGGGTCCCGCTCCCGGGCGGCGACCTCCTGCTGAAGTCGCGGGACACGTGGCCACGGACGTCGAAGGTCTACTGCCATCGGCTGGACGCCTGGCCTGCGGACGCCGAGGTGCTGGAGCGGGTCGCCGTCCGGTCGTGCGTCAAGCGCGGCCCGGCGATCGACCTCGTCGTCGACCGGGCCCGCGAGAACCGCTCGCAGTTGGTGCTCGCACGGGCGCGGGGGCGCGAGGTGATCTTCTGGCAGTCGCCGCGGACGTCGAAGCAGGCGCGCCCGGCGGTGTCCCTACCCACACGCCGCGCGTCCGGAAACGTCCTGGAGATCGTCGTCGACAGCCGGGAGCGCTACGCCTACGGGTTCAGCCACCAGCAGGCGACGACGGTCCGGCGGGCGTTGCCGGTCGGCGACTACGCCGTCACCCTCGGCGGCGTCGTCGTGGCGGCGGTCGAGCGCAAGTCCCTCGCGGACCTCGCCACCAGCCTGTTGTCGGGCAAGCTCACCTACGCCCTCGCCGAGCTTGCGGCCCTTCCTCGTGCGGCGGTCGTCGTGGAGGACCGGTACAGCGCGCTGTTCAAGCTCGAGCACGTTGCTCCCGGGCGTGTCGCCGACGCACTGGCCGAGGCTCAGGCGCGGTTCGCCACCGTGCCTGTCTTCTTCGCCGAGACCCGCGCGTTGGCCCAGGAGTGGACCTACCGCTTCCTCGGCGCCGCGCTCACCGAGCTCGGGAACGCCGACGTCCCGTTCCACGCCTCGGCAACGGAAACGTCCCCCGACGATCCGCCGGACGGCGAGCCTCCGACCGCGGCCAGGGCGCCGGCCACGTCCGCGGTCCGAGCCTGGGCCCTGGCCCGGGGCCTGCCGGTCTCGAACCGTGGGCGCGTGCCGGGGGACGTCGTCCGTGCCTACCTCGAGGCGACCCATCGGGCGCTCCCGTGAGAACGGTCCCGTCGCCTCACAGACACACCTGACGAGCCGGTCGACGCGACGGGGCTACGACGTGCCGTCGGACGCGGCGCACGCGGTGCCGACGTCGGCGAAGCCCACCCCGCGGTACACGCGGGCGACGTCCTCCGAACCTGCCGAGAGGAACACGGTGCAGACCCCCGCGCCCTGGGCGACGGACACCAGACGCGCGGTCACCGCCGCCCCGATGCCCCGCCGGCGGGCCGACGGCAGGGTCGCGACGCCGACGATCTCGGCCACGTCGCCCCGCGGGAGCGCCTGCCCGGCCCCCACCACGCCCGCCGCCTCGTCCGCGGCGACGACGAGGATCGCGAGGCCGTTGCGGAGCTGCCGGCGCACCGCCTCGACCTGACGCCCGAGGCCTGCATCGCGAAGTCGTCCGTCTCGCTCGGGCTCGCCCTCGCTCCCCACCGACGTCCCGGCGGCGGCGAATCCGACGTCCGCGACCGCGAGGGCGGCCGGCACGAGCGGGTCCTCGGCGTCCACCGAGCGGACCTCCACGCCCGAGGGCAGGGGAGCCTCGTGCAGCGAGCCGAGCACGAGCAGGGGATACCGGGTGATGGCGAGGCCGGCGGCGTCCACCGCCTCGGCCAGCGAGGGCGTCGTCTGCTCGACCCACTCGATCTCGTGCGGGACGCCGACCGCGTCCATGTGGGCGAGCAGCCGCCGGACGTCGTCCGCCTCGATGGGAACTTCGAGCCCGAGCCGTGGGCGCGCGTAGTACGGCCACGGCATCCGTGAGCGGAAGAGCGTGAACGGCCCGAAGTCCTCGGCGTCCGCTCCGGTCCGGGGCGCGGCGTCGTCGTAGCGCTCGAGGACGGCGAGGATGTCGCTCACACGGCGAAGCTACACAGCGCTCAGCGACCGGCGACCGTGACGCCGTCCGCGTCCACCTCGACGTGGGCGCCCTGCCGGGCGAGCTGCTCCGCGCCGTCGCCGTCCGAGAGGTTCACCCGGTGCACGAAGCCGCTGTCGTTGCGGACGACGACGCCCGTGAAGGTCAGGTGCTCGCCGGCGCGGATCCGCTCCGGTGACTCGCCGCGCGTGCGCAGCTGCACCCAGACGCGCTGGTCCGCGCCGTCGCCCACCCAGAAACCCTCGTCCGCCGGCACGGCCAGCACCCGGACGCCGCGGGCGCGCACCTGGCGTCCCGCGAGCTCGCGGAGCTCGCCGGCCCGGGGCAGCACCGGCCCGTCCGGCGCGATCAGGGTGGCGTCGATGGACGCCGAGGGTGCGGCGGACGCCGAGGGCGTCGGCGGAACCGCCGGTGGCGCGGGAGTCGCCGACACCACGGCGGCGACCGCGACGGCGGCAGCGGCGCCGGCGGTGACCGCGCTCGAACCCACCGCCTGGGCGGGGTGGGCGCGAGCCCAGTGGACGAGCCGGCCGTGCCAGGCGCCGAGCGGGATCCAGGGGACGAGGCCGGCCAGGGCGCGGCGTCGCTGGAGCAGCGGCTCGCTGAGCTCCGTGCAGGTCCGGCAGGTCGCCAGGTGCTCGCCCGCGCGCAACGCCGCCTGCCGGCGGCGGTCGCCCGCGGAGATGGCGAGCAGGACGGGCCGGCAGCGCGGCGTCGGCAACGTCACGCCCCGCAGCGCGAGCAGGTAGTCCAGGCGCAACCGGGCGCGGGTCCGGGCGAGCTGCGCCGCGACGGCGCCCGCACCGGCATCGCCCGCCATCTCCGTGACGGCGACCTCGTGGACGACGTGTTCGACCAGCTGGTCGCGTTGCGGTTGCGGCAGCTCGCGCAGGGCGGTGGCGAGCGCGCGCCGGTCCTCGACGGCCAGGACGACGTGCTCCGGCTGCTGCGTTTCGCCGGGCTCGACGAGCCGTCCGGCGTGCCGGCGGGCGAGGTCCGCCTCCCGGTGGAGGCCGGTGATGAGGTTCTTGGCGACGGCGAAGGCGTAGGCCGTCAAGGTCGCGTCCTCGAGCCGGCCGCGCGCCGCGAGCACCCGGGTCAGCGTCTCCTGCACGACGTCGTCGGCGTCGTGCGGATCCCCGAGCCGGGAGAGCGCGTAGCGCCGGAGCGGGGCGAGCAGGGCGAGGATCTCCGCCTGCTCGTCGCGCGGATCACCGCGCGGCCG
The DNA here is from genome assembly GCA_963755755.1 of uncultured Actinomycetota bacterium. Taxonomy (GTDB): domain Bacteria; phylum Actinomycetota; class Actinomycetes; order Actinomycetales; family Kineosporiaceae; genus DATKNA01. The sequence goes on from CAVWLJ010000012.1 coordinate 302,953, forward strand.
CTCTCGCTCGGGCGGCGACGGCGGTTCGGGCTGGGCCATCCCTCGGCGCCTCCGCTCCCTGCCGCCACTGGCGACGCCGGCTCGGCACGACCGGCGTCCGGCCCCGGACGTACCCCGGAGACGGATCACGTTAACCCGGAAGCCCGTTTCACCACGATCCGCGAGAAATGTGCGTCATGCCGGGACCTCGAACCCCTCTTCCTCTCGTGCGCCGGGAGCCTCCCGGCCCAGCGACCGATCCACCGGAGACAGGAGTTCGAGCATGAACGACCGCATCGACGCAGACCAGCTCGTCGGCGCCCAGCTCGTGGGCGCCGGCCAGGAGAAGATCGGGAAGATCGGCCAGGTCTTCCTCGACGACGAGACCGGCGCCCCGCAGTGGGTGACGGTGCAGACCGGGCTGATCGCCCGGTCGGAGAACTTCGTGCCGCTGGCCGGGGCCCGGCTCGCGGGCGAGGGCCAGGTGCAGGTTCCCTACGGCAAGGACCAGGTGAAGGACGCTCCCTCCGTGGACGTCGACGCGGGGCACCTGAGCCCGGCGGAGGAGGCGGCGCTGTACCGGTACTACGGCCTGGGCGCGGGCACGTTCGGGGAGGGGACGGACGAGTCGCGCGGCTGGTTCCAGGAGGGCCAGGACGGCGGCCGGGACGGCTACGACACGTCTGGTCCGACGACTGACGAGGCGATGACCCGGTCCGAGGAGCGGCTGCGTGCCGCCACCGAGCGGGTCGAGGCCGGCCGGGCCCGGCTGCGCAAGTACATCGTCACCGAGAACCAGCAGGTGTCGGTGCCGGTGACGCGTGAGCAGGTCCGGGTGGAGCGCGAGCCGATCACCGACGAGAACCGGGGCGCCGCTCTCGACGGCTCCGAGCTCTCCGAGGAGGAGCACGAGGTCGTCCTGCACGAGCAGCGCCCGGTCGTCACGACGGAGGCGGTCCCGGTCGAGCGGGTCCGGCTCGGCAAGCAGACCGAGCAGTCCGAGGAGACCGTCACGGCCGACGTCCGCAAGGAGCGCATCGAGCTCGACACGGACGGCCGCACCGGCGGGACGCTCGACGAGGACCGGTAGGTCTCGCGGGCGAGGGGCCCGGACGCCGACGGCGTCCGGGCCCCTCCCCACGGTCGGCCGGTCGACGGGAGGCGGCCGATCCGCGAGGATCGACCCTCCGATCAAGGCTGTCGACGGGAAAGGGGAGATCGTGGATCTGAAGCTCGAGGTGATCGGCGTTCCGGTGTCGGACGTCGACACGGCCAAGGCCTTCTACACCGAGCAGGTCGGTTTCCACCTGGATCACGACATCGAGCCCGGCAACGGCATGCGCGTGGTGCAGATGACGCCGCCCGGGTCCGCCTGCTCCGTGGTCATCGGCGAAGGGATGCCGCTGGGCGAGCCCGGCACGCTCAGGGGACCTCAGCTCGTGGTCGAGGACATCGACGCCGTGCGGGCCGAACTCGCGGGGCGGGGCGTGCCGATCAGCGAGGTCCAGCAGCTGGGACCGGAAGGTGCTCCCGGTTCGCGCTTCGCCTTCTTCAACGATCCGGACGGCAACGGCTGGTCGGTCCAGGAGCTGAAGCGGAACCCCTGAGCATCCCCGGCCTCGTCAGTCCCGTTCCTCGTCGCGGCCTCTCCAGGTGGCGACGTCCACCTCGTTGCCCTCGGCGTCCGCCAGCGTCCACCAGGACGGCGCGAACTCGTCGCTCACCAGCGACCCCCCGGCGGCCAATGCCGCGGCGACGCGGGCCTCGGCTTGGTCGACCGGCACCCAGACGTCGACGTGGATGCGGTTGCGCTGGGGTCGCGGCCCGCTCATGGGCTGGAACCAGACGGCGGGGGAGCGGCGGGCGGTGTCGAGCAGATCCTCGTCCCCGACCTGCTCGTAGCCGAGCACGGCCCGCCAGAAGGGGATCACGCGCGGGCGGACCAGCGCGTCGATCGTGAGGTCGACGTCCTGCACGGCGGCGGGGTCCGCGGCGACGTCGAGTTCGCGCGCGGCCGCGGAGATCTGGCGGGCCAGCTCGAGGTCGGTCTCGGTGAGCCCGGGGACCTCGCCCATCGGCAGCCGGACGGTCACGGACGCCGGCCGTAGATCGACGTCCGGGGCGCGACCCAGCGCATCGGCGAGGGCGCCGATCGCCTCCACGAGCTGGACGCCGACGGTGAAGGAGCCGATCCGGAAGCACGCGGAGGCTCCCCGGCCGAGCACCCGCCAGTCGCCCGCTCCGTCCGCAGCCTCGAACCGCCGCGCGGTGATCAGCTGAGCCATGCACCAACCGTAGACCGCGCCGGGGAACGGCCGGAGCGCCGCGGCCGCCCGGCGTCCCCGTAAGGTGGCGCGGCGTGAAGCTGCATGAGGACGAGGTCCGGGTCCCGTCCCGGGACGGGAACATCCGCGCGGTCGTGATCAGCCCGGGTGGCGGTGGACCGCACCCCGGCGTCCTGCTCTACAGCGACATCTTCCAGCTGACCGAGTCGACGCTCCGGACGGCGCGGCGCCTCGCCTCCCACGGCTTCCTGGTGTGCGCGCCGGAGATCTACCCGCACGGCGACCTCGCCGGCGTGGCGCTGGAGTTCGACGACGCCGGCAAGCAGGCGGGCCTCGCGGGGGCGGCGTCCACGACCACGGAGCAGTTCGACGCCGATCGTGTCGCCGTGCTCGACCATCTGCAGGGCCGCGACGACGTCTCGCAGATCTTCGCGACCGGGTTCTGCCTGGGCGGTCACCTGGCCTTCCGGGCCGCCTTCGACCCGCGGGTCGAGGCCACGGTCTGCTTCTACCCGACCGGACTGCAGGACGGCGCGCTGGGCGCGGACGACGCCCCCTCGATCGCGGATGCCGGGAACATCGGCGGCCGGCTCATGATCGTGTTCGGGTCGCAGGACCCGCACGTGCCGCCGGACGCGCGGCTGTACGTGGTGTCCGCGCTCTACGCGGCGGGCCTCACGGACGTCGAGCTCCACCTCTACACCGGCGGCGAGCACGCTTTCATGCGCGACGTCGGCGCGCGGCACGATCCGGTGCTGACCGACCTCGCGCTCGCCGAGGCGGTCGCCTTCCTGCGGGGGCGCTGAGCCGGCGCCTCAGCCGGAACCGACGGTGCGTGACGGTGGGCGGCGGTTCAGGGGACCAGGACGAGCTTTCCGCGCACGTGGCCCGACTGGCTGATGCGGTAGGCCTCTGCGGCGCGCTCGAACGGGAACGTCTGGACCTTGATCACGACCTTGTTCTCCGCCAGCAGGTCGGCCATCTCCGCCAACGCCTCCGCGGCCCTGCTGTCGGCGCCGCCGCCGGTCACCTGGACGCCGGACTGCCCCGCCGTGAAGTTCGCGATCGTCAGCACCCGCGCCGGCTCGGCGACCAGGCCGATGAGCTCCTCGACCGGCGTCTTGCCGGGGACGTCGAACACCTCGTCCACCGTGCCGCCGGCCGCGGCGCGGACCCGGTCGGCCAGACCCTCGCCGTAGAGCACCGGGATCGCTCCGATCTCGCGCAGGTAGTCCTGGTTGCCCTCGCCGGCGGAGGCGATCACCCGGATGCCGCGGGCGAGTGCCATCTGCACGGCGACCGCCCCGACGCCTCCCGCGCCGCCGTCGACGAAGAGCGTGTCGCCGGCCTTCGCCCCGAGGAGGCGGAGCGCGCGTTCGGACGTCTCCCCGGCGACACCGGCCGCGGCGGCCACCGCCCAGTCGATGGACGCCGGCTTGCGCGCCCAGGCGTTGAGCACGGCGTATTCGGCCTGCGCGTTCGGTCCCTGGCCGAACACGTCGTCGCCGACGGACACCCCGCTCACGCCCTCGCCGACCTCGTCGACGACCCCGGCGGCGTCGCGGCCCAGATACCCCGGACCGGCGAGCGGCTTGCCGCCGGCCATCGCGCCGCTGAAGATCTTCCAGTCGATCGGGTTGACGCTGGCGGCCCGGACGGTGATCCGTACCGTGCCCGGGCCGGCGTGCACGTCGGGGGCCTCCGCCCACCGGAGGACGTCGGGGGTTCCGTACTCCTCGTACTGCAGCGCGCGCATCCCGCTGATCCCTCCGGTTCGGTCGCGGCCGGCACCGGTACCGGCCGTCGTCGTCACGCTAGTCGTGCTCGGCGAGGGACGCTCGCGGCGTCTCAGTGATCGCCACGCGGGCGGACGACGAGGGCCGTCCGCGGCGAGTTGCGCGTGTCGCCGCCTCGCCTCCTCCCGGGTGGCGATCACGGCCGTCGGCCGGCGAGAGCGCCGGAAGGAGTTGGTTCGTGCCTCTTGTCCTCGGTCGGAGGAGGGCTCTAGTCTCGCTGCATCGATTCGCATCGACGATGCGTATCGATGACGACGGCGCGGACGTCAGGAGGCGAGATGGTCGCTTTCACGAGCAAGGACGTCGCCCGCGCCGCCGGTGTCTCGCAGAGCACCGTCTCGTACGTGATGAGCGGCAAGCGCCCGATCTCCGAGCGGACCCGCGAGCGCGTGCTCGCCGCGATCGAGCAGCTGACCTACGAACCGAACGCCGGCGCGCGTGCCCTGGCCAGCCAGCGGACGCGGGTCGTCGGGCTGGTCGTCCCGTTCGGGTCGGGCAGCGACACCGCCGGGCTGCTGCCCTTCATCGAGACGATCGCCGGCGCGGCCCGAGCCAACGACCACGAGGTCCTGCTCGTGACGACCGACGAGGGCTCGGCCGGGCTGCGTCGGCTGGCCGGCCGGTCGCTCTGTGACGCGATCGTCCTCATGGACATCCGGACCCAGGACGACCGCGTCCCGGTCGCGGCGTCGTTGCGGATCCCGGTGATCCTCATCGGCGTCCCGCTCGACCCGGCGGGACTGCGCTGCGTGGACCTCGACTTCCCCCTCGCTGCGCAGATGGCTGTCGATGAGCTCGCGGCGACCGGTCACGACAGCGTGGTCTTCCTGGGCTATCCCCAGGAGCTGACCGATCGTGACCTCAACTTCATACCGCGGTTCCTCGATGCCGCCCAGGCCGCGGCGGAGGCGAAGGGGCTCCGCCAGCACCTGATCTCGCCCGTGGAGCCGGATCGTCAGGCGGTGCAGGACGCGGTGGACGGTGCGCTCGCGTTCGGTGCCGGCACCCGGCTCGGCATCGTCGTCCCGAGCATGCAGATCCTCCAGCGGACGCTGAACACCCTGCGGGCCCGCGGCGTCCAACCGGGCCGGGACGTCTCGGTCGTCGCGCTCTGCACGGACGCCACCGCTGAGGACTGCGAACCTCCGGTCACCAACGTCTCGGCGGAACCGCGAGACGTGTCGCGGCGGGCGATGGAGACGCTCTTCTGGTTGCTCGACCCCGCCCCGGGCGTCCAGCCTCCGGGGATCGATCTCGTGACCCCGCGCCTGACGCGCCGGGGCACCGTGATGAATGCCCTGCCAGGGCCGCCATGACGGGCAGACGAAGGCCGTCGCCCGGCCCGTTGATCCCCGAGCTGACGTCCTCCCGGGAAAGCCGAGCCGGCCGACATCGCCCCACGACTATCGTCGATACGCATCGACGACAATTCGCAAGGATTCACCGCATCAAGACCGATAACACATCCGGCCCGGACCCGGACCGGAGCAGCCGAGGCGCCGTCAGCCGTGACGTCGCCCGAGGAAAGGGAATCGTATGGCTCGACGTGGAGCTCGGTCGCGCACCCTCCAACTCGCGACCGCTGCGGCTCTGACACTTCCTCTGGCGCTCGCCGCGTGCGGCAGCAGCGGTAACGGGGGGAGCAGCGGCTCGTCCGGTGGAAAGGTGACGAGTCTGCGGGTACTGGACTACTACAACAACGAGCCCGACAAGACGGTCTACACGAACGTCCTGAACGCCTGCGGGAGCGCGAACGGCGTCACCATCCAGCGCGAGGCCGTGCCGGGCGCGAGCCTCATCCCGAAGGTCCTGCAGCAGAGCTCGTCCCGCACGCTGCCCGACGTCCTCATGCTCGACAACCCCGACCTGCAGCAGATCGCGGCGTCCGGCGCGCTGACACCGCTGTCGGACTACGGGCTCTCCGCGGACGGGTACATCAAGGGCGTCGTCGACGCGTCGACCTATCAGGGCAAGCTCTACGGGCTGCAGCCGATCACCAATTCGATCGCCCTGTTCTACAACAAGGACATCCTCGCCAAGGCCGGCATCACCCCGCCGAAGACGTGGGACGAGCTCAGGGCCGACGCCAAGAAGCTGACCGCGGGCAAGCAGTACGGCATCGCGTTCTCCGCCCCGGCCAACTACGAGGGCACCTGGCAGTTCCTGCCCTTCATGTGGTCCAACGGTGGCGACGAGAAGAACATCGCCACTCCGCAGACCGCCGACGCGCTCCAGCTGTGGGTCGACCTCGTGAAGGACGGCTCGGCGTCCAAGTCCGTCGTGAACTGGACGCAGGCCGACGTCAACGACCAGTTCAAGGCCGGGAACGCGGCGATGATGATCAACGGGCCGTGGCAGTTCCCGGTGCTCAACGCAGCCAAGAACCTGCACTACGGCGTCGTGCCCACGCCGGCCCCGCACGCCGGCGCGACCGTCGTGTCGCCGCTCGGCGGGGAGACGTGGACGGTTCCCGCAGACCGGCGACAAGGCGCGCGAGCAGGCCGCCGCGAAGATCGTGCAGTGCCTGAACAGCGACCAGAACCAGATGCTGCTCGGCAAGGAGCGGCAGACGGTGCCCACCAAGCTGTCCCTCCAGGAGCAGTTCGTGACCCAGAACCCGTCGATGAAGGCGTTCAGCCAGGTCGTCGAGACGGCGCGGGCCCGCACCGGCGAGCTCGGCGCCGACTGGCCGAAGGCCGCGACGAAGATCTACACCGGGATCCAGTCGGCGCTGACCGGCGGCGCTGCGCCGATGGCAGCCCTGCAGCAGGCCCAGAATGGCTGATGGACGACTGACGGTGGGTGGCGCCGGGGCCGCCACCCACCGGCACGGTCCGTTCGGCCCCGCTCGTCCGTCCCCCCGGTCGCACCGGTGGTGGTCGGGGAGTGCGAGTCGCGCCGCGGAGTCGGCCACAGCGGCGGGGGAGGCCGGAGCCCGCCGTCGTCCGACGCAGGCCGCGGGCCGCGCCGCGACCCGCCGAGGGCGCTGGTCGCCCGGGCGTCGCCGACAGCGCCTCATCGAAATCGGCTTCCTGCTGCCCGCCGTGGCGTATCTGCTGCTGTTCTTCGGCTACCCGGTCGTGAAGAACGTGCTGATGGGCTTCCAGCACTACACGACGCGGACCTTCTACACCGGCGAGGCTCCGTGGGCCGGGTTCGGCAACTACAGCACCGTGATCCACTCGGCCGTCTTCAGCAAGGCGATGCTCAACACGGGACTGTTCACGGTCGGGTCGATCCTCGGCCAGTTCGTCATCGGACTCGCCATCGCCGTCTACTTCTGGCGGCACTTCCCGCTGAGCGACGTGCTCCGGTCGCTGTTGCTCCTGCCCTGGCTGATCCCGCTGATCGTCTCCAGCTCCGTCTGGCGCTGGATCCTCGACCAGGACAACGGAGCGCTGAACCGGTTCCTCAACGACGTGCACCTCACCGGGTCGCGGCCCGGCTGGCTCACCAGCACGTCCCTCGCCCTCGTGGCGGTGATCGTGGTGAACATCTGGATCGGGATCCCGTTCAACACCACGATCCTGTACGGCGGTCTGCAGGACATCCCGGAGGAGTTGTACGAGGCCGCCGCCCTCGACGGGGCCACCGGCTGGCGAGCCTTTCGGTACGTGACCTGGCCGCTGCTCCGGCCGGTCGTCAACGTCGTGCTCGTGCTCGGCGTGGTCTACACGCTCAAGGTGCTCGACATCATTCTCGGGCTCACCGGTGGCGGGCCGGCGAATGCGACCCAGACCCTCGCCACGCAGTCGTACCACCTGTCCTTCGTGGAGTTCGACTTCGGGCAGGGCGCCGCCCTGAGCAACATCCTGATCGTGATCTCCCTGGCTTTCGCCCTGCTCTACCTGCGGCTCAACCGGCGAAACCTCGAGGAGTGAGGAGAAGCCATGACGATGCTCGCGACAACCGTCGACGCCTCGGACGCGCCGCCCCCGGCGAAGGACTGGCGCGGTGGGGGAGGCCGGCGCAGAGGCGGCTGGGGCCACACGGTCGTCGGCGTCCTGATCCTGGGGGTGATGCTGTTCCCGGTCTACTGGATGCTCAACGTCTCGCTGCAGCCGAGCGGGTCCGCCGTCGGAACCCCCTGGCTGCCGCTGCACCTGAGCTTCGGCGGCTACGCCAAGGCCCTGCAGGACCAGAGCGGCCACCTCGCGACCAGCCTCGTGATCGCCACGGGCAGCGTGGTGCTCAGCCTGCTCGTGGCGGCTCCGGCCGCGTACGCGCTCTCCCTGTTCCGCATCCCGGGGGCCAACCTCGTGCTGCTCGTCATCCTCATCAGCCAGATGGTCCCGGGCATCGTCGTGGCCAATGCGCTGTACAGCGCGTACAGCGACGTGGGGCTGCTGAACTCCATCGGCGGGCTGATCCTCGCCGACTCGACCGCGGGCATCCCGTTCGCGATCCTCATCCTGCGGGCGTTCATGTCGGCGATGCCCGCGCAGGTCGTCGAGGCGGCCTGGGTGGACGGCGCCGGGCCCCTCCGCACGCTCGTCTCGGTCGTGCTCCCCATGTCCAGGAACGCCCTCGTGACCGCCGGCCTGTTCACGTTCCTGTTCACCTGGGGCGACTTCCTCTTCGCGCTCACCCTGACGACGACCGAGGACGTCCGCCCGGTGACCCTGGGCCTGTACACGTACATCGGCGCCTACGTGAACGACTGGAGCTCGGTGATGGCGACGGCGGTCCTCGCCTCGCTGCCGGCCGTCGTGCTGCTGGTGGTGGCGCAGCGATACGTCGCCGCCGGGACGACCGCGGGTGCGGTCAAGTAGGGACGTCTCCGCCCGACCAGCTCCGGAAGAAAGGTGTGCCCTCCGTGACCCAGGAACCTGCCCGTTCCCTCGACGTCCTCGTCTGGGGCGAGAACCGCCACGAGAAGCTCGAGGAGCACGTGGCGAGGATCTATCCCGAGGGCATGCACACGACGATCGCCGAGGGCATCGTCGAGAACCTCGGCGACCGCTGTGCCGTCCGCACGGCGACCCTCGACGACCCGGAGCACGGCCTTACCGGAGGAGGTGCTCGCGCGCACCGACGTCCTCGTGTGGTGGGGGCACGCCGCGCACGCCGAGGTCGCCGACGAGGTGGTCGAGCGCGTGCACCGGCACGTGCTCTCCGGCCTGGGCCTCGTCGTCCTGCACTCCGGGCACTGGTCGAAGATCTTCACGAAGCTCATGGGCACGACCTGCACCCTGCGCTGGCGCTCGGAGCACGACCGCGAGCTCATCTGGACCGTCGACCCGACCCACCCCATCGCGCGGGGGGTTCCGCACCCGATCGTCCTCGACGAGGACGAGATGTACGGGGAGTTCTTCGACATCCCCACGCCCGACGAGCTGATCTTCCTGAGCACGTTCAGCGGGGGAGAGGTCTTCAGGAGCGGCTGCACCTTCCGGCGGGGCCACGGCAAGATCTTCTACTTCCGTCCGGGGGACCAGGACTACCCGACCTACCACCACAAGGACGTCCGCCGGGTCATCGCCAACGGCGTCCAGTGGGCGCGGACGGACCTGCCGGAGCGCCGGCACCCGGAACTCTTGCGCTACGAGACGGGCGAGTTCTTCCAGGGGCACGGCTACCGCGGGGCGATGGCCGACCACGACGGCGCGGACGTCGCCGCGCGGGGGGCGGCGCGATGACGTTCCGGCGGATCCCCGGCAGCGCGACGGATCCGCTCAGGGTGGTCGTCGCCGGCGCCGGCGGGATGGGACGCGCGTGGCTCGAAGCCATCCGCACGTCGCCGGACGTGGTCGTGGCCGGGCTCGCCGACGTCGACGTCGCGCGTGCGCGCCAGGTCGCGGACGAGCTCGCCGGCCTCGACGTCCCGGTGGCTGCGGACGCCGTCGAGCTGGCCCGGGCCGTCGGTGCGCAGGCGCTCGTCGACGTCACCACGCCGGACGCGCACCACGCGGTCACGACCAGCGCACTGTTCGCCGGGTTCCCGGTGTTGGGCGAGAAGCCGGCCGCGGCGTCCCTGGCCGAGGCGCTGTCCCTGGCAGCCGCTGCGGAGGTCTCCGGCGAGCTGTTCATGGTGAGCCAGTCGCGGCGGTGGAACCCGCACGTCTTCGCCCTGCGTGACCTGGCCGCCTCGCTGGGCACGGTCGCCGTCGCCACGACGCAGTTCTTCCGGGCGGCCCACTTCCCGGGCTTCCGCGAGCAGATGGCCGACCCGTTGCTCGTCGACATGGCGATCCACCCGTTCGACACGGCGCGTTTCGTGCTGGCGTCGGAGCCGGTGAGCGTCTACTGCGAGGCGTTCAACCCGTCCTGGAGCTGGTTCGCCGGCTCGGCCGCGGCCAGCGCCGTCTTCACCTTCTCCAGCGGTGCCCGGTACGTGTACACGGGCAGCTGGTGTGCGCCCGGCGTCCAGACGTCCTGGAACGGCGAGTGGCGGATCAGCGCGCGCGAGGGGTCCCTGACGTGGGACGGGGAGAGCGCGCCCGTCCTGGACGGGCCATCTGCGACGTCCGCGCCCGGCCCGTCGGCACCTCCCGCTGCTCCCGGGCAGGGGATCGTGTGGGCGCTGCACGAGTTCGTCGGCGCGCTGCGCACAGGCGCGGCGCCGATGGGGGAGGTGCACGAGAACGTCATGAGCCTGGCCATGGTCGAAGCGGCGGTGGCGTCGGCGGCGGCCGGGGCGTCGGTGCAGCTGGACGACGTCCTGGACGCCGCGCACGCCGAGGCCCTTCGCGACGAGCGGCGCGCCGACGTCCGCGAGACGCTCGAGAGCTGGCCCGGCGTCCGCGACGCGCTGGCGGCCGCGAGCTCCCGCGGCCGCCTGACCACGAGCGATCCGATACCGAAAGGGGCGGGACGATGTTCGAGGCGAGCGACGACGCGGTGGTGTGGCGCGGCGACGGGGAGACCCTGGAGGTCCGGGCGTGGGGCCCGGACAGCTTCCGGGTGCGGTCCAGGCTGATGGGCGAGCTGCTCGACACGGACTACGCCCTGCTGCCGCCGCAGCCGGCCGAGGTCGACGTCAAGCTCGACGACGACGTTGCCGTCGTCCGCAACGGCCGGATCGAAGCCGTGCTGAGGTCGAGTCGCGCAGTCACCAACGCGACGGAGGCGTCGCCCGAGCCGCCCCGCTGCGAGGTCGAGTTCCGGACGTCCACGGGGCGGCCGCTGCTCAAGGAGCTGCCTCCCGGCGGCAGCCTCAAGCTGAGGGCTCGTCGCTTCGACGCCATCCCCGGCGGGGACCACCGCGTCACCGCGTCCTTCGAGTCCGACCCCGGGGAGAAGCTGTTCGGGATGGGCCAGTACCAGCAGCACCTGCTCGACCTCAAGGGGTCCACGTTCGAGCTCGCCCACCGGAACTCGCAGGCCAGCGTGCCTTCGTCCTCTCGAGCGCCGGCTACGGATTCTTCTGGCACGACCCGAGCATCGGCCGCGCCACCTTCGCCGTGAACCGCACCGAATGGCACGCCGAGTCGACCAAGCAGCTCGACTACTGGATCACCGCGGGCGACGACCCTGCGCAGATCGTCCGCGCCTACACCGCGGCGACCGGGCGGCCGCCGATGATGCCGGAACACGGACTCGGGTTCTGGCAGTGCAAGTTGCGCTACTGGAACGCCGAGCAGCTCCTCGACGTGGCACGTGAGCACATCAGTCGTGGGCTGCCGCTGGACGTGATCGTCTGCGATTTCTTCCACTGGCCGCACATGGGGGACTACCGCTTCGACGAGGAGTACTTCCCGGACCCGCGCGCGATGGTCGCGGAGCTGGAGTCGCTCGGTGTGGAGCTCATGGTCTCCGTGTGGCCGCAGGTGTCTCTCGCGTCGGAGAACTACGCGGAGATGCGCGAGAACAACCTGCTGGTCCGGTCCGAGTCCGGTGTCGACGTCCAGATGCGCTTCCAGGAGCCGTCGGTGTTCTACGACGCCACGAATCCCGCCGCCCGGCAGTACGTGTGGGAGAAGTGCCGGCAGAACTACTACGACCTCGGCATCCGCACGTTCTGGCTGGACGAGGCCGAACCCGAGTACGAGACCTACGACTTCGGCCAGTACCGCTATCACCTCGGCCCGAACGTGCAGATCGGCAACCTCTACCCGCAGCTGTACGCGCGCGGCTTCTACGAGGGGCAGCTCGCGGCCGGGCAGCCCGACCCGGTGAACCTCGTCCGGTGCGCGTGGGCGGGCAGCCAGCGGTACGGCGCGCTGGTCTGGTCGGGCGACATCTCGTCGACGTGGGAGGACTTCCGGCGCCAGATCACCGCGGGCCTGCAGATGGGCATCGCCGGCATCCCTTGGTGGACGACGGACATCGGCGGCTTCTACGACGGTGACCCGGAGGACGAAGGCTTCCGCGAGCTGCTCGTGCGCTGGTTGCAATGGGGTGCCTTCTGCCCGGTGATGCGGCTGCACGGGTTCCGGCTGCCGGTGACGCCGATCACGCATGCCGACGGAAGGCCCAACTGCCCGACCGGTGCCGACAACGAGGTGTGGAGCTACGGCGAGGACGTCTATCGCATCCTCGCGTCCTACCTCCACCTCCGGGAGCGGATGCGGCCGTACGTGCGCGACGTGATGCGCCAGGCGCACGAGCACGGCGATCCGGTGATGCGGCCGATGTTCTACGGCTTCCCGGACGACGAGCGGGCGTGGACGCTGGGCGACCAGTATCTCTTCGGGCCCGATCTGCTGGTCGCGCCCGTCGTCGAACTCGGCGCGCGGTCCCGTCAGGTGTACCTGCCGGGGGGTGTCACGTGGACGGAGCTGCACACCGGGCGCAGCTTCGACGGCGGCCAGGACGTCACCGTGGACGCGCCGATGGCGGTCATCCCCGTCTTCGCCCGCAACGACAGCCTCCAGCAGCTCGTCGGCGCCATCTGAGCCCGCTGACCTCGGGGGCCCGCGCCTCGCCCCTTACGCCTCGTCCCCGGCATTACGCCGGTAACCCCCCGTTTCATGGCCCCCAAAAGCCGGGTTACCTGGGTAATGCAGGACGACGGGAGTACGCGCCGCCGCCGTCACGTCGTCGACCTCCGACACGAGCGCCATCGTCGTGCACTGCCCGCGCGATGGCGCGCAACGGACGCCGTCAGGAGGCGCGGCGCTCGTCCGTGTCCGATGCGGCCAGAAGGGTCGCGATCTGCCTCGCGGCGACGAGGCCGGCCCGGTTGGCGCCGATGGTGCTCGCGGACGGGCCGTACCCGACGAGGTGGAGGCGCGGCTCGTCGACGACGCGGGTGCCGTCCATCCGGATGCCGCCGCCGGGCGCGCGCAGGTGCAGCGGTGCGAGGTGGGCGAGCGAGGCGCGGAAGCCGGTGCACCAGAGGAGAACGTCGACGTCGAGGCTGGTGCCGTCTGCCCAGACGACGCCCGTCGGCGTGATCCGGGTGAACATCGGACGGCGCTCGAGCAGACCGGCGTCCCGGGCGGCCCGGACGGCCGGCGTCAGGCCGAGACCGGTCACGCTGACCACACTCGCGGGCGGCAGCCCCGCGCGGACCCGCTCCTCGACCAGGGCGACGGCAGCACGCCCGGTGTCCTCCGTGAAGTCCTCGCGCCAGACCGGCGGACGGCGCGTCACCCACGTCGTCCGCGCGACGCCGGCGATCTCGGCGAGGAGCTGGACGGCGGACGCGCCACCGCCGACGACGAGCACGCGCAGGCCGGCGAACTCGGACGCCGAGCGGTAGTCGGCCGTGTGCAGCTGGCGGCCGGCGAAGGTCTCGATGCCGGGGTAGTGCGGCACGAAGGGGGAGCGCCACGTGCCGGTCGCGTTGACGACGGCGCGCGCGGCCCACGCCTGCTCGCCGGCGGCGACGAGGAGGCGGTCGTCGGCGCGACGGACCGCCGTCACCTGCACCGGACGGCGGACGGGCAGCTCGAACGCCTTCTCGTAAGCGGCGAAGTACTCGCCCATCAGCTCGGACGCCGGGCGCGCGGAGTCGGCGTCCGGCACGTCGAGGCCGGGCAGCGGATGGATCCGATGGGTGGTGCCGACTCGCAGCGAGGGCCAGCGATGCTGCCAGGCACCGCCGGGTCGGCTCTCAGCGTCGAGGACGACGAAGGGCGCGACGCCGCGGCGCTGCAGCCAGTACGCCGTCGAGAGACCGGCCTGCCCGGCGCCGATGACGGCGACGTCCACCCGCTCGATCTCCACGATTGCCTGAACAGCGTCGCGGCGTACGCGCTTCCCGTCGACTCGTCGTGCTCCACGGGGCGGAGGGTGGAGCCGGCTGCGCTCGAGCCGTCACCTCTCGGTGATCTCGCCGAGAACCGGCTTGATGTCGATCACCGGCGTCCCGTCGATGGCCTCGAGGGCGTCGACCTCGATCCGGCCGGGCGCCACCTGTCGAACCGTCACCGTGTGCAGGCCGATCGGATTGGGGCGGTCGGGTGACCGGGTGCTGAAGACCCCGGTCGAGGGGCGCTCGCGATCTCCGCGCGGATGCACCCGCAGCACGTCGCGCTGCGGCGGCGTGGAGCCAGGTCAGGACGACGAGCCGGTCGCCGGGGACGATGTCGGCGGCGGCCGTCTGCACGGCCGGATCGAGCACGATCGTCGCGGCTGGAGCACCCTCGTCCGGCTGGCGAGGAGCATCACCCGGCTCCTTGAGCGGTGACGCCACGTGCCCGATCGGCGTGAACCTGAAGCCCTCGTCTACAGCCATCGGCGCGTCCTTCCTTACTAGGGGCGCGGGGTCTCGCCGCGTCTGTGGCGGTGAGGGCAGGACCATAGCGGCCTGGCACCCACCCGGACTCCGGAGTCCTGGCTGCCGTGCCGGAGCTCGGCAGGGAAACCTCCGGCCAACGGTGGCCGACGCCGGATTCGTGCTCCCCACGTGGAGTTCGGGACCCTTAAAGTGACGATGTGACCGCTGATCCGCTCCCTGCGCTGACCGCACCGGCCGCTCCTGCAGCGATCCGAGCGGAGCTGCTGGCGGAGGAGATCGGTGACTTCGACCGTGAGTATCGGCAGGCCATGGCGGACGCCACCGAGGGCCTGGACCTGACGCCGGTGCTCGACACGCTGGAGCGCTGGCGACGTATCGCGGTGTCCTCGCGGAACCCCGGAGCCCATCGAAGGATGTTGGCAGCGGCCGACCGGCTGCGTCGGGGCGAACCGGTTCCCACTGAGTCGTGGGAGGAGACGCGCCGGCGCCTCGGGCTTTGACGTGTACGCCGTCGAGACCGATCACGATGCGATTCCGGACATCGCGGCCCTGCCGGTTGTCGCCTTCGAACCGTACGCAGAGGTCGTCGCCCTCCTGGAGCTCGCTCCGTGGAGCGGAGCTGCGTACAACCGCAATCATCCGGACGCAGCAATGCGGACGCTGGTGTTCGGATCGGCCGGCGAAGGCCTGGTCGTCTACCTCGTCCTCGAGGACCAGCGGCGCGTCGTCGTCCTCCGAGTGCTTTGGATCCCGGAAGTCCGGGGATCCGAACTGACGTGAGTGACCACCGGTTCCCGCGCACGTTCCGCGGCGAGCGAGCGGAAAGGGGGATCTCTGACCGATGGCCCCAGACGTGGACGATCCCGAGCAGGTCCTACTGACCGTCGAGGACCTTCGCGAGGTGACCCGGTATTCGGCCGAGAGCGCGCAGACGGTGCTGGAGATCTTCGAGCGAGCACACCCGACCGATCCCCGCCCACGCGACGCCATCGACACCGCCTGGGCGTTCGCGCGCGGCGGCCGGCGCGGCAAGGCACTCCGGGACGCCGCGTGGGCGGCGCAGAGAGCCGCCCACGACGCCGCCACCCCGGCCGCAGCCGACGCGGCGCGCGCGGCGATGGCTGCGGCAGGCGCCGCCTATCTGCATCCGCTCGCCGACCCCCACCAGGTCAAGCACATCCTTGCTGCGGCGGCCTACGCCGCGCGGGCGGCCGAGCTCGACGCCGGCGGTGACCCCGCGGTCGGCGCCCGGCACGTCGAGCAGGCGCGCCGTCGCGCGACACACGCCGTCGTCGAGGTGCTCCGTCGCTATCCCGCGGCCCCTCCCGGCGGAGCGCGCGTCGGCGAGCTGGTTCGCGCTCTGGACGTGGCGCTGCGGAGCGGCCCCTCCTGACCCCGTCCAGGGAGGTAGGGCACGCGTTCACCCCGAACCCTCAGCGACCCCGTCAAGACTGTCGGCCTGGTCGAGGTAGAGGCGACGTTGCTTCTCGTTCATCGTGCGCTCGGCCGCAAGGCGGAACTGCGCGCGCGCCTCGTCGTGGCGTCCGAGTTGCTGGAGGAACGTGGCGCGCACCGCGGCGAGCTCCGGGTAGCCGGCGAGCGTGGGCTCCTGCTCGAGCTGCCCGGCGAGGGCGAGGCCGCGCTCAGGTCCCTCCGCCATCCCGACGGCGACGGCGCGGTTGAGGGCCACGACGGGCGTCGGCGTCAGGTGCTGCAGGACCGTGTACAGGGCTGCGATCCGTCGCCAATCGGTGGTCTCGACGCTCGTGGCCCGCGCGTGGCAGGCGGCGATAGCGGCTTGCAGCGTGTACGGGCCGGTGCCGAGGGCCTCGGCGGTCTCGAGCGCGGCGAGGCCGCGACGGACGAGCAGCGGGTCCCAGCGCCGACGGTCCTGGTCGCGGAGCAGCACGGGCTCACCGGACGGTCCGGTGCGTGCGGGGATCCGGGAGGCCTGCAGCTCCAGAAGCGCGACGAGACCGTGGACCTCGGGCTCGTCCGGTTGCAGACCGGCGAGCAGCCGGGCCAGCCGCAGCGCGTCCTGGCACAGCTCGGGGCGCGTCCAGTCGTCGCCGGCCGTGGCCGCATACCCCTCGTTGAAGATCAGGTAGACGACGGCGAGAACCGCGCCGAGCCGAGTGGGCAGCTCCGCCGGCGGCGGGAGCTCGAAGCGGACCTGGCCATCACCCAGGGTCTTCTTCGCTCGCGAGATGCGCTGCCCGACGGTCGACTCGGACACGAGGAAGGCGCGAGCGATCTCGCGGGTGGTCAGGCCGCCCACCGTGCGCAACGTGAGGGCGACCTGCGACTCGATCGTCAGCACCGGGTGGCAGGTCAGGAAGACCAGCCGGAGGAGGTCGTCCGGGACGACGGTGTCGAGCTGGTCGTCGACGGCGGCCATCGGATCTCCCTCCTTGCGTCGGTCTCCTGCGCGAGCTCGGCGAGCTTGCGGGTGAGCGTGAGGCGCCGGCGGTAGGCGTCGACCGCGAGGTGCTTGGCGGTGGCCATGAGCCACGAGGCCGGGTGGTCCGGGATGCCGTCGACCGGCCACTGGCGGAGGGCGCGTTCCAGCGCGTCCTGGGCGAGGTCCTCGGCGGCGGCGAAGTCGCCGGTGATGCGGGTGAGAGCGGCGACGAGGCGGCCTGACTCGATGCGCCAGACCGCCTCGACCGCGGCTGCGGGAACGGGCACTCGGGAGGTCAGGCGGTGGGCGGAGCGAAGTCCTCGGGCCCGAAGACCTTGAGGACGTCCGCCTCACCCTCCCAGCCGGGCCACCGCTCCCGGTGGATCCGGACGAACCGGCTGGTCCACTCGACCGCCTCCTCCTTCGAGCGGACCTCGTAGATCGCGTAGCTGATGAGCTCCTTGGACTCGGTGAAGGGTCCGTCCGCGGTGCTCATGGCTCCGCCGAGCAGGCTGACGCGCGCGCCGGCGGCGCTGGGCTGCAGACCCTGGGTGTCGAGCAGGACGCCGGCGTTCCGGGCGTCCTCGCCGAGCGTCATGATCGCTTCCATCAGCTCCGGCGGCGGCGGGCCGTCCGGCGTGGTGACCGCCTTCAGCAGTACGAGGTAGCGCATCGTCGTCCTCCTTGTTCTCGCTGCGGCGATCAGACGGTGGCCCGGTACTGCTGGAGACTAGTCAGGCTCAGCCAGGCCCAGGTCAGGACGACGGCCGCCGTGAAGGCGAGGTTCACGACGGGCGAGGTCGCCCCGGACGCGATGCCGGCGAAGGCCACCAGGAACGCGATGCCCGTCGCCCGGGTGAGCGCTGCCTGCCTGCGGCGTCCCTCGTGCCGGAACCGCCCGGCCAGCAGCCAGGTGGCCGCGACCAGGGCGAGGAAGCCGACGCCGCCGGCGACCATGTGCAGCGTTCCCGACAGAGTCGGGTCGACGGGCGGGCCGTCCGGCGTGCCGATCGGGAACCCGTTCATCGGGTCGGCGCGGAAGGCGCCGGCCGCGACGAGGGCGACGCCGTACACGGCGAGCAGCCGCGGCGCCCAGCGGGAAGCCCGTCCGTCGCCCAGCGCACGTCGGAACCCGACGGCCGCGGCGACGACCATGAGGCCGGTCACGGTGAGGTTGAGCACCTGGATCCAGCCGCCGGGTCCGTTCGCGAGCAGGCTCCACTCGTGCCGGGTGAGGTCGAACCCGTCGCGGACGAGCGCCTGCGCGAGGCTGACGCCGATGTAGAACGGTCCGGCGAGCACGCCGTAGCCGAGCAGCGAGCGGGTGACGCGGCCCTGCGGTGTGCAGGCGCCGTGCTGGGTGGCCGGCGCGGCGGACGCCAGGCCTGCGGTGGTCTCGGTCATCGCGGAACTCCTTCGACCCGGGCCGCCCGATGCCGCCCGTTCGACGTCTCCTCGAACGGGCAGGCAGCGCTTCGACACGGGCGACGAAGATTCTTTTCGTCGCGTCTGCCCCGCCGTCGGCGAGGAGCTCGCCGAGCACGGTGGTCCACGTTCCCGACGAGCACGCCGGCCGTGCGGGGGACCGGCGGGATCAGGCGTAGGGGGCGCCGGTGCCCGTGTCGACGTAGGTGCGCAGGCTGGCCAGCACGCCGTCCCAGCCGCGGCTGCAGGTGTCGTAGCAGTGCAGCTCGGCCGTGAGCCCCTCGTGCTCGAAGCGCATCGTCGTACCGCCGTCGCCGTCGGGCTCGAGCCGGACGACGATGCGCGTCCCGGCCCACTCCTCCCACGCCGGCAGCGGCGGAACGGAGTGCACCGACCACACGACGGAACCGTCCGGCTCGGCGGTGTCGACGTGCAGCACGACCCGCGGGCCGTCGCTGTTCGGGAAGCCGAGGGTCAGCCGGCCGTCCTGCTCGGCCGAGCCCGACACCTGCGTCGTCCACCAGCCCGCGATCCCGTCGACGGTGGTGAACGCCGCGAAGACGGCGTCCGGCGGCCGAGTGAAGCTGAGGTCCGCTCGATAGCTGTCGGCGGTTCTCGTTCGGGTCGTCTCGCTCATCGCAGCCTCCCTGATGTGCAACCAATGGTTGCGTGTACGCAGGACGCTACGACCTGGATGACCAGAAGCGCAACCCCTGGTTGCGTCTTGTTGTCTCCAGCGCAGAGCCGGTCGGATGTCAAGGACGACGCGCTCCCGTCTTCGGCGTGCGGCGGTAGGCAGAACGTGGGAACCGGAGGAACTCGCCATACACCGCTCGCCGCCGTCTCCACACTCGGAGCCAGCGCCGGTGTGTCGCCGCAGCGCGGGTCGCCGGACGACGGGAGCCCGCGCAGGCGGACCCGGTGAGCAACGAGGCACGGCGAGGGGGCGGAAGACATGGGCGACGTGGCAGCGCAGTTCTCGGACGACGAGGTGCAGGCTCGGCGTGAACGCCGTGCGGAGCTCCTGGAGCAGCGCGAGCGCGCCGCCATGCTGCGTCGGCAGCGGGGTTTCCGGCTGCGGCCGCCGGCGTCCCAGCCTCTGATCCCGACCGGCTCCGCCCGACGGCGAGTCGTCTGACGCGTTCCGTCGCCGGTCCACACCGGCGGTGCCGTCACCGGCCCCGGTTGGGGCCCGGCTGAGGACGCACCGAGCGCGCGGGCAGAAGGATCAGGGATAGGGCCAGGGGTTGGCCCGGCACCCGTTCAGCCCGTAGGTCTGCTGCTGCATGATCGGCGCGAGAGCGCCCTTGCGGGGGCACATCTCGTGGGGGTGGCCCAGCAGGTGCCCGACCTCGTGATTGACGACGTACTGCCGGTAGGTGGTGCGGATCCGGGCGAACTCCGGGGTGGTGTCGATCCACCGCGACATCGTGAGCACCGCTCGTCCTTCCCGCCCGCACGAGGCCTCGCCCTTGGTGTCGAGCGGCCGGCAGAGCGCGGCGTTGGTCCCTGGGGTCGCGAGGATGACGCGGATGTCAGCCGCCCCGTCGGTGCGGGCGAAGGTCAGCCTCCCTCGAGCGCCCCAGCCGCGCGGGTCGTTGAGGGTCGTCATGACGAAGCGCGCGAACCGTTGCGGGTCGACGGGCAGTCCGCGTTCGATCTCGACCCTGACGCGGTGCACCGTCCCGTGCCCGGGCGCCGCGACCCGGCCCGGGACGACGACGAGGGTGCCGCTGCCGTTCCGGGAGAATCGGGTACCGAGGATGCCGGCGGCCAGGTTCTCGGCGTCCACCGAGGGGGACGCCGACGCCGAGGGCGACGGCGAGGGCGACGGGGGTGCGGTGCTCGACGAGGGGCTGGGCGGGGGGCTCGGGCTGGCGAGAGCCACCGAACTCGCCACCGGTGCGGAGGTTCTACCGCGCTGCTGATCCAGGGTGACGGTGAGGACGACGGGCGCGCAGAGTGCGACCGCGGCGGCTGCTGCGAGGGTCCAGGCGATGCGTCTCGAGACCGTCACGCTCCTCCTTCCCCTGCAGCGTCGGCACCACGACGATCCACGCCCCGAGGGACCTCATCATGCAGCGTCGGTGGCACACAAGCGTGGCGGAGTACCGAGTCCGGTCGTCCGGCCGTGTCAGACCTCTGGATGGCGGCGGGACCGTCGTGCGGGGACGTCGCAGGCGCCGTGCGCGTGTGGCGCGTCCGGGATCACCCGGGATTGCCCCGATTGCGGGAGGCGGTCGTGTTCTCCGTCGCGCCTTGCCTCATGAACATCCTTCTCCTGCCGACCGAAGTGTCGAACGTCGAGGAGTGGGGGAACGGATATGACCCGACTGTGGCGTGGCAGAACGGACGCCGACCGGGCGAGGAGCGTGCTCGTCGCCTGCGCGATCGCCGGCTCACTGCTCATGGTGTCCGGATGCGGCGCCGCGACCACGCTCGAGAGGACGGCGGCTGACGTCTCGGGGACGTCGAGCGCGTCGGCGTCCCCGCTGCCACCCGCTGATTTCAAGGCCGTGCTCAAGGGGACGACGGCCCTCCTTTCGTGGACGCCGTCCCGTTCGACCGGGCTCACCGGCTACACGATCTTCGTCGACAACGGCCCTCCGGCGTCCGTGCCCGGATCGGTCACGCAATACCGCGCCGAGGGCCTCGCGCCGACCATGAGCCACCTCGTGCAGGTGGTCGCGGTCGCCGGGCAGGAGCAGAGCGCCCCGGTGAGCCTGACCGTGCAGGTGCCGGCAACCGCTGTCGAGGGTCAGGCCGGGTCCGATCCCTTCGCCAGGCCGACGCCGTCCGCGTCCGCCACGCCCAGTCCCACCCAGCCCACTGCGGCGCCCCAGCCCATGCCGACGACTGCGACACCTACGCCGACGCCGTCGACGACGAGCCAGACGGTCACCACGGCGGAGGCGTGCGAGGTCGCCGTGGCCGCCTTCCACGGCGACGACGCGAGCCTCGCGGGTGTGATCAAGGGTGACAACGACGCTGCGCGGACCGGTCACACCCTGGGCTCCGAGATCACCCGCCTCGAGCAGGTGGCCGACCGCACCACGCAGCCGATGAAGCGGCTCATCTACGCCTACACGAAGGTGACGCGCGAGGCGCGCCTGAGCTTGCTGAACGGCGACGACCTCGCCCGCACCTTCGACTCCGGCGCCTTCTACGCCGCCGGGAATGCCATCAAGAACTACTGCGCCACGCAGGCGGACCCGCTCGGCTGACGGACCCCTCCCAACCGCTGAAGCCACCGGCTCGAGCCGATTTCACCCCGCGGTCACGGACGCGACCCGCCGCGCGCGGAGTGATCGGTAGACGAGGACACCGGCCACGACCAGGCCGAGACCGACGACCAGCCAGGGCCAGGGGCTCCACTCGTCGACGCAGCTCTCCCCGCCGTCGAGGGGCGTGCAGATCGTGCCCGGGCCCGAACGGTTGAGCCAGGCGACGTAGAGCGGGACGACGCCCGCCCCGGCGACGAGCCCGGTCAGCTCGGGACCGCCGCCGACGGTGAGCGCCAGAGCGATGGACGCGACGGCGACCGCGACGAGCAGCCAGGGGCCGATGGTGAACGGCGTCAGGACGCCGAGCGCGCCCGCGGCCCCGATCAGCATCCAGCCCGCGAACACGGCGGCACCGTGCCGGTCTCTCGTCATCCTCTCAGCCCGTCCGATCTTCGAGGGTGGTGGCGGGGCGTAGGCGACATGGTCGCCGCCGCGCTGATCGCATGGTTCCAGCCGTTGTCGTGGACGTCGAGCTGCGGGGGCCGGAAGGGCGCGAAGTCGCAGCTGCCGCTGCGAGCATGACGGGGTGACGCAAGATCGGTGGGCCGCGCTGGCCGATCCGTTCGTCGAGGGCGCCTACGCCTCGGTGAAGGGGCGGGTCCGCACCTTCGTGCTCCACCAGCACCTGCTGCGCCACCTGCCCGCGCCGCCCGGCACGATCCTGGACGTCGGTGGCGGCGCGGGGCACCAGTCGCTCCCGCTGGCCCGGCTCGGCTACGACGTCACGATCCTGGACGCGTCTCCGGCCATGCTGGCCAAGGCCGAGCGGCGGCTGAGCGCCGAGCCGGACGACGTCCGCCGCCGAGTCCGGCTGATCGAGGCGCCGGGGGAGCGCGCCGACGAGGCGACGGGCGGACGCCGGTTCGGCGGCGTCCTCTGTCACGGCGTCCTGATGTACCTGCCGAGCCCTGAGCCGATGCTCGAGGCGGTGTGCCGCTGCGTCGAGCCGGGCGGGATCGTCTCCGTGATGGCGCTCAACGCCACGACCCTCGCCGTCCGGCCCGCCCTCGAGCAGCGGTGGGCCGACGCGCTCGCGGCGTTCGACGCGACGGAGGAGGTCGGCGTGCTCGGCGCCCCCACGCGCGGGGACAGGGTCGAGCACCTGTCGGGGCTGCTGCGCGAAGGCGGCGTGACGCCCGAGGCCTGGTACGGCGTCTGGCTGTTCTCGGACTGGCTGGACCTGCCACTCGACGGCACCGATGTCGCAGCCGTCGCGGACGTCGAACTCCAGGCCAGCCTCCGCGACCCGTACCGTCGGCTGAGCCGCGTTTTCCACCTGGTGGGTCGCGCCGCGACTGGCTGAACCGGGCGGCGACCGTCCCTAGTCTTGGCGCGTGCCAGTCATCGCCAAGTACCCGGCCTCCTGCTCGGTGTGCACCACGGCCATCGCGTCCGGGCCAGGAGATCGTCGGCGTCGGCCGGCGGTGGGCACATCTGGAGTGCGGCGCTTCTGCCGGCAAGCCGGCCCGCGCGCCCGCGGCATCGAGCGAATCCTCGCGAGCGAGCACGCCCGAAGGTGTGCTCGAGGTCTGGACCGACGGGGCCTGCTCGGGGAACCCCGGTCCGGGCGGTTGGGCGTGGGCGACCCGCGACGGGCGTCAGGCGAACGGTGGCGACGAGCAGACGACGAACCAGCGGATGGAGATCCGGGCGGCGCTCGAGGCGGTGCGGGCGCTGGACGGTCCGCTCACCGTCGTCAGCGACTCGACCTACGTCGTGAACTGCTTTCGGGACGCCTGGTGGCGGGGCTGGCTGAGCCGCGGCTGGGTGAACAGCGCCAAGAAGCCGGTGGCGAACCGCGACCTGTGGGAGCCGCTCGTCCTCGCCGTCCGGGAGCGTGGCGACGTCAGCTTCCGATGGGTCAAGGGGCATTCGGGGGACGAGATGAACGACCTCGTCGACCGGCTCGCCGTCGAGGCCGGCCGCGCCGTCCAGCAGCGCCGGGCCTGAGGTTGCCCGACCCGAGCGCGGTTTGCGCTCCAATACCCCGCCGCCCAGGTGCGTATCTACGCCACCCGCGGGTACTCCGTCCTGGTGCCGCCGACGGCTTCGGGAGGCGACGCAAGAGGCGCTCCCCGGCTACGGCCCAAGATCGCGGCGCCGGCCCGGGCTCTGAGCTAGGGCCGGCGCCTGCTCCAACTCACGCCCTCCGAGGCGCCGTTGTCGGCTGTTCGGCCCCCGTTCCGGCGCACCGGTGCATCCACCGTTCGGAGGATGCCGTCGGCCGCCCGTGGGCGGGCGTCAGCTGCGCGTTCGACCGGCGTCCTCGCCGTTACGGCTGGTCATCCGACACCGTCGCGCGCCCGCAGCCGACCTGCTGCGTGGGTAGCCTTGCTCACCGCAAGCCCGGCACACCGCCCAGGGTGCGCCGGCCGTCCGGAGGCTGCGCGCTCGGTTCGGAGCGTCGGGCTCTGGCGCGCGAGCGGAGAGTGGAGCTGGCATGAGCGGTGATTCCCCACCCTGGACGGTTCTCATCGTCGACGACCACCACCTGATCCGCGGCGGCCTTCGTATGGCCTTCGACCGGACCGAGGACCTGAAGGTCGTGGGGGAGGCCTCGTCCGTCGCCGAGGCGCTGGCCGCACTCGACGAGCTTGCCCCGGAGGTACTCGTCACGGACGTCGGCCTGCCGGACGGCGACGGGATATCCCTCGTCCGTCGCGCGCGGAAGAGCCATCCCGAGCTCGGCATCGTCGTGCTCACCATGTACACGACCGACAAGGAGCTTTTCGCGGCGCTGGAGTCCGGCGCCTCCGCGTTCGTGGGCAAGGACGCACCCGCCCACGAGGTGGTGGCGGCCGCGCGGCATGCGGCGGTCAGCCCGAGCACCTTCATAGGGCCGGGTCTCGCGGACGCGATCCGGCGGCGGCAGCAGGAACCTGCCCGGCCCAAGCTGTCGGCGCGCGAGCTCGAGGTCCTGCACCTCCTCGTCAACGGGTTCGCGGTCGGTCAGATCGGGCGACGCCTGTTCATCAGCGAGTCCACGGCGAAGACCCACGTCGCGACGATCTACAAGAAGCTGGACGTGGGGAATCGCGCGCAGGCTGTGGTGAGGGCGCTGCAGCTGGATCTCGTCCGCGGGGACGGCACGGACGGGGGAGCGACGCGTAACTAGACCGGCCCCGTACTCGCTAGAGTCAGGCCGACGGCGGTGCCTCGACCACCCAGATGTGGTTCCCGTCCGGGTCGCGCAGGGCGAACATCGTCGGCACGCCCGGCATCCGCATCGGCTCCGGATCCAGGTCGATCCCGCCGAGGGCGCGTGAGACGCGCGTGCTCGCCGAGAACGTCGGGCGTCTCGACCCCGATCGAGCCACCGCCGGGGCTGCCTTCCATCGGCGGGTTGAGCGCGAGCCGAGCGCGGGAGCCGGGCGGCGCCACCTCGACCCAACGCATCTCGCCGTTCTCGCCGAACGCCATGTCGCTGCGTACCTCGTAGCCGAGCTTGCCCGTGTAGAACGCGATGGCCTCGTCCTGGTCTGCGACGGAGAACATGGCCACGCCGATGTCGGAAACCGTGGTGGGAGTCTGAGTGTCAGTCATGCGCCGGTAGACGACGCAGCGGGTCCGTAGTCATCGGTCCGTGAACGTGCCATTCTCGCCCGACTCCGATCGCCGCCGAAGGCAGGAGCGCCGCTCGTCAGGGGGCTGCGGTCAAGGTCCGCAGTGCGTCCAACGACTCGCGGATGTGCTGCGGGAACTCGCGCTCGTCCTCCGCGCCGAGCCAGCGGTCGAAAGCGGTGCGAAAGACGGCGATCGCCGTCTCGGCCGTCAGGCTGGCCGTCGGCTCCTCGACACCGCGAGCCCGCAGAGCGTCGGCGAGGGCGGCGGCGACCGACGCCATCTTGACCAGCTCGCGCTCTTGGAGCTGGGGGTTGGCGCCGATGACGAGCCGGCGCTGCCGCGCGTACTCGCGGGGGGCGGGGAAGCCGGCCGCGACGGCCTCGAGACTGATCGCGACGGCGTCGAGCGGCGAGGCCGAGGTCGGGGCACCAGCGAGGCCGCTGACGAAGAGGGCCGTGAACTCGCCGCCGGGAGGGAAGAGCACCTCGCGCTTGTCCGAGAAGTAGCGGAAGAACGTCCGCTTGGTGACGCCGGCGCGCGTGGCGATGTCCTCGACCGTGGTCTGGTCGAACCCGCGCTCGGCGAAGAGCTCGAGCGCGGCCTGCTGCAGTCGGCCGCGCGCGTCGGGCTCCCACCTGGTCATGCGACGAGTCTAGTCATGACATCAAGTGTCATCGGTGTTAACGTGATGACACTTGATGTCATCGGCGGGTCCGGTCCCGCCAACTCAGAGGAGATCCCCCATGCGCGTGTTCGTCACCGGAGCCAGTGGCTGGATCGGCTCCGCGGTCGTCCCGGAGCTCGTCGGCGCGGGGCACGAGGTCGTCGGCCTCGCCCGCTCCGACGCGTCCGCCGTGGCCCTCGCGAAGGCCGGAGCCGAGGTGGTCCGGGGGTCGCTCGACGACCTCGACGTGCTCCGGACCACCGCCAAGAGCTCGGACGGGGTCATCCATCTCGCCTTCAAGCACGACGTCGCCTTCTCGGGCAACTTCCCAGCCGCGACAGCCGCCGATCGCCGTGCACTCGAGGTGCTCGGCGAGGAGCTGGCAGGCTCGGGTCGGCCGCTCGTCATGGCGTCCGGCCTGGCCGGGCACGCCTCCGGCGTCCTCGTCACGGAGAAGGACCAGGCCGACCCGGCGTCGCCGGCGGGGGAGCGCAGTCGCACGGAGGCCATGGTGATCTCCCTTGCCGCGGACGGGGTGCGCTCGGTGAGCATCCGGCTCGCGCCGACGGTCCACGGGGACGGCGACCACGGCTTCCTCGCCATGCTCGTCGGCCTCGCGCGCGACAAGGGCGTCTCGGGGTACCTCGGGGCGGGGACCAACCACTGGCCTGCGGTGCATCGGTCCGATGCCGCCCGCCTGTTCCGCCTGGCGCTGGAGTCGGCCGCGCCCGGGACCGTGCTGCACGCAGCCGCCGAGGAGGGCGTGCCGATGCGCGAGATCGCTACAGCGATCGGCGCCGGCCTCGACGTCCCGGTGACGTCGATCGCTCCCGAGCACGCCGGCGAGCAGTTCGGCTGGTTCGCGCCCTTCCTGGCGATCGACGTGACCGCTTCCAGCGCCATGACTCGCGAGCTGCTGGGGTGGCAGCCGACCGGCCCTGGCCTCATCGAGGACCTCCAGGAGGGCCACTACTTCCGCAACCCGACTCCCTGACGACCCCCGGCGGAGGCGTCCTCAGGCCGCGACATGGGCGACGGACAGGCGCGGCGCGACCACGTCGTCCAGCAGGTCCGGGTTCTCGAGCTGAGGCAGATGTCCCGCGGCGGGCAGGAGTTCGAACGTCGCGCCGGGGATCGCGGCGGCGTAGACGCGCCCGTAGCCGGGGTCCGCGATCCGGTCGCTCGCGCCCCACACCACGCTGGTCGGGTAGGGGATCCGGGCGAGCCGGCGCCGTAGGCCGAAGTCGGTCATCGCCGGCTGGCCGGCGTACAGCGCGAGCGCTCCCCGGTTCACGGCCAGCGCGGCCCGGCCGGCCGGCGTCGACGCCTGCGGGTCGGGGACACGGCCGACCGGGTCGTGGAAGCTCAGATCGGCGACCTCCTCCGGCGTCAGGGAGAAGACGTCCGCGATCCGGAACCCGGGGGCCTCGATGCCGACGGCGTCCACGAGGACGAGCCGGTCGACGCGGAGCGAGCCGAGCAGGCCGATCTCGGCCGCGATCCACCCGCCGAGGGAGTTGCCGACGACCGTGACGGCCTCCAGGCCGAGCTCGTCCAGCAGCGCGACGTACAGCTCGGCGAGGCCGCTGATCGTCGTCAGCTGCGCGGGACGCGGAGTTCCGTCGAAGCCCGGGTGGGTGGGCACCAGGGTCCGGACGCCGCGGCCGGCGGCGAGCCGGTCCGCGTACTCGAGCACGGACGCCGGTCCCGCGCCGCCGTGCAGCAGCAGGACGGCGGGGCCGCGACCCCGGTCGCTCAGGCGGACGTCGACGAGATCGAAGGCGTCCGTCGGGACCGTGACGGTGCGTGTGGTGGTCGGCAGCGTGATGGTCATGAGAAGACCCTGCTGGCTGAGCGAGGGTGGTACCAGAGCCTGCTCATCCTGGTACCAGGAGCATCAGGCACCGCGATCCGTTGAGCCACCTCCGCCGTCCGTTCGTCGTCTCCCGACCCGCCGGGGTGCCACGGCTCTCGGCGCTGTGCACTGAGTCGCACCACGACTCAGTGCACAGCGCTGAAAAGGGGTTCGGACACGACGTACGTCAGCCCCTTGCAGCTGCTCATCCTCGCGAAGCGACCGGTGCCGGTCGGGGCCGCCCAATGACGCAGGTGGGAGCTGAGCTCTCGCCCGCTCGTGCCCGCCGGCCCGGGCACCAGACGGCGGGACAGGGTCCGCCATCGGTCGCTGCGACGCGGCCGCGGGCGAGGTAACTTCAGCCGACGCGGAACCAACGGGCAGGAGTCGCGCATGTCCGTCACTCGCTCGCAGGTCGCTCTCAACGCGATCCAGTGGATCAACCTCAAGCCTGGGCCGGGTGGGGAACGGGCATGGCTGTACGCCGACCCCGCTTGGCGCTCCGAGCAACTCCAGGTGCACCGTCAGATCCGCAGCGCCGGGTTCGACGCCGTCATGCTGGAAGTGCTCGACACGCAGACGCTGCAGGCATACACGAGGATGCTCGGCGAGGCGGGCCTGCGTCCGGCCCCCGGCTACATCCAGATCGCGCCTCCTGAGGCCACCGGGCTGTCCCTGCGCCGGGGGAGCCCGGAGTGGGTGCGCTGGTTCGACCCGGTGCGACGCCGCGCGGAGGAGACCAACTACGTGGGCCTGAACAGCGTGTTCCTCGCGGCACAGCTGGACCTCGGGGCGCCGCGGGTCGCGCAGGCCGCGGCGACCGGTGCCTTCTTCGATCAGGATCTGCTCGATCGGCAGGTCGAGTACCTCGCGGAGGCCGCCGAGGTGCTCAAGGCGGAAGGCGTTCGGGCGGGGCTTCACAACCACGTCGGGTCCCTCATCGAGACCGAATACGAGATCGAGTACGTGATGCAGGAGATCGACGCCTCGCTTCTCGGCGCATCGTTCGACATCGGCCACCTCGAGTGGGCCGGCATACCCAGCGCTCCATTCCTCGAGAAGTACCGGGATCGCCTCGTCGACCTCCACCTCAAGGACCTGGACCTCGAGATCGCCGCCGCGAGCAGGAACAAGGCCACCCCGTATTACGAGGTCTCGGATCAGCGATTCTTCCTCGAGCCGGGTCTGGGCCACATCGATCTCCCGAACGTCCTGAGTGCGCTCGGTGACGATTTCCGCGGCTGGATCATCATCGAGGTGGACCGGCCGAGCATGGAGCCGCTCGAGAGCGCGAAGGTCAGCTGGAGGTGGGTCGAGGAGAACCTGCGCGCCTGAGCCGCGGGCAGACAGGGAGGCCGGGATGTCGAACGACAACGCCACGTGCGATGTGCTCGTCGTGGGAAGCGGACTCATGGGCGCGGCGGTGGCACGCCTGGTGCGCGAGCAGCGGCCGCAGGCGCGGATCCTCATGGTGGACGGTGGGCCTCGGATCGGCTCGATACCGGGTCAGCATCTCCACGACGTTCCCGAGGCCGACATCTGGGAGCGCTACAACCAGCGCGTTTCCTCGGGCATCCAGGGCCTCTACACCGGTACCGCCCCTACCGGCGACGTCGGCAGCACTCTCGTGGACGTCGAACCCGGGATGTACCACCTCTCGTCTCTGGGGGAGGACTCGAGCCGGATGCCGGCGGCCGCCGTGGCATGGAACGTCGGCGGCATGGGCGTCCACTGGACCGCCGCGACCCCCACTCCATGGGGGAGCGAGGTGCCGGACGTTCTTCCCGACGCCGAGTGGAAGGCGGACCTCCGGGAGGCGGTTCGGCTCCTTCGGGTCCACGGCGAGCCGTTCCCCGCGTCGGAGCCCGGCCAGGTGGTGATGCGCGTTCTCGGGCAGCTGTTCGGGCCCGTCACCGCTCCTGGTCGAGGTGTGCAGCACATGCCGATGGCAGTCCAGCCCGACGGTCGCGGCGTCCGACGCCGGACGGGCCCCAACACCATCTACCCGCCGATCGGAGACCCGCACAGGGATCCCTCCTTCACACTGCTGGCGGACACTCAGGCTGTGCGGCTGCTGCACGACGGGGAGCGAGTTCTCGGCGCGCGCACTCGCCACGTGGGCACCGGCCGCCACGACGACGTCGAGGCCGCGGCGACCGTGGTGTGCGCGGACGCCATCCGGACGCCGCAATTGCTGTTCGCGTCCGAGATCCGGCCTGCGGCGCTGGGGCGCTATCTCAACGAACACGCGTTCCTGTCCGGTCGGGTGCTCACCGACCCGGCCCGTCTCGGGTTCAGTCTGGGCGCGCTCTCGGCGCAGGCGGCGGACGAGTCGATGACCGAGCATCTGTGGGTGCCACACGGGGGTCCGGCGCAACCGTTCCACGTGCAGATCGCCAACCAGGTACACGTCGACGAGGACGGCAGCCCGCTCGCCTACTCCGTCGGCCCGTGCTTCTACGTCACCACGCAGATCCAGGCCGAGAACCGACTCGAGTTCTCCGAGGATCGCACCGACGCGGCCGGGATGCCGCGCATCACCGTTCACTTCTCCTATACGGATGACGATCGGCGGCTCATCGACCGGGCACGCGAGGAGCAGCGCCGGACGGCGGAGGCGCTGGGATCGTTCGACCCGGAGACGGAATCCGCCCTGCTGCCGGCGGGGTCCTCGCTGCACTTCACCGGCACCGTCCGGATGGGGTCGGCCGACGACGGAACAAGCGTCTGCGATCCGCAGTGCCGAGTGTGGGGGTGGGACAGCCTGTACGTGGCGGGCAACGGAGTGCTTCCCACGGCGCTCGCGTGCAACTCGACGCTGACCGGAATGACGACTGCGGTTCGCGCTGCACGTTCGGTGGTCGAGCAGCTGACGCAGGCGGACGCCTGACGGGACCGCCGTGGCCGTCACCGCCTGGGGTGACGACCACGGCGTCCTGCGCCGGTCCCGGGAATCAGGCGACGGCGAGCTCGGCGAGCTGCTCGGCGTCCGGCACCAGGGAACGCGACCACAGCGCCAGGCCGACGTTCACCGCGGCGAGGATCGCCGCGATCACCATTCCGCGCTGGAAGCCCGCGGTCAGCGCATCGGCCTGAGAGCTGCCGGTCGCGAGCATCTCCGTCACTACCGAGGTCGAGAGCGTGCTGATCACGGCCAGGCCCAGAGCGCCGCCGACCTGGTAGCCGGTGTTCACGACGCCCGAGACGGCGCCGGCGTCCTCCTGGCTGACCTCGGCGACCGCCACCACCTGGGCGGGCACGCCGATGCCGGTGATCCCGGCGCCGAAGAGCACCAGGCCCGGCAGCAGCTCGGTGACGTAGCTGCCGGAGGCGCCGGCCCGCGACAGGAGCAGCAGCCCGACGACGCTGATGACGGCCGAGGCCGCGTGCACCGGCCGGGTGCCGACCCGGGCGATCAGCTGCGAGGTGACCAGCGCCCCGGCGATGGCGGCGAAACCCATGGGAAGGAACTGCAGGCCGGTGTCCAGCGCGGAGAGCCCGCGGACCTGCTGCAGGTAGATCGCGGTCAGGAAGAACATGGCGAGGAAGGAGGCGCCGTTGAGGGCGAGCGCGCCGGTCGCCTTGCTCAGACCGGGGGACCGGAACAACCGCAGCGGCACGAGCGGGTCGCGCGAGCGGGACTCGACGGCGACGAACGCGGCCAGCAGTGCGGCGCCTGCGGCCAGCGCCGCGATCACCTCGAACGAGGCCCAGCCCAGCGGCTCGGCACGGATCACGCCGAGGATGACGGCGAGCACGCCTGCGGTTCCCAGTACCGATCCGGCGACGTCGAAGGTCCGGGGGCCGACTGCGGTGACGCGGCTGGCGGGCACGTACCTCGGTGTCAGCGCGAGCAGGAGCACGCCGATCGGGACGTTCACGAAGAACACCCACTCCCAGCCGAGCGCGTCGACGAGGATGCCGCCCGCGACGACGCCGAGGGTGCCGCCGAGCCCGGCGAGGCCGCCCCAGATGCCCAGCGCGATGTTGCGCTGCCGCCCGTGGGCGAAGGTGACGGTGAGGATCGAGAGGGCCGCGGCCGACATGAGCGCTCCCCCGAAACCCTGCACGGCTCGGACGCCGATGAGCACGCCCTGGGACGATGCCAGGCCGCCGGCGAGCGACGCGACGGTGAAGAGGCCGAGGCCGGCGGAGAAGATCCGCCGCCGGCCCAGCAGGTCGGAGAGCCTGCCACCGAGCAGCAGGAACCCGCCGAACGCGAGCGTGTAGGCGCTGATCACCCACTGCAGGTCGTCGGCCGAGAAGTGCAGTGAGGCCTGCAGGTTGGGCAGCGCGACGTTCACGATCGTGACGTCGAGGACGACCATGAACTGTGCGAGGGCCAGCACCGTGAGCGTGGCCCACGGGCTCCGGGTCCGGGTGTCGGGGAGTGCCATCAGAGTCTCCATCTACGCTGTACCTATACGCTGTAAATGTACGTAGCACAGGCAAGCATGTACGGCGTATAGTTGTCAACATGCCGACGAGGACGACGAAGGAGCGGCTCAGCCGCGACACCGTGACCGAGCGGGCCCTGGCCATGGCGGACGGCGAGGGCATCGAGGCCCTCACGATCCGCCGGCTGGCGACCGATCTCGGCGTCACGCCGATGGCGCTGTACTGGCACTTCGCGGACAAGGAACGGCTGCTCGACGGCGTGGCGGAGCTCGTGCTCTCGCAGGTGGAGCTGCCCCTGGATGACGAGTCCCGCCCCTGGGATCAGCGCCTGCGCGAGGTCCTCGACCAGCTGCTCCGCGTCCTCGCGGCTCACCCGTCCGTGACGGACGTGGTGAAGACCCGCATCCTGCAGTCCGAACCCGGTCTCGAGCTGACCGAACGCGTGCTCGGGCTGCTCAGGGGCGCGGGCTTCTCGCCGGAGCAATCCGCCCAGCAGGCGGTCTACGCGCTGCTGTTCATCGTCGGCCTCGTCACGGGCGAGCCCGGCCTCATGCACGGCGAGGAGGACGACGAGGCCCGCGACGCGCGGCTGCGGGGCAAGTGGGCCTCGCTGCAGGCCCTCTCGCCCAAGCGGTACCCGCACGTCCTCGAGGCGGCGCTGCCCCTCACCAGCTGCGACGACTCGCAGGAGTGGCGTGCCGCGGGCCTGGACCTGCTCCTGTGCGGCCTGCGCGACATGCAGCGCTCCGCCTGATCCCAGCAGCGGCGGGGATCAGCGGGACGGAGAGCGGGCCAAGGACAGCAGGTCACGCAGACCGGCGTCGGGCAGGTAGGCACGGCCGAGCGCGACCCCGATCCTGGGCAGCGCGGCTTCGTCGGGAAAGACGAGGTACAAGGGCTCGTGGCGCGGCTGGAACTTCGACTTGAACGCCTGGAGGGATCGGAAGCCGTAGTAGGGCTCGAGACTCGTACCGAGCCGATCGAGGAACGCGTCCAGCGGCGCTCGGTCGAGCCCGGAGTCGCCCGGCCCGGCCTTGGCCAGCGGCACCCCGGACAGCGAGACGAAGGCCGCCCCCTCGCCCTGGAAGGCGACACAGGCCGAGGCGATGAGGAACTCCATCGAGGAGCGGAACCCGTCCGGAGCCCGGCGCATCACGTCGAGCGTCCAGCCCGTCGGGCTGCCGCCGTCCGTACCGTAGGCGGGCATC
This sequence comes from uncultured Actinomycetota bacterium, assembly GCA_963755755.1. GTDB lineage: Bacteria > Actinomycetota > Actinomycetes > Actinomycetales > Kineosporiaceae > DATKNA01. Next base: position 336,439 of record CAVWLJ010000012.1, read on the forward strand.
CACGAGGTGACCCCGTGCACCGTCCCGTCGGCGTCGATCGCCAGCCCGACGCGCACGTGGGGATCGAGGGCCTCGTCGACGCCGCCGAGGGTGAATCCCATCTCGGGCAGTCCCTTGTCGCCCGTCCACTGCTCGGAGATCGCGCGTACCTGCACCTGGATCCCTCGCGGCTCGCTCGCGAGGTGAACCAGCCGGTGGGTGACCCCCTGCGCCGCCGCCCGGTTGAGCGCCGTCCGCACGTCCTGCCAGGCCTTCCCCTTGAAGGTCAGCGCGGGGAGATCGATCACCGCCTCTTCGGCGACCTGGAGCACCTGCCAGGAGAGATCGCGGGTCACCCGGGCGGCCTCGGCGGTGACGGAGAACAGGCACGGCACGAGTCCGGCCGTCTCCATCCGGTCGGCGAAACCGCGCAGCAGCCGGCCGCGCTGCTCCGGTGTCGCCGCCACCGGGTCGCACAGCCCGAGCGCTACGCCGGCGTGCACGCGGTACGCCACATAGCCCGGCTCGTCCGCGTCGTCGGCCGGCAGGTACCACCTGTTCTCGGGCCAGGTCGTCATCCATGCCAGCCGGTTCGGGGTGCCCCGCGTCTCGAGCAGCATCCGCGCCCGTGCGCGCTCGTCCTCGCTGGGAAGGGCGAGTGGAGAACCGGCGATCCGCCGCGCGCGGCGACGCGAGGGGTTGGCGAACGCCCTCCGCCCGGCGACGAGGATCGCCAGTTGCGTGAGCGTGAACGCCAGCATGTACGTCAGGACCGGCCAGCCGGGCTCGGATCGCACCGCCAGGGCGACCGCGAGAACGAGGAGGGCGACCAGGGATGCCACGGTCACGAACACGGCGAGCCGCCACGCGCTCCGGCGCCCCCGGCGCAGTCCCGCTGCGACGAGCAACCACAGCACGGTGAAGACCGGGCCGGAGGCGAACACGGCCTCGGTGCCGGGCATGCCGGTGGCCAGGGGGCCGCCCGACGCGGCCAGCGGCGCGATCAGCGCGGCGAGCCCCGACACGACGAAGCTGCCGGCCGCAAGGAGCCGGTACTCCCGCCTGGTCAGCCTCGGCCGGGCGACGCCGGCGCGGCCGCCCACGCGAGACCCGACGAGGCGTGGCCCCAGGGCGAGGCCGGCGGCCACCGCCAGGAGGTGCTCGAGGTCCCAGAGGACGCCGACGTACACGAAGGACACGACCACGTAGGTCGCCAGCGCGATGCGCGTCCGCCCCCGCCAGGGAGCGGAGAGGGTGGCGGTCGCGGCGCTCGCCGCCCCCAGCGCGCCGGCCGAGAACCCGACGTCACGGGTGAGGGCCGTCTGGTCGGCCCAGAGCCAGCCGTGCCCGGAGACGATGACCAGGAGTGCGGCCGCCCCGAGCACCCCGGCGAGCTGGGTGACGACCGCCGTGCCCGCCGCCCGCCGCGTCCCCATCCGGTACTCCGCGAACCCGCAGAGCAGGACGAAGCTCCCCAGGGTGGGCACGTACTGCAGAGGTGTCTGGGCGAACAGGACGCCCGTCGCAGGCGTCCACCAGCGGCCCGCGGAGAACGCGGGGACGCCGTAGGCGACGGCGTCCAGCAGCGACTGGTTCCGCAGCGGACGCCACAGGGACGTGCTGGCCAGGCCCGCCAGCAGCGTGAGAACGGCAACGGACAGCGTGAAGGGGATCTTCTCGCGAAGGGTGCGGGCGACCTGCGCGGCCTGGAGCGCGTGCCGTCCGATCCGGTCCGACCGGGACCGAGCGGCCGGATCGGGAGGCCCGGTCGCCGCGGGAGCGGAGGCGCCGACGGACCCCCCAGGCGTGGGAGAGGAGTCGCCCTGGATCACCCGGGTCTTCATCGTCTCCTCCGCCCGCCGCGTTCCGGCAACGTCTCATCGGCGAGGGCAGGACGGAAGGCGGGAGACCGGTGGGTGCCGGGGCGGGTTTCTGGTGTGTTCCCGAGAGCGATCTTCCCGAGTAGTGTCGGTGACACGCGACCTCGGAGAGGGGGGTCCGTCGTGGCGCCTTCCGCTGTGTCCGCGTCGCCTCTGGGGCCTTCGGCGCCGGGGCAGTCGAGCCGAGAGCCGCCGTCGCGGCCCGCTCCGACGGTGCTCGTCGTCGCCGTGGTGGTCGCGGCAGCCGCGCTGGCGGCAGTCGGCGCCGTGTTGCTCGCCCACTCCACCGGGGACCTCGATCGCGCCGGCCTGCGGGCCGCCATGGTCGACTGGATCGTCGTCCCCTACGTCCTGGGCGGTCTGATCGCGTGGCGGCGCCGGCCGGAGAGTCGCTTCGGGCTCTTGATGATCGCCGCCGGCCTCGCGATGGCTGCCACCACGTTCCAATGGAGCCCGAACCGCCTGGTCTCCACGATCGGGCAGCTCGTCGACCTGCTGCCGGCGGTCGTCTTCGCACACGTCTTCCTGGCCTTTCCCGACGGCCGTCTCGGGCGCCCGCCGGAGCGGCTGCTCCTCGGCGTCGGCTACGTCACGGCCGTCGGGGGATCGCTGCTCGTGCTGGTCCTGGGCGGGTTCGATCCCCGCAACCTGCTCACGCTCATCTCGAACGTGGGGGCGGCGGAGGCTGTCCAGAACGTGCAGCTGCTGGTCCTCGCGGCCGTGAACCTCCTCGGCGTCCTGCTGCTGAGCCGTAGCAGGAGAGGCGCCGGGCACGCGCCGCGACGCCTGCTCGCCCTGCTCGCGGACTCGTTCTCGCTCGGCCTGATCACCTTCGCGGCGCTGCTCGTCGCGGGGGTCTTCGCCCTCCCCGGCTTCGAGCAGCTGCGCCTCGTGACCTTCGGCGTCCTCGGGCTGGCCCCGGTCGCATTCCTCGGCGCGCTGCTCGACGCGCGGCTGGCGAGGTCGGGGGTCGCCGGACTGCTCGTCGAGCTCCACGACCACCCGGCGGCGGACCTGCGCGATCCGCTTGCGCGCGCCCTGCGCGACCCGACCCTGACCTTGGCCTACTGGCTCCCGCAGTACGGGGCCTGGGCGGACGAGGCGGGCAACCCGGTTCCCGTCCCCGACCCCGACCCCCGCCGCAGTGTCAGGGTGATCGACCGCGACGGTGAGCACGTGGCTGCCCTGCTCTACGACCGTTCGCTCCAGGACGAGGACGAGCTCGTCGCCGCGGTCAGCGCCGCCGCGGACATCGCGCTGGAGAACGGCCGGCTGCAGGCCGAGCTGCACGCCCGCCTGCAGGAGCTGCACAGCTCCCGGACGAGAGTCATCGAGGCCGGTCAGCGGGAGCGTCAACGGCTGGAACGCAACCTGCACGACGGCGCGCAGCAGCGGCTGGTCGCCGTCAGCCTCGAGCTGGCAGTGCTGCGCGAGCGCCTCAGCGAGGACGCCGACGCCAGCGGCCGGGTCGACGAGATGAAGCGCGAGGTCGCGCTGTCGCTCGACGAGTTGCGGGATCTGGCGCGTGGGCTGCACCCTGCCGTGCTCAGCGGACACGGCCTGGCCGTGGCGCTGGACTCCCTCGCCGCGCGGGCACCGGTGCCGGTCCGGCTCTCGATGGACCTGCCGCGACGGTTGCCGGACGCGGTGGAGGTGGCGGCGTACTACGTCGTCTCGGAGAGCGTCGTCAACGTGGGCAAGCACGCGGGGGCAGCATCGGTCACGATCGACGTCCGGGAGCTCGACGCGCGGCTGATCGTGGAGATCATCGACGACGGGGGAGGCGGTGCCGACACGGAGGCGGGTTCGGGCCTGCGAGGGCTCGCCGATCGCGTCGAGGCGCTCAACGGCCGGCTGCGGGTCTGGAGCCCCGTAGGCGGTGGAACGCGCGTCAGGGCAGAGATCCCATGCGGGTAGCCATCGCCGAGGACAGCGTCCTGCTGCGCGAGGGCTTGACCGGCTGCTCGGGGACGCGGGCTTTGACGTCGTCGGGCGGTACGGCAACGCCGACGATCTGCTGACAAGGGTCCGCTCGGACCCGCCGGACGTCGTCATCGTCGACATCCGGCTGCCACCGACCCACAGCGACGAGGGGTTGCGGGCGGCACTGCATATTCGCGAGCGGTACCCCTCGGTCGGGGTCCTCGTGCTGTCCCAGTATGTCGAGGTCGGGCTGGCGATGACGTTGCTCTCCGACTCGGCGGAGGGCGTCGGCTATCTGCTCAAGGACCGCATCAGCGACGTCAAGGACTTCCTCGGCGCGGTGCGCCGGGTCGGCGCGGGCGGGTCGGCGCTGGACCCCACGATCGTCTCGACGTTGCTGCGCCGGCGGCGCAGTGCCGACCCGCTCGGCGACCTGACACCGCGCGAGCGGGAGGTTCTCGAGCTGATGGCCACCGGAAGCTCCAACCAGGGCATCGCGGATGCCCTGGTCATCACGGTCCGCGCGGTCGAGAAGTACGTCTCGGCGATCTTCGGGAAGCTCGGCATTCCCGCGACCGGCAGCGAGTCGCGCCGCGTGCTCGCCGTGCTGATGTTCCTGCGGTCGTGACCGCCCGGTCCTGAGAGGTACCGGCGGCCCAGCCGCCGCCGGAACCACGGACACACCAGAAACCCGCCCCCCGAACGACGGGGCCGCCCCGTGTCGGCCGACCCGGGGCGATGGGAGGTTGGCGGAACCCGACACTCCTGACCGGCGATCCACAGCCCTGCTGGTCAGCGCGTCCAACCCACCCACGGAGACCCACATGTCCAGACGTACGCCATGGATCGTCGCCGGGATCGTCGTTCTGGTCGTGGCCACGCCGGTCGTCATCGCCGGGATCGTGCTCCTGGCTCTGTTCGGTTCCCGCGGTGATCTTCGCAGCGGGCCCCACCAGGTGACGACGCCCGGCCGGGCCCTCATCTCCTCGGTGGCCGAGATCAAGGACACCACCGACGCCGGCTTCCTCCTCGGGAACTCCCGGCTGGAGCTGGACGGCACCGCCCGCACCGCCGGCCACGGCGTCTTCGTCGGGATCGCCCCCGCGGCGGCCGTGGACCGCTACCTCGCCGGCGCCGACGTCGACGTCGTCAGCGACTTCGACCTCGCGCCCTTCAGCCTCACCACGGACCGCCGGCCGGGCACCGCCGCGCCGGCCGCCCCCGGTGCGCAGGACTTCTGGGTCGCCCGCGCCGAGGCATCATCTGGTACGGCCTCGCTGTCCTGGATCGTGCGGGACGGGGACTACCGCGTCGTCATCATGAACGCCGACGCGAGCCCCGCGGTGGACGTCGACGGCACCTTCGGCGTCGTGATCCCTCGGGCGTTCGGACTGAGCATGGCCGTGCTCGTGACCGGCCTCGTCATGGGAGTGCTGGGCGTCGCCCTGCTCCTCGTCGGGCTGCTGCAGCGAGGCCGGCCCACGCCGCCCGCCCCGTCGGCGCCGGCAGCAGCACGGCCGCCCGTCGCCGGGCCGGTCCCGGCGCAGATGCCCCGCCCCCGCCCCTGCACCCACCGGGCCCCCGGCCACCGGGCGGGAGCAGGAGTCGGACCCCGCTTCGCCCCGAGCCTGACCGGTACCGAAGCCGATCACCCGGCCTCGACAGCCCGCAGCGCCCTCGAAAGGGGAGCACCATGAGCACCCTGCCCGTTCCCAGGCCTGCGGAGACCATGGCGTCGAAGGCGCCCGCCGCCAGGGCTTCCTCCCTCAGCAAGGTCTACGGGGAGGGTGAGACCAGCGTGGTCGCCCTCGACGCGGTCGACGTCAGCATCGAGCGGGAGCGGTTCACGGCGGTGATGGGGCCCTCCGGGTCCGGCAAGTCCACGTTCATGCACTGCCTGGCGGGTCTGGACTCCGCGACCTCCGGGCAGGTGTGGATCGGGGACGTCGACCTCACCCGCCTCAAGGACGACGACCTGACCCGGCTCCGGCGGGACGCGGTGGGGTTCATCTTCCAGGCCTACAACCTGGTGCCCACCCTCACCGCGCTCGAGAACATCACCCTGCCGCTGGACATCGCGGGCAGGAAGCCGGAGCCGTCCTGGCTGGAGACGGTGGTCGACACCCTCGGGCTGACCGATCGGCTCAGCCACAAGCCGAGCGAGCTCTCCGGAGGTCAGCAACAGCGGGTGGCGTGCGCACGGGCGCTCGTCAGCAAGCCGCAGCTCGTCTTCGGGGACGAGCCGACCGGCAACCTCGACAGCCGCGCCGGGGTCGAGGTCCTCGGGTTCCTGCGCCACAGCGTCGACTCCTTCGGGCAGACGATCGTCATGGTCACGCACGACCCGAAGGCGGCCTCCTACGCCGATCGCGTGATCTTCCTGGCCGACGGCCGCGTGGTGGACGACATGCCGGACCCGACAGCGGACCGGGTGCTGGAGCGGATGGGTCGCTTCGAGGCCGCCGGACGGAGGACCTGACGTGTTGCGGCTCAGCATCCGATCGTTGCTGGCGCACAAGTTGCGCATGGCGATGTCCGTGGCCGCCGTCGTGCTCGGCGTCGCCTTCGTCGCGGGCACCCTCGTCTTCACCAACTCGCTGTCGACGTCCCTCGACGACCTGGTCTCGGCCGGGGCGACCGACGTGTCCGTGACGCCCAAGTCCGCGGTGGACGGCAGCGCGCCCGCAGCGGACGCCGTCCTGACCGTTCCCCAGGCGACCCTGACCAGGATCGCGGCGGTGGACGGCGTGGGCGGGGCCGTCGGGTCGGTGGCCGTGCCGGGCGTCTTCGTGGTCGGCGGTGACGGCAAGGTCGTCGGGAAGGCCTCCACCGCCGGCACCGGCATCGCCTGGACCGGGGTGGGCTTCACCCGGAAGCTCGACACCGGGTCCGCCCCGACCGGGGAGAACCAGGTCGTGATCGACAACACGACGGCCGCCGCCGCGTCGCTGTCGGTCGGACGATCGGTGACGGTGTTGCTGCCCACGGGCCCGCGGACCGCCGTCGTCTCGGGGGTCTTCACCCCGGCCGGCGCCTCCCTCGGCGGGCAGGCGTACGTGGCGTTCGCGCCCGCGCAGGCCCAGCGCCTGCTGCTCGGCCCGGGGCAGTGGACGACCGTCGACGTGACGCTCGCCCCCGGTGCTTCCGACGCCGTGGTGCGCGACCGCGTGCGGGCGGCGGTCGGCCCGACCTTCGTCGTCCGCACCCGGGCGGAGCAGATCGCAGCCGCGAAGGACTCGGTGTCGAGCAGCCTGTCGTTCTTCACCTACATCCTGCTGGGCTTCGCCATCGTGGCCCTGCTCGTCGGCGGTTTCCTCATCGCCAACACGTTCGCGATGGTCGTCGCCCAGCGCTCTCGGGAGATGGCGCTGCTGCGGGCCGTCGGTGCCACCAAGCGGCAGGTGACGCGAGCCCTCATGGTGGAGGCATTGGTCGTGGGGCTCGTCGGCTCGCTGATCGGTATCGGTCTGGGGCTGCTCGTCGCCCTCGGCCTCGGAGCGGCCTTCAGCGCCCTGGGGCTCGATCTCTCGGTCACGCCCACCCTGCCCCTCTCCGCCGTCGCGATCTCGCTCCTGCTGGGCGTGGGCATCACCGCGGCCGCCGCCTACCTCCCGCTGCGCCGGGCCGGGAAGATCGCGCCCGTGCAGGCCCTGCGCGAGAGCGCCGGGATCGCCGAGGGCCCCCCGCGCCGGCGGATGCTCGTCGGGCTCGCCGTCCTGGTGCTCGCGGGCGGCCTGTTCGTGGTCGCGTCCTTGCAGGCCGACAGCGCCCCGCGGGCGTCCCTCACGGGACTCGCCGCGCTGGCTCTGCTGGTCGCGACGGTGGCCATGGCGCCGGCGGCGGCGACGGCACTGTCCGCCCTGATGGGCCGGTTCCTGCCCCGGGCAGGAGGGACGCCGGTGATGCTCGCGAGGGCCAACACCGTTCGCAATCCGCGCCGGACGGCCGCCACAGCCTCGGCGCTGACGATCGGGCTGGCACTGGTCACCGCGATCACCGTCGTGGCGGCGTCCGCGTCGGCCTCGGTCGAGTCCCTGGTCGACGGCGGCGTGTCCGCCGACCTGATCCTGAGCTCGCAGAAGGAGGGCGGTTTCGAGCAGGCCGACGTCGACCGAGCCGCGCGGGTCGAAGGCGTCGGCGGGGTCGTCTCCGAGCAGGCCGTCGACATGCTCGCCGACGGGAAGCGCATCCGCGGCATGGCGGTCGGCGGAGCAGCGCTGTCGACGGCACTGCGGGCCGAACCGGTGGCGGGGACCGTCGAGGCCGTCCCCTCCGGGGCCGCTCTCGCCGACGAGCCGACGGCGACCGCCAACGGCTGGAAGGTCGGGCGCGACATCGCCCTCACCTTCTCCAACGGGGCGACGAAGACCGTTCGGCTGCAGGGGATCTACCGGACCAACCAGCTCGTCGGCGCCGGCCTCCAGCTGAATCTGCCCGACTACGTCGCGGCGACGAAGGACTCCAAGCTCGCGGTCGCCTTCGTCATGGCGAAGGACGGCGCGGACGTCGCGGCTGTCACCCGCGGGGTGACCGCGGCCGTCGCGGCGAACCCCTTGCTGCAGGTGGAGGACCGAGGGGCGCTGAAGGCGCGCAGCGCCGGCCAGCTGGATCAGCTTCTCGGCCTCGTCTACGGCCTGCTCGCCCTGTCCATCCTCATCGCGATCCTCGGCGTGGTGAACACCATGGCCATGTCGGTGCTCGAGCGCACCCGGGAGATCGGCCTCCTTCGGGCCGTGGGGCTCACCCGCAGACAGTCGGGTCGCATGATCCGTGGCGAGTCCGTGATGATCGCCGTCCTCGGGGGGATCCTCGGTGTCGCCAGCGGCCTGGTCATCGGGATCGCTCTGCAGCGGGCCCTGGCCGAGGTCGGCATCGGTGTGCTGTCGATCCCGCTCTGGCAGATCGCGCTGTTCCTCGTCGGGGCGGGGATGGTCGGAATCCTCGCTGCCCTGGCACCTGCCCGGCGAGCGGCCCGGATGGATGTCCTGGGCGCCGTCGCGGCGACCTGACACGGCGCCGGCGGGCGGGCCCTCCTCCGCAGACCGAACTCGGCTACCACCCCGAACGGGACGTGATCGCATGAAGGTCGTCCTCAGGCAGCTCGTGCAGCTTGCCCGACTGACCCCCACGACCGGCTCCCAGCGCTTCGCCTACGCCTGCGGCGCGCTGCTGGTGCTGAGCGGGACGTTCCACGGCGTCGTGCAACTCGTCGCCGGCGGTCCGTGGGACGGACCGATCTCGTGGCGCAAGCCCACGGTGTTCGGACTCTCCTTCGGTATCACCCTGGTGACGCTGGCCTGGTTCATGACCTTCATCCGGCCCAGGAAGTCCGTCGCGTGGGCCCTCCTCGGGGTGTTCGCCGTGGCCTCGCTCGGGGAGGTCTTCCTCGTCTCGATGCAGAAGTGGCGCGGCGTCGCGTCCCACTTCAACCAGACCACGCCCTTCGACGAGCAGGTCTTCTCAGTGATGGGAGCGCTGGTGGCGCTGGTGGCGCTGGTCACGATCGTCGTGACCGCCCTGGCGTTCTTCCCTCTGGACGCGCCCCCCAGCCTCGCCTGGGCCATTCGAGCCGGGCTGGTGCTGATGCTGGTCAGTCAGGCGGTCGGCGTGCAGATGATCGCCGAGGGCGGTAACACGTTCGGCGCGGCCGGGGCGCTCAAGGTTCCCCACTTCGTGACGTTGCACGCCGTCCAGGTCCTTCCGGCGCTGGCGCTGCTCTCCGCCCTGTCGCACTCGACCGAGGCGGCGAGGCTGCGCATCGTCGGCCTCGGCGCGGCCGGGTACGCGGGTCTGATCGCTTCGACGATGGTCCAGGCCTACGACGGGCGCGGCCCGCTGGACCTCGGCGTCGTCACGTCGCTCCTGGGCCTCGCCGGTCTCGCACTCCTGGCCGCCGCCGCTCTGATCGTGCTTCGTGGGCTCCGCTCCGTGGCGGTCACACCGAGAATGCAGGAGGCCAGGCCGTGAACGAACAGCTGGAACAGACCGAGGTCGTGATCGTCGGCGCCGGGCCGACGGGTCTGACGGCAGCAGTCCGGCTCACGCAGCTCGGGATCCGGAACGTCGTCGTGGACTCTCGCGCGGCCCCGACCCTGACCTCGAACGCGGCGCTCGTCCACGCCTCCAGCCTGGAGCTGCTCGCGGAGCTGGGAGTCGGCGACGACCTGGTGGCGGCCGGCCGGGTGATCCGGCGCATCGTGATGGTCGACCGCGGCCGACCGCTGGTACGGGTCGAGCTGACGGACCTTCCGACCAGGTACGCGTTCGCCCTCGGCGTCCCGCAGAGCACCACGGAGGAGCTGCTGCTGCGGCGCCTGGGCGAACTCGGTGGGTCGGTGCGGCGCCTGCATCGGGTGCAGTCCGTGCAGGTCGACGGCGACGGCCAGGTCGTGACCGGCGTCGACGAATCGGCGGCCGACTCGGCGCCCTTCGAGATCCGGGCCCGCTACGTCATCGGGGCGGACGGCTCGCACAGCGCGGTGCGCTCCGCGATCGGTCTGGAGTTCCGCGGCGAGACGTACGACTCGCAGTTCGTCCTGGCGGACGTCGAGCTCGAGTACCCCGGGAGCGTGGACGACGAGGCCACCATCACCATGTCCTCGCACGGCGTGACGGTGCTCGCCCGCCTGCCCAGCGGGAACCACCGGATGATCGCCACGGTGGACGCGGGTGCGGACGTGCCCGACGTCCCCGGACCGCGCGTTCGTCGACGCGCTGCTGCGCGATCGAGGGGTGGGCGCGCAGTCGGCGTCCGAGCCGGCGTGGGCGTCGCGGTTCCGGGTCCACCACAAGGTCGCCGACCGGTTCCGCGTCGACGGGGTGTTCCTCGCGGGGGACGCCGCCCACGTGCACAGCCCCGCGGCGGGGCAGGGCATGAACACGGGCATCGCCGACGCGTACGACCTGAGCACCCGCCTCGCGGCCGTCCTCGACGGGCAGGCCGGAGAACCCACGCTCGACGGCTACGAGCAGGCACGCCGGGCCGCCGCGCTCGAGGTCCTGCGCTTCACCGACCGGATGACGCGCGTCGCCATGCTCGACAAGCCGGTCGCCCGGTCGATGCGACGCCTTCTGGCAGGCTCCGTCGGGCGGCTCCCGCCGGTCCGGCGGCGGCTGGCGATGTGGGTCACCGGCCTCGAACGCAGCCCGCTGCGCGGCGACCTTCCCGCAGTGACGGCACGGGCCGCGGCCCGGCGACCCGCGTGACCCGAGCCGACCCGAGCCCGTTGCGCGACGACGATCAGCCGACGGGGGTGCGCTCCACCGACGACCCCGTGCCCGGCCACCTCAGCGCCAGTTCGTCGGTGGTCACGACCTGCTTGCCGAGGGGGAACAGGCCGACGAGCGCCAGCTTGAACAGCGCGATGCCGAACGGGATCCCGATGATCGTCAGGCAGTAGGCGATGCCGGCCGCCACGTGGAGCAGGGCGAGCCACCAGCCGACGAACAGGAACCAGAGCACGTTCCCCAGGGCCGAGGCCGCTCCGGCGCCAGGCGCGGGCACCGTCGTCCGGCCGAACGGCCAGGCGGCGTATCCGGCCAGCCGGAACGAGGCGATGCCGAACGGGATGGTCACGACGAGCACGCAGGCCACGACGCCCGCGAGCAGATACGCCAGCGCGAGCAGCCACCCGTGCAGCACGAGCCACACGATGTTGAGCAGCAGTCGAATCCCGTCCACGAGAGGCCTGACGCCGGCGACGTCGGGGTTCCTCCTCCTGCTCAGCACCAGCACGCTAGCCGGACGCCGTCGAGCTCGGGCGCCCGCACAGGCTCGATCAGTTCGACTGTCCCCCGTGTTGCAGGTCGCCGCCCGGGAGGCCGGCAGGCAGGGGAGCCGCCCGGGCTGTCCGTCCGCCACTCGTGCACCCGAACTCCCGCCGTCGGGGTTCCCTCGGCCTCCGCGGTGACTTCGGGTGCACAGATGGCGGCCAAGCCGTCGGGAGGCGGGGAAGCTGCTTCAGCCGGGGTCGCCCGCGGTTCCGCTGTCTCGTCCCGAGACGGCGGGCGGGACGCCGTCCGCGCCGAGTTGCCCGACCTGAGCTGCCCCTATTGTTGGGGTGGTGGACGTGATCGCCCGTAACAACGTGACGGTGAGTGGCCGGCCGGACGGTCCGCCACTGGTCTTCGCGCACGGGTTCGGGTGCGACCAGGGGATGTGGCGGTACGTGGCCCCGGCCTTCGCCGACTCGCACCGCGTGGTCCTGTTCGACCACGTCGGCGCCGGGGGGTCCGACCTGTCGGCGTGGGATCCGTTGCGGTACCAGCGTCTCGACGGCTACGCCGGTGACGTCGTCGAGATCGTCGAAGCCCTCGACCTGCCGCCCGTGGTGTTCGTCGGGCACTCCGTCAGCGCCATGATCGGCATCCTCGCCGCGGTCCGGCGGCCGGAGCTCTTCGACCGGCTGGTCCTGGTCGGTCCGAGCCCTCGGTACATCGACGACGACGGCTACCGGGGCGGCTTCAGCAAGGAAGAGATCGACGAGCTGCTCGAGACCATGGACGGCAACTACCTGGGCTGGTCGCAGCACATAGCACCGGTGATCATGGGAGTGCCGCAGCGACCCGAGCTCGGCGAGGAGCTGACGAACAGCTTCTGCCGCAGCGATCCGGCGATCGCGCGCCACTTCGCCCGCACCACCTTCCTCTCCGACAACCGGGAGGATCTCGAGCGCGTCGACACGCCGGCGCTCGTCGTCCAGTGCCGTGAGGACGTGATCGCTCCGCTCGAGGTCGGCCGGTACGTGCACGAGCACCTGCACGGCAGCGAGTTCGCGCTGCTCGACGCCACAGGCCACTGCCCGAACCTGTCCGCCCCGCAGCAGCTGGTCGACGCCATGGATCGCTATCTCGCGGCCGCCTGAGCGGGGTGGGCGAGGAGTGGACGAGGACTGGCCCGTCGGCCTCCTGACCCTGGACGCCGCCGGGACCGTGCTCGACGCGAACGGCACGCTCCTGCGCTGGGTCGGTCGCGAGGAGCCGGACGTCGTGGGGCGGCGCCTCCAGGACCTGCTGAGCGTCGGCGGCCGCATCTACTGGGAGACCCATCTCGCACCGCTGCTCAACGTGGAGCGCCGGCTGGACGAGGTCGCCCTGGAGCTGAGGTCGCCGCAGGGGCGCCTGCCGGTGCTCGTCAGTGCGGTGGCGATCGGTCCGGAGCCGGATGCCGCCGTCCGCGTCGCCGTCACGCGGGCGAGCGAGCGCGTCAGGTACGAGCGGGAGCTCCGGGCAGCGCGCGCGGAGGCGGAACGGGCCGCCGCCCGGGTCAGCGCGCTCCAGTCCGTGACCGCCGCCCTCGCCGACGCGATCGGGGTCGACGGCGTCGTCGGCGCGCTCCTCGACGCGGCCGTCGGATCCCTCGGCGGTGCAGCCGCCACCGTGTGGATACCCGACGCGAGCGGCACGTTGCTCCTCCGCGCACAGCGGGGGACCGGCGGGGGCGACGTCCCCGGCGTGGTTCTGCTGACCGCCGAGCAGGTCGTGCCGGACGCCGACCGCCTCGTCGTCCCCCTGCGGGGGCAGGCGCGGCTGCGCGGCGCACTCGCGGTCACGCCGAGCGCCGACGCGGGAGCTGAACCGCCGGATCTCGACGTCCTGGCCGCGGTGGGCCGGCAGGCGGGGCTCGCGCTCGACCGGGCCGTGCTCTACGAGCACAACGCCGACGTCGCCCGTGAACTGCAGCACTCGCTGCTCGCCGTCGACCCGCCGCCGGACCCGCGCTTCGAGGTCAGCGCGACGTACCAGCCGGGCGTCGAGATGCTCGAGGTCGGCGGGGACTGGTACGACACCTTCCTCGTCGACCGGGGCGTGCTCGCGGTCGTCGTCGGAGACGTCGTCGGGCGCGGGCTGGGGGCGGCCAGTGCGATGGGGCAGCTCCGCAGCGCGGTCCGGGCGGTGGCGGAGCCCGGCGTCGGCCCCGCGCGCCTGCTCGCCCGGCTGGACCGCTTCGTCGAGCACGTCGAGGCCGCCTCGATGGCCACGCTGGCGTACGCCGAACTCGACCTCGCGAGCGGAGCGCTCCGGTACGCCTGTGCGGGTCACCCGCCGCCGGTGCTGCTGCCCGACGCCGGGGGTGCCCGGCTGCTGTGGGAGGGCCGGTCGACGCCGCTGGGCGCGTACGGGGGCGGTCGCCGAGGGGAGGCGGAGACGCGGCTGACCCCGGGCGACCGGCTCCTGCTCTATACGGACGGGCTGGTCGAGCGTCGCGACCGGGGTCTCGACGAGCGGCTCGGCCAGCTCGTGAGTGCGGCGGGCGGGACTCACGGGCTGCCGCTCGCGGACGCCGTCCGGTCGATCTCGGGCGAGTTGCTGGACGACGAGCACGGCCGGGACGACGTGTGCGCGCTCCTGCTCGCATGGCGGCCGGCTCCACCCCTGCGGGGGTCGCCCGAACGAGGACGAATCTGACATTGTGGTGGTCGTGCAGCGGGACGGCCGGCCATCGACCGCCCGGCGGGAGATGCCCGCTCGGGTGGTCCGGACTCGGGCCGCGGCACCGTCGAGATGGTGACCGACGGCAGTGACCCGGTGCGCGTGCTGCGCGCGGAGGGCGAGCTCGACCTGGCGCTGGTACCCCCTCTGCTGGCACGTGTGCCGGAGCTCGTCGAGGGCGCGGCCGGCCTCGTCCTCGACCTTCGCCCCGTGACCTTCCTCGACAGCCGGGGCTCCGGCTCCTCGAACGGTTCGCGCGCGAGTGCGGAGAGCGGGGCACTCCCTTCGCGGCCGTAGCGCCCGAGCGCCGCGGGCCCCGGAGGATCCTCGAGATCGTCGGGTTCGGACCTCCCATGGTCGTCGAGGAGCTGTCGACGGCGATCGCCGCGGTCTCGCCCCAGACGCCGTAGCCGCGACCAGGGCGGACGAGGCCGCCGCCGGTGCCAGACCGCCCGGGCGTGTATCAGCCCGCCTCGCTGCGCCTCTTCGCTCTCCGTACAGCGGCGACGGAAAGTCGCCCTCCGAGGGGAGCTGACATGTCCTCCGACAAGGGTTACGGCGGCCCGATGGGTGCGCTCCTGGCGGCCCGAGCGCTGCCCCGTTCGGCTCCACGGCCGGAGGCCGTGGATGCGGTCGAGCAGGAGCTCTCGCCGGCCCCTGTTGCCCGTCGTCCTTTCCTCTTGCGCATCGCCTGGCGCCCGCGTCGCGTCATGTGGAGCTGGACGCGCTGATCCTGGCGTCGTTCCTTCTCTCGGGCGACTGCAGAAGTCGTCCGAACGGCCCCGACGGGGGAATCGGCGGGTTTTGCGAGGACGGGCTGGCTAACGTCCGGAAACACCCCTTCCGGAGGAGTTCCTCGTGCGCGCGTGCCGTTCCTGCCGCCTTCGTGCTCGCCGTTCTCGCAGCCGGCGGCGTCGCGCTGTCGGCCGGTGCCGCCGAGGGGTCGCCGTCGCCGTCCGAACCTGCCCTGACGCCTGCGGTCACCGGAACGCCGACGCCGATGTCGACGCCCACGCCCACGCCGACCCCCACACCGCAGCCGAAGCCGGTGAAGGCGCGGACGGCCGTGACGCTGACGGTGGCGCCGACGCGGGTGCAGACCGGCAAGTCCGTCACGCTGTCCGGCGTCGCGGGGCCGCTGGCTCCAACCACGTCGTTGCCCTGGCGCGAGCGCGGATCACGCTTCAGTACCGGCCGAGGGGCGCGACCAGCTGGACGAGGATCCGGGTGCTGATCGCGCTGTCCGGCCGGTTCCGCGTCGCCTGGCGCTACCCGCTGCGGACGTCGTCCAGCGTGCGCGCCGTTCTGAGCGCGACGACGACCACGGCGTCCGCGGTGTCGCCGTCGCGAGTGGTCACGCGACTGGCACCACTGCCGGCTCCCCGCGCGTACCCGAACTGCAAGGCGCTCAACGCCGTCTACCCGCACGGCGTGGGCCGGCCGGGTGCCGTCGACCACACCTCCGGGACGCCGGTCACCACCTTCGTGCGGGACGCCGCGACCTACCGGCTCAACCCGAAGCGGGACGGCGACCACGACGGCATCGCCTGCGAGAAGCGCTGACCGAAGGCGCCGCTGCAGCCACGGCTGCGGTCTTGCACGACGTGGGGCACCGTGGAGGCATGCCTGACGTGGAGGCGCAGATCCGGGCCGCGCAGGCGCGCGGTGACTTCGACGACCTGCCCGGCAAGGGCAAGCCGCTGAAGCTGCCCGAGGTGTACGACCCCAACTGGTGGATCAAGAGCTACATCGAGCGTGAAGGCATCGACACCTCGGCGCTGGTCCACCCGACCATCGCGTTGCGCCGTGAGGCCGACACCTTCCCCGAGTCCCTGGCCGACCTGACCACCGAGGAGCAGGTGCGGGCGGTCCTGGAGGACTTCAACCGGCGCGTGGTCGCCGAGTGGCGGCGCCCGACGACCGGGCCGAGCCTGCCGGTCGTCGCCCGGCAGGTGGCGGTGGACGCGATGATCGAGCGTTGGCGCGCGTTGCGCGCCGACATCCAGCAGGCCCAGCGGGACGCCGACACCGCCGAGGCGGCGTCCGAGGTCCCACCGCGGAGGGCCGGCCGGTGGCGGCGCCTCGCCGCCCGTCTCACCCGCTCGTCGATCTCGTCGCGCTGATCTGCGTGTGGACGGCGTCGGCCGGGCATGAGGGGTGCAACGACGGGTCGATCCGGCCGGCCAGGGCCTCGTGGCTCCCGGTCGTCGGCCCGTGCCCTGCTGGCGCACATCAGGTGGAGGTAGGAATGACGAAGGTCCAGAAGTCCGTCGAGGTCGCCGTACCGGTCAGGACGGCGTACGACCAGTGGACGCAGTTCGAGGAGTTCCCGCAGTTCATGAGCGGGGTGCAGCAGGTCGAGCAGCTGGACGAGCGCACGATGCGCTGGGTGGCCGAGATCGCCGGCGTCCGGCGGCAGTGGATCGCGACCGTGCTCGAGCAGGTCCCGGACGAGAAGGTCGCCTGGGCGGCGACGGAGGGCGCGACGAACGCCGGCGCGGTGACCTTCGAGCCGCTGGGAGCCGACCGCACGCGCGTCAACCTGGTCCTGGACTACGAGCCCGAGGGCGTCGTCGAGAAGGCGGGGGACGCGCTCAACATCGTCGACCGTCAGGCCTCCGGTGACCTGGAGCGGTTCAAGTCCTTCATCGAGGCGCGCGGTACCGAGACCGGCGGTTGGCGTGGCGAGGTGACCGACGAGCCGTCGGTGGGCACCCCGGACGTGGAGGACGCCGCGGCGTCCCGAGGTGACAGCGGCAAGGCCGGGGTCTCCGGCACGGCAGTGGCTGCGGGTGCCGTGGCGGCGGTGGCCGGAGCGGCCGCCGTGGCGGCGGCGACGAAGTCCTCGTCGTCGCCAGAGCCGGCGGGCGTGGGCGAGGAGGACGTCGTCGACATCCTCACCACGGACCATCGCGAGGTGACCGACCTCATCGCACAGATCCGCACCACCACGGACGCCGGTGCCCGCCGTGACCTCGCCGACATGATGATCAGCGAGCTGGTGCGGCACGCCGTGGCCGAGGAGATGTACGTCTACCCGGCGATGAAGCAGCACCTCCCGGACGGCGAGGCGGCGGTCGAGCACGACATCGCCGAGCACAAGGAGCTGGAGCGGACGATGAAGGAGCTCGAGGCCGTCGACGGCTCGGACACCCGCTTCGACGCGCTCATCACCCAGCTCGACGGCGTCCTCACCGACCACGTGTCCGACGAGGAGGACGAGCAGTTCCCGAAGCTCCGGGCGAGCATCCCGCGGGACGAGCTGGTCCAGATCGGCCGGAAGGTGCAGGCGGCCAAGAAGCTCGCGCCGACACGGCCGCACCCCGCGGCGCCGAACGCCGAGCTGTTCCACAAGGTCGCAGGGCCAGGCGTCGGCCTCGTCGACCGGCTGCGCGACCGCCTCACCGGACGCGCGACGAGCTGAGCGCTCTCGCACCGATCGACATCAGGGGCCGTCTCCCGAGCAAGGGAGACGGCCCCTGATCCGTATCGGCTGCAGCTTCGATGAAGCGGACGACCGGGACGCCTCTAGATCCGCCGCCGGCGGCGTCCCGGGTGTGACGGCCGCGGCCACGACCGCGGTCTTCGCCACGGGCGCGGGCCCGGGCGTGACGGCCTTGACGACGACCGCGGTCTTGGCCACCGGGTGGCCGATGACGCCGACTCTCCCTACTCGTGCCGCCCTCATGGGCATGTCAGTCTCCTTCGGTCGTCGGTGCTTCGTCGGCTTCGATGGACGCGATGATCGCCTGGATCGGAATCCGTCCGTCGGCGATCAGCTGGCCACCCGAACGCCGCGCCGCCGCTGCGAAGGGGGCGGCCCACAGGTTCTCCCAGATCAGCACTCCGGCCGTGCTGCCCGGTTCCATGGCAGCGGCGAGATGCTCGACGTCGTCCGCCGCCAGGAGCTCCGCCAGTTGGGCCTCGACGGCTTCCAGCGGTCCGAGTTCGTCGATGTCGGAGAGTTCCGTCGCGTCGACGGAACCATCCGCATTCTTGGTGAGAACCAATGCGTCGATCACGCGGACGGTTCCCGACTCGACCAGCGCGACCAGTTCGTCCACCATCTCGCCGGTGAAGTTGGACGCCCCGGCCGGAAACTCGACCACGATGTAATCGACCGGACCGAGTTCGTCGAGCGATCGATCCGTCATCGTATCCGTCATCGTTCGTTCCTTTCTTGGCGCTGAGCGGTCGAGCCCGGCCGGCGTCGGATGTCGCACTCGTGTGTTTCGGGGTCGTCCCACCCGCCCGGACGGCCTTGCCGGCTATGGCGTGATCGAGTCCTTGCGGCAGCGTAGGCACGCGAGCGTGCGGGGGACTCACCCCTTCGGGATGACCTGGCCTGATCAGGTCCGGCCCCTTCGGCGGCGGCTCGTCATGCTCGGTCCGCCAGAGGTCGCGTCAGTCGTGACGGCACCCTGCCCCGAATCGTTGCGGGCTTGCGTCACTCTGCAAGCAGACGGCCGCTGCCTCGAGGTCACAGTCGGGTGGCGGTGTGGACCAGGCAACCAGGGCCCGGGACGCGCTCAGCGAGTTGGACGAGCCCGCCCGGCGGGAAACCTGGAGAGCGATGGATCCTGCCCCTCCCGGAAGTCAACACGCTCATGGACACCGCAGCGCACGCTCGTGACCTGCTCGCCGAGAACCGGTACGTCGTCATCGCATCCGCGGGCGCCGATGGCTCGCCATGGGGGACACCGGTCTGGTTCGCGCCCGAGGGGCTGGACCGAATTCTGTGGATGTCGTGGCCCCGCTCGCACCACTCGCAGCTGATCGCGAGCAGGAGCCGGATCGCACTCACCGTCTTCGACTCAAGCCGCCCCCCGGGCAAGGCCGCGGCCTTCTACGCCACCGCCCGGGCGGGCGAGTGCCCGGAAAATGATCTGGATGCGGCCGTCGCGCTGCTCAACCGACGCGGGCGGGAACAAGGCCTCGACGCCTTCAGTCGCGCTGGCCTCACCGGCGACGCCCGCCTTCGCGTGTACGTCGCGACGATCATCGATGCTTGGGTACTCGATCAGGACTCCCCAGTCGACGAGCGCGTCCTGGTCCCGCGCTGACAGCGCCTCCTTGAGGTCTCGACACCGTCGAACCGCTCCCGGACTACGGGAAGCGCAGCACGGCGTGACGGCGGCCAGGGCCGCTGCTTCATCCACGGTCGCCCCTCCCCGGTGTGCCCGAGGTGTCGCCGCCGTGGGCGGTGACGAGCCAGGCGGCGGAGCCGAAGGTGACGCCATCGGCCCCGGTGTGGGTCTCGATGGTGGCGCGCAGGGCTCGGCGTGCCTGGTCCTGGCGGGCGGAGTCAGGCCCGTCGAGCATCCAGCCCAGCAGGCCGAGGGTAAAGCGGTACGCCTGGTCGACGTCCGCTCCGAACCACATCGGTGCGCGCGCCTCGCGCACCACGACGTCCACATAACCGGCGGCCGAGAGGACGCCGACAGTCTCGGTGGGGTCGGCCATGGTGAAGGGGTGGGGCGCGTCGGGCGGTGGACCCGGTAACTGTCGGCCGGCGGCCAGGGCTCCGGTGAGCTCGAGGAACCACGCGTTGTGCTCGGGAGCCTGCCAGACGAGCAGGACCAGACAGCCCTGCGGACGCAGCGCTGCTCGCACGTTCGCGAGCAGTTGCTCAAGGTCTGGTTCAGCGACCACGGCACCAAGGCCGACGCGCTGGCCTCGCTCGCCGCGGCTCGTGCCTGGGCCGCCGAGCAGACGACGAGAACATCGAGGCCGCTCGCGCCTACGTTGCCGGCCAGGCGCCGTTCCAGTACCGGGCGGCCCAGAACATGCTTGCGGGCGCGTTCCTCACCGACTTCTGCGCGCTCGTGGCCCGGTGGGCCGAGTGGGCGACGACCGAGGTCGAGCAGTGGCCCGACGACCCGAGCCGGGCCAACGCGGACCAGGAGGCCATGGAGGACATCGCCAGGCGCGCCGACTGGTGAGCCCGAGCCCGCATCGGGCCCGTGCGCGACAGAGGAAAGGCCCGAACCGCGACCACCAGGATCAGCGGCTGGGCCCGCCTATCGCACCGGTGCGTAGGCCTTGGCCCCCACGCCGATCGACACCACCGCGCCGGGTGCCAGCCGGCGCAGCAGCCACACGACCCGCGCACGGCTGACGGACACGCAGCCCGCCGTCGCCGACCCCGTGCCGACGTGCAGGAAGAACGCCGACCCGGCGCCGACGACGGCATGCGGCGGCGCGTTGTAACCGATGAAGATCGCGTAGCGGTACGCGACGGGATAGTTGGCGAGCCGCTCGGCGTGCGCCTCACGCAGGGGACAGGCGCCCCGGGCGCAGCGCACGTGACGGTTGTACGTGGCGGGGGAGCGGACGTCGCTGCCCCACACGTCGCGCGACGTCGCGGTGAACCAGGGCAGGTGCGTGCCGGGGTTCTTCGTGCCGACGCCGAAGGCGACGCCGAGCGGCCACACGCCGGCGGGCGTCCGGCCCGACCCCTCGTGCGCGCGCCCCACCCCGTGGTAGCCGACCCGTGCCGACCAGGGACCCGCGACCCGGCGGTACCGGCCGGCGGCGTCCAGCTCGTAGACCGCCAGCCTGGCGGTCGTCGCGGTCGCGCTCGGCGCCGAGACGGTGACGACCTGACGTGGTCGGGCGACGGCCGCCGTCGCTGCGGTCGCCCGCGGCGACGCCGCAGAACCGCTGGCCGCGGTCGCCGCCACGCCGGACGTGAGGGCCAGCGCGGCCACCATGCCGATCAGAACAACGCGTCGTCCCATCGACCCCCCTCGGTCCTCGTCCCCATATCCAAGCCCAGCCCGGAACGAGGTGTGGTGGGTTCGAGGTTCTCCGCGCCTCGTGTTCACGCAGGCGGACGAACGGCCGACGCCGGCCGGCCCTGCTCGCCGGAGGCGCACAGGTAGGGGAGCCGGGAGTCAGCTCCGGACGCCGTCGGCGCGGGCGAAGAGCTCGCGTAGCGCGGGCGGGTCGGCGGGGGCCTGCCCGGGCGACTCCGGCCCGGTGTCGAGGGTGAACGCGCGGATCCCGAAGATGTTCGCCGTGGTGACGAACACAGGGCCCTCGTCGCGGAGCAGCCGATATGTCGCGTCGAAGTCGGACGGGGGCAGGTAGACATTGGCGTCCGCGCCGGAGAACTGCAGCCAGTCATCCGGCGGCTCGGGCGGGAAAGCGAGGAACA
The DNA here is from genome assembly GCA_963755755.1 of uncultured Actinomycetota bacterium. Lineage (GTDB taxonomy): Bacteria > Actinomycetota > Actinomycetes > Actinomycetales > Kineosporiaceae > DATKNA01. The sequence goes on from CAVWLJ010000012.1 coordinate 357,811, forward strand.
CGATCGCGCCGCTCGTGGTCGTGAGCCGGACGACGCGGTGGTAGTCGACGATGTCGTTGCGCAGGACGGAGACCTGGAAGTCGAGGACGCGCTCATTGATGGCCATGGCATCCGGATCCGCACCGGCGGGTGGAGATACACCGGAGCCGCGATGCAGTCACCCATGCAGGCCGCGGAGTGCGACGGACGGCGGATGCGCGAACCCGGTCAGGTCCGCGCGAGCCGGTCGAGCAGGTAGTCCCGGAGCACGAGCGCGCTGTTGTGGTCGCGGTCCCGCGCGCTGTAGACGAGCGTCACGTCGCCGGACGACGCGGCGTCGAGCAGCGGCCGCCAGGCTTCGGGGTTCGCATCCAGCTCGGTGACATACCGGCGCCGGAACTCCTCCCACTTGTCGACCTCGTGGCTGTACCACCGGCGCAGCTCAGCGCTCGGCGCGACGTCCTTGACCCACTCGCCGGCCGGCAGCTCCTCCCGCCGGACCCCGCGGGGCCACAGCCGCTCCACGAAGAAGAGCCGGCCACGTGCCGGCTCGTGGTCGTAGATCCTCGAAATCCGGACCTCGCCCACGGCGAACCTCCTCCAGTGACGACGAGGGTCGACGAGAGTCGAGGTTACGCGCGACCCTGCCGAGGAACGGGGGCAGCCACCCGGCCATGCCGGGTGGCTGCATCCGTGGTGCTCACTGCTCTCACTGCGCCGGGAAGGCCGACGGCTCGCGGACCTCCTCCGGGGCGCTCTCCTCGGCGGGCATCAGGATCCAGAGGACGACGTAGGCCAGGATCAGGCTGATGTGAAGCACGACGAAAGCGATGACGAAGAGCAGGCGCGCGGGCCAGGGGTCGATCCCGAAGCGGCGGCCGAGGCCGGCGCAGACGCCGGCGAGGATGCGGCCGTCGCGGGGGCGCACGAGGCCTTGCTGGCGGAAGCGCTGGTGGATGTCGTTCATGGCGGTGGCTCTCTTCCAGGAGTCGCTGTTGGGATGCCTCCAGCCTGCGATCCGGGCGCCTGGCGCGGTATCGGGGGACACCCCGACCGGCCCCTGACGCACCCCCCGGGCTTTCCGAGAAGGACGTCAGGGTCGGCGCTGCCGCAATTCGCGTCTACGTGCCGGGACGGCGGCTCAGGCTCGCCTCGCGTAAGACCGCCCAGGCGTCGGCCACCGGGCCGAGGTGAGCCAGCTTGTCGGGGTTCATCACCGCGCGGATCGTCCCGATCCGGCCGTCCTGGATGTCGAGAGCCCAGGTACAGATCACGTTCCCGCCGCGATCGGTGACGATCGCGCCCGGCTGGCCGTTCACGGCGTGCCGCTCCACGCTGCCGCCGATAGCGACGAGCGGCGGGAGCATCGCGGCCAGGAGTCGCGCCACCTTGTCGGCGCCGAACACGGGCTTCCACTGCGGCGCCTTGCCGCCACCGTCACCGGCCAGGCGCGCGTCTGCGGCGAGGAGCTGCCGCAGAGCCTCGACGTCGCCGTTGCTGAACGCCTCGAAGAACCGCTCGGCGAGTTCCTCGCGCTCCCTCCGGTCTGCCTCGAACCGTGGCCGGCCGGCGTCCACATGGCGCCGAGCCCGCACCGCGAGCTGGCGGCACGCCGCCTCGGATCTGCCGACGGCCGAAGCGATCTCCGGGAAGCCGAACGCGAACACCTCGCGGAGCACGAAGACCGCGCGCTCGAGCGGGGTTAGCCGTTCGAGCAGGACGAGCGCGGCCATCGACAGCGAGTCGGCCAGTTCCGCCGAGCGTTCCGGGTCCTCGTAGGGGTCGTCGAGCAGCGGCTCCGGGAACCACGGCCCGGGGTACTCCTCCCGTCGACGGCGGGCCGAGCGGAGCACGTCGATGGAGATCCTGGTGACCACCGCCGAGAGGAACGCCTTGGGGGAGGTGGGGTTCGTGGGCGAGGCCTCGTAGCGCAGCCAGGTCTCCTGAACCGCGTCCTCGGCGTCGCTCACGCTGCCGAGGATCCGATAGGCGATCGCGAACAGCAGCGGCCGCAGCTCCGTGAACTCCTCGAAGCGAGTCACCCGAGCCCTCTCTCGAAACCCTGCCGCCATGACGGGTAGCGCAGCTGCCAGCCGAGCTCTCGCTTGGCCTTCGCATTGGAGAAGCCGCGCCCCTGCGTCATCATCGTCACCGCCACGTCGCCGGCCACCACCCGGGCGAGCCATGTGGGGATCCGGAACGGCCGTCTCGCACCGGCACTCGCCGCGAGGTGTGGCAACCACTCGCTTGCCGGGGCAGGCTCGTCGTCCACGATGTTGTACACGCCCGTGGCCTTCTGCTCGACGGCCAGGACGGTGGCCGCCGCCGCATCGTCGACGTGCACCCAGGAGCAGTACCCGGTTCCCCGGCCGACGAGCGGAAACTGCCGCTTGCGCACGAGCTCGACCTGGTCGTCGGTGGCGCCGGGGCCGTAGAGCCCGCCGTAGCGCAGGACCGCGCCACCGGCGTCCAGGACGGCCGTCTCGAGGTGACGGATGGCCTCCATCTGGGGCTGGGCCGGCGTGCCGGTCAGCAGGTCCAGCGGGTCCTCCTCGGTCTTGACCCAACCGCCGGTGCGGACGCCGTTGAAGCTGGCGAAGCTCTGGGCGACCACGTGCGGGACGCCGGTGGCGGCGGCGGCCGCGAGCAGGTGGTCGGTCCCCTCCGTGCGGAGCCGGTTGGTGCCGGCGAACCACCGGTCCATGTGCTTGAAGTCCGGCTTGCCGGAGTGCCCGGGGCTGATCGCCGTCATCTCGTGGACGATGGTGTCCGGACGCGCGCGGCCCACCGCCTCACCCACCGACGCGGCGTCCAGCCCGTCCATGACGACGCCTTCCGCGCCCAGCTGCGCGAGCAGGTCGAGCTTGCCCGCGCTTGTCGTCGTCGCCGTGACTTCGTGGCCCCGCGCCACCAGCTGCGGCACGAGCCTCCGGCCCACGACCCCGGTCCCGCCTGCGACGAACACTCGCACGATGATCACTCCTCCGGTTGGTAGAACCTCCGCAACCGGAGACGAGGCGGCCGCGCCGGCTGTGACATCGGCCGTAGGCCGAGCCGCCGGCTTGGACCCGCGCGGCTGGCCGTCGCGGCGCTCGCCACGAGTGGTTCCGCGACGTTCCCCGCTCAGGGAACGGATGCCGCCGCCTGCGCGACGAGGACATCCGGACCCAGGGTCAGCGGCGGTTGCGCCCTCGCCCGCGCCACCCGCCGTTGACGGGAGAGGCACCGCCGATACCCGCGAGGTGCAGGGCGACGCAGAGCAGGCCGGCGAACAGCAGGGTCTGCAGGCTGACCGTGCTGCCGAGGCCGACGTTCAGCAGGTCGAGGATCAGGGCCAGAGCGAAGAACGCGGCACCGACGAGCGCGAGCATGAGGACTCCAGGGTCGTGACTGTCGTGTGTCCGGCGGGCCGCCGGCACGGCTGATGATCAGGAAGCAGCCGGATACTGGCGTCTGATCAACCGCGGCGCCAGTCGAGGGGCGCAGTGCCCCGGGCAGACCGTCCCGTGCTTTCCGGCGCGCCTGCTTGGCCGAGGCCTAGGCTCGACAAACCCGAGGATGCCGACGCATGCGCTGTCGTATCCACGGGATCGGTGACGACTACAGGGCGAGGCACCCGCTCGGGGTGCTCGCCGACGAGGAGGACACCGTGAAGTACGTGATCCTGATGCAGGTCGACCCCGCCGTTCTGGAGCAGCTGACGGAGGAGCAGCAGAAGATGATCGGCGAGGGGCACGCCGCCTTCATGGCCGCGACCAAGGAGAACGGCGAGTTCATCGCCACCCAGGCGCTCGGCGACCCGAGCCGGTCGAAGGTCGTGCGCGGCAACGCTGATCGGCCGGAGGTGACCGACGGCCCCTTCGTCGAGGCGAAGGAGTTCCTCGGCGGGTTCTACCTGCTCGACGTCGAGGACGAGGCGCGTGCGATCGAGCTGGCCACCCAGATCCCGGACGCGCGGATCCCCGGTCTCGCCCTCGAGGTCCGGCCCGTGGTCTTCGCCGACCTGGGCGACGGGTGACGGTGTCGATCAGGGACGACGAGGGCCTGTGGCGCGAACTGGCGCCACAGACTCTCGCCACCCTGGTGCGCTCCTACGGCGCCGACCGGTTCGACCTGTGCGAGGACGCCGTCCAGGAGGCGCTCGTGGACGCGCACCGTCAGTGGGCTGCGCGGCCTCCGGACGATCCACGGGCGTGGCTGGTGACGACGGCCCGGCGGCGGTACGTCGACCGCGTCCGCAGTGAGCAGCGCCGGCGCGATCGCGAGGAGCGGGTGGCTCTGCTCGAGGAGCCGCTCGTCCACGACGCCCGGCAGAGCGACGACGCGCTGCTGCTTCTCCAGCTCTGCTGCCACCCCGACCTGCCCCGGTCCGGACAGGTGGCCCTGACGCTGCGGGCGGTCGCGGGGCTCACCACCGCGCAAATCGCGAACGCCTACCAGCTGCCCGAGGCGACGATCTCCCAGCGGATCACCCGCGCCAAGCGCCGCCTGGCGGAGGCCCACGCCGCCTTCCCCCGGCCCGAGCACCCGGACGAGCGCCTGGCGCCGGTGCTCGACGTCCTCTACGTGATGTTCACCGAGGCGCACCACACGACGAGCGGTGCTCCTGCCCGTGACGCCGACCTCGCCGACGAGGCGATCCACCTCGCGCGGCTGCTCCGCCGGGCGGTCCCCGACTCCACCGAGGTCGCCGGGCTGCTCGCGCTCATGCTGCTCACCGAGGCCCGGCAGCCGGCCCGCGCCGGCGCGCTCGGCCGGCTCGTCCCGCTCGACGAGCAGGACCGGAGCCTGTGGAACACGGTGCTGATCGAGGAGGGGCTGGAGCTGCTCGATCTGGTCACTCCCGGAGCCACGCCGGGCCCGTACCTCCTGCAGGCCTGTATCGCCGCCCTGCACGCCCAGGCACGGGACACGGAGTCGACCGACTGGGCCGAGATCCGGGTGCTCTACGTGCTGCTCGAGAACGTGACCGAGGGCCGCAACCCCACGGTCACGCTGAACCGGATCGTGGCCGAGGCGATGGTCGAGGGCTACGACCACGGCCTGGCACAGCTGGACGAGCTGGCCGCGAACCACCCGCACCTCGCGCGCCTCGACGCCGTCCGCGCCCATCTGCTCGAGCGCGCCGGCCGCACCGACGAGGCCCAAACTGCCTACCGCCGAGCCATCGCCGCGACGGTCAACGTGGCCGAGCAACGCCACCTGCGGGATCGGCTGTCTCGACTCCGGCCTGGCGCAGCCCCTGGTTCAGGTCGAGACGATGTGTCGACCGCTCGTGGGGGCAGCGGGGTTTGACCCGGTAGCAGGTTGGCGTCACCCAGCGCGGCCCGACCAGCGCAGCGCAGCCGAGGGCAGTGCTTGGCATCTGGCCGGCAACGTCCCTCTCATTGCCGGTACGCATCACGCCGATGGTCGACGTCAAGGACGTAGACCGTGCGGTTGCCGTCGTCGATGCGGTAGCGCACCCGGTACTCGCCGCGGCGCGCTCGCCACAAGCCCTCGAACGGCGCCCTGAGAGGAGCACCCACGACCCGCGGTCGTTCGAGCAACGGCCCCGTGATGAACTCCCACGCGGCGAACGCTGCCGAGGCGGGTAGCTGCTCCGCCAGCGCTCTCCGCGCACCGGGTGCCAGAACGAGCCGATAGCGATTCTCCTCCTCCGCCTGGCCCTCAGGCACTCGGCCGTTCCCGCCGGCGCCGCTGCTCCATCTCGGCAGCCATGTCCTCCTCAGTGACCTGGCGACCGGCCGCCAGATCCGACTGGGCCTGAGCGAGGCGGCCGAGTGCGCCGGGATCTGAGAGAAGTTCGAGAGTCGCCTCCAACGACTCGAGATCTTCTGCAGACATGAGGACGACGTAGCTGCGACCGTTGCGCGTGATGTTCACGCGCTGATGGGTGCGCTCGACCTCTTCTGCGATCTCGGACAGTCGAGCCTTCACCTCAGACAAGGGCAGGGTGTCCATAGACCAAGATTCTAGTCTTCCAAGAAGCCGGGGTCCAGCGTCTTCGACCTGCTCGGCCGGAACAAGACCTGGTTGAGCCGGATGGCTGCCGCGACGGTCGGGCCGTGCACCCGACGTCAGCTGGCCGAGCTACGCGCCCGACTTCCGAGGGCTGCCGGATCAGGCGGGCTCGAGGCCCTACTGTGGCCTGCCGGACTCCACATACGCGGTGAGGAGGAGCATGCCGACCCGGCAAAGGATCCGTCAGACTTTGGCGCTCCCGTCGGTACTCGTGCTCGGCCTCACGCTCGTCGCAGCCTGCACAGGTGGGTCGCCGACCACGAGAGCGTCGGCCACGACGACCGCCACCTCGTCGGCAGTGCCGCCCCGGACGCCTGCGGCGTCGGCGACGAGAACTGTCCGCTCTCACCGATCGGCCCCTCCGCCGGATGTATACCTGGACGTGGTTGGGCGGTGCACCAGCGCCGGGGGAGTGCTCCGCTCCCGGTCGCACGGCTTCACGCCCGGCGGCAAGGTTGCGGTCTCGGCCACCCTAAACGACGGCGTCACCGACTACCCGAGACTGACCGGCATGTTCCCGGTGGCCTCGGACGGGTCGGTGCGGTGGCGCTGGTCGTGCGCAGGCGCGCCGCCAGGGCGGTACATCATCCAGTTCATCGACGCGGACGTTGGCGTGGTCTTCTCGACGACGTTCCACGTCGGGACGGCCTGACGTCCCATCGGGCACGATTGGCGCGCATCGACGCCGTCCAGGCCCACCTCGTCGATCGGGCCGGCCGCACCGACGAGGCGGAAGCCGCCTACCGGGGCGCCATCACCGACGGTCAGACGGCCGGTCCGGCGACCACGAGTCAGCAGCACCTCGCGTCGGATCGGGGCGAGGGGTGGCGCTCATGCTGGGGCCGGTGCTGCGATGGAAGCACGGGTCCGGCGGGCAGCAGCCAGCCCCCGACGGCGACGCCGGACGTGGTCCCGGAGGGAGGGCGGCATGAAGGCAAGGTCGGCGACCACGTCGTGACGGAGGGCCCGCACGTGGACGCGCCTCGACGCGTCGGCGAGGTGCTCGAGGTGCCGCACGCCGATGGTGAACCCCCGTACCGGGTTCGCTGGCAGGACGGCCACGAGTCGCTCTGGTATCCCGGCGCCGACTCGCACGTCGCGACCGACCAGTCCTGATCAACCGGTGCCGTACCGTCGATCCATGACGGAGCTGTCGGCCGCAGACCGTGCTCACCGTGACCTCCCGGCTGGGTTGGGGCACGCGCGAGTCTCCGGGGGAGGACCGACCCTCGAGCTGTGGAGTCCCTGAGTCGAGCTGATGGAAGCGGGCATGGTTACCTGCCCTCTCCATGAGGTGAGGAATCAAGATCAACTGATTACCGAGCCGCAGGTCGATGCGTCGCTCGCCCCGGATCCACGGGAGCCAGTTCTCTGACACGTCCAGGCCGAAGCCGCCGGCCTCGACGTCCCTCTGGTCGTGCGGGCATGTCCTCCGGACGGCAGCGACCCGTCCGGGGACGTCACGCGGGCAGCGAGTCCCAGAAGCCGCACTGGTGTTCGCTGCGGTAAGCGGCTCGGCTGATCGTCCGGTTCTGGCCGGCCGGCCGCAGGGACATGATCCGGTGCGTGAGGTCGTAGCGCGGCCAGTACGCCTGCCCGTGGAAGTTCGGGCTGCCGGTGAAGACGAAACCGCCCCAGTACTGAACCATGTTGCGCGCCAGCTGGCGTTCGCCGGCGTTGAAGGTGGGCGCGATCGGCGTCCCGTTGTTGAAGCTCGGGAATAGGTAGGCGAGTTCCGCGGCGTGACCGGCGCCCCAGACATAACCGGGGATCGGGGTCAGCCCAGGCCCGTGGCGCGCGTCGAACTCGTAGGCGTACGTCCGGGTGTACCGGGTGAAGGTGTCGGTGAGGCGAAGCGTGCCGCATCCGCCGATGCCCGTGATCAGTCCGGAGTCCGTCATGATGGCGCCGACCAGGTAGGCGGGGGTGAACCTGTCGGCGTTCGACGGCCAGCGGTAGCGGGCGAGGACGGCGTCCGCGTTGGCGCCGAAAGTGCTCCGCACCCAGGCGACGTACTGCGCCTGCGTCCACCCGATGTCGCCCTGCGCAAAGGTGCGCCCCTCGTCACGGTTGGAGCCGTTGACGATCGGTACCCGAGCGAAGCGGCCCTGCTGGACGGCGGTCAGCGTCGGCAGCGGCAGGACGGAGGTGCCGCTGGTCAGCGTCGGGGAAAACCCCGTGCTCGCGTCGAGCAGTTGCGCAGCCGTCTTGCCCCGCAGGCACGGCAAGACCGTCGCGGCATTGGTGCATCCCGCGGCCGTCGCGAAGGCGCTACTCGCCGACTCGGTCTGGGCCAGGGGCCTGCTGTAGCACGAGCCGCTCTGCATCATGGCCCTGGCGAACAATCCCCGGGAGCCGGGGGCCGTGAGGTGGGCGCAGACGCTCCAGCCGCCCGCCGACTCCCCACCGACCGTGACCTGCCGCGGATCTCCGCCGAACGCCGCGATGTTCCGCCGCACCCAGCGCAGGGCCGCCTGCTGGTCGAGGAAGCCGAAGTTGCCGTTGCCCCGCGAAGACTGCAATCCGGGCAGCCCGAGGAAGCCGAACACCCCGAGCCGATAGTTCATGGTGACGACGATCGCGTTCGTCTCGCGGACGATCTTCTCACCGCCGGCCTGGTTGGAACTGCCGTTGACGAGGCCCCCGCCATGGATGAACACATAGACCGGGAGCCGCCAGCCCGGGGCGCTGCCTGTCGGCCGTTGCACGTTGACGAACAGGCAGTTCTCCGCGTTCGTCCGCGGACCGTTCGTGCTCGCCAGCGCGGTGCACCTCGCTCCGTACTGCGTCGCAGGCCTGATACCGCTCCACCGCCTCGCCGGTTCAGGAGCGTGCCAGCGAAGCGCACCCACCGGAGGCGCCGCGTAAGGGATGCCGAGGAAGCTGTCCACGCCGTCCGTGCGCTTGCCGCGCACCGCGCCCTTGTCCGTCACCACCACGAGGGACGACGCCGTGCGCGTGGCGGCGGACGCAGGGGCGGCGCTCGGGGTCGTACTGCCCCAGGCGGGGACGGTCGGCGCGGCCAACGCCAGCCCGACGGCGGATGCGACCAGGGACAGGACTTTCGCTCGAGTCATGACGAAGCTCCTGAAGGGGAAGGCGCCTACGACGAGAAGCCCGGCCCGGCCCGGCCGGTCGGGCGGGCTGCACCCCCGCGCAGACGTGTGTCCGAAAAGACCCTGTTTGCGCGCGTTCGCACTGCGACTGTCGACCCCGGGCGTGAGCACTGTCAAGGGCCGAGCGTGGATCGGGGCCGAAACGCGTGAACGGCGTCGTCGAGGTCTGGCCGGACAGCCGCGCCCCTGCGCCGGGGCGAACCCGTCCGCGGAGCGCCGGCGCCTCGCCTCCTGCTGGAGCGACGATTTCCAGCCCGTCAGCGGCAGGTTGCGTCGGATCCGGGCGAGGGGTGGCGCTCATGCCGGGCCCGGTGCTGCGATGGAACTCCGGGCCCAGCCGGCAGCTCAGACCCCCTGCGGCGACGCCGGACGCCCAACGCCGGCGGCTCAGCGACCACGGACGCGGTACGCGTCAGGGTGCCCGGCCACGCCTCGTGGACGAGTGACCCGCCGGCGGCGGCGAGGCCACCCACCACGCCCCGGCTGTTCGCCGGCACTTCTCGACGACGTTCCGGGTCGGGGCCGCCTGACCCGGACGTCGCCGATCCGAGCGGTCAGCCGGCGAGGAACGCCAGCAGGTCCCGGTCGAACTCCTGCTCGTGTGCGCCGGTGAGTCCGTGCGGTGCGCCGGGGTAGATCTTCAGCGTGGCGTTCTTGACGAGCTTCGCGGATTTCAGCGCCGAGGCGACGATGGGGACGATCTGATCGTCGTCGCCGTGGGCGATGAGGGTCGGGACGTCGATGGCTTCGAGGTCGGCGGTGGTGTCGGTCTCGGAGAACGCCTTGATGCAGTCGTAGGCGCTCTTGATGCCGACGGTCATGCTCTGGAGCCAGAACTCGTCGCGCTTGCCCTGGGAGACGGTGGAGCCCGGCCGGTTCGCGCCGTAGAACGGCGCGGAGAGGTCCTTGTAGAACTGGGAGCGGTCCGCCGCCACCCCGGCCCTGATCTCGTCGAACGCCGACAGCGGCAACCCCTCGGGGTTCGCCTCGGTCTTCAGCATGAGCGGCGGGATCGCGCTGAGCAGCACTGCTTTCGCGACACGGCTCGTGCCGTGCCGCCCCATGTAGCGGGTGACCTCGCCGCCGCCGGTGGAGTGCCCGACCAGGACGACGTCGTGCAGGTCGAGGTGCTCGATCAGCTCTGCGAGGTCGTCGGCGTACGTCGTCAGGTCGTTGCCCTCCCACGGCTGCGACGAGCGGCCACCGCCGCGGCGGTCGTGTGCGATGGCGCGGTAGCCGGCGTCCGCCACGAGCTTGAGCTGGGGATCCCAGGCGTCCGAGGTCAACGGCCACCCGTGGCTGAAGACCACCGGCTGCCCGCTGCCCCAGTCCTTGTAGAAGATGTCGGTGCCGTCCTTGGTCGTGAAGATGCCCATCGAGCGTGCCTCCTCGGCTGTGCTCCCGGCAGCGGGTGGTCCTCGCCGCCCTCGCTCCAGCCTCGACCGCTTCCCACCGGCCGGACACCCCCACCTCCCCGACAGTGCCCTCCGGAAACCCCTACGTCCGTGAGCTCTGCCGGCCCGTCGGCAGCACGTGAGGTCGGATCCGAGCGAGGGGTGGCGCTCATGCTGGGGCCGGTGCTGCGATGGAACTCCGGGTCCGGTGGGCGGCACAGACGGCGCCGCCGGACGTGGCCCTGGAGGGAGGGCGGCATGAAGGCGAAGGTCGGCGACCGTGTCGTGACGGAGGGCGCGCACGTGGACGCGCCTCGACGCGTCGGCGAGGTGCTCGAGGTGCCGCACGCCGATGGTGAACCCCCGTACCGGGTTCGCTGGCAGGACGGCCACGAGTCGCTCTGGTATCCCGGCGCCGACTCGCACCTGGCGACCGACCAGTCCTGACCAGCTCGCCCCGCGCGAGCACGTGCACGGCCGAGCCCTGATCAACCGGTGCCGTACCGTCGATCCATGACGGAGTTGTCGGCCGCGGACCGTGCCGATCTCGATCGCGCGGCTCGTCACCTGGTCCGCTACAGCGGCGCCGGGGACTTCCTGCCGTTCGTGGCGGAGCGTGCGGCCGGGTCGTTCGTGTACGACGCCTCGGGCCGCGCGGTGCTGGACTTCACCAGCGGGCAGATGAGCGCCGTCCTCGGGCACGCCCACCCGGCGATCGTCGAGGTCGTCCGCGACATGGTGGGCCGGTTGGACCACCTGTTCTCCGGGATGCTGTCGCGGCCGGTGATCGACCTTGCCGAGGCACTGGGGTCGCTCGCGCCCGGCCTGGAGCGCGTGCTGCTGCTCACCACCGGCGCCGAGTCGAACGAGGCCGCCCTGCGGATGGCGCGGCTGGTGACCGGCGGCTGGGAGGTCGTGGGGTTCAGCCAGTCCTGGCACGGCATGACGGGCGCCGCGGCGTCGGCCACCTACTCGGCAGGCCGCCGTGGCTACGGCCCTGCCGCCGTCGGCTCGATGGCGATCCCCGCGCCGAACGCCTACCGGCCCCGGTTCACCACCGCGGACGGCGGGCTGGATTGGCGGCGCGAGCTGGACGACGGCTTCGACCTCGTCGACCGGCAGTCGGTCGGCCGCCTGGCGGCGTTCATCGCCGAGCCCATCCTCTCCTCCGGCGGCGTCCTCGACCTGCCCGAGGGGTACCTGCCCGCCCTGCGGGAACGCTGCCACGAGCGGGGGATGCTCCTCGTGCTCGACGAGGCGCAGACCGCCGTCGGCCGCACCGGCCGGATGTTCGCCCACGAGCGCGACTCCGTGACGCCCGACGTGCTGACCCTGTCCAAGACGCTGGGCGCCGGCCTCCCGCTGGCGGCGGTCCTCACCACGCCCGAGGTGGAGGAGCGGGCCCACGAGCAGGGCTTCCTCTTCTACACGACGCACGTCTCCGACCCGCTGCCCGCCGCCGTCGGCCTCGCCGTCCTGGGCGTCGTCGCGCGTGAGCGGCTCGCCGACCGGGCGATCGTCGCCGGCGGCCGGCTCCGCGCCGGCCTCGACGAACTGCAGCAGCGCCACGAGTGCATCGGCGACGTCCGCGGCCGGGGGCTCCTCCTCGGCGTCGAGATCGTGGCCGACCGCGCCTCGCGCAAGCCCGCGCCCGAGACCGGCACCGCGATCAGCCGGCGCTGCTTCGAGCTGGGGCTGTCCATGAACATCGTGCAGCTGCCGGCCATGGGCGGGGTCTTCCGCATCGCGCCGCCGCTCACGGTGTCGGACGCCGAGATCGACCTCGGCCTGAGCATCCTCGACCAGGCGATCACCGACGTCACCAGGTAGCCGGTATCGGCCAGGTGCCCTTCTTGCGACGGGGCGGCCGGGGCGCAGTCGGTGACGTCAGCCCTTGTCGGCGGCAGCGCAGTCGATGCACGTCCGGGCGGTCGGACGGGCCAGGAGGCGTTGCCGCGCGATCACGCCGCCGCATCGCTCGCAGCTCCCGTACCCGCCCGCGTCCAGCCGCCGTAGCGCCTCGGTCGACTCCGTCAGATGCGCTCTCGCCTGCGCCAGCAGGGCAGCCACCTGTGCCCGCTCGAAGGCGATCGTCGAGCCTTCCGGGTCGTGCTCGTCGTCCGCGTTGGCTGAGACGGACGCGCTGACGATGTCCTCCATCGAGCGGCTCAGCGCGCTCACGCGGGCGAGAAGCTCCGCCTGCTCGGTGGCGAGGGCCTCGCGCACGTCGGCGTCCTCGCGCCGCTCCTGGTGAGGCCCGCTGGTCATGCGGTGCGGAACCAGGCCACGACGATCGCCATTCCCGGGCGGAACCCGGCCCGACGGGGCTACGGCTGGTCGACCGTCAGATGCAGGAGCCAGTCGTCGTTCTCTCCGGTCCGGATCAGGGCGTACCGGCGGGCACCCGAGGCGACCCCGCAGCACGAAGACGAAGCGCCGGTCGTCGCGGTCCTCGAGCTGCCAGGTGCCGGTGTCGGCGATCGACTTGTCGGCGTCCTCGTAGCCGAGGTGGTCGATGTCGTGATCCGGCACGTGGACCGCCAGGCGGTTCTGCCGCGGATCCTCGGGCAACCCCTTGGGCACGGCCCACGACCGCAGCACGCCGTTCTCCTCCAGCCGCAGGTCGGCGTGGCGACGGGGCCGACGGTGGTCGTGCAGCACGAACCGCCCCGTTGCGACGCCTGGACCCTCGCCCATGCCGACAGCGTGGCAGCACCGCGACAGGGCGCAGGGCACGCGAGTCGGCTGCCAGAACGTCACACCGCGCGTGCAGCTTCGCGAAGGCCTCGAGGTGCCGCGCGCGGTTGTCACCACCTCGTGGTGTCAGTCGGTCTGCCCGCGCTGCTGGTCCCCGATCGAGGCGGGGGACGCGGATGAGCAGAGCGCTCTTGATGGCAGCGGCCTGCTCCCGGTCGTACACCCAGCCTGCGCGCCTGGATGAGCTCGATCGCTTCACGAACCTCGTTGTAGCGGGCCACTGGCGTGACGCCGGGAGGGGGTCCCCAGCAGGTCCGGACGGCGAAGGGGTACACGTCGTCGACGCCGGCGCGGATCACGCAGGCGTGCTCGTCGATCCGCGGCAACTCGTCGACGCTCATCGGCTCCTCCCCTCCGACCCGGTGAGCCGTGCACGCTGTGGCAGGCGAGCGTGACCGGCCCGCAGGACTGCGGGCTCGTCTATCTCGTCATGGACGACGACGAGCTGCGGGAGGAGCTGCGCCGGGTGCGCTCCGCCCCCCGGAGGCGCTCGGCCGGCTGAGGGTCACCGTCCGGGGCGGTTCGTCGAAGGGCGAGTGCTGGACGACGGCATCTGGGGGATGCAGCCGCGCGTCGCCGGCGTGCACGCCGCTGAGCCGGTCCTCGGCGCCCGGCTCGCCCGCGTCGGCAGCGACGAGGAGCTCGGCGACGTCGTCGATCCAGCTGGGATCGGCGTCGTGGGCGCCGTCCCAGTCGTCCCACAGCAGCAGCTCGTCGCCGAACCGGTGGGCGACCTCGTAGACGAGGTACCGGGCGACGAACTCCGTGCCGCGCCACTGGGACCCGGGCAGCACGCCGTACGTGTCCGGATCCAGATGCCCGGCGCGGATGCCGCGCCAGACCTCCGCGGCCGTCTCGAAGGGCGCGCCAGGGCCGGTCGGCATGTCGCGGGCGTCGAACCCGCGGCTGTCGCCGTCCGGCAGTTCGGGGTCGGTCCGGACCCAGCGCTCACCCGCCCAGTACTCGGCGACCACGTGGTCGTGGTGGAAGCCGGGGGCGAAGTAGCCGGCGAAGCCGATCCGGCTCCGGGCGGGGACGCTGTGCTCGCGCAGGGCGCCCACGGCGAACAGGGTGTGGTCGCGGCAGCATCCAGCGACACGGTCCTGAAGCGGGCGTGGTGCGGTCAGGGGATAAGGGTGGCGTGACTGGTCGACGTCGAGGATGCGTTCCAGCCAGCGGCTGTTGACCTCGTCGCGACGGTCCGCAGGCAGCGGCGCCAGCTCCTCGCGGTAGTGACCGATCACGTTGCGGGCAGCGGCGCACACCGCCGACGGGTCGCCGCCCAGCGCCTGGAGGAGCGGGCGATGACGACCTGGGTCGGAGTACGGGGAATGTCTCGCCCAGCGGTCCTGCGGCACATCCATCGGTTCACAGTAGGAGCGCGGCCCGGGCAAAGCCCAGCAGGTAACGCGGCGACCGGGCGCATGGTGATGGAACGTGAGCGCTCTCACCGGGGTCCGAGTCCGGTCGTCCCGTCGAGCAGCTCGCGGACGACATCGAGGTGGCCGGCCGGCGTCCCCGTTGCTGCTGTTCAACCGCGCGATCAGTCAGGTCAGCGGTCCGAGGCGACCGCTCGTGAGGTCGGACGCACGCCGTTAGATGCGGCAGGGGCGGTCCAGCCAGACGCGGTCACGCAGTTCGATACCGTCGATCAGAAGGCCCTCCGGGTAGCCCGTCGCCGCAGTGAAGGCGTCGCGCTCGATCGAGCGGAACCGGAACCCCTGGCGCTGGTAGAAGCGGAGGTTGCCGACGTCGGCGGCCGCGGTGGCGACGAGGATGGTGGTGACACCCTCGCCGGCCACCAGGTCGGCCGCCGCCCGGACGAGGCGCCTGCCGACGCCGCGCCCCTGGTGCGCCTCGTCCACCGCCATGTTCTTGATCTCCACCTGGTGCGCGTCCTCCGTGAGCACCAGGTGGAGGTGCCCGAGGATCTGGCCCTGGGCGCGTGCCCACCAGGACGCGCCCGGTGTCGATGTAGGAGTCCAGCTCCGCGGGCGAGTCCTCGGCCAGCTCGAAGAGCGGCCGCAGCCGGCTCCTGGCGCCGTCGAAGGTCGCGATGGTGAGGTCGTCCTCGTGGTCGCCCACATCTCTCCTCGTGGTCCGGTGGCCGCTGGATCCGCGTCACGGTCCTTCGGTGAAAGGGTCCCGATCCGTGGCGTCCCGTTACACCGCTTGCCTCGGCGTGGCCGGCGCCGGCCAGGTTGCAACGGGTCAGGCACGCGGGACGCCTCAGGTGAGCAGCGGCCGAGCGGGGGTGTGTGCGTAGGCTATGCACACTCTGTGTGTATAGGAGGTTCGGGCATGGGACGAGCGAACGTGTACCTGCCGGACGACCTGGAACGCCGGGTCAAGGCGGCGCGCATCCCGGTCTCGGAGGTGTGCCAGCAGGCGCTGCTCACGGCGGTGGAGGCGGCGGAGTCCGCGCGGCCGCTGCTGAGCGACGCGGCCGCCGGCGCCTACCGCCAAGGTGCGCAGGCGGGGGAGCAGTGGGCCCGCGAAGCGTCGCCCGTCACCCTGCTGACGCTGCTGCGCGACCAGCGCCTGGACGAGATCCCTACCGACCACCTGCCCGAGTCCTGGTACTCGCTCAGTGACGAGCTCACCACCGCCTGGGAGGCAGGCTTCGTCGAGGCGGCCCGCGCCGTGGCCCGCGCCGCCGTCGACGTCCCGTCTGCGCCAGACCCGGCCCCGATCTCCACAGCGGACGACGTCCCGGACGACACGACCACCAGCGAGCCCGACGACGGCCCTGAGCCGGAGGGGGAGGAGCTGGTTCTCGACGAGTCGCCGTCGCTGGGCGACGATTCCACCAGCTACATCGGCCTGGACCATGCCGGCCGGCGCGTCGCCTTCGATCCGCACGCCGCGGTCGCGGCGGACAAGAGCCCGCTGTTCGCCGTCCTCGGGCCGGCGGACCAGCGCGCGCGGTTGGCGCTGAACATCGGCCTGGACGCGGCCTCGCGGGGGGTCGCCGTCGTTCTGCTCGACGTGTCCGGCCAGTTGGCGCCGCGCGCCAAGGGCTTGGGTAAGACCGTGCGGGTGCCGTCCGCCCCACAACCGTCGATGCCGACGCTGCCGAGCCTCGACGCCCTGCTCGGCGGCTCCGAGGGTGGCGCGCGCGGCCTGTGGGACCTGCTCGGCGGCCTGTCCGCAGCCGGGGGAGGCCTGTTCCCCACGGCCGGCGCGTCGTCCCGCAGTCTCGTCACGCCGGGGTACGTCACCGTCCTGTCGCTGGGCGGTGACGGGCCGCTCGGCGGGGTGTTCGGCGCGGTGAACGCGCTGCGCGCGCTGAGCGAGCTCACGTCCCAGGCCGCCCACCCGCGGCTGCTCCTGGTGGACCTGCCCACCGGCGTCGCGGTGCCGGGCCAGCTCGCGGCCGCGCTGGGCCGCTTCATGCGGACGGCGCGGCAGAACGACGTCGCGCTGGGCCTGTCGGCGGAGAGCACCGAGGCCGTCGCCGACGTCGGCGGCACCGGCGCCCTGCTCTCCACGGTGTTCGCGTTCCCGACGAGCAGCCCCGCCGAGGCGCGCCGGCTGCGCACCTTGCTCGGCGCCGACGCACCGATCCTGGTGCACCCGCCGGGGTTCGTGCCGCGGCTCGAGGACGAGGTGTGGTGCACCATGCGCGACCTCTCCGGCCGTCTCGGCCAGGTCCAACTGGACGCCGGCTGACGGTTCGCTCGCCCTCGATCCGCCCATCGAGGAGCCCACGCCGCTCGAGCACGTCCTGACCGCGCGGTGCCTGCGCCGGCCGCTCCGCCGGTGGTTCGGCTCAGGTGACCGGAGGGCCGGCCGTGATCCGGGCATGGTGACGTTCGAGCGCGTCCTCGCCCGGCGTCCAGTCGGACTCGACCCAGACCGTCGCACCCGCTTCCTCGTAGGCACGAACCTGCGCGGCACCGGCGGCGTCCGGGGTCGAGGTGCCCTCGGCGATCACGGTGTACACCCGGCTGGCCACCACCGACGTCGACGCAGGAGGCCTTGCCGTACCGCGAGCCGGACCTGCAGGCCAGCACTACCTCGGACCGGCAGCCCAGCACCAGCCAAGCCTGACACCCTGGGCTCAGCGGGGGCCGGGAGAACATCAGGTTCCCGGCGCCCGGCGGCACCGGCAGCGCCCAAGACCTCATCGACTGCGGTGGCGCCCAACAGCGCCTGTCCGGTCACCCATTGCCCGTCCAGGCATCCTTTTCCAGCCGGCCACGTCCGACTTCGGCGATGTCGTGTTCAGTTCAGGCCGCAACGTTCGACTTCCACTATCTCCGTCATTGCACGGGCGAGGCGATGGACAAGATCTTCGCAACGAGCATTGATCTCCCGCGCGCTTCCGGGTCGGGGTCGGTCATCAAGGCGGCGGTGTTCTCGCCGGGCTTCTCGGACCGGGACCGTTCCCGGCTGGGCGGCGACTTGGGTGGGTTGAGGCGCTTGCGGTACCACAGGACGTCCGTTCCTGAGGGGAAGTCCTCGACTCGGCCCACAAGTTCATAGCCGTTGCGTTCATACAGGGCCCGGGCCTGAAAGGCGTAGGTGAAGTGGACGGTCTGCGAGCACCCGCGCGCTGCCGCCTCGGCTTCGGCGGCGGCGATGAGCCGCGTAGCGAGGCCGCGCCCCCGCAGACTCGGCTCCACCCACAGGCTCTGCAGTTCGCAGCAGTCGCCCCAGGTCCATCCGCTGATGCCGGCGACGACCCTGCCAGCGTCGCGGACGAAGATCGCCAGGTCGGCTTCGTCGCCGAGCCCCATGGCGGCGGACGCCTCCCGGCGGATCTGCGTTTCGAGGACTTCGATGTCGGCCGGATCCGGATGGTCCTCGACGCGGAACTCCGCGGCGGCCAGTTCGTCAGGCACCGACGATCTGCTCGATCAGCGAGAGGTCGTCGAAGTACGTCCGGAAGGACCGGATCTTCCCCTCGCGGAAGTCGGCCACGGTGACGCCGGGCAACTGGACGTGCCGTCCCGTTGCTTCCAGCGCGGTATCCTCGCTGAGCACGAGCGGCCCGGTGTGATCGGCTTCGACGAGCCATTCGGCGAACGCCTTGTTGCCCACTTCGTCCAGTCCACGGAACGTGATCACGACGTTGGAGAAGGCTTCTTCACGAAGGGCGGCGAGGTCAGCCAGTCCGGCCAGCCCCGACACGGTGACGTACGGTGACCAGCCGATGACGTCATCGGTGAACAGGGTCTTCAGGTCAGCCGGTGCGGCACCGACCTCAGCCTTGATCGCGTCTGACAGCACCTCTTTGCGTGATCCACTCATGTCAGCCCCCTGTTCCTGCCGGGATTCGGTCTGTTCAGCATCTTCTGGCCATCCGGGATGCGTTCAGGTCCCGAGGATTTTCGCCTTGGCCGCCGTGAACTCGTCGTCTGTGAGCGCGCCCGAGGCGTGCAACTGGGCGAGGTGTTCGATCTCGTCGGCCGGGTCCGCCGGAGGCGGCGCATATTGCGCCTGGTCCTGGCTCGGTCGCTCGGCAGCCGCCTGGTCCTGGCAGTCGTCGGCAGCCGCCTGGTCGTCGTATGCCGGCTGCTGTTGCCCGGCCTGCTTGGCCTCGTGGTGAGCTATCGCCCCCCCGGCAACCGCCCCGGCAATGAGCGCCCGCCGCCGTGTCCGTCGCCTGAATCCCATGGAGAACCCCTTCCAGTCTTTCCGAAGACGCATCCCGCTACGTGCGGCCCTGGCCCATCGACTTCCGCTCGCCGTCGGGCACCAGTCCACCTCGTAACGGGGCGGGTTGCATCCCCCGCAAAGGGTAAGAGACCGGGGAATCATCCCTTAGGAGCCCTAGCTCACGGGACCGGGCGACGGCCCGGCTGCGTAGCGAGGCCAGCTTGGCGGCCGGGCCGTCATTAGAATGCATGCGTGCGGACGCCGATCAGGAACCCGCCGGACCCGATGTATGCGGAGCTTGAGGTACACCGGACGATGATCCGCGACCGCGTTCGCACCGAGGCATTCCGGCGTGCGATCGAGTCGGTGGTGCGCCCCGGTGACGTCGTGCTCGACGTCGGGGCGGGAAGCGGCATCTTGAGTTTGTTCGCGGCGCGGGCCGGGGCTGCGTGCGTCTACGCGGTGGAGCGGACGACGGTCGCCGCCGTGGCGCAGGGGCTGGCCGCCGCGAACGGGGTCGCGGAGATCGTCCAGGTGTTCCACGGCGATGTCATGGAGATCGAGCTGCCGGGACGGGTCGATGTGATCGTCTCGGAGTGGCTCGGAGGGTTCGGGATCGACGAAGGGATGCTCGGTCCGGTCATCGCCGCCCGTGACCGCTGGCTCAAGCCGGGCGGGGTCATGATCCCCCGCCTGGTGACGGCCTGGACCGCGCTGGTCGACGACCGGTACAGCGGGGAGATGGTGCAGTTCCTGCGGGACAACCCGTACGGCCTCAAGCTCGATGACCTGGCCGAGATGACCGTCAACGAGATCTTCTATTCCGGCACCTTCCGGCACCTCGCGGCCGGTGACAGGCGCTCCGAGCCGGGCCGGTTGTGGGCGACGGACGCGGAGCTGATCCCGCTCGAGCAGGCGCAGGCGCCTCACGAAGCCGAGACGCTGCTGCCTGTCCGCGAGCACGGAACGGCGAACGCGCTCGCACTATGGTTCAGCGCCGAGCTCGCGCCCGGCATCTCGCTGTCGGTGGGACCCGGTGATGCACCGACGCACTGGGGGATGACGACGGCCCCGCTGCGCTGCCCCGTGCAGCTCACGCCCGGCATGGTCGTCCGCGCCAGAGTCAGGACCGCCCCGGCCCGGCCGGCCGGGACATGGACGAGCTGGGCCGTCGCGCTGCCAGGCGCGGGCTGGGAGGAGCACGACGAGCAGGCCGTCTGGCAGGAGATCGACGACTGAACAACCCAGGAACCTGACGGGGCGAACTTGTGCCGCTGACCTGGCTGCACGTGGTAGCCGATCAGGTTCCCCGGGGCGAGGGACAGCGCCGCGAGGATCACGAAGCTCGCCACCAGTAGCTGGCCAGCATCAGGACCACCCTGCGCGCGAAGAACCGTCAGCCGGTCCCGCCCAGACTGTCGGCCCACGGGGAGAACAGGTAGGCGGACGAAGAGACCGCGCCGGTGAGGTCCTTTTTGAGCACCAGCACGGTGTCGGGCTGGACGTCGGGGATAAAGGGCAGTTGCTCGGCGGTCAGCTTCTCGGCCTCAGCTATCAACGCTGCCCGCTTGCCGGGGCTGGCGGTAGTGCGCGCCTGTTCCACCTCTGGCGGTGATGTTCGGATCGTTGAAGTGGTCGAAGTTCTCGATCCCGCCCGGCAGGACAATGTGAGCGAGCAGTGCCGCCGGGTCGGCGTAGTCGCCGTAGTCCACCTCCGGGAGCCCGTCGATGCCTGCCCGGAACTTTGGATCGGTAAAAAAGTTGATGTAGTCCTGGGCCGACACCGACTTGAGTATCACCTTGAGCCCGATCGCCTGGGCGGCGGCCTGGTAGGCGGCGGTCACCTCCGCGATCACCGCTAGCTGGCTGCTGGTGCCGATAGTGATCGTCTTTCCGGTGTCCCCGGCCTGCTGGACCAGCTTCCTGGCCTCGGCGATGTTCTGCGTCAGCACCGGAGAGGAGCCGTAGGCGGCGTCGAACACGGCCTTGCCGTAGCCGAATGTGCCCGGGTTGGCCAGCCACCGTGGCAGTTGCGCCGCGCCCTGGTAAGCGGAGTTGATGATGGCCTGCCGGTTGAGCGCCAGCGACAGGGCCCGGCGCACGTTCAGGTTGCCCAGCACGCCCTTGAGGCTGGTAATGGCGAACACGTCGCTTGACCAGCCAGGGCCCTGGTAGACCTTGACGCTGCTGCTGTCCTTCAGCTGGTCCAGGGTGGGGAGCCCGACGGCGTAGTCCCCCTGGATCGCGCCGGTCAGCAAGCCCGCGGTCACGGACGCGGCGTCCGGGACGGGCTTGAGGGTGATCTGGCCGGCCAGCGGGTGGACCGAAGGGTTCCAGTAGTGCGGGTTGCGGACCGCGACCAGGCCCACGCCCGGAGTCCAGGACTTAAGCATGTACGCACCGGTGCACATGATCGATCCGGCCGGGGTGCCGTAGTTCTTGGCTTGTTTCTCGGCGAAGCTCTTTTCGATGACGATGCCCGGTATCGAGGCGAGCTCGCCTTCCAGCCAGTAGTCGGGCTGCTTCAGCTTGATCGTCACCTGGGACGTGCCGGTCGCGGTGATCAAGGCCACCCGGCTGAAGTCCGCCGCGTTGTACCCACCGAGGTTGGGGCTGAATTGGCGGTCGAGGCTGTACACCACGTCGGCCGGCGCGACCGGATGGCCATCCCAGAACTTCACTCCCGGCCGCAGGGTGAACACCATCGTGGTGGGCGACGGGCTCGAAACCGTGGCCAGGCCGGGCTCAATCGAGCCATCCGGTGCCTGGCGCAGCAGCGACTCACACATCAACGAGTCGGCCGTGTACTCCGGGAAGGCAGCGTCGTAAATAGGGTCCAGCGATATCACGTCCCGGTTGATGGCCCAGACCACCGAGGGCACCGGTTTGGTGCCGGCCGGGGTGATCGCTACCAGGCCCTTGACCGGTGAGACATTGCCCGGCGCCGCGCCCGCCGTGCTGGCGGACCTGCCGCACGCCGAAGCCACCAGCGCGCACGCCGCGGCGACGGCGATGACCGTGCACCGATTCCAGCCCATTTGCCCGCCACCGCCTCCCCGATCGGCGAATGATCGTTCACCGATCCGCTTGGACGGGGTTCAGCAATGCCCGTCGCCGGAGGATCAGCAACGCTCCATGCCTGGCAAGCGCACCGCCGATCCCGCCCTCGCCCAGACACGGTGACCGTTATCACCTTCGCCGATATCTCCGGGGTGGCGGATCACCCGTCCGGGGTGAGCGTCCCAGGTGGGTCGCAGTACGACGGGATAGCTGTGGCAGCCGCCGGGATCGCCGTAGCCCGGCGTCACGGGCCCGTACTGGCTTGACGGTGCAATCCGCCGCATGCTGGTAACGTCATGTTTGGCATTGTTCACCCGGCGGGGTCTAATGGCTGCTTGACCTGGTTCAAGGTTCCGGATGAGCATGGACGCAGGCCTCCGGGGCCGTTGTCGGGCATGGGTGGCAGCGACGTGCGTCAGCGAGTCGACCGAGCGCAGAGTGCGAGCCGGTCGGCGTTCGATCTTTACACGGCGAAGCTCCTGCGTCCCTTGGTCAGGCCAGGGACTGTCAGCCGTCCGGGTCTCGTCGAGCGGCTGGTCAATCACGATGCCCGGCCCATCGTCTCGGTGGTCGCGCCAGCGGGTTACGGGAAGACGACGCTGTTGTCGCAGTGGGCCGAGCACAACACCCAGGCCGTCGCATGGGTGTCGGTAGACGAAGCGGACAATGACCCGAAGGTCCTGCTTACCTACGTCGCCGAAGCCCTCGATGCGATGGAGCCGATCGGTGAGCGGGTGTTCGACGCACTGGCGTCCCCGGCGAGTTCGGTGCCTGGCTCGGTCGTCCCGCGGCTGGGGTCGGCATTTGCGTCGATGACCTCGCCGGTAACGCTGGTCCTGGATTACGTGCACCTGCTGCACAAC
>CAVWLJ010000013.1:0-98058 GCA_963755755.1 uncultured Actinomycetota bacterium
CCGCTCAGCCGCTCCCCGAGGCGGGATGCGGGTCGACTAACCGTTCAATGGGACGCCGAACTCCGCGTACATGGCGTGGAAGAACCACACGCCCAGGGTGAACAGAACGGCGACAACGGAGACGGAGATCAAACCCGGTGCCCAGGCACGGCCAGAAACCCTGGTGACCAGCCAGGCGCCGAGCAGGGCGATCGCGCCGCTCGCCGGAACGTAGAACCTGACGACCTGCACAGAGACACTGGTCGGGTCGGTCGTCCAGGTGTAGGCGGAGTACAGGCCCCAGATCGCGAACCATGATGCGGCGAGGGCGAGGCCGACGGACAGATCGCGACGAACCAGTGCCGCGGTCCGGCCACCGACGCGGCGCAGCGCCAGCCATCGCACGATGATCCATCCCAGTGCCAGCAGTCCCAGCATCAGCATCGGCATGGCCCGCATCAGGTGCTCGGGCATGATCAGCAGATTCGACGCGACCGCAGGAACCGCGAATCCACCTCACCGGGCTGGTACCCGGTCGCCGACGGAGCTCCGTAGACGAGCGCATCGAAAAGGGCCACGCCCGCGGCGAAGACGCCCACCGACAGGAGCCACGCACACAGGGTGCGAAGGGGCAGGTGCGTGGCTCGCACTCGCCAGGCCACGAGCACGGCCACGACGGCGCAGCCCAGAATCACGACGTCGGTGTAGCGGACGAAGGTGGCGAGTTCGATCGCGAGGAATCCGGCGAGGCCCGCCCACGTACGCCGCCGGGAACCGGCGTCCGTGGCGAGCACGGCCCACAGCAGGGCCCCCGAGCCCGCCGCGATCAGCGAGGCGTCGGTGAACGTCGGCATGTAGTCCCGCCAGGCGAACGCCAGCGCCACTCCGGATGAGCAGTACAGGCCGACCGCCGCCGGGCCACCGAAGCGCCCGAGCCAGCGCCGCGCGCCGACGAACAGCCCGAGGCAGGCCAACCCCCCGTAGAACAGGGGTGCCCAACGGATGAGGCCGAGCGCCTGGAACGGCGCTGCGAGGAACGGATAGCCGGGGTTCTTCTCGCTGATATACCGCCCGCCGGCCAGCTCGACCCATTGGTTCGGGACCCGGCCGACCGGCTCGCCCATCTGTGCCTCGAGTGCATTCACCTGCCCGTCGGACAACGTCAGCAGATCCCCCCATCGTGATCGCCACGATGGAATAGTGGTAGGCGCCGTCATCTGGCTCCGCGACCTGGGGTGCGACGGACAGGACCGCGACGCACAAGGCAGCGAACGCGACCGCGGCGAACGCCGCTTCCACGACGACCAGGAGGTCGCCCCCTCGCGCATCCGCCGTGGCCGCGTCCGGCCGGCCACGCAGCGCCACATCCTGCCGGCTATGGCTCGGTGACGTCATCGTCGTACTGATCGATCGCGCAGGTCATGCGTGCAGTTCTAACGCGGTGGGGGTGACATCACCGCTACTACCGATGTTGCACGGATGTCATGCGTCCGGCGCATACTCCCAGGAATGCGGGTGCTGGTGGTCGAGGACCACGCGACGCTGGGCGGCCGGATCGCTCAGGGGCTGCGTCAGGGCGGGATGGCCGCGGACGTCGTCCACGACGGCGCAGCTGCCCTCGACGCCGCCGCTGAGACGGCTTACGACGTGATCGTGCTCGACCGCGACCTGCCGGTCGTGCACGGCGACCGTGTCTGCCGGGAGCTGGCCGGCTCCGGCCCTCGCATCCTCATGCTCACGGCCGCCGCCGATGTGGAGGACCGGGTCGACGGGCTGGAGCTGGGCGCCGACGACTACCTCGGCAAGCCCTTCGCGTTCGCGGAGCTCGTCGCCCGTGTGCGGGCGCTGTCGCGGCGCGCGCCCTCTACGCCACCCGTCCTGTGTCGCGGTGACCTCACCGTGGACCGCGCCCGGCATCGCGCCAGCCGGAGCGGCCGAGCCCTCTCACTGACGGGCAAGGAGTTCGGGATTCTGGAGACTCTGCTTGCCGCCGACGGCGCCCTGGTCGGCGCGGAGGAACTGCTCCAGCAGGTGTGGAATGCGAACGCGGACCCGATCAGCAACATCGTGTCCGTCACGATGGCCCGGCTGCGGCGCAAGCTCGGTGACCCGCCCCTGATCGAGACCGTGGTGGGCAAGGGGTACCGGATGTGAGCCCTCGCCGGGGGCTGACCGTCCGCGCCAGGCTGACCCTGTCGTACACCGGCCTCTTCGCCCTGTGCGGAGCCGTCGTCGTGGCAGTCAGCTACACCCTGGTGGCCCGGTTGGAGCCGCAGAGCCAGGACCAACCCGCTCCCGCTAGCTTCCTGGCGTTGTGCCGTTCAGAACAAGCCAGGCCTGATCCGAACGGTCGCGTCCTCGCGAAGTGCAACGCGTACTTCCAGCTCCAGGGAGCTCGGCACCAGCGCGATCTCACTCTGTCGCACCTGCTGCAGTACTCGCTGATCACGCTGGCCGTGGTCCTCGCCCTCGCCGCGCTCCTCGGCTGGATCACCGCCGGACGCGCGCTGCGCCCGCTGCGGCGGATCACCGCTGCGGCGCGCGCCGCATCCGAGCGCAATCTCTCGGCGCGGGTCGCGTTGGACGGTCCCCGCGACGAACTCCAGGAGCTTGCCGAGACCTTCGACGAGATGCTCGGCCGGCTGCAGGCAGCCTTCGAGGGGCAGGCGCGGTTCATCGCAAACGCGTCACACGAGCTACGCACCCCACTCACCGTCATGGGCACCACCATCGACGTCGTGCTCGACGACCCGCACAGCAGTGCCGACGACCTCCGCGACATGGCGGCCGACGTGCGCCGAGCGGTCGCCCACGCCCAGCACCTCATCGGGGCGCTGCTCCTACTCGCGCGCAACGAGCGGGGGCTCACGGTCCACGAGGCCGTCGACCTGGGCACGGTCGCCGAAGACGTCCTCGACGCCGCCGAGGTGGGCGACCGGCACGTGCACGCCGCGCTCGAGCCGGCCGTCATCCGAGGCGATCCGGTGCTCGCCGAGCACCTCGTGGCCAACCTGGTCGGCAACGCGATCCGCTACAGCGGCACCCCAGGGGAGATCTGGATCAGTACCAGCACCACAGACGGAGACAGCCTGATCACCGTGGCCAACACCGGCCCGATGATCGACCGGAGCGACATGGAACGGATCTTCCGGCCGTTCGAGCGGCTCAACGGTCGCGCCTTCCATGATGGGTCCGGGCTCGGTCTGACGATCGTCGCCTCCATCGCCGCACTCCATGCCGGCACCGCCACGGCTCGACCCCGGGAGGACGGCGGGCTGTCCGTCACGGTCGCCATCCCGTCGCTCGCCACCCCGTCACAAGCCCCAGCGGGCGGCTCGATCTGACGGGGACGGCTGGGAGGGGCGCTCGATGGACGCCGAGGAGGCGCGGCCCCTGGCCCTGGTGACGTTGAATGCTCGGTGTGAGGGTCGTCCCGTGGGGCCGCGGCAGGGCCGCCGTGGTGGTGGCCGCTGCCGTCGTCGCGCTCGTGCTGGTCGGGCTGGCGCTGCATTCGCGCGCTGCGCCGGCCGCGGTCCACCAGCCGGCACCTCGCCCCAGCCCCCGGAGTACATCCTCGATCTCGGGACGGCCACCCGCGGCCACGGGCCCCGCGGAGTGGGCCCATGCGGTTCGGACGGAGAACGCGAGAGCCGGCACCCGCGACTGGCAGCTGACCGCGCGGCGCGGCCATGCACCCGGCCTCGACGCCTACGCCGGTCAGGTCTCGGTACGGCCGGGTCAACCCGTGACCCTGTACGTTCGCGCGGTCCCACCGGGGCCGGTGCGCGTCGAGGCGCTACGTGTCGGCTTCTACGGCGGTACGGGGGCCCGGCGGGTGTGGACCGGAGTGGTGCGAGGCGGGCGCCAGCCGGCGGCGAGGACCATCTCCGCCGCCATTCCCGGAGCCGGTGGGCTCGCGCACACGCGCATGGTGGTCGCCCCCTGGCGTCCGAGCGGTGTGCTGGACACGACCGGATGGCCGGAGGGGGACTACCTGCTCCGGCTCGACGCGGGACGGGCCTCGCGGCTGGTTCCGCTCACGGTCCGTAGCGCGGACACCCGTGGACGCGTTCTGGTCGTGGCCGGGGCCATGACGTGGGAGGCGTACAACGCCTGGGGCGGCCGTTCCCTGTACGACGGGGGCGGCTCCTTCGCGGGCAGGTCCTACGCCGTCTCCTTCGACCGCCCGTACGACGACTTCTTCGGAGCCGGTCGCTTTCCCCCCTTCGACGCCCCGGTCGTCAGGCTCGCCGAGCGGATCGGCCTGCCGCTGGCCTGGGCGACGGACTACGACGTCGCCGAACACCCAGCGCTTCTGCGCGGCGCCACGGCGATCGTGATCGGGGGACACGAGGAGTACTGGACGGGCGCGATGTGGGATCGCGTCCGCGCGGCCGTGGCGGCGGGGACGAACCTCGCGGTGCTCGGAGCGAACACGGCCTACTGGCGGGTCCGCCTCGCGGACGGAACCGCGGACGGCGCCCGGGTCGTGGTCGGCACCAAGGACCCCTCGCTGGATCCGCTGGCGCGTTCCGACCCTTCGGGTGCCACCGGGCGCTTCCGGGACGCGCCCGGAGCCCGCGACGAGGAACGCCTGACCGGCATGCGCTACGACTGCTTCCCCGCCGACGCTCCGTGGACCGTCACCGATCCCGGCTGGTGGGGCTACGCGGGGACCGGCGTCCGACGGGGGGAGCAGTTGCCCGCGCTGGTGGGGCCCGAGTCCGACCGCGTCTACCCGTCCCCGGACCGGCCTCGGCCCATGACGGTGGTCGGGTACTCGAGGTTCCTCTGCGGGCCGGACCATCCCACAGCCCAGACTGGCGTGTACTGGGTGGCGCACTCGGGGGCCGGTGTGTTCGCCGCGGGCACGATGCGATGGGCCTGCGCGCTCGGCGACAGGTGCCCGAAGGTTCCGGACAGCACCGTCCTCCACGTCGTCCGGCAGGTGACGACCACCGTCCTCAGGGCGTTCGCCTCCCCTCGGGCCGGCGCGACCCACCCGGCGACCGACACCGTGAACCGCTACTGGCTGCCCGAGAGGAGTACGGGCACCGCGGCCCCCCCGCAGCACGGCCGCAGGAGCTGAAGCCGGGCTACCCGTAGCGAGCCTCAACTGCGGAGACGTCGGCGGCATGCGGTCGATGACTCAAGCGGGCGCGGTCACCCGCCACCTAGCGTTCGAGCCGTCCCAAGGACAGACTGACGCAGCGCAGCGGTAGCACCGCCACGAGCACTGCCCGGACCCGATCTCCGCGGGCACCCGCGTACACCAACAGGCAGCCGATCATGGGGCGGCAGAACGGGCTCGTAATGCGTCGCTGCCAGGGCACCGCGGGGTTGCGCAGTACAGCACGGAAGTACATCAGCCGGAGTGGCCACCAGAGCCGATGCTCGACCTCCCCGCCGCGCAGTCCACGCTCCGACGGCGGTCGCCGGTCGTGGGTGGCAGCCATCCGGGGAGCCTGACCCGCTGGACGCGGGCGGGCGACGACGGCTCGAGACGGGGCATCCGGGGTCGGCGTAAGAGTGGGCATGGACGATCTCGGACGGTCACGGCGTCGAGTCGCTAGGTACGCATCAGAAGGTTAGGCGTGCGAGGGCTAACGCCACCCTCCTGGCCGCCTGCACCGGCCCGGCTTACCAAAAGGAGCAACGAGGCCGTCGACGTCGGTGCCTACGCGCTCCTCGCGCCCGTCTGCGCCGCCCACCGCACCTGCCGCCAGGCCCGAGCACGACAACAGCACCTCGATGTCATCAGGCGGGCTCGGACGACCGCGTCGATCACGACGATGGGAGGGCCATGTAACCCGTCCGCACCCCCCGTCCGCATCTCGGCCGCCCGATAGCAGGGTGCGTCGAGGTCCGCGCCATGACGCGGCAAGGTCTGCGGACAAAGCTCAGAGGCTGGACCCTGGCTGCTCAGGTACGGGCGACGTTCGCGCAGGTCCGCCAGCGGCTCGTTCCGGGCCGCCGACGCCGGACCTCCGCCTGCTTCTCCGTCGCCACGCCCGGCCCGCGAGCCGGCCACCGCCAAAGGCTCGTCACCCAGGTGTCCGTGGTCACATCCACTCCGTGCAAGTCCACCTCGTGACGGCAAGGTCTGCCAACATTTTGCCAACAGATGATCTAGAGGCCCACCTCCTGATCTCGGAAGTGGGCCTCTCGCCTGCGGCTTTGCTGTGGAGCTGAGGGGATTCGAACCCCTGACCCCCTCCATGCCATGGAGGTGCGCTACCAACTGCGCTACAGCCCCGTGCCGTACGGTGCCGCGGTCACCCGCTGCCCTGGCGGCTCCGCAAGCTTACACAACCCGACGAGCCGGCGTTCACACCACTACTTGGCGGCGAGTCGGAGAACGGTGCGTCCGGAGCCGTGAGCCCCCAGGCCATGAGACGCCAGCCCTGCCGCGCCCCGGCCGAGCACGCCCCAGCCGCAGTTCGGGCAGCCCGCCGAGCATGCTCCACCGCTCCCGGGGGACGCCGAGCAGTGTCAGCGCGCCACAGCGCAGGACGACGCCGTGCGCGGCGACGACGAGGGTGCCCCCGAGCCCGCGGCCGCGGCATGGTCGAGCAGGGCGGCGGCGCCGCGCCGGCCGACGTCGCTGAGCCGCTCGGCGCCACCCGCCGGCACGTCCTCCCCGGCGCGGTAGGCGGCCAGCGCCTCGCCGTCCCCGGAGGCCGTGATCTGGGCGTCCGTGCGGTCCTCCCAGGTGCCCACGTCGATCTCGCGGAGGCGTCGATCGACGGAATCGGGGCCCCGGCGGCGTCCGCGACAGCCTGCCCGGTGTCCCGGGCGCGGGAGAGGTCGGAGGCGACGACGGCGACGGGGTGCTCGGCCCGCAGGTGCTCGGCCACCGCCTTGACCTGCAGCCGGCCGAGGTCGTCGAGGGGCACGTCGGCCTGCCCCTGCCAGATCCCGACCTGGTTGTAGGCGGTCCGTCCGTGCCGGAGCAGGATGAGCCGGACGTCGCCGGGCGTGCTCACGCGTCCCGGGCACCCGCGCCCGCGTGCACCTGCTCGGGCAGCGGGATCGTCGGGCAGTCGCGCCACAGGCGCTCGAGGGCGTAGTACTCGCGCTCCTCGGCGTGCTGGACGTGGACGACGATCTCGCCGAAGTCCAGGAGCACCCAGCGCCCCTCGCGCTCCCCCTCGCGACGCACCGGCTTGACGCCGACCTTGAGCAACCGCTCCTCGATCGCATCGACGATCGCACGGACCTGCCGGTCGTTCGGCGCGGCCGCGAGCAGGAAGACGTCGGTGATGACGAGTTGCTCGCTCACGTCGATGGCGACGACGTCGGTGGCGAGCTTGTCGGCTGCCGCGAGCGCGGCCTCGGTCGCGAGCTCGACGGCTCGCGGGCTGGCGGTCACCGGCAGATTCCTCCTAGAGGGGCCCTTGAGGGGACGAACGGCACGCTCCAGCGTCTCACGGACCACCGACACCGCGCGGACGCCGAGGGCGTCGTCCGCGAGGAGCGAACGCGGAGCGAAGACCGGCGGGAGACCGGCTCAGACCGTGCGCACGATCTCAGGGGTCGGCGCAGAGGCGCCCGGATGCGCGCCCGCTGCGGGGCGGTTCAGCCAGAGCGCCCAGACCACGGCTCCGACCAGGACCAGCAGGACCAGCAGCATGGCGACGACGAGCAGCGTCAGGGAGCGGTCGGCGGGCGCCCGCGGCCGGTACTCGCCCTCACCTCCGGACTCGTGCCGCGCTCGCGCCAGCCGTCGCCTTCGCCGGCGCTTACCCGGCACGACGTCCGCGGCGAGCGCCTCCTCCCAGGAGGCGGGCGCCGGCCGGAGCTCGAGGGCATCGTCGTCCGGATCCTGCGGCGGCAGCGGCGGCCCGATCACCCGCCCGGCCTTCGCCCGCTCCGTGCTGTGCCGGAGGACGGGTTCCAGCGTGCCGCGCATGGGGGCGGCGTCCACGTCGTCCGGCTCTGCGGACGCCGCAGGCGGCGGTGCCGTCTCATCCGTGAGGGCCCGGGCGAGCCGCTCGGCGGGTGCGCGGCCGAAGCCGCGGTGCGGTGTGTGCGGCGCCGGACCCGCGTCGGCGAATGCCGGTACTGCCGGGCTCTGCCCCTCGAGAGTTGTGTCGGGGGGTGCGTCGAAGGATGGGTTGACAGCCGCGTCGAAGGGCGGGTCCAACGGTAGGTCCGCGGGTGCGTCGAGACCCTCGCCGAGGGTCGCGTCGAGCGGCCCGGCATCGACCGCGGGGGCGTCGGCAACGTGCTCGTCAGCGGGCTCGGCCCGCCGGACGTCGAGCTCGTCCTCGACGCCCACGGGCCAGCGCCTGTCGCCGCCCTCCGTCGCCGGATCCCGCAGGTCGCGCAGCCAGCTGTCGTCGTCCGCGTGGCGCAGGGAGACGTGCTCCCAGCTCTCCGCGCCGATCGTCTCCGGCGCCGGGGCGGTTGCCTCCGGCTCCGGAGCGGTCGCCGAGAGGTACCGGGCGGTCGCCTCGGGCTCCGGCGCGGACGCCGAGGGAAACGGGGCGAACTTCTCGTCGGCCGGCGGCTCGGGCGGGACGACCGGGGTGAAGAGCGACCAGCCGGGCGGACCGGGCTCGGCCGGCGGCAGGACGGGCGGCGCAGGCAACGCGACCGGCGGAGGCGCCCACTCGTCCGTCGCCGCCACGGCCGGCGCGGAGGCCCCCTCGCTCGCCTCCTCGACCCGCTCGTCGACCGCCTCGTCCGTCGGCTCCTCCGGCGGCTCGGCCGGCCAGAGCGCGGCGGACGCCGCGCGCAGCCGCTCGACGGGGTCGGGCCACGGGTGGGCCGAGCGGTCGACCGCGGCCACCGGCGGGGCGGGGTACACCCGCGGGGGAATCTCGGGCTGCCGGTCGCGTGTGCTTCGGCGCGGCGACCTCCGGCTCGTCTCCCGAGGCCGTCACGTCCTCCGCGGGAGGATCGGCGGGAAGGTTCACGGCCGGGCGCGGGCGTTCCCCATCGACCGGGCCGCGCTCGCCGGGCTCCGCGGCCCGCTCCGCACCCACGATCGGCTCGCCCGCCACCAGCTCGTCCCAGGGCTCGGCGCCGGCGCCCTCGGCGTCCGCTGCCGTCGGCGTCGAATCGCTCTCGGGCATCGGCCGCTCGTCCGCCGGGCCGACGTCCGCCGGCTGCCCCGGCGTCCGCCCGACGGACGCCGAGGCAGCGGCGGCGGGCGGCGCGATCCGCGCATAGGGCCGGACCATCGACGTCGAGAGCGGAGGCGGGGCGTCGTCGCACGGGCGGCACACGCCGTTCGCGCTCGGCGAGGATGGCGCGCCGGCGCTCGCCGACGTCGTCCGCGCCGGCTACCGAGCCGGCGAGGTCGGTCCTCATGGCGGCGTCGTCGCTCATGCCGTCGCTCCTGCCGTCCGCCGGTAGAGACGGTGCTTCGCGATGTACTGCACGACGCCGTCCGGCACGAGGTACCACACGGGCAGCCCGGCGACGACGCGCGCGCGGCAAGCCGTCGACGAGATGGCCATCGCCGGCACCTCCATGAGGCTGACCCGGTCCGGTGGCAGTCCGGCGCCGTCGAGCCGGTGCCCGGGCCGGGTGACGCCGACGAAGTGGGCGAGGTCGAACAGCTCGTCGCTGTCCTTCCAGCCGAGGATCTGCTCGAGCGCGTCGGCACCGGTGATGAAGTACAGCTCCGTCCCGGGGCGCTCCTTGGCGAGGTCCCGCAGGGTGTCGATCGTGTAGGTGGGGCCGGGCCGGTCGATGTCGACCCGGCTCACGGTGAACCGGGGGTTCGAGGCGGTGGCGATCACGGTCATGAGGTAGCGGTGCTCGGCGGGGGAGACCTCACGCTCGGTCTTCTGCCACGGTTCGCCCGTGGGCACGAAGACGACCTCGTCGAGGTCGTACACGGCGGCCACCTCGCTCGCCGCCACCAGGTGCCCGTGGTGGACCGGATCGAAGGTGCCGCCCATGACACCCAGGCGGGGGCGGGCAGCTCGCACCGACGGAGGGAGCGGAGGTCAGTGTCGGTTGCTGACGCTGCGGAAGGCGAACGTCAGGAGCAGGAGCAGGCCGAAGACGGCCAGGGCGATGATCGCGAAGGCGGCGGGCGGGATCGGCAGGGTGGACGCCTTCTCGGCGCCCTCGGTGACGAGCGATGCAGC
Source organism: uncultured Actinomycetota bacterium (assembly GCA_963755755.1). Taxonomy (GTDB): domain Bacteria; phylum Actinomycetota; class Actinomycetes; order Actinomycetales; family Kineosporiaceae; genus DATKNA01. Next base: position 10,086 of record CAVWLJ010000013.1, read on the forward strand.
CATCTCTCCAGCTCTCCTCGGTGCACAGGGCGGGACGACGACACAGCCCCTGGGTGCTCCGCGGGTACGCTGGGGCACCGCGGAACAACAACGCCGCCCAGTGTGGCACGTGCTCCACGGCAGGGGCGACGGCACACGATCCCCCGAGCGGGGGACGTCACCGACGGGCGCAGGGACTCGGAGGCACGACGCGTGGTCGGACCAGCACCGGTACTCACCGTCATCGTCCCCATGTTCGACGAGGAGGCGGTCCTCCCGCTCTTCGCCGAGCGGCTGCGCCCCGTGCTCGACGGACTCTTCGAGCGTCGGGTCCGAGACCTACGAGGTGCTGGTCGTCGACGACGGCAGCCGCGACGCCACCCCCGTGCTCCTGCTGCGTGAGCAGCGCTCGTGGCCGCAGCTGCGCGTCGTCCGGCTCCGGGCGAACGCCGGCCACCAGGCCGCCCTCTCCGCCGGGCTGGCCCGGGCCCGCGGTCAGTGGATCGCGACCCTGGACGCCGACCTGCAGGACCCGCCCGAGCTTCTCCCCCGGATGCTGAACACCGCTCGCGCGGAGAACGTCGACGTCGTCTACGCCGTCCGGACCGACCGCAGCAGCGACAGCGCCTTCAAGCGCTGGACGGCGCACGCGTACTACCGCCTCATGCAGCGGCTGGTCGGCGGTCACCTCACCGCGGACGCCGGTGACTACCGGCTCATGAGCCGCGCGACCGTGGACGCCGTGAACACCCTGCCCGACCACCACCGCGTGCTGCGCCTGGTGGTGCCCGCGCTGGGGTTCCCCTCGGCGACCGTGCCGTACGCCCGCGCGCCGCGGGCCGCTGGGCGGACGAAGTACCCGTTGTCGCGCATGCTGCGCCTGACGGTCGACAGCCTCACCGGCTTCTCCGTGGCGCCGCTGCGGCTCGCGACCTGGTTCGGCCTCGGCGGCGCGCTCGTGACGGCGGTGCTGCTCGCCTTCGCGCTCAGCGCGGACATCAGCGGCCGGACCGTGCCGGGGTGGACGTCGACGTTCGTCGCCGTCGCCGCGGTGGGCGCGGTCCAGCTGCTGTGCCTGGGGCTGCTCGGGGAGTACGTCGGGCGGCTCTACACCCAGATGCAGGGCCGCCCCTCCTACTTCGTCGCGCGCGACTCGCTCGAGGAGCAGCTGCCGAACGAGGCCGTGGTCACCGCACTGGACGACGACCTGGACGAGAGGATCAGGGCCGCCGGGCGGTGACCAGGAGCGACACGCCGGGCAGCCGGCCGACCGGCAGCCATCGCTCGGCGCCGACGACCGCGCCCAGGGCGGCGTTCAGCCAGCGGGGCGGGTCGTCGAGGTCACTGCCGCTGCTCGAGCGGCGCCGCAGCGCGACCGCCGGCCGGAGCAGGACCATCCACGACCGCACGTCGTCGAGCACGAACCCGGCGCCGGTGAGCAGGGTGACCAGGTCCTCCCGGGAGTAGCGGCGCACGTGGGCCACCGCCTCGTCGTGCGCGGACCACAGGCGCATGTCGCACGGGACCGCGACGAGGAACCGCCCGCCGGGGCGGAGCAGCTCGAAGATCTGCTTGGCGGCGGTCCCGTCGTCCGGGATGTGCTCGAGGACGTCGTAGGCGACGACGAGGTCGAGGCTCTCCGGCGCGAACGGCAGCCGGGTCGCGTCCCCGCGGACCACGGGAATGCCGCGCTCGGCGGCGACGCGGGCGCCCTCGGCGCCGTACTCCAGGGCCGCCGCGGTCCACCCGGCGCGCTGCAGCACCCGGGTGTTCCCACCGCCGGCCGCACCGACGTCCAGCGCACGCCCGGGCGCGACACCACGGATCGCGCGCGCCACGAGGTGGCGCCGCTCGCGGTACCACCAGTGCCGGTCCTCCAGCTCGGTGAGCTTGCGGACCTCGGTCCCTTCCATTCCGCTCCCCTGCCGCTCCGGCTCGTCAGGCCCGGACGTGGCCGTCGCCGACCACGATCCACTTGGTCGACGTCAACTCGGTCAGCCCCATCGGGCCGCGGGCGTGCAGCTTCTGCGTCGAGATGCCGATCTCCGCGCCCAGGCCGAACTCGGCGCCGTCCGTGAACGCCGTCGAGGCGTTGACGGCGACGACGGCCGAGTCGACGCGCGCGACGAACTCGTCGGCCGCCCGCAGGTCGTTCGTGCAGATCGCCTCGGTGTGCCCGCTGGACCAGCGCCGGATGTGCTCGACCGCCGCGTCCAGCGAACCGACGACGGCGACGGCGAGGTCCGCCGAGAGGTACTCCTGGGCCCAGTCCTCGTCCGTCGCCGGTTCGGCGGGGACGCCGGCCTGCGCGGCGTACGCCGCCACCTGCTCGTCGACGTGCAGGGTGACGCCGGCGGCGCGCAGCGCGGGCAGGGCCCGGGGCAGGAAGGCCGGCGCGGCCTCGGCGTGCACGAGGAGGGTCTCCGCCGCGTTGCAGACACTGACCCGGCGCATCTTGGCGTTCAGCGTGATCGCCATGGCCTGCTCGACGTCCGCGCTCGCGTCGACGTAGACGTGGCAGTTGCCGGTGCCGGTCTCGATGACCGGAACCGTGGACGTCTCGACGACCGTGCGGATGAGTCCCGCGCCGCCGCGCGGCACGAGCAGGTCCACGAGCCCGCGCGCCCGCATGAGCTCGACCCCACCCTCCCGGCCCCAGGCGTCGATCGACGAGACGGCGTCGGCGGGCAGGCCGGCGGCCTCGAGCGCGCCGCGGACGACCTCGACGATGAGCTCGTTCGAGGAGCGCGCCGCCGAGCCGCCGCGCAGGATCGCGGCGTTGCCGCTGCGGACGGCGAGCACCGCGGCGTCGACGGTGACGTTGGGCCGGGCCTCGTAGATCATGCCGACGACCCCCATCGGCACCCGGACCTGGCGCAACCGGAGCCCGTTGGGCAGCGTCGACCCGCGCACGACCTCCCCGACCGGGTCGGGCAGGGCGGCGACGTGCCGGACGGCGTCCGCGATCGCGGCGATCCGCGCCGGGTCGAGCCGTAGCCGGTCGAGCAGGCTCTCGGCGAGCCCCTCGGCGCGGCCTCGGTGGAGGTCCTCGGCGTTGGCGGCGACGATGCGGTCGGTCGCGGCGACGAGGGCGTCGGCGACCGCGAGCAGGGCCGCGGTCTTCGTGGCCCCGGAGGCGGTGGCCAGCTCGCGCGCCGCCTCCCGCGCCCGCAGGCAGACGGCGCGGACCGCGTCGCCCACGCCGCCCCCGGAGGGCGCGTCGGTGACGTACGGCGTCCGTGATGCTCATGACGGCAGCCTAGCCGGGGTGCGTGGGGACGCCGGACGGACGCGTCCGGCCGACCTCCCGGACCACGCGAACGGAGTGCGGGACCTAGTGGTCCGCGCCGTCGAGCGCGCGGATCTCGCCCAGCGTCGCGACCGGCTGGGCGACCGCCTGGGTCTCCCAGCGGCGACGGGCGGTGTCGCGGTCGACGACCTCGAGGCCGACGACCCGCCAGGGCGGCAGCGCGGCGGAGCGCTCGTGCTCGGGCCAGAGGCGCAGCGCCTGCGCCACGGCACCCTCGACGTCCACCGACTCGTCCCAGTAGCGGATCTCGGCCCGCGTGCCCGCGTACCCGGCGGAGACCAGGAACGGCTGCTCGACGCTGAGCCGCTCGAGCGCGGCCCGGACCTCCTGCGGAGGCATCCGTTCGCCGCTCACCGTCAGGGTCACGTACCAGAGGGCGGGCTCCGGGCGCCGCTGCCGGCTCCGCCTCGCCGCGTCCCCGAGGCTGATCCCCCGCAGCGGGGTCAGCGTGGCGAGGCGCTCGTCGTCACGTCCGGTGGGCACGCCACCAGTGCAGCAGATACGCGGGCTCGCGTCATGCCTTTGACCGAGATCAGCACGTCGGCGTGGCGCGCCGGCTCCGCAAGTCGTATACGACCGGGCACAAGGGCCGAACTCACTGTAACCGCCCATCCGGAAGCGGCGGGTTCGTCAGAGCCTTCGGCGTGTCGTCGATCGGCGTGTCGAGGACGACGAGATCGTCGCGGTGGACCACCTCGCGCTCGTACTCGGCGCCGTACTCGCGCGCGAGATCCCGGGTCGAGCGCCCGAGCAGGGGCGGCAGCTCGGCGGCGTCGAAGTTGACCAGCCCGCGTGCCACCACCCGGCCGCTCGCGTCGACCAGCTCGACCGGGTCGCCGGCCACGAACGCGCCCTCGACGTCCGTGATCCCGGCCGGCAGCAGCGAGGTGTGCCGCCGGACGACGGCGGCCACCGCGCCGTCGTCCAGCACGAGCCGGCCCTCGGTGCGGGCCGCGTGCGCGAGCCAGAGCAGCCGGCTCGCGCGGCGCGCGCCCTGCGCCTCGAACCAGGTGCCGACGTCCTCCCCCGCGAGCCCCGGCCGCACCAGGGCCGCCGAGGTGAGCAGGGTCGGGACGCCCGCCGAGGTGGCGATCCCGGCGGCCTCGACCTTCGTGACCATGCCGCCCGAGCCGACACCGGCGGTGCCGACCGAGCCGATGCGGACGCCGTCGAGGTCCTCCGGCCCGCGGACCAGCGGGATGCGCCGGACGCCGGGCCGCGCCGGCGGGCCGTCGTAGAGGGCGTCGACGTCCGAGAGGAGCACGAGTGCCTCGGCGGCGACGAGGTGGGCGACGAGCGCCGCCAGCCGGTCGTTGTCGCCGAAGCGGATCTCCTGCGTCGCCACCGTGTCGTTCTCGTTGACGACGGGCAGGACGCCGAGCCCGAGGAGGCGCTCCAGCGACCGGTGGGCGTTGACGTAGTGGCGGCGGCGCACGACGTCGTCCGCGGTGAGGAGCACCTGCGCGACGGTGAGGCCGGACCGGGCGAACGCCCGGGTGTAGGCGGCGACGAGCAATCCCTGGCCGACGCTCGCGGCCGCCTGCTGCGTCGCGAGGTCCTTCGGACGCCGGGCCAGCCCGAGCGGCGCGAGCCCCGCGGCGATGGCGCCGGACGAGACGAGCACGACCTCGCAGCCCGCCAGCCGGCGTTCGGCCACGGCGTCGACGAGCGCGCCCAGCCGGTCGGCGTCCAGGCCGCCCTCGCGGGTGGTGAGCGAGGACGAGCCGACCTTGACGACGATCCGGCGTGCCGTCGTGAGCAGCTCGCGGCCGGTCACCCCTCGTCGTCCTCCGTCTCCCCACCCTCCTGCTGATCGAGCGGTTCGCTCTGATCATGCACGTCCGGGTCCGTCCAGACGCCCGCGGCGCGCTCCTGGGCGAGCTCGGACCGGGCGTCCCGCTTGGCCTGCCGGCGCAGCTCGTAGACCTCGCGACGCTCGTCGCGGCTGGCCCGGCCGCCCTCCTCCAGGCGCGGGTCCCCGCCGCGGGGCCCGGCCAGGACGCCGGGACCGGCCACGAGCGTGGGCTCCCAGTCGAAGACGACGCCGCTGTCGTCGTCGCCGATGACGACCTCCGAGCCCGCGACGGCACCGGCCTTGAAGAGCTCGTCCTCGACGCCGAGCCGCGCGAGCCGGTCGGCGAGGTAGCCGACGGCCTCGTCGTTCGAGAAGTCCGTCTGCCGCACCCACCGCTCGGGCTTCTCGCCGCGGACCCGGTACCGCACGCCGTCCGTGATCCGCTCGGGGGTCACGGTGAAGCCGCTCTCGTTGACCGCGCGGGGGCGCAGGACCACGCGCGGCGCCGGTGGCGGCACGGCCGCGCGGGCCTCGCCGACGATCCGGGCCAGGGCGAACGACAGCTCGCGCAGCCCCGCGTGGCTGACGGCGGACACCTCGAACACGGGCAGTCCGCGCGCCTCGAGGTCGGGCCGGACCATCTCGGCCAGCTCCTTGCCGTCGGGCACGTCCACCTTGTTGAGCGCGACGAGCCGCGGGCGTTCGAGCAACGGCACCATGCCGGGGTCGACGCGGTAGGCCGCGAGCTCGGCCTCGATGACGTCGAGGTCGGTGAGCGGGTCGCGGCCGGGCTCGAGCGTGGCGCAGTCGAGCACGTGGACGAGCACGGAGCACCGCTCGACGTGCCGGAGGAACTCCAGGCCGAGGCCCTTGCCCTCGCTGGCGCCGGGGATCAGGCCGGGGACGTCGGCGATCGTGTAGCGGACGTCGCCGGCGTCGACCACGCCGAGGTTCGGCACGAGGGTGGTGAACGGATAGTCGGCGATCTTCGGCCGGGCCGCCGACATCGCCGCGATCGAGGCTGGACTTGCCGGCGCTCGGGTAGCCCACGAGGGCGACGTCCGCGACGGTCTTGAGCTCGAGGACGAGGTCGGCGACCTCGCCTGGTTCGCCGAGCAGGGCGAAGCCGGGGGCCTTGCGCCGGGGCGAGGCCAGCGCGGCGTTCCCGAGCCCGCCGCGGCCGCCTGCTGCGGCGACGAAGCGGGTGCCGTTGCCGACGAGGTCGGCGAGCACCTGGCCACTCGCCGTCTTGACGACGGTGCCGTCGGGGACGGGGAGCACGAGGTCCTCACCGTTCGCCCCGTTGCGGTTGCTGCCCTGGCCGCCCTTGCCGCTGGTCGCCCGGCGGTGCGGGCTGTGGTGGTAGTCGAGCAGGGTCGTGGTCTGCGGGTCGACGACGAGGACGACGTCGCCGCCGTCGCCGCCGTTGCCGCCGTCCGGGCCGCCGAGCGGCTTGAACTTCTCGCGGTGCACGGAGGCGACGCCGTGGCCGCCGTTGCCTCCCGCGACGTGCAGCGTGACGCGATCGACGAACGAGGTCATGTGCTGTCACCCCCTCTCAGGGCGTCTCTCCCCACGCGGGGGTGATGATGCGATGCGGCTCGGCGCCGTCGGCGTCCGTCGCCGCAAAGACGAAGGGCGGACCGGTGACCGGCCCGCCCTTCGGCGTGTTCACGGGTGCGCTGCTGCGTCGGCCGGCCTCAGCTGTCGGCCGGGGCGGGCTCGTCCGCCGTCACGATGGCGACCACGCGGCGGCCGCGCTTGACGCCGAACTCGACGGCGCCGGTGGCGAGGGCGAACAGCGTGTCGTCCCTGCCGCGGCCGACGTTCTCGCCGGGGTGGAAGTGGGTGCCGCGCTGCCGGACGATGATCTCGCCCGCGTTCACCAGCTGCCCGCCGAAGCGCTTCACGCCGAGGCGCTGTGCGTTGGAGTCGCGCCCGTTCCGCGAGGAGCTGGCGCCCTTCTTGTGTGCCATGAGCCGTGTGCCTGCCTTCTGGTCTTGTGCTCAGCCCGCGTCCGGCGCAGGGCTCACTTCTCGATGCCGGTGACCTTGATGCGGGTGAGCTGCGCCCGGTGCCCCTGGCGCTTCCTGTAGCCCGTCTTGTTCTTGAACTTGAGAATGTGGATCTTCGGGCCCTTCTCGGGCCGGACGATCTCGGCAGTCACCGTGACTCCGGTCAGGGCCCCGGTCGTGGCGGTGATCTGGTCACCGTCGACGAGCATGAGCGGGCGGAGCTGGACGCTGTCGCCCGGCTCCCCGGCGAGCTTGTCGACGACGATGACGTCCCCGACGGACACCTTCTCCTGACGGCCGCCAGCGCGGACGATCGCGTACACCTCGAACTCGCTCTCTCGTCGATCCTGATGCGCTCGCCAGGTGCTCACCGTCCGGACCTCCCCGTGAGGAGGTGTGGGAGCGGGGCGTGCGCGAGGGGGCATGTCAGCGACACACCGAGGGTCAAGCCTACCGACGGGTGGCCCTCAGGTCCAAACCGCCACCTCCCCGCCGTCTCCCCTCGCGTCTCCCCTTTCGCTGATCATGCACTCCGCGGCGATCATGTACTTCCGGGAAGTGCAGATCGACGCGAATTGCATGATCAGCGCGGAAGGTAGGGGGTCAGGCGCCTTCGGCCAGGGCCGGCTCGCCGCCGCGGTTGCCGCCACGGCGGCGGCGGCTCCGGCCGCCGCTGCCAGCCGCCGCTGCTGCCGCCGCTGCCGCTGCCGGCGCTCTCCGCCGCGGGCTCTTCGGCGGGTCGGCACCGTTGCCGTTCCCGCCGCTGCCACTACCGCCGCCGTTGCCGCCGCGTGGGTGTGGCCGGAGCCGCCCCCGCCGCCGCTCGAGCTCCGGCCGCGTCCGCCGGCGTCCGAGCCGTTCGCCCGGCGCTCGACCGGCTCGTCGGAGAGGACGATGCCGCGCCCGCCGCACGTCTCGCAGGTCTCGCTGAAGACCTCGAGCAGGCCCTGCCCGACACGCTTGCGGGTCATCTGCACCAGCCCGAGCGACGTCACCTCGGCCACCTGGTGCTTGGTCCGGTCCCGGCCCAGGCACTCCAGCAGCCGGCGCATCACGAGGTCCCGGTTCGACTCCAGGACCATGTCGATGAAGTCGACGACGATGATCCCGCCGATGTCCCGCAGCCGCAGCTGCCGGACGATCTCCTCCGCGGCCTCGAGGTTGTTCTTGGTGACGGTCTCCTCGAGGTTGCCGCCGGCGCCGGTGAACTTCCCGGTGTTGACGTCGACGACGGTCATGGCCTCGGTCCGGTCGATGACCAGCGACCCGCCCGAGGGCAGCCAGACCTTGCGGTCGAGCGCCTTCGCGATCTGCTCGTCGATCCGGTACGTGCGTGAACGCGTCCTGGTCGCCGTCCCAGCGCTCGAGCCGGTCGACGAGGTCGGGGGCGACGTGGCCGATGTACGACTGCAGCGTGTCCCAGGCGTCGTCGCCGGAGATCACGAGCTTGCCGAAGTCCTCGTTGAAGATGTCGCGGACGACGCGGATCGCGAGGTCCGGCTCGCCGTAGAGCAGCGCGGGCGCGTTGACCCCGCCGGCCTTGCGCGAGATGTCCTCCCACTGCGCCTGCAGCCGGGCGACGTCGCGCTGGAGCTCCTCCTCGCTGGCGCCCTCGGCGGCGGTGCGGACGATGACGCCCGCGTCGTCCGGCACGACGTCGCGGAGGATCTTCTTCAGCCGGGCGCGCTCGGTGTCGGGGAGCTTGCGGGAGATGCCCGTCATCGAGCCGTCGGGCACGTAGACGAGGTACCGGCCGGGCAGGGAGACCTGGCTGGTCAGCCGGGCGCCCTTGTGGCCGATCGGCTCCTTCGTCACCTGGACCAGCACCGACTCGCCGGCCTTGAGCGCGTGCTCGATCCGCTTCGGCTGGCCCTCGAGGCCCGCGGCGTCCCAGTTGACCTCGCCGGCGTAGATGACGGCGTTGCGGCCCTTGCCGATGTCGACGAAGGCCGCCTCCATGCTCGGCAGCACGTTCTGGACGCGGCCGAGGTAGACGTTGCCGACCATGGTCGACTGCGTCCGGCGGGCGACGTAGTGCTCGACGAGCACGCCGTCCTCGAGGACGCCGATCTGCGTGCGGCCGTCGTTCTCGCGGACGACCATGACCCGGTCGACGCTCTCGCGCCGGGCCAGGAACTCGGCCTCGGTGATGAGCGGACGCCGGCGGCCCGCCTCGCGGCCCTCGCGGCGGCGCATCTTCTTGGCCTCGAGCCGGGTCGAGCCCTTGACGCTGGTGACCTCGCTGCTGCCGCTGGAGCGGCGCGACTCGCGCACGCGGACGACGGTGTTCGGCGGGTCGTCGGGCCGGTTGTCCGCCGGGTCCTCCGAGCCCCCGCCGGAGCGGCGGCGACGGCGGCGACGGCGGCGGGTCGTCGAGCCCTCGGCGGTCTCGTCGTCGTCCTCGGCGTCGCTCCGACTCGTCGTCGGACTCGCCCTCGGCGCCGGCGTCGGCGCCTTCGGCGGCCTCGGCCGCCGGCTCGTCCTCGCCGTCCTGGTCACGGGCCCGGCCACGACGGCCACGGCCGCCACGGCGACGCCGGCGGCGGCGCGCGCTCTCGCCCGCGGAGTCCTCGCCGTCGTCGGACTCGTCGCCCGTCGTCGGACTCGTCCTCGTCGAGGTCGTCGGACTCGTCCGGCTGCTCGTCGGTCAGGTCGTCGGTGTCCTCGGCGGCGGTGGGGTCGGCGACCCCGCTCTCGCCGGCGTCCAGCACCGGGGTGACCTCGAGCTCGTCGTCGCCGTCCTCCGCAGCCGCGGCGCTGGGGGCGGGCTCGGGAGCGTGCTGCGGCGGGCCGGCCGGCCGCGAGGCGGCGCGGCGCCGGCCGCGCGGGGCCACGACGGGTTCGGGCGCCTGGAAGATCGGCATGATCGCGGGCGGGGCGGTGCGGACCGCGCTCCGGGGCTCCGGTCTGCTCCTCCGCCGCGGCCGGCGCGAACCGGCTCGGGCGTCGGCGGCGCCTCGGCGGGGGTCGCGGGGCGGCTGCGGCGGGCTCCTCGACCGCGGTCTCGGTCGCCGGTGCGGCCGCCGTCTTGCGGGCGCGGCGCCGGCGGGCCGGGGGCTCCACGGCGGCGACGGCTCCGTGACGGCTCGGTGACCGGCTCGGCCGCGGGCGCGTCTCTGCTGCGGGCGCCACCGCTTCGGCGCGTCGCCTGCGGGAGCGGCGTCCGCGCACGGCGTCCGCAGCGGGGGCGGCGGCCTTGGCGGCGCGGCGGGTCCGCTTGCGCGGGGCGGGCGGCTCGGCCGGTGCCGTGTCGGCCGCCGTCGCGGCGTCGGCAGTCGTCTCGCGGGTGGCGGCAGGGATGTCGGGAGGGGTGTCGGGCGCCGCGTCCGCTGCGGGGGGCCGGCGGGGCGGGTCGCCGCCCGGCGCCGGGTCCGGGGCCGCGCGGCGGTGCCGCGTCAGCCTGGGGCGTGCCGTGTTCTCGTCGTCGAGCGTCATGCGCTCGCTCCTGTCGACCCGGTGCGCCGCCCACACCCGTGATCCACGGCGCCACTCGGGCGGTCGTCTCGTCGCCGCGCCGGGGCCGGCACGACGGAAGTCGTCTCTACGCCTGGCACGATCGCGCGGGCTCCGACCACCTGGGCCAGGCGGCGCGGCACGCGTCAGACGCCGTCGACGCCCCGATCGGCGGTCAAGGGATCGGCCACCGAGCCGTCCTCCTCGTCGAGCGGCCCCTGCGCCAGCCGCGTCATCCGAGGGGAGGACGGCGGCGCGAGGTGGGCGTGCGACCGGAGGGCGGACAGGACATCGTCGGGTCGTACGGCGGGTGTGGTGTGCCGCACGACCAGGTGAAGTATCGCACAGGGACCGGTTATTCCTTGAGGACCGGCGGCGGACGTCTCCGGCGCGTCACCCGTGAGGACCTCCGCGCGCACCACCGCGCCCCGGGCGTCGAAGGTCCGGACGCCGTTCTTCGTGAGCCGCTCGACCTGCACCTCCGTCGGCGGCGAGGAAGGCGGCGAGGGCGTCCTGCAGCACCGCCGGCTCCACGCCGGGGAGCTCGATCCGCCAGACGGAGGCCTCCAGGCGCTCGGCGAGCCCGGGCGTGCGGGCCTCGACGACCTCGACGACGTCGAGCCCGGGCGGCAGCGCGCCGTCGAGCGCCGCTCGGAGCCGCTCGGGGTCGCAGCGGGCCGTCACGGCGATCTCCACGTACTCCGCCTCGCTGGCCGCGCCGGTCGGCGCCGCGTTCGCGTAGCTGATCCGCGGGTGCGGGCTGAAGCCCGCGGAGTAGGCCATCGGGACGTCGGCGCGGCGCAGCGCCCGCTCGAAGGAGCGCTGGAAGTCGCGGTGGCTGGCGAACCGCAGCCGGCCACGCTTGGCGTAGCGCAGCCGCAGCCGCTGGACGGGGGGCTCCGGCGGCGGGCCGTCGGGCGTGCGGGCCACCCACTTCTCCTCTGCGTGCACCGGGCTCGGACCGGGCGAGGCTACGTCACCGCTGCTCGGGTTACCCCAGCGGCGTCGCGACGACGACCAGATTGTCCTGGTAGCGGTGCCGTTGCCGGTCGAACGGGCCGCCGCACGTGACCAGGACGAGGCGGGGTTCGCCGTCGACGCTGAAGATCCCGGCCCGCGAGGAGATCTCGGCCTGCGGCACCTGGTCGCGCTGATGATCCGGTAGCGCATCGCATGGCCGCCGCCGTCGAGCTCGACCACCTGGCCGGGGGTCAGCCGGCGCAGGGCCGCGAAGACCCCGATGCCCTGCGCGGCGGAGTCGACGTGCCCGGCGACGACCACGCTGCCGAACGCCTCCCCCGCCTTCGAGCCGCCGGTCCACCAGCCGACCGTGTGCACGTCGTCCGGGATGGCGAGGGCTCCGTCGGCGTGCAGCCCGACCGGCACGACGGGCGCCGGCGTCCCGTCCGGGCAGGACGACCCGGGTGGGGCGGAAGACCGCGGGCTCGGCGGGCATCTCCCGGCCCTGCGGACGCGCTCGGGCAGCGCGGAGACCGGGGGGCCTCCGGCACCGCCGCTCCCGCCGGTCGCCGTCGGCGGGGCGACAGGGACGACGGGAGCCGGCGCCACCGGCCGGCCGAGCGTGCCGTCGCGCAGCGACGCCGCCCGGCCGGGCCCGCGCCGAGGCCGGCCGCGGTCAGGACGCCGGTGAGGGCGAGCACGACGCCGTAGGCGCCGAGCAGCACGACCACGAGGCGGCCGCCCGCGCCGCGGACGCCGGTCAGCACACGCGCCTCATGCGGCTAGCGGCCGCGACGGCGCAGTCGGCGGTCGGGCCGGAGCGCGGGCGAGCACGAGGAGGGCCAGCCCCGCGACGACGACCTGCGCGGGACCGACCGCGGGGCCGTCGTCGACGTAGGACTCGGCCGCCTGGCCGCCGTCGCCGGTGGGCACGCGACGAGGGCGACCGGCGCCGACGACGGGCACGGGGAGCACCTGGACGACGGCGTCCGCCGTGCCGTCGGACGGGTCCCCGACGGCGAACACACGGGTGAGCGTACCTGCGCGGACCGACACCCGGACCGGCGCGAGGATCGTGTCGGAGCCCTCGCTCCGGACGACGTCCACCGCGTAGGTGCGCGCGGGCACGAGCAGGCTGAGCGCCTCCCCCGGGGCCACGTCGTGGAACAGCGCGGATCCGTCGACGCGCACGTCGGCGGGCGGCGCCACGGCCGTGTGGGCGACCACGAGCCGGCCCTTCCCGGGCCCGACCGGCGCGAGGTCGTTGCGGAACACGACCACCTGCGGCGGCACGGCGCGGTGTCCGCAGCGCGGTGCGCGACGAGATCGAGGCTCTGCCCGGCGGACGCCGCGAACCGCGCGCTCGTCCCCGTACCGCCGGAACCGCGGAGCGTCACGACGTGCTGGCCCGGGCCCACCGCGACCGGGCCCAGAATCGTCCCCGGGCGCACCGCCGCCGCGACCTGACGCCCGTCCAGGACGACCTCGGCCGTGATCCCGGGGATGCCCTGGACGAGGTAGACCCGGGCATCGGTGGGCGTCGTGGCGGCGACGGCCGGAGTCGCCAGGCCGAGAGCACCTGCCCCGGCGAGAGCGACGGCGACAGCGGTGGACGCGCCTCGGCGCACCCCGGGTAAGCGGCGTTGCACAGTGTCCCCTCCGTGACGTCCTCGCGGAGCGGCAGCCGCTCCGCCGAGCCGCCCTCGGCGGCCCAGCAGCCTCGCGTCTCGTCACCATCGGTACGTCAACGGTCCTTCTCGGATCACAACGTGACGAGGCGTGGCTCTCAGTCACGGCACTCTAGGGCAGATCGCACACGTCGAGATCACGGAACGCCAGGATTGGTCGACGCACAGTTCTCACGACGGACATCACGATTCGCGACCGGAGCCGGACGAAGGGAACTAGGCTGGCCCGCGCCGTCGCCCTGTGCGACGAGACCGTCACGCTGGGACAACGTCAGGGAGCAGAGGTGCCGGAGGAGAGCACGCCGGGCGGGAGTCGCGCGGGCGACGACGCCGACGACGGTCCCGTGCTGCGGTCGACCCGTCTGCCGGCCGCCTCCGCGTCCGCCGTTCCTCCCGGCGACGACGACCAGGCCGCGGACGCCGGGGAACTCCGCGAGGCGCTGAGCGCCCTACGAGCGACGCTCGAGGGGCGGCCGCCCGCCCCCTCCACCCGGGCTCCGGTCACCTCCGCCCCACCCGGGTCGGCTGACGTCGCGGACGCCGAGGCGCCACAACGGCGTCGTCCGAGACGGACGTCGACGCGGCATCGGCATCGCCGGCGCAGCCCGCTCGGCGAACGATCCCCCGGCCGGCGCTCGTCGCCGGTGCCGTCGTGGTGCTCGCGGCCCTGGTCGCGCTCGCCCTCCGTGGCGGTCCCGGTGCCGACCGCGCCGCGCCGGTGCCCTGCGCGCGTCCTCGGCGTCCGCCGGCGTCCTCGGCGCCCGGCTCCGCCCGCCCGAGCCCGTCCGGATCCGGGTCGGCCACCACGCCCCCGCCGCCGAGCCCGCACCTCGCGACGCACCCGCTCCCCTGGCCGGGCGGTGCCGTCCTCCAGCCGCCGGGCCTGGCGACCGGCGGCCCCGGGGCGAACGTCCCGGGGCTGGAGCTGACCGCGGCGCTCGACCCGGACGGCCGGCACGTGGACGTCTACGAGCGTCTCCTGCTCCGCCCCGGCATCACGTCGCTGGTGCTCTCCCAGGCCGACCCCGGCGTCCCCGCACTGCGGCTCGCCGCCGGCGTCCGCGATCTGCAGGTGGAGCTCGACGGGCGCGCCGTGCAGCCCCGGGCGACCGGCGCCTCGTGGCAGGTCGCCTCCCCCGACGGCGGTCCGGTGACCCGGGCCGTGCTGCGCTACCGGCTGAGCGGCGTGTTCGTCCGCCGGGCACCGGCTCCGCCCGGGCGGTACACCCTCGTGCTGCGTCCGCTCGGTGCGCCGGCCGTGCTCGCGGCCCGCGACCCCGTCGTCGTCCGGATCGACGACGCCCGGGTCGGCACGGTGACGTGCCCGACCTCCCGGCAGCCGCTGTGCGGGTCCGTCGCGGGCGCGACTGCACACCGCCACCGTGCCGGCCGACGCCACGGCCGTCGTCCTCGCCCAGGTCGACCGCGGTTGAGGGCGTGGTCGCTCAGCGAGCTGGGCGGGCCACGACCACGTAGTTGTCGGCGTAGCGGTGCCGGACCGGGTCGAAGGCTCCGCCGCAGGTGATGAGGACGAGCTGCGGGTCTCCGGTGCTGCGGAACAGGCCGCCCGCCCGGGAGAGCTGTGCCTGCGGCACGAGCGTGGCGCTCACCACGCGGTAGCGCTGGGCGCGCCGACCCGCGGTGAGCTCGACGACGTCGCCCGCGCGGACGCCGGTGAGGGCGGCGAGGACGCCGACCCCGCGCCGCGCGGTGTCCACGTGCCCGGCGACGACGACGCTGCCCGAACCGTCACCCGGCATGGCACCCCCGGTCCACCACCCGACCACGCGGGGGTCGTCGGGGACGACGAGCGAACCGTCCGCGTGCAGCCCCACGGCGGCGATCGGGGCCGAGCGCCCGGCGGGCAGTACGAGACGGGCGGGCCGGAAGGGCACGGACCCCACGGCGTAGTCCGAGCCGACGGAGGCCAGCGGGGCGGGTGCGTGGTCGGAGCCCGGACCGCCCGAGGGCGGGACGACGGGAGCGGCGGCCAGGACCCGGCCGCCGTCGGAACCCGAGGGTCCTGCCGCCGCGTCCTGCGGCGCGGGCCCGAAGACGTGCGCCTCGGCCGTTCCGGCGCGGGCGGCCAGACCGGCGGCGCCGGCCGCGACCGCGGCGGCGAGCAGGAGCAGCGCGACGAGCGCCCAGGTGGCGCGCCCCGCGGCCCGGGCGCCGTGGGTCATCGAGCGTGCCGGCTCGCCATCGCCGCACGCCGGGCGGAGGCGGCCACGCCCAGCGCCAGCAGGAGGAACATCACCGAGAGCAGCTCGAACGGCAGCGGTGGCAGACCCGCGAAACCCCCGGCCGAGCCGAACAGGCCGGCGGCCTGCCCGCCGTCGCCGGTGTGGACCGCCGACGGCATCCGGTCACCGGAGGCCCGGCCCGGCAGCGGGAGCACGTGGACCAGCACCGCCGGCGCCATGCCGGGCGCCCCGATGGCGACGGCACGGGTGAGCGTGCCGGCCCGGACGGTGAGGCTGGACTCCGGGAGCAGGGTCTGCCCGGTGAGGGTGGCGACGGCCGAGACCCGGTAGGTGCCCGCGGGGACCACCACGCTCAGGGACTCGCCGTTGGCGACCGAGCGGAAGAGGACCTTGCCGTTGACCCGGATGTCCGCGGGAGGCGCGGCGATGCCGTGCGTCACGACGAGGCGGGTCTTGCCGGACGCCACCGGCGAGAGGTCGTTGCGGAGGACGGCGATCCGGGAGGTGTGCGGGGCCTCCGCCGCGCAGTAGGCGAGGACGTCGATGCTCGCGCCCGCTCCCACGGTCACGCTCGCGCTCACCAGGCCCTTGCCCTTCTCGCTGATCGCCACGGTGTGGCGACCGGGGGCGAGGTGGAGCGGCCCCACGACGGTGGTGGACGAGACGTCCCGGGCGACACGCCCGCCGTCGACGGCGACGTCGACGCTCATCCCGGGCAGGCCCTGGAGGACGTACACGGTGCCGGTATGGGTCGCGGCGGACGCCGGTAGGGCGCCGGGGAGCGCGAAGGCGCAGGCCAGAGCCAGGGCCGCCAGGGCCACCACGAACCGAGAGCGACGTGCACCCACCACGGCAGGCCCCTCACTGGTCGAACGGTCACCTCGTGTAGCGAGACGCTAGAGCACAGGTCTTCCCGTCGTCACCCTGCGGTGAGCAGAATCAGCCGTACGGCCAGGGGTCGCCCGTCTGGTCACTTTGCGTGAGCAACGAGAGCGTTATGCTGGCTCGGGCGACGGGGGAAAGGCTGGAGGTGACATGTCCGAGCCCGTGCCGCCGTCCACCGACGCGCGGGACGACTCCGAGCGCGCCCTCGAGCCGTGGCCGCGCTGGACGTCGGAGCTGCACGAGTCCCTCGCGTCGCAGGAGGCCAGTGCGGCGGAGCTCCGCCAGGAGCTCGACGACCTCCGCCGAAGCCTGGACGCCGCGCCCACCGCCGCCCCAGCCGCCGGCGCGACATCGGACCCCGCTGAGCCGTCCCACCGCAGGCGGATCGTCCTCGCCGGCGCGGGTGTCGTGGTGGCCGTCGCCGTCGCCGGCGGGGTCGCCACGGCGGCCACCCGCCCCGACCCGGCTCCGGCGACCGCGACCGGCTCGACCCCGTCGTCCCCCGCCGGAACCTCGGCCCCGATAGGGACGCCGACAGCGACACCGACGACCAGTGCGTCGGGTGCGGCGATCGGCGCGGCGTCGCCACTGCCGGCCTGGCCCGGGCAGCGCGGACCGCAGCCTGCCGGTCTGCCCGCGCACGGGGTCGGTGCGGACGTCGCCGGCACCGAGGTGACGGCCGCCCTGACCTCGGACCGACGTTCCGTGGACGTCTACGAACGCGCTCTGCTCACGACCGGAGCCACCACCCTCACGCTCGGCGCGCCCGCCGCGGGCGACCTCGTCCGGTCGCTGCACGCGCCGCTCCCCGGCGTCCAGGACCTGCACGCCGCGGTGGACGGCCGGCCCGTGCCGGTCGGCCGCAGCGGGGCGGGCTGGACGGTGGCGGTGCCGC
The DNA here is from genome assembly GCA_963755755.1 of uncultured Actinomycetota bacterium. Lineage (GTDB taxonomy): Bacteria > Actinomycetota > Actinomycetes > Actinomycetales > Kineosporiaceae > DATKNA01. Next base: position 27,270 of record CAVWLJ010000013.1, read on the forward strand.
AGGGCAGCGCCGCGAGCCGGCTCGTGCTGCGTTACCGGCTGAGCGGTGCGCTGATCCGCCCCGAGCCGGCCCCGCCCGGCCGCTACACGCTCCTGCTCACCCCGCTCGCTCCCGCCGCCGGGAGCACGGCCGGGGGCGCCGGCGGCGCGCCCGTCGTCGTCCGGGTCCGGGACGCCAGGGTCGAGGAGCTCTACTGCCCGACCGCGAGCAACCAGCTGTGCGGCCGCGAGGACGGACCGCTGCACGTCGCCACGGTGCCCACGGGTGCCTCACCGGTCGTCGTGGGACTGGTCACGTTCCCGAGCTGACGCCCTCGCGCACGCCCGACGACCGGCACCACCGTCAGCGGCAACATCGTCCGGCCGGTGGGGCCGATCTGGATCTCGGTGCCCATCTGCGGGCAGACCCCGCAGTCGAAGCACGGCGTCCACCGGCAGTCCTCGACCTCGACCTCCGACAGCGCGTCCTGCCAGTCCTCCCACAGCCAGTCCTTGTCCAGGCCGCTGTCGAGGTGGTCCCAGGGCAGCACCTCGTCGACGCCGCGCTCGCGGGTGGTGTACCAGGCGACGTCGACCGGCTCCTGCGCCAGCGCGTCCTCGGCACAGCGCATCCAGCGGTCGAAGGAGAAGTGCTCGTTCCAGCCGTCGAAGCGGCCGCCGTCCTCCCACACCTTGCGGATGATCGCGCCCACCCGGCGGTCACCGCGCGAGAGCAGGCCCTCGACGATGCCCGGCTTGCCGTCGTGGTACCGGAAGCCGATCGCCCTGGCGTACCGCCGGTCCGCGCGGATCGCGTCGCGGAGCTTGGCCAGCCGCGCGTCGGTCGCTCTCGTGGTCGAGCTGCGCGGCCCACTGGAAGGGGGTGTGCGGCTTGGGGACGAAGCCGCCGATGCTCACCGTGCAGCGGATGTCGCGGCTTCCGCTCACCTCCCGCCCCACCTGGATGACGCGCTTGGCGAGCTCGGCGATCTGCAGCACGTCCTCGTCGGTCTCGGTCGGGAGCCCGCACATGAAGTAGAGCTTGACCTGCCGCCAGCCGTTGCCGTAGGCGGTCGCGACGGTCCGGACCAGGTCGTCCTCCGTGACCATCTTGTTGATGACCTTGCGGATCCGCTCGCTGCCGCCCTCGGGGGCGAAGGTCAGGCCCGAGCGCCGGCCGTTGCGGGACAGCTCGTTCGCGAGGTCGATGTTGAACGCGTCCACCCGGGTGCTGGGCAGGGAGAGGCCGACGTTCGTGCCCTCGTAGCGGTCGGCGAGCTGCTTGGTGATCTCGGCGATCTCGGAGTGGTCGGCACTGGAGAGGCTGAGCAGGCCGACCTCCTCGAAGCCCGTCGCCGTCAGACCCTTCTCGACCATCGCGCCGACGCCCTCGATGCTGCGCTCGCGCACCGGACGGGTGATCATGCCGGCCTGGCAGAACCGGCAGCCGCGGGTGCAGCCCCGGAAGATCTCGACGGACATCCGCTCGTGCACGCTCTCGGCCAGCGGGACGAGCGGCTGCTTGGGGTAGGGCCACGCGTCGAGGTCCATCACGGTGTGCTTGCTGACCCGCCACGGCACGCCCGGCCGGTTCGGGACGACGCGCTGGATCCGCCCGTCCGGCAGGTAGTGGACGTCGTAGAAGCGCGGCACGTAGACCCCGCCCGTGCGGGCCAGCCGGAGCAGCAGCTCCTCGCGGCCCCCCGGCCGGCCCTCGGCCTTCCACCGCCCGACGACGTCGGTGATCTCGAGCACCGCCTGCTCGCCGTCGCCGAGGACGGCGGCGTCGACGAAGTCGGCGATCGGCTCGGGGTTGAAGGCGGCGTGCCCGCCCGCGACCACCAGGGGGTGGTCGTCGCCGCGGTTCTGCCGCCTCGAGCGGGATGCCGGCGAGGTCCAGGGCGGTCAGCAGGTTCGTGTACCCGAGCTCCGTGGAGAAGCTGACGCCGAGCAGGTCGAAGGCCCCGACCGGGCGGTGCGCGTCCACGGTGAACTGCGGGACGCCGTGCTCCCGCATCAGCGCCTCCATGTCCGGCCACACCGCGTAGGTGCGCTCGGCGAGGGCGTCGGCGCGCTCGTTGAGGACCTCGTAGAGGATCATGACGCCCTGGTTGGGCAGGCCGACCTCGTAGGCGTCGGGGTACATCAGCGCCCAGCGCACGGTCGCCTCGCCCGCGACGTCCCAGTCCTTGACCTGGCTGTTGAGCTCGCCGCCCACGTACTGGACGGGCTTGCCCACCCGGGAGAGCAGGGGTTCGAGCCGGTCGAAGAGCGACTCGACGGGCATGAGGGGGGCCTTTCGCCAGGGCGGACGCGGACGCCGTCCAGCCTAACCCGCGCTCCCCCGGCTCCCGCCTCGTCGCGGAGATCCTCCGAGCCCGCGGCCCGGAGCGAGCGGTCAGAGCCCGGGGAACCAGATCTTGATCTCGCGGCCCGCCGACTCCGCGGAGTCCGAGCCGTGCACGAGGTTCTCCTGCACCGCGCCGCCCCAGTCGCGGCCGAGGTCGCCCCGGATCGAGCCCAGGCAGAGCCTTGGTCGGGTCGGTCGTGCCCATCAGGGTGCGGCAGCCCTCGACGACCCGCTCGCCCTCGACGACGGCGGCCACGACCGGGCCGGACGACATGAACGCCACCAGCGGCTCGTAGAACGGCTTCCCGACGTGTTCGGCGTAGTGCTGCTCGAGCAGGTCGCGGGACGCCGCGCGCAGCTCGAGCGCGACGATCCGATAGCCCTTCGCCTCGACCCGGCGCAGCACCTCGCCGGTGAGCCCGCGCCGGACGCCGTCCGGCTTGACGAGCACGAGCGTGCGCTCGGTGGTGCTCACAGTTCCTCCCGCTCCCCGGGCGACGCGCCGCCCTCGGCGCGGTGGGTCGGCGTCACCCTATCGGCCGGCTGTCGGCTCGGGTCGGCCCGGACGCCCGGTCCTGCCGAGGTCACCCGGAACGACCAACGGACACCGACGACCCGATGCCCTGCGGCGGTACTTATCCGGGCCGCTCCGCTCTCGTAGTTGATGGGGGTTCGCGGGGGCGACGGCGCCGCCGTCCGGAACGCCGACGACGGAGGTGGAAGCATGGTCGCGGAGATCGGCGCAACCGATCGCAACGTCGGCGGCCCCGTCCGGCCGGTGTCGGAGCGGAAGCGGCGGCCGGCGGCACCGCCCGCGCGGTCCGCTGCGCTCCATGCGCCCGCCGCCGTCCTGCAGCGCTACCGAGTCCTGGCGCTGGCGTCGGACCTCGTCGCCGGGGCGCTCGCGGCGGGCTGCGCGACGCTGCTGCGCTTCGGGTCGGCCCCCGGCCCTACGTACCTGGCCCTCACCCTGCTCGCCCCGCTGCTCTGGGTCGTGGCGATCGCCGCCCGCCGCGGCTACGAGGACCGGTTCCTCGGGACCGGCCCGGAGGAGTACCGCAACCTCGTCGACGCGGCGCTGCTGTTCTTCATCGTCATCACCGTCGTCTCCTTCGTGCTCAAGGGCGACCTCTCCCGCGGCCTCATCGTCGGGTTCCTGCCGCTGGCCTTCGTCACCACCCTGCTCGGGCGGCGGCGGCTGCGGACCTGGCTCTTCCGGCAGCGGCTCGCCGGGCACGGGATGCACCAGGTGCTCGTCGTCGGGCGGTCGGACACGGTCAGCGACCTGCTCGACCAGTTCGACCGCGAACCGTGGCACGGCCTGCTCCCGGTCGGCGCCTGCGTGACCGGCGGCCCGCTCGACCCCGCCCGGGCCGCCCAGGTGCGGGTGACCCGGGGGACCGATCCGCGCACGGTGCTCGCCGCGGTCGACGACCTGCGCGCCGACGTCGTCGCCGTCGCGTCCGATCCCGACCTCTCCGGCCACGCGCTGCGGCGACTGGCCTGGCAGCTCGACGAGCGCGATGTCGACCTCATCCTCTCGCCGGGCATCGTCGAGGTGGCCGGTCCGCGGCTGTCGATCCGGCCCGTCGCCGGGCTCTCGCTCCTGCACATGGAGCGGCCCGCCACGCGCGGGGGCAGGATGCTCCTCAAGCGGATGCTCGACCGGCTCCTCGGCACCGGGCTCTTCCTCGCGCTGTCGCCCCTCCTCGCGCTCATCGCGATCGCGATCCGGAAGACCTCCCCCGGGCCGGTGCTCTTCCGCCAGATCCGGATCGGCGAGGACGGCAAGCCGTTCGAGATGCTCAAGTTCCGCTCGATGGTGGTGGACGCCGAGGACCGGCGGGCCGAGCTCGAGCCGGAGAACGACGGCAACGGCGTGCTGTTCAAGATGCGTGACGACCCGCGCGTGACCCGCGTCGGGGCCCTGCTGCGCCGCTTCTCCCTGGACGAGCTGCCGCAGCTGTGGAACGTGGTGCGCGGCGAGATGTCGCTGGTCGGGCCTCGCCCTCCGCTGCCGCAGGAGGTCATCGCCTACTCCGACGACGCCAGCCGGCGGTTGCGGGTGCGGCCCGGGATGACGGGGCTCTGGCAGGTCAGCGGGCGCAGCGACCTCTCCTGGGAGGAGTCGCTCCGGCTCGACCTCCGCTACGTCGACAACTGGTCGCTCGCGCTGGACGCGACGATCCTCTGGCGCACCTGGCGCGCGGTGATCAGCCGGAGCGGCGCCTACTGAGGCCCTCGCCGGGCTGCGCCAGGGACGCCGTCAGCGTCTTCGGGTCCCGGGGTCCTCCGTCAGGGACGGACCCTCAGGGGAACATCAGCAGCGTGACCAGGCGGCCCTCGGCGGATGCGGTGCCGGACCCGACCAGCGTGGTCGCCGGCACCCGGCGTCCGAAGCCCGGCGAGTACCAGCCCAGGGGCGGGTCCTCCTCGCCCCGATGGGCGCTCCAGCTCAGCTCGCCCGGCAGCACCAGCGCGGCGCGGCGCACCCGGCCCTCGTAGGACCAGCTGAGCCGGCACGTGGCGCCGTCCAGCTCCGCCTCGACGTCGGGGCCGAGGTGCCAGGCGAGCCGGACCGGGACGGGCCCGGCCACGTCGAGGGTGTCGACCACGGTCAGGACGTGCTCGTCCGGGTCGAGCGTGACCTCCCGGCGGTGGGTCGCGGGGACCGCGAGCCGCCGGTAGCCGTCGTGCTGCCCGACCCACCGCTGGGTCGCGCCCTGCCCCGCGCTGTGCGCGAGCGTCTCGCCGGTGGCGTGCTCGACCCAGAGGAACGGGCCGCCGGACTCCGACTGGTCCGCCCCGCCGACCTCGAGCGTGTTGTGGGCCGCGGTCGAGCGGAAGTACGTCCGCCACGCGGGCTCGCCGTGGTAGCAGTACGTGCCCGGGTCGGCCAGGATCTCGACCCCGTCGTGCCGCACCTCGACCGCCAGCGCGTCCGCGTGGGCGTGCGCGGCGATGGAGAGGAAGCCGTGCGGCCCGGCGTCGCAGCGGCACCAGAGCTCCGGGCCGCCGGCGAGCCGGCTGCGCAGGATCACCATGCCGGCGTCGTCGAACCGGTCCGGGCGCTGCTCCGGCCGGTCGGGGACGGTCCGCGCCCGGCCGACCGCACCCAGGAGCACGGCCTCGACGCTGGGGACCGGGGCCGGCCACCAGGCGGGAGCGCCGAGCAGCTCCCGGCCGGCGCCGAGGGTCGACGGCCCACGGGTCGAGCTCGGGGTCGTCGACGACGAGGGCGCGGCCCTCGTCGCCGTCCCCCTGCCGGGGCGGGCGCCCGGCGACGTCGAGGACCGCCGCGGCGGCGTCCAGCATCCGCCCGAGCAGGTCCCACGTCGCGCCTGTCAGCGGCGCGCCGGCGGCGTCCGCCTCGACGGCGGCGACCAGCGCCAGCTCGAGGACGAAGCGGTGGTAGTCGGTGGCGAGCTCGCGGTTGAGCCCGCTGGGGAAGGTGTTCGCGGCGAGCTCGCGCTCGAGCAGCGCGGCTCGCCTTCGCCCGCCACCGCGGCGACCGCTGCGTACCAGGGAAAGGCGCAGGAGGCCGCGAGCAGGCCCGCCGCCTCGGCGATGACGTGGTTGTTCGCCGACGAGGAGTGGCTGGGGAAGGCCGCGAGGAACTCCTGGTGCCACGCGATCTGGCGCAACGCGTCGGCGTCGTTCTCGAAGAGGTCGTCGACCTTGGGCCACTCGGCGAGCAGCCGCCGGATCCAGACCCACGACATCAGCCGGATGCCGACCTCGATGCCGTTGGTCCAGTGCACGCCGCTGAGGAAGGGGTTGGCGCGCCACCAGGACCGCAGCTGGTCGGCGACCGCGTCGGCGTAGCGGTCCTCCCCGGTCAGCCACCAGGCGGCCGCCAGGACGGTGAGGTGGTGGTGCCGGGACATCTCCCAGACCTGCTTGACGTTGCCGGTCTCGGCCTCGTCGCGGTGGTTCACGGCGAACGCGAACCGCTGGTCCGGCGCCCGCCGACCGGTGACCGGGTCGAGGAACCAGTCGGGGTCGGCGCTGTCCGGGCGGGGCACCCCGAAGACCTCCCACCGCCCCGCGAGCACGCCGTCGGCGGCGGCCACGACGGCACGCACCGCGGCGGGGTCCACGGCGTCCCGTGCCTGCGCGGGCAGCGGGGGCCCGAACGGGCGCTCCGCCAGCAGCCCGGACGGCGCCGGCGCCTCGCTGCCCGGCAGGACCTGCCGGCGGGCCCACGCGCGCCGGCGACCGTGGTCGAGGGTCCGGCGGGTCACCTCCCCGGCGGACATCCGCCGCAGCCGCCGTGCGTACCAGCCGAGCGTCGCGCCGTTCACCGAGCTCACCGAGCTCACCAGGCCACCGGCAGCCTCGTCGCCAGGCTGGTGCCGACGGCGAGCGTGGCGCGTGTCGTGGCCACCAGCGAGTCGAGCGGGATCGGCATCGGGGCACCGGTACGAGCGGCTTCGACGAAGCGCCGGAGCTCGTCGCGCTGTCCCTTGTCCTGCCCGGTCCGCGCGCGCTTGGCCGACGTCCCGCCGCTCGACCAGACCTCGACCTTGCGGAAGTTGTCGAGCCGCCCGGTGCGGCCGCCCCGGGAGACGTCCAGGGTCTCCTTGGGGAAGCGGGCGCTGCCGTTGGTGACGTAGGAGACGGTGCCCACCGACCCGTCGGCGAAGCGGAGGGTGACGTGCACGTCGGAGCCGCTGCCGGCCGCGTACACCTCGACGGGCGGGTGCCCGACGAGGGCGCTCAGGGTGTCGATGAAGTGGCCGCCCTCCCCGGCGAAGCGCGATCCCTCGAGCTCCTCGTTGAGGTACCAGCTGCCCGCGGAGAGCTGCCCGGCATTGACCAGGTAGCGAGCGGTGACGGGGCCGGCGGCGCCGGCCATCCGGTCGCGCAGCTCGACCAGCAGCGGCGCGAACCGGCGGTTGAAGCCCGACCATGAGCCGGTCGTTGCCGGTGGCGTCGACGACGTCGAGGATGCGCGTGACCTGCTCCTCGCTCAGCGCGAGCGGCTTCTCGACGAACACGGTGTGCCCGCGCTCCAGCGCCGCGCAGACCAGCCCCGCGTGCGAGGCGTGCCGCGTGACGACGAACACGGCGTCCAGCGCCGTCGTCGTCCAGCACGGCGTCGACGTCGGTGGAGACGGTGCGGAAGCCGAACTTGCGCTGGGCGTTGACCGCCGACAGCGAGGTGGTCGTCGCCACGGACACCAGCTCGACGTCCGCGTTGTCGCGAAGGTGCGGCAGCAGCATCGAGGTCGCGTAGTTGCCGGCACCGAGGAAGCCCACCCGCAGGGCGCCGGAGCGCTCGCGGCGCCGGCCGCCGCTTCGGGGCGTGGGCACGGGTGCGGTGACGGTCCGCTCGACGGGCTCGTCGACGGCGGCGTCCGCCGAGCCGTAGGAGAGCAGGAACCCGACGCCCTGCAGCTCCCCGGAGGCGAGCCGGTCGTAGACCGTGACGGCCTCCTCGACCGGATGGACGCCGGAGACCAGCGACGCCACGTCGACCGAGCCCTCGGCGAGCAGGTCGAGGAAGCAGGAGAGGTTGCGGCGCTCGGTCCAGCGCACGTAGCCCGCGGGGTAGTCCACGCCCTCGAGCTCGTACCGGTCGTCGTAGCGGCCGGGCCCGTAGGACCGGGAGAACCGGACGTCGAGCTCCTTGTCGTAGTAGGCGTTCCACGGCAGGTCGAGCTTGGTCTTGCCGATGTCGACGACGCGGGCCCGGTCACGGGCGAGCCGCGCCGCGATCTCGACCGGACGGTTCGAGTCGCCGCCCGCGGCGAGCAGGACGTGGTCGGCGCCGAGGCCGCCGGTCCGCTCCAGCAGCACGCGCTCCAGCTGCGCCAGCCCGGCGTCGTCCGGAACGGCGCAGGCGAGGGCGCCGGCCTTCTCCGCGGCGCGGCACCGGGCCTCCACGGTGTCGAGGCCCACGACCTGGAGGCCGGACGCCACGAGCAGGCGCACGACGAGCTGGCCGATGAGTCCGAGCCCGATCACGCAGGCCGTCTCGCCGAGGGAGGCCTCGGCCCGGCGCACGCCCTGCATGGCGATCGCGCCGACGGTCGCGAACGCCGCGTGCTCCGGGTCGACGCTCGCGGGCACGGGGACGCAGAGGTTGACCGGGACCCAGTTGACCTCCGCGTGGAGGGCGAACTCGTTGCCGGCGGCCGCGACGACCTGACCCACGGAGAACTGCTCGGCACCGGCGCCGACCTCGACCACGACGCCGCAGAGGGAGTACCCGAGCGGGGTGTAGCTGTCGAGCCGGTCCATCGCCTTCTGGTACGTGGCGACGACCCCCTGCTGCGACACCGCGTCGACGAGCTTGCGGACCTGGTCGGGCCGGGCGCGCGCCTTGCCGAGCAGCGACATCCGCGCCTCGCTGACCTTCATCATCTCGGTGCCGGTCGAGATGAGGGAGAACAGCGAGCGGACCAGGACCCCACCCGGCTTGCACGCGGGTGCCGGGACGTCGAGCACGGAGAGCTCGCCGGACCGGTAGTTCTGCGCGACCTGCTTCATCGGACCTTCCCAGTCGGTCAAGGAGCGCCGACGCCGGCGGCGCGGACGCTGCGGTACCAGAGCTCCATCGACAGGAGCTGCCAGAGCTGCTTGGACATGTCCCGGCGCCCGCTGCGCTGGTCGGCGACCATGCGGCGCAGCGGGTCGGCCTGCAGCACGCCCGAGGCGACGAATTCGCCGTCGAGCAGGACGTCGTCCAGCAGCGGGCCGAGGTCGTTGGTCACCCAGGCCCGCAGGGGCGCGCCGAACGAGGCCTTGGGCCGTTCGAGCACGTCACTGGGGAGCCACTCCTGCGCGGCCTCGCGCAGCGGGACCTTCTGCGTGCGGCCCCGGATCTTCCGGTTGCCCGGGATCGCGAACGCCGCCCGGAAGACCACCGGGTCGACGAACGGCACCCGGACCTCGGTGGACGCCGCCATGCTCGAGCGGTCGGTGTAGGCGAGGTTGAGCCCCGGCAGGAAGAGCCGGGTGTCGGTGAGGCACATCCGGTTGACCGGATCCGCCAGACCGCCCTCGGTGTACATGTCGCGGTGGCCGGCGAGCACGGCGTCGACGTCCGGGCCCAGCGCCGGGTCGAGCAGCCCGGTGAGTTCGTCGGCGTCGTAGAGGGTGTAGCTGCGCCGGTACGCCTCCTCCTCCGGCAGCTCCGCGAAGCTGAGGAAGCGCTTGGCCCACCGGCTGTACCGCAGGCCGCGGCCGAGGGCGGCGACCGGCAGCCGGTCGACGGCGGGCGCGACGACCCGGCTGCGCACCTGGCGCGGGACCAGGCCCTGGTAGCGCGCCCCCAGCAGGCACGCGAGGTGCCTGCGGTAGCCGCCGAAGAGCTCGTCCGCGCCCATCCCCGAGAGCAGCACCTTGACGCCCGCGTCCCGCGCCGCCTGGCACATGAGCACGGTGTTGATCGCGGCGGGGTCACCGATCGGCTCGTCGAGCGTGTCCACGATCCGCGGGAGCATGTCGACGACGTCCGGGCTGATCTCGATCTCGTGCAGCCGGATGCCGAGGTGCGCCGCCATCTTCCGGGCGTAGACGGCGTCGTCGGGCATCGCCTCGAGCCGCTGGTCCTCCGGCCGGAAGGTGATCGTGTACGCCTCGATGGACGGGTCGCGCCGGGCCGCCATCGCGGTCACGAGGCTGGAGTCGAGGCCGCCGCTGAGGAAGGACGCCACCGGGACGTCGGCGACGAGGTGCGCGGCGACGGACTCCTCCAGGACGGAGGCGAGGTCGGGCTCGGGCTCCCGGGCGGCGCTGCGGGCCTCCTGCACCGGGTCCCAGTAGCGCTGCGGGACGCCGGCCGAGCCGCGCTCCCACCGCATCCACGACCCCGCCGGCAGCTTGACGACGCCCTCGAGGGAGGTGACCTCCTCCGGGACGAAGTAGAACAGCGTCGAGGCCACCAGCGCCCGGGCGTTGACCCGGAGCTCGGAGCCGGCGGCGGCGACGATCGCCTTGAGCTCGGAGGCGAAGATCGCCCCTTCGCCCCGGGGCATCACGTACAGCGGCTTGATGCCCAGCGGGTCGCGGGCCAGGAGCAGGCTCCCGTTCCGCTCGTCGTAGAGGGCGAAGGCGAACATGCCGCGGAACCGCGGCAGCGCGTCGGGGCCCCACAGCCGCAGGGCCTCGAGCACGACCTCGGTGTCCGAGCGGGTGACGAAGCGGACGCCGTGGCCCTCCAGGACCGCCCGGATCTCCCGGTAGTTGTAGAGCTCGCCGTTGTAGCTCAGCCACAGGCCGTCCTTGACGAACGGCTGATCGGACTCGGTGGAGAGGTCGATGATCGACAGCCGGCGGTGGCCGAGCTGGACGGTCGTCTCCCCCGGCTGGCGGAGCGGACGCCGACGGCGTCCGGCCCGCGGTGGGCGATCCGCTCGACCATGGTCCGGACGACCCGCTCCCCGTCCGGCTGGCAGTAGGCGCCGGCGACGCCGCACACGTCAGGCCTCCTGCGTGGAGGGTCGGCCCTCGGCCTCGGCGGGCTCCGTGGGTACGGCGACGTCGGGCAGGTCGATCACACGCGGACGCGGGACACCGCGGTCCATGATCCGGTCGTAGACCTCGACGTAGGCCCGGCGCTGGTACGGCCAGCCGAAGGCCCCGTCGATCCGGGCACGGGCGATCTCCCCCATCGCCCGGCGCATCGGCGGGTCGTCGAGCAGCGTGACCACGGCCTGCGCGTAGCCGGCGATGTCACCGTCCGGCACGTAGACCGCGGCGTTCTCCGCGGAGACCCGGGTCTCCTTGAGGTCGAAGGCGACGACGGGCAGTCCGAACGCCATGTACTCCAGCGTCTTGTTCATCGTGGAGAGGTCGTTGAGCGGGTTCTTCGGGTCCGGCGAGAGCCCGAGGTCCGCGGTCGAGAGGACGTCGACGAGCGTCTCGTCCGAGACCCGGCCCGGGAGCTCGACGTGGTCGCGCAGGCCGAGCTCGTCGCGCAGGGCGAGGAGCTCGGCGTGGCAGTCGCCGCTGCCCATGAACGTGAAGGAGACGTCGTCGCGGCCCAGGACGTGCACCACGTGGTGCGCGGCGCGCACGGCGAGGTCGACGCCGTCCTGCGGGCCCATGACGCCGAGGTAGGCGACGAGGTGGCGCCGCCCGCGGCGCAGCGCCGGCACGGGGTCGCGGCGGCGCAGGCGCAGCGGGTCGGGACCGGTCCGGACGACGGTGACCTCGCCGGTGCCCTTCCCGCCCCGCGCGACCGCGACGTCCGCGTAGGAGCCGTTGGTCGAGATCACGTGGTCCGCGGTGCGGAACGTGGCGCGCTCGAGGGCGACCAGCCCGCGCCGGGCCAGGGGACGGCCCCCGGGGAAGCGGGAATCGTAGAGCTCCGGGCAGAGGTCGTGGTGGTCGAACACGAAGCGGGAGCCGTCGCGCCAGCGCAGCCAGCGCGCCAGCGGCCAGAAGATGTCCGGCGGGTTGCAGGCCTGGAGCACGGCGAAGCCGCCGCGGCGCCGGGCCCGGAGCACGAGCCGGGCGGTGGCCAGGAACGAGTAGGCGTACTCGAGGAGGAAGCTCGCCGCCGAGCCCCCCGGGGCGTAGGGCGGGTACTTCAGCAGGGTGACGCCCTCGACGACCTCGTGGTCGGGATCGCCCTTGCCCTTCGGGCAGACGACCGTGACGTCGTAGCCCGCGGCCTTGAGCGCCTGGCACTCCAGCCACACCCGCCGGTCGAAGGGCACCGGCAGGTTCTGGACGATGATCAGTACCCGGGGCCGGGCCGCCGCCCGGCTGGGATCCGCGACGCCGGTGGTGGACGTCGCGGTCACGCGGTCCACCCCAGGCCCTCGTAGCCCGAGGTCTCCTCGATGTCCGCGCCGAGCCGGCCGCTCAGGTCGATGATCCGGCCCGGCGGCTGCGCCCGCAGGGCCTCGACCACCACGGGTTCGGCGGTCGAGACGACGGCCGTGTCGCTGTCGGCGAGGGCGGCCTCGGGGGTCGCGGCGAGCAGCCGCCCGAGGTGCGGGAGCCGGGCCTCCACATAGCGCAGGTTCGCGCCGGTGAGCCGGGAGGGGTTGATGATCGGGTCGTAGATCCGCACCTCGAAGCCCTTGCCCAGCAGCCGCTCGGCGAGCTCCACGTTGGGGCTCTCCCGCAGGTCGTCGGTGTCGCTCTTGAAGCTGAGCCCGAGCATGGCCACCGTGCGGGCGGGGCTCGCGACGATGCGGTCGAGGACGTCGCGGACGACGAGCTCGTTGCTGCGCAGCGTGCCCGCCAGGAGCGGGACGTCGAGGTCGTTGACCCGGGCCATGTGGAGCAGGGCGCGCAGGTCCTTGGGGAGGCAGGAGCCGCCGAAGGCGAACCCGGGCCGCAGGTACGCCGGCGAGATGTTGAGCGTCCGGTCCTCGCAGAAGATCTCCATGACCTCCCGCGCGTCGACGCCGTACATCCGGAACACCCGGCCCATCTCGTTCGCGAACGAGACCTTGGTGGCGTGGAAGGCGTTGCAGGCGTACTTCAGCGCCTCGGCGCTGCGGACGTCGACGAGCCGCGGCGTCCGGTCGAGGAAGCCGAACATCGCCGTCAGCGTCTGCGCCACGCGCGGGTCGGCGGCGCCCAGCACGACGAACGGCGGGTCGAAGAAGTCCGCGACGCCCGAGCCCTCGCGCAGGAACTCGGGGCACATCGCGGTGCCCACCTCCCAGTCCGCCCCCGCCGGGACGTCGGCGAACGTCGGCGCCACCATCTCGTCGCCGGTGCCCGGGGGCACGGTGCTGCGGACGACGACCGCGTGGAACCCGGACGCCGGCGGGCGGGCGACGGCGAGCGCGGCCCTGATGTCGTCCAGTGCCCGGCGCAGGTAGCTGAGGTCGGTGCTGCCCTGCGGCGTCGACGGCGTCCCGACGCAGAGCAGCGAGACGTCGGCGCCCTCGAGCGCCTGGACCGCGTCGGTGGTCGCGGTCAGGGCTCCCGCGGCGACGCCGGCGGCGACGAGGTCGTCCAGGCCCGGCTCGACGACCGGGCTGCGGCCCTGCCGGATGAGACCGACCTTGACCTCGTCGACGTCGACGCCGCAGACGACGTGCCCTCGGGACGCCAGCCCTGCAGCGGTGACGGTGCCGACGTACCCGAGCCCGAAGACGGCGATGCGCATGTGGAACCCCCACGGAAAGGCGGAACGGACAGTGACCGCTCACGGCGCTCCCTTAAGCGATCCTGATGCCGCGTCACCTGATACCGAGGTGGGCCGTCCTTATCCGAACGGACCGGTAACGGTGAGTGTCCAACGGGCGACGACGGTCGAAAGGGTGCTGATCATGGCGGGGATCGGCGACGATGGCGCCGGGTGGGAGGAGCCGACGTGGACGAGGTCGGGGGTGGTCCGGATGCGGGCCGACGCGAGCGGTCACGCTCAGTGCTGCCGGCGCCGCGGCCGCATCGTCGGGAGCTCGATCGGGGCGGACGCCGCGATCGAGGCGGGCACGGTGGGCGTGGACCGGCGGGTGGTCGGCGGCTTTCGTCCTGCTGACCGCGGCCGTCGCCGCGGGCTTGCCGGATGGGCTGGACCGGTCGGTGTTCGCCTTCGCGCGGCCGCACGACGCGTGGGACCCGGGGCAGGTGGCGTGGGGGGGCGTGGTGGACGCGCTACGGCCGACCGTGGCCGCGGGGGTGTTGACCGCCGTCACGGTCCTGGTCTGCCTGGCCCGCCGGACCCTGCGGCCGGCCCTGCCCGTCGCGTGCGCGGGCGCCGCCGCGGCCGCCGCAACCCTGCTGGTGAAGGTGGTCCTCGCCCGGCCCGACCCGCACACGACCGGCAGCGGTCACGGCGGCAGCTTCCCCTCGGGGCACACCGTCGGGGTGGTCGTGTGCGTGGGCCTGACCGTCCACCTGCTGCGGCCCGCCGCGGGGCGCTGGGCGGAGGCCCTGGCGGCCCTCGGGGGCGGCGTCATGGGTGTCGGCCTCGTCGTCGTGGGCGCGCACTGGGCGACCGACGTGCTCGGCGGGCTGCTGCTGGGGCTGGCGGTGGTGTCGGCGGTCGTCACGGTCACCGGAAGACGCGGCCGGGCGGCCGGGAACCCGTCGGGGAGGGATCGGGTTCCCGGCCGCCCGGTGCGGGACCGGGGCGGAGCCGCTACGAGCTGGTCAGCGAGAAGTCGGTGAACCGGAACGTCGCGGGCTTGCCGTCGGTGCTGACGATCTCGGCGCCGAAGCCGACCTGCCCCAGCGTCGCGGACGCCGACACCCGCCCGTGGGCGACCAGGTAGTCGATCATCTCCTTGAGGTCGAGGGAGCCCGACGGGAGGGTCGACCTCGGCTCGAAGGCCAGGTAGCTGTTGCCGCCGGTCGCCCAGACGTCCCAGGTGATCCCGGAGAGCACGACCCCGGAGGCCACCACGTTCCCGGCGGGCCGCTGGCCGTGGTTCTCGGTCCAGATCATGATCTCGGGGTTGCCCGGCACGCCGTTCATCCAGATGTCGTAGGCGATGTCGTAGACGCCGACCCCCGGACCCTGCGCCGCGAAGGTGCTGCGCAGCGTGCGGATCGACGACCAGGCGGGCTCCCGGTAGTCGACGTGCACGTTCGGGTAGGTCTTGACCTCACCGTTGTGGGCGCTGTCGTCCGCCGTGGCGGTGACGTTCCAGGAGCTGTGCGAGCACGCCTGGAGGGTCTCCTTCAGCGACGGGTACTTCGAGATGTTCCACATGTTGTTGTGCACGTAGTACCCGCCCTCGGACCAGCCACCGTTGGAGTCGCTGGTGGTGAAGACCGGCGAGGTGCACGCGTGCCCGGCGGGCGGCGGAGCCGGCGCGCTGGAGGTCGTCGTGGTGGTGGTCGTCGTGGTCCGGCTCGTCGTGGAGCTGGACGAGGACGACGTGGTCGGCTTCGTGGTCGGCGATTCCGTCGGCTTCGTGGTCGGCGACTGCGTCGGCGTGACGGTCGGCGAGGTGGACGCCGAGGCGGTCGGCGTCGAGCCGTCGCAGGTCACGGTCACCACCGTCGGGCTCGTCGCGGCGTACGTCAGCGGCGTCCCCGCGCAGGTCGCGGTCGTCGTGCCGCCGGCCGTCACCGCGAGGGCGCCGGCCGGGACCGCCGCGGCGGGACGGGGAACGACGGCCAGGCTCCCGGCCACCACGGCGAGGCCGCGCCGGGTGAGCGCCTTGGGGGCCGCTTCCGCCGCCGCCGTCGCCACGACCTGGGTGAGCCGGGTGTCGCCGTTCACGACCGTGCCGGCGCTGCTGTGGCCGTGCGGCGCGGGCCGTGTACGCGCGGCGGACGCCGACGGCCGTCACGTGCCGGGCGCCCTCGACGTCCGAGCTCGCAGCGACGGGAGCGGTGTCGCGGGCCCCGTCGAAGGCGGTCGTGATCATGGAAACGCGCGCCGCGGGTGTCACGGTCGCGGACGCCGCGCCCGTTCCTGCAGCGCCGGCGCGGTACCAGGCCGACAGCCGCAGCCCGCTCGGGCCGCTGACCTTGTCGTACGCCTTGGTCCAGCCGTCCAGGGCCACGGTGGACCCCGAAGGCGTCAGGACGGTGGTGACGAGGACGCTGCCGGCCCCTGCGCCGGCCGGGACCGCGGTGGAAGCGGTCGCGCTCGACCGGGCGGCGAAGGTGGTGCTGCGGCCGGCCTGATCGACGCCGGCCGCGCACGTGAGACGTACGGCGGACGCGCCGGACCGGACGGCGTGCAGCGCCGTGCCGGGGCAGGCATACGTCCGCGGCGTCTGGACGTCGCTGGCCTTCGCCGTCGCGCCGGGGCTGCTCCCGTCGGCCTGCCCCAGTGCCACGGTGGCCGTGGTGACGGAGGCGGCGGCGAGGGCGAGAGCACCGAGGACCGCCACCCGCGAACGCGGGCGTCCCGGTCGCTGCAGGTGCTTGGGCATCGAACCACTCCCTACGAGCGAGTGATGTCCACTCGCGTGTCGGTTGAGGACGTTCATCGAACCTTGCTCCTCGACCGTGACCCACGCTCCGTCAAGACAGACGCAAAGGCCGGTTATGGCGGACTCAGGGTTACATCCGTTCCTGTCATCCGGATCTCCGCCGCCTCGCGTGCTGCGGCCTCGCCTCTCATGTCGTCCGGTCCGGCGGGAACCTCAGCCACCGGGTGACCCTGATCGCGTGCCGCTCCGGCACCGGGAGGACGCTCAGCGCGTCGCGCAGGATGCCGCCGGCGAGGAGGCGCAGCATCAGCAGGCTCACGACCACGGTGGCCGCGGTGGAGGCCGCGAGCGCGGCGAGCCGGCCCGCGGGGAGCACGGCGTCCAGCACCAGCCCCGCGGCCAGCATGGAGACCGCCGTGGCGAGCAGAACGGTGACGAACGGCCGGGCCATGGCCCGGATCGGCAGGTCCGAGCATGCGCCCGACCAGGACCCAGCGCGCCACCGTGGCGGCCATGGCCACGCCCACGAAGGCGACCGCGACCGCGCCCAGCCCCCAGTGCACGGCGACCGCGGTGGTGGCGACGGTGACGACGTCCACCACCACGGCATAGCTGAGGAAGGTGCCGGGGCGGCCGAGCCCGTAGAAGAGACCGTGGTCGAGCATGGCGCCGAGGGTGATGATCCCGGCGACCGCCAGCGCCTGGGCCGGCAGCGTGCTGCCCGCCCAGCGCGCGCCGAACAGCAGCGGGATCGAGACCGGTGCGGTGACGACGATGACGCTCATGACCGGGGAGACGACGGCGTAGGTCACGCCGAGCGCCTTGACGTACGTGCCCCGCAGCCGGCGCTGCGGACTCGCGCACCTTGGAGAAGACCACCGTCGAGACGGGGATCAGCGAGGCGGCGGTCAGGTCCTGCGCGACCTGCACCACGCGCTGACCGATGTTCAGCAGGCCGAGTGCGGGGGTCCCCAGGACCACCGCGACGAGCCAGCCCTCGGCCAGGTTGCGCAGCGTCGCGACGACGTCGACGCCCGAGACCCGGACGCCGAAGGCCATCATGTGCCGGAACTGCCGGGGCGACAGCCGGGGCGAGGGCATCCACGCGGCGAGGCGCCAGGCGAGCACCGCGATGACCCACTGGGTGACGACGAGCTGCGCGACGAGCGCCCAGACCCCGCCGCCGGCCAGCGCGACGGCAACGGCGGCGGCCTGCGCGAGCACGGCCGAGACGAGGCCCTGCAGCGCCACGGCCTTGAAGGCCATCGCGCGCCGCAGCAGGGCCAGCGGGACGGCGGCCAGGACGGTCGGCATGATCGCCAGGACCAGGGCCCGCAGCACCGGGGCGAGCTCGGGGCTGCGGAAGGCGTCGGCGAGCAGGGGCGCCACGCCGACCAGACCGGCCGAGAGCACCACACCCGCGGTCAGGGAGGCCCAGAAGGCGGTGCTGAGGCTCACCTGGTCGATGTCGTCCGACTGCAGCAGGTAGGTCGAGAACCCGAGGTCGGCGAGCAGGTAGACGAGCGGGATCACGGTCATCGCGGCGGCGACCACGCCGAAGTCCTGCGGGCTCACCCGGCGGGCCAGGATCACCAGCGTCAGGAATCCGCTGACCCGCACGACCCACTTCTGGGCGGCGAGCCACAGCACGCCGGAGGCCGCGCGCGTGCCGAGCTGCTCCTCCTGCCCGGGCTCGGCCGCCCGCTCCTCCACGCTCACGACGTCCCAGCCCCGCCCGTCACGCGTCCGTCAGGGAGCGCCGCGAGCACGTCGACGACGCGTTCCTGCTGCGCCGGCGTGATCCCGGGGAACATCGGCAGCGAGAGGATCTCCCCGGCGGCGCGCTCGGCGACCGGGCAGGACCCGGGCCCCTGCCCGAGCCCGGCGAGGGCCGGGGTGAGGTGCACCGGCACCGGGTAGTGGATGCCCGCGCCGATGCCCTCGGCGTGCAGGCGGCCCAGCACCTCGTCGCGGTCGGCGACGCGCATGACGTAGAGGTGCCACACGTGCTCGTTGCCGGGCAGCGTCGACGGGCCGGCGGACGCCGGGGACGTCGGCGAGCAGCGCGTCGTAGCGGGCCGCGGCGGCACGGCGCTCGGCGTTCCAGCGCGCGAGCCGGCGCAGCTTGGCGAGCAGGACGACGGCCTGCAGGGTGTCGAGCCGGGAGTTGAACCCGACGGTGACGTGCTGGTACTTCGCCGGGCTGCCGTGCGCGCCGAGCAGGCGGACGCGCGCTGCGAGCTCGTCGTCGTCGGTGAGGACCGCGCCGGCGTCCCCGTAGGCGCCCAGGTTCTTGCCCGGGTAGAAGCTCGTGGCGGCGATCGCGCCGAAGGTGCCCGCCGCGCGCCCGTGCCGGGTCGCGCCCTGCGACTGCGCCCCGTCCTCGAGCACGGCGATGCCGCGCGCCGCCAGGGACGCCGGCAGCTGCTCGAACGGGCGCGACCTGGCCGTAGAGGTCGACCGGGACGACGGCCCGGGTCCGCTCGGTGAGGGCGGCCTCGACGAGCGCCGGGTCCAGGAGGAGCGTGTCGTCGTCCACGTCGACGGCGACGGGCGCGGGCGCCGGCGCGGACGACGGCCTCGGCGGTGGCGATGAACGTGTTCGCGGGCAGGATCACCTCGTCGCCGGGGCCCACGCCGAGGGCCCGCAGCGCGAGCTCGAGGGCGTCGGTGCCGTTGGCGACCCCGACGCAGTGCCGGGCGCCGGTGAACTCGGCGTACGCCTGCTCGAAGGCGGTGACGGCCTTGCCGCCGATGTAGTCGCCGGCGGCGAGGACCTCGGCGAAGCCGGCGTCGACCTCCTCGGCGATCTGAGCGTGCTGCACGGCCAGGTCGACCAGTGGGACGGCGTTCACGGGTGGGTCCTCCTAGGACGAGGTCGGCAGGAGCTGAGGGCTCCGCCCGGTCGGGTCAGCGGTCGGGTCGAGCGGTCCCGTCGAGGGACTGTTCTGGGAGGGGGTCGGCGGCGGGCCACGGCAGCGGGGCGCGCCGGACGTCGCGGGCGGGCGTGCCGAACCACAGCCGCTCGGCGGGGACGTCGCGGGTCACGAGGGAGCCCATGCCGACCATCGCCCAGGGCCCGATCCGGCGCCCCTCGCGCACCAGCACGCCGCTGGCGACGTACGCCCCGGTGCCGATCTCGACGCCGCCGCCGAGGCGGACGCCGGACGCGAGCGTGGCGTGGTCACCGACGACGACGTCGTGGGTGAGGACCACCTGCGGCATGACCGCGACGTGCGCGCCGACGGTGACGTCGGCGGTCAGGGTGACGTGCGCCAGCACGACGGCGCCGGGTCCGATGGTGCAGGTGGAGCCGACGCTCGCGGCCGGGTGCACGATGGTGGCGTAGCGGTCCGCGGGCAGGTCGAGCCGGGCGACGATGGCGCGGCGGGCGGTGTAGGCGTCCGGACGGCCGACGCAGACGACGACCGCGGCGTCCGGGTGGTCGGCGACGGCGTCGAGCGGCCCGAGCACGGGGGCGCCCCCCACGACGCGCCCGTGCAGCGCCGGGTCGTCGTCCAGCAGTCCGCGCAGGGTGAAGACGCCGTCGAGGGCGCGGACGGCGTCCGCGGCCTCCCGGGCGAACCCGCCGGCACCGACGACGAGCAGCGGACGGGCCGTGGGGTGGGGCATCAGGCCGCCCTCAGGCCCGCGGCCCGGCGGATGAGGCCGACCACGGTGTCCCGCTCCTGCTCCGTCATCGTGTGGAAGATCGGCAGGATGAGCGTGTTGTCCGTCAGCCGCTCCGTGACGGAGAGGTCGGCGTGCGCGTGGCCGGCGTACGCGGGCTGGCGGTGCGCCGCCATGATCCCGGCCCGCGCCGAGACCCCGCCCTCGGCCAGGGCCGCGAGCAGCTCGTTGCGGGTCAGCGGGTAGCGGGCGTCGAGCTCGACCCAGAACGACTGCACGTTGGACTCGCCCCACGCCGGGTCGCGGACCGGCCGCAGCCCCGGGACGTCGGCGAGCATCTCCCGGTAACCCGCGGCGATCTCGCGCCGGCGCCGGACCATCGCGTCGAGCTTGGCCAGCTGCACGAGGCCGACCGCCGCCTGGATGTCCGTCATGCGGTAGTTGAACCCGACCTCGAGGTAGCTCTCGAGCACCGGCTGCCGGCTGCGGTGCCTGGCGGCGGCGCTGACGTTCATCCCGTGCTCGCGCAGCCGGCGCGCCCGCACCGCGAGCTGCGGGTCGGACGTCGTGAGCATGCCGCCCTCCCCCGTGGTGAGCAGCTTGCGGGGGTGGAAGGACCAGGCGGCGAGCTGCGCGGCTGCAGCTACCGGGGCGCCGAGGTAGGTGGAGCCGGCGGCGCAGGCCGCGTCCTCCACCAGGGCGATCCCGCGGTCCGCGCAGAGCTGCCGCAGGGGTTCGACGTCCGCCGGCGCCCCGCCCTGGTGGACGACGACGACGGCGCGCGTGCGCGGCGTGAGGACCCGCTCGACGGTGCGGACGCTGAGGTTGCCGTCCTCGGCCTCGACGTCGGCGAAGACGGGCGTCGCCCCGACGTACACCGCGCAGTTGGCCGTCGCGATGAACGAGAAGGACGGGACCACGACCTCGTCGCCGGGGCCGATGCCGAGCAGGTGCAGGCACAGGTGCAGGGCGGTGGTGCAGGAGGACACGGCGACGCCCTCGGCGGCGCCGATCCGCTCGGCGAAGCGCTGCTCGAACTCGGCGACCCGCGGCCCCTGCGCGACCCAGCCGGAGCGGACGGCCTCCGCGGCCGCCTGCGCCTCCTCCTCGCCCATCCAGGGCTTCATGACGGGGATCATGCGAGCTCCCGCTCCGCGCGCCACCACTCGACCAGCCCGCGCAACCCGGCGTGCAGGTCGACCTCGGGCTTCCAGCCCAGCTGCTCCTGCGCGGCCTCGATCGAGGCGAGCCGCCGGGTGACCCCGTTGACGGCGCGAGCCGGGCCGAACTCGACCGGCAGATCGCTGCGGCCCATGACCTCGAGCAGCGCCTCGGCGAGCTCGAGCAGGCTCGTCTCCGTGTTCGTGCCGATGTTGAAGACGGCGTCCGTCGTGGCCGACTCGGCCGCCAGCAGGTTGGCGCGGGCGATGTCGGTGGTGAAGACGAAGTCCATCGTCTGCTGGCCGTCGCCCATGACGAGCGGGGGCGTGCCCGCCTCGATCCGCTCCATCCACCGGATGAGCACCTCGGTGTAGAGGCCGTGGATGTCCATCCGGGGGCCGTACACGTTGAAGTAGCGCAGCGACACGTAGTCCAGGTCGCTCATGGCGTGGAAGCTGCGGAGCATGCCCTCGTTGAAGACCTTGGCGGCGCCGTAGAAGGTGTCGTTCGCCCAGGGGTGCTGCAGTTCCGTCGTGGGGAACTCGGTCGCGAGCCCGTACACCGACGCGGAGGACGCCGCGACGACCTTGCGGACGCCGGCGGCGACGGCCGCGTCGAGCACGTTGAACGTGCCGTCGGCGAGCACCTCGAGCGCGAGGCGCGGCTCCTCGGCGCACTGGGTGATCCGGATGGCGGCCTGGTGGAAGACGAGGTCCGCTCCGGCGGTGACGGCGCGCACGGTGTCCACGTCGCGGATGTCGCCCTCGACGACGTGCACCCGTCCGGACTCCAGGGCGGCGGCGAGGTTCGCCCGTCGCCCGCGGACGAAGTTGTCGAGCACGCGGATCTCGGCCGCCCCGGCGGCGACGAGCTGGTCCACGATGGTGGACCCGATGGTTCCGGCGCCGCCGGTCACCAGGCAGACGCTGTTCTCGATTCCGCTCGGGCTCATGCCAGGTCCTCCAGGGTCACGAAGGCACCGTCGAGCCGGAGGCTCCGGGCGGCCGCCTCCAGCACGGTCATGACACGCAGGCCGGCCCGGCCGTCGGTGGCTGCCGGGCGTCCCTGCGCGATCGCCGAGGCGAACTCGGTCATCATCACGCGTAGCGCCTCCTGCTCCCGCAGCGCCGGCGCGATCATGTCGCCGGAGCGGTAGGAGATGGTGATCTGCTTGCGGTCGTCGGCGTCCATCTCCTGCGAGGCCAGCCGGTCGACGCCGCGGTCGTAGACGGAGAGCCGCTGGCTCGGGTTCATGTCGTCCCAGACGACGGTCCGCTGCGAACCACCGATGACCATCGTCCGGATCTTGATCGGGCTGAGCCAGTTGACGTGGACGTGCGCCATCGCGCCGGTGGACAGCCGCAGCGTGAGGTACCCGACGCAGGCCATGCCGTGCCCGATGGGGTCGGCGCCGTGCGCCGCGACGGCCTCCACGGCGACGCCGTCCGGCAGCAGGTAGTCCAGGATCGAGAGGTCGTGCGGAGCCAGGTCCCACAGCACGTCGACGTCCGGTTGCACGAGACCGAGGTTGATCCGTACGGAGTCGACGAACTGGACGTCGCCGAGAGCCCCGCCGCGGATCATCCGGCGCAGTTCCTGGACCGCCGAGGTGTAGCAGTACGTGTGGTCGCACATGAGCACGAGGCCCCGGTCCTCGGCCGCCTGCACGAGCTTCTGCCCGTCGCCCAGCGAGGAGGTCAGCGGCTTCTCGACGAGCACGTGCTTGCCGGCGTCGAGCGCCGCCATCGCCAGCGGGAAGTGCGAGGCCGCAGGCGTGGCGATCGCGATCGCCTGCACGGTGGGGTCCTCGAGGACCGTGTCGAAGGAGTCGGTGGTGGCGACGGTCGAGTACGGGCCGAGGACGCGGCGGGCGCGGTCCTCGTCGAGGTCGCACAGCCAGCGCAGCTCGAGCGCCGGCGTGGCCATGGCGTTCCGGACCAGGTTCGGCCCCCAGTAGCCGGCGCCGATGACGGCGAGGCCGATCGGTGCGTTCTCCACAGGTCAGCTCCAGATGTCGTGGTGGACGTTGAGGATCACCCGCGAGCCGAACGGGTCGATCTTGATCGGGAGCTCGCGCATGGAGGACAGCCGCTCCCGCACCGATCGCTGGCGCTCGAGCGGGCAGACGACGAGGAGGAACCCGCCGCCACCGGCGCCGGTCACCTTGGCCCCGGTGGCTCCCGCGGCCAGCGCGGCCTCCACGGCCTCGTCGATAGCGGTGTTCGAGACCCCCGAGGCGAGCTCGCGCTTGGCGGCCCAGCTCTTGTTGAGGGCGACGCCGAGCGCGTCGACGTCGCCCTCCCGCAACCCGCCGGCGGCCTCGCCGGCGAGGTCGCGCAACAGGCCGAGCTGCGGCAGCCGGTCGGCGATGTTGGCCGTCTGCTCCCCCAGGATCGTGTTCGCGCTGCGGGTGATCCCGGTGAAGAAGAGCAGCAGCTCGTCCTGCACCTGCCGGCGGATCTGCGGGGTGAGCGGCAGCTGGTCCACGAGCACGCGGTCGCCCGGGCCGAAGCGGATGTCGCAGACGCCGCCGTACGCCGCGGCGTACTGGTCCTGCTTGCCGATCGGCTTGCGGCAGCGGTCGATCTCGATGGCGCAGGCCCGGTCGGCCAGCTCCTCGGCGGTGAGCTGGCGCCCCTGGTAGGCGAAGAGGGCCTGCAGCAGTCCGACGGTGACCGCGGACGACGAGCCGAGGCCCGAGCCGGCGGACGGGATGTCCGCGAGCGTCGTGATCTCGACCCCGCCCCGGATCCCCGTCATGTGCAGGGCCTCCCGGACGAGCTCGTGCTGCAGGTCCTCGACCCGCGACACGATCTCCTTCTGGGAGTAGTTCACGTAGATGTCGTCGTCGAACCGCTGCTTGACGACGACGTACACGTACTTGTCGATCGCCGCGTTGAGCACCCGCCCGCCGTGCTCGCGGTAGTAGTCCGGCAGGTCGGTGCCGCCGCCCACCAGACCGACCCGCAGGGGCGTCTGAGTGATGATCATGCGGGCACCCGTCCTGTCCACGTCCGGCGGGCCAGCTCCAGCGTCGCCGGCGACCCGATGTCGAGGAAGTAGCGGTCGCCGAGCTCCACGACGCCGGCCCGGCCGACGAGCCGGGGCAGCAGGTCGAACCCGATGTCGCGGGGCAGCGGCTCGGGGATCTCGTCGAGGAGCTCGGGTGCGAAGGCGTAGATCCCGGCGTTGGCCAGATCGCTGCGGGGCTGGGCCGGCTTCTCGGCGAAACCGGTCATCACGCCGTCGGTCACCTCGATGATCCCGCACTCGGACGGGCGGGGGGCCCGGAAGGCCGTGAGCGTGGCGACCCGGCCGCCGCGGCGGTGCGCGGCCACGAGCTCCGGCAGGTCGGCGTCGGTGAGGTTGTCGGCGTTGATCGCGAGGACGAGCTCGTCGCCCGCGACGAGGGACCGGTTGGCGTGCAGGGTCCCCGCGCTGCCGAGCAGCACCGGTTCGTGCAGGAGCCGGACCGCCGGGCCGCCGGACCGGCGGGTGACGTGCGCCCGCACCTGGTCGGCGAGGTGATGGGTGTTGAGCAGCACCTCGTCCACGCCGGCCTCGGCGAGGGCGTCGAGCCAGATGTCGAGCATCGGGCGCCCGCCCACCTCGACCAGGCACTTCGGCACCGTGTCGGTGAGGGGTCGGAGCCGGGTGCCGAGGCCGGCCGCCAGGAGGAAGGCCTTCACGACGTCGCCTGCCGCACGACGCCCAGTTCGCGCATCCGGGCATCGGCCGCCGCGAGGACGTCGTCCAGGCCCGGCATGCCCTGCAGCCAGGCCGCGTACTCGGCCACCGAGTCCGCCGGCGTCCGGAGCGGGGCCCAGCCGAGCTGCTTGAGCGCGTCGATGTCTGAGCAGATGTGCCGGGTGTCCCCGAACCGGTACTCGCCGGTGACGCGAGCGGCCAGGTCCGAGCCGTAGTGCCGCTGGACGATCTCGGCGAACTCCTGCGTCGTGTACGGCGTCCCGCCGCCGACGTTGAACGCGTGCCCCGGCGCGCGCTCGTCCGTGAGCACCAGGACGTTGGCGTCGACGACGTCGTGGATGTTGACGTAGTCGCGGATCGCCTGGCCGTCCTCGTACACGGTGGGCGCCCCGCCGAGCAGGTAGTGCAGGTTGAAGATCCGGCAGGCCCCGGAGTAGGCGTTGTACACCGACTGCCGTGGTCCCTGGACGATGCTGTAGCGCAGCGCCACCGACGGCAGGTCGTAGCGCTTGCCGAGGTTGAGCGCGACCATCTCCTCGGCGTACTTCGACATCCCGTAGGGGTTCTGCGGGTTGGAGATCCGCTCCGGCGTCCGCTGGAGCTCCAGCGGCCCCTCGCACACCGGGCAGGTCAGCTCCCAGCGGGCGGCCCGCAGTGCGGACTCGGGGCGCATGCCCGGGGTCTGCTCGCCGTGCTCCGCGCAGGTGTAGAGCCCCTCCCCCATCGCCGATTGCGAGGAGGCGACGACGATCCGCTGCAGGTCGAGCTTCTCCGCAACGGCGATCTCGTAGATCAGCGCGGTCGACGTCGACGTTGACGTCGGTGAAGCGGGCGAAGTCCGGGAGGTAGTCCTGGTAGGCCGCCAGGTGGTAGACGGCGTCCACCCGGCGCAGGAGGTTGGCCAGTAGCTCGCGGTTGCGGACGTCGCCGACGAAGAGCTCGGCACCCGGGGTGAGGTAGCTGGGGCGGCCGTCGCGGTGCACGGGTGCGGTGAGCGCGTCGAGGACGACGACCTCGTGGCCGAGCTCGACCAGCCGGTCGCAGGTGTGCGAGCCGATGAACCCGGCTCCTCCGGTGACCAGGATCCTCATCGCCGGCCCCCCTTCCGTGCGTGCGGGCGTAGACCTCGCGGTAGACGGCGAGGGTCCGCTCCGCGGTCGCCGCCCAGGTGAACTCCGCGGCCCGTTCGGGGCCGGCGGCCCGCAGCCGCTCCCCCTCGGGCCCGCAGGCCTTCACCACGGCGTCCGCGATCGACTCCGGGTCCTTCGGGTCGGCGAGCAGCGCGGCGCCGCCGGCGGTCTCCGGCATCGCGCTGGTGTCGGAGGTCACCACCGGGCAGCCCGCGGCCATGGCCTCGAGCAGCGGCAGCCCGAACGTCTCGTTGAACGACGGGTACACGAACACGTCGGCGGCACCGGTAGAAGTGCACCGTCTCGTCCAGCGACACGCCGCCGACCCAGACGACGTCCTCGGCGATGCCCAGCTGCTCGGCGAGGGCCTTGAGCTCGGCCAGGTAGGCGGTGTCCCGGCCCGGCCCCACCACCGCGAGCTGGCGGTCACCCAGGTCGGCCTTCGCGGAGGCGAAGGCGCGCAGCAACCCCTCGCAGTTCTTGTAGGGCCACAGCGAGGAGACGAAGAGCACGAACGGCCGGGTGATGCCGTAGCGGGAGCTGACGTGCTGCCAGGCCTCGTCCCGGTCGCCCGGCCGGAACAGCTCGTGGTCGACCGCCTCGGGGATGAGGCGCAGCTTGGCCGGGTCGACGTCGAGGTAGTGCGTGACCTCGTGCCGCAGACTCTCGGAGTTGATGATGATCGCGTCGGCGACCTTCGCCGTCCGGGGGTAGTTCATCTGCCGGTAGAGCCGGGCCGCGGGCCGGATGGCCTGCGGCTGTGTGAACGCGTGCATGGTCTTGAAGTGCACGACGAGGCCGGGCGCCGCCCGGACGATGGGCGCCATCAGCGTGCTCAGGACGTCGATCCGCGCCAGCGGCAGGCGCACCGGGGCGTAGAGGTGCTCGGTGAGGGTCCGCTTGGGCGGGCTCTCGTTCGACCACGGGAACGTCACGTACCCGACCTTGTCGCCGTACCCGGCGTGCATCGACCGCGTCCTCGGGCTGACGAGCAGCTGGAACTCCTCGTCGTCGGCGAGCAGCGCGGCCATCTCGGGGATGACGCGGGTCCAGAACCAGTGCGCCCCGGACGGGTGGTCGGGGTCGTCGGTGAGCAGGTTGATCGCGACACGCATCGGGCCCTCAGAAGGTGTTGGCGGTGACGGCGTCAGGAGTCATCCGCGACTGCCTGACGAACTGGGCGAGCAGGTGCATGCAGGCCTGGTGCGCGTCCTCGATGATCCCGTAGTTGTCGGACGGGACGTGGATGGGGACGTCGGCCAGCTCTCGCGCGGCTCCGCCGGCGAAGCCGGTCAGGGCGACCGTGTGCATGCCGTGCCGGTTCGCCCACTCCAGGGCGCGGATGACGTTCGGCGAGCGGCCCGAGGACGAGATCGCGACGAGCACGTCGCCGGGTTCGGCCAGCGACTGCAGCTGGTACTCGAACACCGTGTCGTAGCCGTGGTCGTTGGCGATGGCGCTGAAGAGCTCGACGTTCGTGCTCAGGCTGAACACCCGGGCCCGCAGGTCGGTCCCGTTGCGCACGCCCTTGACGTGGTCGCACTGGAGGTGGTTGGCGATCGAGGCGGAGCCGCCGTTGCCGCACGCGTAGACCGTGGCGTTCCGGTTGTGCGCCCCGTTGATCAGCTCGGCCGCCTCGGCGATCCGCGCCATGTCCACCGAACCGACGGCCCGCGCCAGCTCGGCGGCGTAGTCGGCCCCGAAGGTGGCACCGTCCGGGTACTGCCGGGCGGGGAAGGCGGGCCGCGGCCGGGGCAGGCTGCGGGCCTGGTCGTCGAGGATGTGCCGAACGGCCGCCGCGAGGTCCGGGAACGACTGGACGTCGGTGGCCGGGAATGCGACCGGCCCGACGTGCAGGGGGTGCGCACCCACGGCCCGGGCCAGTCCGACGTCGACGGCGTCGTCACCGACGACCCAGGAGGAGGTCAGGTCCAGGCCGAGCGCCTCGGCGGCCGCCAGGCCCATGCCCGGGCCCGGCTTGCGGTCCGCGCTCGTGCGGGCGAACGACTCGACGGTGCCGTCGGGGTGGTACGGGCAGAACAGCCACAGGTCGACGTGGGCACCGTGTCGCGCCATCTCCTCGATCATGTGTTTGTGGACCTGGTCCACGTCCTCGATGCCGTAGTAGCCACGGGCCACGCCGGCCTGGTTCGTCACCACGGCGACCGGCAGGTCCGCACGGTTGAGCGCGGCAATGGCCTCGATGGCCCCGTCGAGGAACTCGACCCGATCCACCGAACCCACGTAGCCGCGGTCCGCGATGATCGTCCCGTCGCGGTCGAGCAGCACCCCCGGCCGGCTCATCGGGTCCACGCCCTCGGCGCGGGCCGGCTCCCGTCGGCGGCTGCGCCGCCGAGGTCGGGCTTCGGGCGGCACAGCGTGTCGTCCTCGTTCACCTGCGTCTCCTGACGTCGACGGCTCATTGCAGGGCTCCGAACCACTCGTCGAGCATGGGTTCGACGACGGCGAGGGCCGGGGCGGCGGCATCCCGGCCGCTCACCCCGGTGACGGGCAACGGCCAGGGAATGGCCAGGTCGGGGTCGTCGTAGCGGATGGTGACCTCGTACTCGGGGCGCTCGATCCGGTTGACCAGGCAGCAGACGTCGGCGGTCGTGGTGAGCGCCTGGTAGCCGTGGGCCAGGCCGGCGGGGAGCCAGACCGAGCGGTGGTCGACGTCGTCCAGCACCACGGTCATCCACAGCCGGTACGTCGGGGAGGCCGGGCGCAGGTCCACGGCGACGTCCACGACGGCGCCGTGCGAGCAGTGGACCAGGTGGCCCACCCCTCCGTCCGTGCGGACGTGCAGCCCGCGGACGCCGCCGCGCAGCGTGCGGGTCTGGGTCTCCTGGACGAGCTGGCGGCCGTCCATCCCGGACGCGAAGGCGATCTCGGCGTCGAAGGTGCAGACCACGAACCCCTGGTCGTCGCTGCGGGGAGACGGCTCGAACACGACCGATCCGGCCAGGAGGCCCAGCGACGCCTTCATGTTCGGCACCCCCGCCTTCGGTATCCTCCCGCCGGGAACACGGCCGGAGGCCGGACGAGCGCAGCGGGCGCCGCCGCCGGCGGCGAGAAGCGATGGCCGACCTTCTCCGTCCCCACGACGCCTGGCACGGGCGCAGTCGAAACGCACAACAGCATCAGCTCCTTGACGGCGGCCGGCATGGCTCCCCGGCGGCGACGAGGCCTCGCCCGTCCTTGTCAGGAGAGCGTGCTGGTCGGTGCGGCGATACCGTCAGATCACGCGCGAGCGGGTGGTCGTGCGCGAGCGCCCGAGCGGCGTCCGGCGCACGAGCCCCGGCGGGACGGCGACCAGGGACGCCGCGACCGCGAGATCGAGCAGGTACGGCGAGGCGTCGCCCAGGCCCGTCTCGGTGAACGAGGCCACCACGCAGTAGACGACGAGGAAGATCGCGATGGCCCGGCGCGGGCCGGCCGGTCGTGTCCACGCGGCCAGGAAGATCACCAGCAGGAAGGCCACGACGAGGGCCACGCCGACGCGTCCGAGTTCCAGGTGTGTGGCGACCCAGTTGCTGTCGATCGCCAGCCCGTCGAAGGACTTGTTCCCGAGCCCGGTGCCGAAGAACTCCTGGAGGATCGTGATCTGGCGGGCGCCGATCGCCGCCCACACCTTGGTCCGGCCGGTGAGCTGCGCCAGGTCCTCGGCGGACTGCCCGCGGGCGAGCCAGGAGACGATGATCGGGGAGAAGACGGTCCAGACCGCGAGCCCCGCGAGCACGACGACGGCCAGCGTCCTGCGGACCCGGGCATGACCGAGGAACAGGCTGGCGGCCGCCAGGACGAGGCCGAGCAGCAGCGCCAGCAGGCCCGTCCGGGTGTGTGTGGCGACCAGCGCGGCGGCCGCGGCGGCGAGGGTCAGCGCGGTGCTCCGCCCGCCGACGAGGCCGCAGAACCACAGGACGACGGTGCAGCCGATGAGGACGGCGCAGTAGTGCGCCACCTGCGGGGCGGGCATCGGCCAGACGACGCCGGTGAGGCGGCCGTCGGCGGCGAACGCCGGCCCGGGCCCGAGCACCGCACCGACCCACACCGACGCCAGGATCACCTTGAGGCAGAGCAGGTGCGCCCGCAGGAGCGGGAGCTCCGGCCGGCCCCACCAGGGCGTCAGCAGCCAGAGGACGACGACGAAGAGGACGAGGCGCGCCGCTCGGTAGGTCGAACCGACCGCGAACTCGTTGTGCAGGCTGACCATGAGCGCCAGCACCGCCATCGTGCCGAGCAGCGTGAGGAAGACGTTGGGGCGGATCACCATGCCCGGGTTGGCGAGCATGGCCAGCACGAGCGCCAGGAGGAGGGCCCCCTGCGCCATCGCCTGGCCCAACGAGTGCGGGATCGGCACGATCGACGTGCCCTGGAACGGCAGCACGTTGAGGAGGAGCGCCGCCCACGCAGCAGTCGGCCCATGCAGGAGCGGGCCCACGACGGCCGGGCCGGGCGCCGACCTGGTCCGGAGGGCGAGCGTGGTGGTCATGGCAGGAGCGATCGCTCGACCCCGTTGTCGACCCGCGGAACGGCCACGGCGGGCGACCCGAGGTCGGCGTCCGCGGCGGGGGCGGTCACGCCGGCCGACGTGTCGTCGCGGACCGCACGCAGGAGCACGGCTCCGCGCAGTCGCAGCCCGACGGACCGGATGAGGTCGCCGGCGGTGCGGACCAGCTCGACGCTGGAGGCTCCCGCGCTGACGGCCACGACGACGTCGTCCGACCACGCCGCGAGGTGGTCCACCCCGACGGCGGGGTCGAGGTCGGCGAGCACCAGGGTGATGCCGTTCCGGGCCTTCGCCACGGCCACGTCGTCCCAGTGCGCCGCCTCGAGGTCGGCGGGCCCGCGGGTGAGCGAGGGCACGACGCTGGGGCGGAACACCTCGGGGCGCTCGTTCTCCGGTAGCTCCCCGAGCCGATGCAGGGCCGGCTGGACGACCCCGTCGTCCGTGAGGTCGACGACGAGCACGGCCACGCCGGAACGCTGCAGGCGGGTCGCGGCCGCGAGGATCCCGAACCGCATGTCGTTCGCGTTGCCCAGGCAGAGCAGGGCGAGGGCGGGGCGCCGGCCGGCTCCGGGGATCGCCTGGGCGATGGCGTCGGCCATCCGCTGCCGTTCCGCCGACCGGGTGGTCCGGAGCCGCCGGACCTGGGGCAGGAATCCCAGCGGCCTCCACAGCCAGGAAGGCGGCGCGAGGCGGCGGACGCTCAGGGGGACCCGGGTGTCGAGCGCGGCGGCCACCTCGATCCGGAGCCAGAGCCGGTCGGAGAGGATCGCCTGCAGGACGACGACGGCGAGCCCGAGGGCGAGACCGCCGATCAGGCCCGAGATGAGCACGAGCGCCGGGCGCTTGACGTGCGACACCCGCATCGGCGCGGCCGGGTCGATGACCTTGCTCGCCGCGACGACGGAGGCCTGCTGAACACGGGCCTGCTGGACCTCCTGCTGCAGGTCGCTGATCTGGCGTGCTCAGGCGGCTGCGGTTGGTCACGGCGTCGAGGATGGTCTGGGTCTGGGTCTGGCCCTGGGCGGCGAGGTCCTGGATCTGCTGGTTGAGGTCCTGGACCTTCTTCTGCAGCTGCTTGATGTTGTCGTTGTAGCCGTTGATGAGGATCTGGGACTGCGCGCCGACCTGGTCGGC
This sequence comes from uncultured Actinomycetota bacterium, assembly GCA_963755755.1. GTDB lineage: Bacteria > Actinomycetota > Actinomycetes > Actinomycetales > Kineosporiaceae > DATKNA01. Next base: position 58,682 of record CAVWLJ010000013.1, read on the forward strand.
CCGGAACTGCAGGTAGGCCTTGCTGAAGGCGTCGAGGCGCCGGGCGGCCTCGGCGTCGCTGGGGCCGGTCATCGTCAGCTGGAGGATCTCCGCCGAGCCGGTGGACACCGGGGTGACCGTGTCGAGCAGCTGCTGCGGCGTCATCGGCAGCCCGAGCGCGGCGATCGTCTGCTGGGCGACGGTCCGCGTCGTCAGGAGGCTGATGTCCGTGGCGATGGCGTTGTTCGGGTCCGCGTTCGCGTCGTGCGTGAGCATCAGCGTGGTCGTCGCCGTCGGTCGGGTCGGGTCGGCCGCGAGGTACCCCGCGGCGAGGAGCAGACCGAGGAGCGCGGGCAGCGCGAAGCGCAGCCAGCGGCGGCGGATCGCGTTGCGCAGGTAGTGGATGCTGACCAGTGCCGCGAACGGGCGCGCCGGGTCGTCCGGGTCCTCCGGGGCGACGTCCGGGATGTTCCAGGCCGAGGGCTGGTCCCACGGCTTGGGCGCGGGAGGCCGGGAGGCCGGGCGGTCGAAGACGGAGCGCCAGCCCGCCGGCCGGCCGCCGTCGTCGCTGCTCGTCATCGGTTGGTCCCCCGTTCGCTGGCGGCCATCGGAGACTGACTGATCCCCGTCACCCGCAGCGGCAGGGGGGCCTGGCGGGCGCGCTCGTCGAGGGTACGCCGGCCGGTGGTCCGGTCCGCGGGGTCGGGATCGGCGACGACCAGCCCGTCGATACGCCGGCCGGCGTCGTCCACGGCGACGGCGAGGCGAGCGAGCTGCTCGCGGCTGCTCACGCCCGGGGCCAGGGAGAGCACCGTGACCTCGGTCGACGGGACGGCGTCCAGGGAGGGCTCGAACGGGTCGACCACGACGAGGACGATGGTGAGGTCCGCGGCGGGGTGCCTGGGCACCGCGTGCAGGAGCGGCAGCACCTCCGTCGGCGCCGCCACCGAGGGCTGCGGCGCCGGGCTGGTCACGACCGGGGTCGCCTCCACCGCCTCCTCCTCGTCCTCCTCGTCGGTGTGCTCACTCGCGTCGTCCCGGTCGGCCGGATCGCCGGCGTCCTCGTCCCGGTGGTCGTCGTGGTGGTCGTCGCGGTGCTCGTCGTCGTCCCCGTCCTCGTCCGGCGTCGTCGGCGGCGTCGTCGGCGTCGTCCTCGTCGTCGTCGTCGTCGAGCCTGGCGCTCGAGACGAGGGCGGCGTCGATGGCGGAGACGAGCCCCTCGAGCGTGGAGACGAGCCGCTCGGGCTCGGCCAGCGAGCCGTTGACGTGGGCGGAGCCGCCCGTGAGCAGCTCGTCGAAGGAGCCGCCGGCGGCCCCGGGCAGGCTCTCCAGCGGGATCGGGGTGTCCGGCCTCACCTCGAGCCGCAGGCCCGGCCGCGGCTCGGCCGCGCGCTCCGCTGAGCACGCCGCCCACATCGAGGCCGCGGCGTCGTGGCTGCTGGCGAGCACGAAACGGGTCGTGATCCCGAGCGACGCGGCGAACGCGGCCAGCTGGGGACCGATCGCGAGGCCTCGGACGTCCCCGGCCACGGTGACGACGGCGATCGACCGCGGGTGCTCCAGCCGGCCCGCTCGCCCGCCCGACCGGGTCAGTGGCGCGGCGTCCGTCATCGTGGCCAGGGCCCGGAGGAGCTGCCGGAAGGCCCAGGCGTCCACCGGGGACGCCACGTAGGTCTCGAACAGCGCCAGCCACTCCGCGACCGAGCGCTGGCGACGGCTGCGGACGTCGGCCAGCACGCTGCTGCCGACGGCGTCCGCCATGTCGTCACGTGCACGCAGCCGGGGGTCGCGCCGCGCGCGCAACGCCACCAGGGCGGCCGCGAGCGCGCCCCCCAGGAGCGCCCCGACCGCGCCCCAGGTCACGAGGCCGGGCACGCGGCCGGGACCGGTGGCCGGAGCCGCGGGCTGGACGACGGAGGCCAGCGTGGAGGCCGTGCCGACCGCCCCGCTCGCCTGCAGTTCGCCCTTGACGCTCTCGAGTTGCTTCGCGATGTCCCCTTGCGACGCTGTGAGCTGGGCCAGGATCTGCGCGTCGTGGATGCCGGCCGGTGACTTCCGGCCCTCCCCGTCGATGCGAACCTTCGTGGCGTTGACCTGGGTCAGCAAGTCCTTGAGGCGCTGGTTCAGCTCGTCCCTGCGGGTGCGGAGGTCCCCCACGATGGCTCCGCTGACGGCGTGCATGTTGTCGGTGATCGTCTGGACGTAGGCGTCGGCGATCGCCTGGGACAGCGTCTGCGCCTCATGGGGTCGCGGCGAGAACGCGTCGATCGTGATCAGCTGTGAGGTGGCGGCCTCGACGTCGATCCGGTCCATGACCTCGGTGGCGGAGAGGGCCGGGTGGAGGGCCTGGCCGGCCTTGTCCAGGACGGGGGTGCTGAGCAGGATCTGGATCTGGGTGTCGATGGCGCCTCGCTGCTGTCACCGCCCGAGGAGCTCCCGCTGCTGAGGAGCACCTTGGAGCGGCTGGTCAGCTGGAGCGGCACGAGGCTGGCGTAGAGGATCCCGAGCCCGAGGCCGAGCACGGCCGCGACCAGGATGATGGGCCAGCGGCGGCGCAGGACGGCGACGTCGCGAACGCAGCTCGGAGGAGCGGTCAGCCACGACGAGCTTCCCTCAGTGGCGCGGGGACGGAGCAGCACCTCGAACGGAGCGCGCCGAACGACTCCTCGCACTCAGCCACTGCTCCCCCTTCATCGGCGCCGGCCCGGTCGGCCTTCACCCAGGCGACCTCGGGTGCCCTCACGGCGTCACCCGGACGCGTGGCACGACTGCCATGGGCGACCGCAGCGACAGCCGCCGATGACGGACGCGATCACGATGGGCCTCCTCCGAGGCGACGAGCCGGACAGAGAGCGGGCGGCGGCACCCGCAGGAACGTGGGATCCGCCTGACCAGGTGACCCAGGAGCGGGCACCGATGATACCTGTGACCGGAACCTGGCCCCCCCGACGGCGTAGCGGCTCTGCCGTGGATGGCGCAGTCCGGCATCCTGTCAGGCCCTCCTGAACCGCGGAAACGGCCGAAAGGGCGCTCATTCCGGCAACACCTCCGCCGTAGCCCCTGCGGGCCTTATGCTTCTGCGCGAGAGCCACGGTGCCCGCGCTCACCCTCCTCTTCGATCCGAAAGAGTGCCACGATGAGCTCAGTCAGCGTCGTCATCCCCTGCTACAAGTACGGCCGCTTCCTGCGGCATGCGTGCGCAGCGTGCTGACGACCAGGACGGCGTCGACGTCCGCGTGCTGATCATCGACGACGCCTCGCCGGACGACAGCGCGCAGGCGGCGCTGCAGCTCGCCGCCGGGACCCGCGCGTCGAGGTTCGCGTCCACGAGGTCAACAAGGGCCACATCGCGACCTACAACGAGGGGCTGCTGGAGTGGGCGGACGGTGACTACTCGCGTTCTGCTGTCGGCCGACGACCTGCTGACGCCCGGCGCGCTGCGGCGCGCGCGGCGCCGTCATGGACGCCGACCCGAGCGTCGGTTTCGTCTACGGGCACGCCGCTGGTGGCGAGGACGACCAGCCGCTGCCCACGCCGCGGACTCGAGAGCGCGGGCGTCGCGGTCTGGCCGGGCTCGAGTGGCTGGAGCACGTGTGCCGGCGCGGCGTACAACGTCATCTCCTCGCCCGAGGTCGTCGTCCGCACGTCGCGTGCAGCAGCGCGTCGGCGGCTACGACCCCGAGCTGCCCCACACCGGCGACATCCGAGATGTGGATGCGCTTCGCGCTGCACGCCGACGTCGGCTTACGTCAAGGGGTCGACCAGGCCTACTACCGCATCCACGGGCAGAACATGCGGAGCACGTTCAACGCATTGATGGACCTCCGCAGAAGAGGCTCGCATTCGAGGTGACCCTCGAACGCTACGGCGATCGCCTCTCCGATCCGCGGCGCCTACGGAACGGGATCAACCGCAGGCTCAGCCATGAGGCGTTGGCCATCGCCACCCGTTCGGTGGATCTGGGGACGGCGGACCGCGACGTCGTGGGCCAGCTCGTCGATTTCGCGATGGAATGCTGGCCCAAGGCAGACCGCTTCCCGATTTATCACACCCTGCGCGCCCGCCGCCACGTCGACCCGCGCATTCTCATGACGCTTCAGCCCTCACGCCCCGCCGAATTGGGCGACGGGCCCGCGGCTGGCTCCAGCGACGCTCGTGGAAGTACCGCGGCTACTGAACCCTCGCGGCCTGGTTGCAGCGCTCGCCGAGGAAGGCCGTGAGGCGCGGGACAGGACCGTCCGCGTCGAAGTCGCGCCGGAACCGTTCCTGCGCGGCCCGGGCCATGCGGGCCCGCTCGGGCTCGTGCTCAGCGTCTGATGAGGATCGCCGCCGCTCGTGAGACGTCGTTCAGGGGCCAGTAGCGGCCCTCGACCCCGTCGTCACAGAGCTCCGGTATCGGGCCGATCGGGCCGACCACGACCGGGAGAGCTGCCGCCATGCCCTCGACGATCGCCAGGCAGAACGACTCCGAGTAGCAGGCGTGCACGTACGCCCGATACCCGGCAGGTAGCGCCGCGCGTCCGTGCGGAACCCGTGGAATGTCACCTGACTGTCGAGGCCGAGGGCCAACGTCTGCTTGACCAGGTCGTCGTGCAGCGGTCCCTCGCCGTACACGTCGAGGCTGTACTCCCGGCCGCGCCGCTTGGCCTCGGCCAGCACGGCGAGCAGGAAGCGGTGGTTCTTGACGATGTCGAGATTCGCGATGGTGACCAGATCCCCCACCGGCTCACGCACCGGCGGCTCCTCCAAGGGTGTCACCAGAGCACCGACGACCACGGAGGGGACCGCGTCCGCCTCCGGGAACCACTCCGTCAGGGCATCCCTGGCCCATTCCGAGACGTACACCAGCCCGTCGACCTGCGGAATGACCTCACGGTCCGCCTGCCGGATCCACCGGTAGACCGCTCCGTCGCGGCGGATCTCCTCCTTGTCGGCGAACTCGTCCGCTTGCGGATGCGGAAGTGCACGACCATCACGACGCGTTGGTGAGGACCGCGACGCGCGCGCAGCGCCGCCCGCGCGGAGGGAGGGTCCTGGGCGAGCACGACGCACTCGCCCTGGCCGGCGAGGTGACGACGGAGCGCCCGGTACAGGAACGCCTCGTGCCAGTAGCGATACCAGAACGTGCTTGCCGTGGTGTTGAGGCGCTGGAGGCCGACCCGCACCCCGAACACCGGCAGCGTCAGTGGCCGCGCCCAGGAGAACGGCGTCACCAGCGTGGTCGGCGTGCCCTGCTCTCGAGATGTCGGCGAAGCCGACGGACGTAGGACTCACTCCGCTGATGCCGTCCGGTCGCAGGGTGGTCGCGATCGTCAATGGCGGCAGCGCGGGCTCCGACGCTGCGTCATCGGCAGTCATGTGTGGGAACGCCCTCCTTCGACTGGCTTGGTAACCGAGCCCCACCCTCGTCAGGCAGTGCTGAAGACGACGTCGACCCAGTAGTTGGCGCTGTTGTAGGTGCTGCTCGGGAAGGCGCTGGCACTGCCGTAGACGTAGACGCCGTTGCCGCCGCTGACCCCGTTCTGCAAGGCGTGCAGCGGCCCGTTGTCGACGCCCTTCGTCGCGAAGTACGCACCGTCGCCGGCGTAGTGGCCCACGGGCGCGAAGTACGACGCGACGTAGACCGTGCCGGCCGTGATCGCGACGGCGTGGTGAAGTTCACCTGCTGCCAGCCGGATGCCGTCTCGTTGGTGAACGTGGCCGTCGCGAGCTTGGTCCCGGTCGACGTCCACAGGTTGGCGACGTGCGTTCCCGTGTTGCCGTGCCCTTGTAGAAGCGGATCCCGGTGATGGTGCCGTTCACGTCGGCCTTGAACTTCACGCCGAGCTCGACCGAGGAGGTGTCGGAGTCGCTCGGCTGTGGTCGGCGTCGCCGTGGACGGCCAGATGGTGCAGGCCGAGCAGGCGGTGGACGTCGGCGTCACGGAGTTCGAGGCCGCGGACGCCGTCCCGGTGCCGACGGCGTTGGTGGCCGCGACGGTGAAGGTGTAGGCGGTGCCGTTGGTCAGCCCGGTCACGCGTGGTGGTGGTCGCCGGCGGGCTGCCGGTCACCGTCGTCGGCGTCTGCGCGGTCGTCCCGATGAACGGGGTCACCGTGTAGCTGGTGATCGCGCTGCCGCCGTTGGACGGCGCGGTCCAGCTCACCGTCGCCGGACGCGTTGCCCGCGGTCGCCGTGACGCCGGTCGGCGCCCGGGCACGGTCGGCGCGGTCGGGCGTGACCGAGTTCGAGGCGGCGGAGGCCGGCCCGGTGCCGACGGCGTTGGTGGCGCGTCACCTTGAAGGTGTACGCCGTGCCGTTGGTCAGCCCGGTCACGTGGCGGTGGTCGCCGGCGGGCTGCCGGTGACCGTCGTCGGCGTCTGCGCGCGTCGTCCCGATGAACGGCGTGACCGTGTAGCTGGTGATCGGGCTGCCCCCGTTGGACGGCGCCGTCCAGCTCACCGTCGCCGAGGCGTTCCCGCCGGTCGCCGTGACGCCGGTCGGAGCGGACGGCGCGCGTCGGCGGCCCCGGTCGCGAAGACGACGTCGACCCAGTAGTTGGCGCTGTTGAAGGTGTTGGTCGGGAAGGCGGCTGGCGCTGCCGTAGGCGTAGACGCCGTTGCCGCCGCTGACGCCGTCCTTGAGGGCGTGCAGGGGCCCGTTGTCGACGCCGGCGGCGGCGAAGTAGCCGCCGTCGGCGGCGTAGTGGCCCGACGGGGGCGAGGTACGAGGCGACGTAGACGGTGCCGGCGGTGATCGCCACCGGGCGTGGCGAAGTTGACCTGCTGCCAGCCGGAGGCGGTCTCGTTGGCGAACGTGGCCGTGGCGAGCCTGGTCCCGGTCGACGTCCACAGGTTGCCGACGTGGGTGCCGGTGTTGCCGCTGCCCTTGTAGAAGCGGATCCCCGTGATCGAGCCGTTGACGTCCGCGGTGAACTTCACGCCGAGCTCGACCGACGAGGTGTCGGAGTCGCTGGGGGTCGTCGGCGTCGCCGTCGACGGCCAGATGGTGCAGGCCGTGCAGGCGGTTGCCGACGGCGTGACGGCGTTCGACGCGGCGGACGCCGGTCCGGTGCCGACGGCGTTGGTGGCGGTCACCTTGAACGTGTACGCGGTGCCGTTGGTCAGGCCGGTCACGCGTGGCGGTGGTCGCCGGCGGGCTGCCGGTCACCGTCGTCGGCGTCTGCGCGGTCGTCCCGATGAACGGCGTGACCGTGTAGCTGGTGATCGCGCTGCCGCCGTTGGAGGGCGCGGTCCAGCTCACCGTCGCGGACGCGTTGCCGGCCGCCGCGGTCACGCCCGTCGGAGCCCCTGGCGCCGTCGGCGGAGCCGGGGTGACCGAGTTGGACGCCGCGGACGCCGGCCCGGTGCCGATCGCGTTGGTGGCGGTGACCTTGAACGTGTACGCCGTGCCGTTGGTCAGGCCGGTCACGTTGGCGGTGGTCGCCGGCGGGCTGCCGGTCACCGTCGTCGGCGTCTGCGCGGTCGTCCCGATGAACGGCGTGACCGTGTAGCTCGTGATCGGGCTGCCGCCGTCCGAGGGCGCCGTCCAGCTCACCGTCGCCGACGCGTTCCCGCCGGTCGCGGTGACGCCCGTCGGCGCGGACGGCGCCGTCGCGGCGCCGCTGGCGAAGACGACGTCGACCCAGTAGTTCGCCGCGCCGAAACTGTTGTTCGGGAAGGTGCTGCTCGAGCCGTAGGCGTAGACGCCGTCGCCGCCGCTGGCGCCGTCCTTGAGCGCGTGCAGCGGTGGGGTGTCGACGCCGGCCGAGGCGAAGTAGCCGGCGTCCGCCGCGTAGTGGCCCGACGGTGCGAGGTACGACGCGACGTAGACGGTGCCGGCCGTGATCGGCACCGGCGTCGCGAAGTTGACCTGCTGCCAGCCCGAGGCCGTCTCGCTGGCGAAGGTCGCCGAGGCCAGCTTCGTCCCGGTCGACGTCCAGAGGTTGCCCGACGTGGGTGCCGGTGTTCGCCGCTGCCCTTGTAGAACCGGATCCCGGTGATCGACCCGTTGGTGTCCGACGGTGAACTTCACCCCGACCTCGATCGAGGAGGGATCGGAGTCGCTCGGGGACGCCGGCGTCGCCGTGGACGGCCAGATCGTGCAGGCCGTGCAGGCCGTGGCCGACGGCGTCACCGGGTTGGAGGCCGAGGACGCCGGGCCGGTGCCGACGGCGTTGGTCGCGGACACCTTGAACGTGTAGGTGGTCCCGTTGGTCAGGCCGCTCACGAGCACGGTGGTCGCCGGGGGGCTGCCGGTCACCGTCGTCGGCGTCTGCGCCGTGGTCCCGATGAACGGCGTGACGGTGTAGCCGGTGATCGGGCTGCCGCCGTCCGAGGGCGTGGTCCAGCTGACGGACGCCGACGCCTTCCCGGGGTCGCGGTCACGCCCGTCGGCGCGGACGGCGCCGTCGCCGCCCCCGTCCTCGGGCTGAACAGCACGTCGACCCAGTAGTTCCGGGCGTTCAGGCTGTTGGTCGGGAAGCGTGCTCGAGGAGCTGTTCTGGAACAGCCCGTTCAGGGTGCCGTTCGTGTTGCGCAGAGCGTGCAGGGGCGGGCTGTCGACGATGTCGTAGCGGTCCGGCGTCGGCGAGGGCGACGGGTACAGGTACGAGTCGTCCTGGGCGGTGTGCCCGGCCGGAGCGAAGTAGGACGCGACGTACGTCGTGTTGGCGTTGATCGTCACCGGGCTGGTGAACGTGACCTGCTGCCAGCCGGACGTGCTCTCCCCGGTGAACGTCGCCGAGGCCAGCTTGGTCCCGGACGCGCTCCACAGGTTGCCGACATGGGTGCCGGTGTTGGTGCTCGCCTTGTAGAAGCGGATGCCGGTGACCGAGCCGGAGACGTCGGACTTGAACTTGACGCCGACCTCCACCGCGGTGGCGCTGCCGGAGTCGCTCGTGCCCGGCGTCGCGGCGTTGCCCCAGATGGAGCAGCTGCAGGTGACGTTGACGGCGACGCTCGTCGACGCGGTCTGGATGTTGCCGCTGTCGTCGACCGCCCGCGCCTTGATGGTCGCGGTCGGGTTGCCGTGCGTCACCCAGCTGTAGCTCCAGCTGGTGGTCCCCGTCGCCGGATGCCAGCTGGTGCCGCCGTCCGTGGAGACCTCGACGCCCGCCACGACACCGCCGGTGTCGGCCGCCGTGCCGGTGACGGTCATCTTGGTCCCGTCCGCGACGTTCGCGCCGGCGGTCGGGGAGGTGATGGTGGTCGTCGGCGCAGTGGTGTCCGTCGACGCCGTGGCGGCCGTGAGCCCGGAGATCAGCGTGGCGGGCTGCACGCCCATGTCGGCGAACAGGTTGACCGTGGCCTGCTGCATGGCCGGGTCCGTGCTGTCGCCGTTCGGGTTGTCCAGGCCCCAGGCCCACTGCACGGTGCCGGCGCCGAAGACCAGTGCGCCGCTGGGGGCCCGGTACAGCGTGAGGTTGTGCGTCGCCGTGCCGTTGGCACGCGTGTTGGTGCCGTAGTCGGTGAAGATCTCCGCCTGGTTGGTCAGGGTCGTGGACGACATGTCGAAGAGCCCGGCCGGGCGGAACCCGTTGTCCACATCGGAGTCCCACTCGTAGCCCAGGGTCCCGGCACCGGGATCCAGGGTGGCCGTCTGGCCGGCGCGACAGGTTCGCCACCGACGGTGTTGCGCCAGAAGCGCAGCTTGCTGTACTGCGCCGGCACCTGGATGTCGGTCGTGCCGGAGTTGACGGTGAACAACTGGCCGGTGAGGCGCGTTCTGCGGCTTGCCGCCGTCACCCGGCGGGCTGAACCGCGGGTCCTGCCAGGTCCCCGTCCACGTCGGGTAGGCCGGGTCCATCACCTTGTCGTAGTGGGTGTCCTTGTAGCAGACCAGGGTGCGGTTCGGCGGTGTTGCTGCCGTCGATGCTCGGGCGCGGTGCGGGTCTTCCAGAAGACCTCGTTGCCGCTGAAGAACGCCAGGTTGACGCCCTTGTCGCGGGCGGCCTCGACGTTGGCGCGCTGCGGGCCGGACCAGTACTCGTCGTGCCCGACGGAGAGGAAGGCCTTGTGGTTGGTCAGCAGCGCCCCGCCGGCGGCGGTGCCGACGTCGATGCCCGAGGTGTAGGAGACGTCGTACCCGTTGGCCTCGAGGAACCGGATCATCGGGACCTCGGAGTACATGAGCCAGCTGTGCCCGTTGTTGTCGTCGTCGGCGGTGTGGAAGGGACGGTTGTACGACACCTGCGAGGCGCCGGTGTAGATCGCGTTGCTGGGCTGCGGGACAGTTGTCCGCGCAGGTGTAGAGGCTGTTGCCGCCGTAGCTGTTGTAGGCCTGCCAGGTCTCGTCCGACGTCTGGAAGATCATGTTCGAGTGGCTGGCGTCGTTGCGGACGACGAACGGAATCAGGCTGGAGCCCCCGGTGTCGTCGCGGACGAGGTGCGCGAGGTACACGCCCGAGACCGCGTCCGACGGCACGGCCCAGGACGCGGAGACCGCCCAGTTACCGCAGTCGATCAGTCCGCTCTGCGCGGGGCCGTCGAGGCACGCCGGCTGCGTCTGCGGCAGCGTCGCCGTCGGGCGCATGGCCGGCGACGATCTTCCGCGCGCCGTTCCCCTGGTAGTAGCCCAGCCGCAGGATGTCGATGTGGTACGACGAGGCCGTCGTGTTGACCTTGAACTGCACCGTCCCGCCGACGTTGACGCTGATCGACGTCGCGAAGCCCTGGATCGTCGCGTCCCCCGAACCGTTGACCTGCCAGTCGGCCGGCGCATCACCCGGCTTGCTGTTCTCGCAGGCGATGACGCTCGTGACGGGTGGACCGCAGGGGTCCGCCGCGCCCGCAGGCGCGGCCTGCAGGCCCACGAGCACCATGGCCGCGGCGGCGACGACGGCCACGATGCCGACGTGCCGGAGCCGACGAAGGCTCGGCAGGAACCACCGGGCCTGGCGGGGAGCGGAGATCTCGTTCATGGGCGCCGTCTTCCAGAGAGCTGCAGCATGGGCTGAGTAGGAGAGATAACGGTCGGAACCGCTGATACGGCCAAAGATGCCCAGGTCAGTCCGCCACGAGAGCTCGCAGCCGGCGCACGCAGCGGCCCCGCGTGGGGCCGATGCTCCCGATGGGGACGCCGAGGTCCGCGCCGATCTGCTCGTACGTGAGCGGCGGGTCCTGCGTGAGGAGCTCGACCAGCGAGCGCCAGGTCGGCGGCAGCGTCTCCAGGGCGGCTCGTGCCGCGGCGCCCTGCTCCCGCGCGAGCAGCGCCTCGTCGAGCGGTGCCTGGAGCCGGTCCGCGCCGTCGAAGGTGGCGGCGTCGTCGCTCGGGACGACCCGCTGGCGCTGCGCCACGATGCGCAGCGACTCGCGCTGCGCGGTCGTGGCGAGCCAGGCCCCGATGCGGGCCGGCTCGCGCACGTCGTCGATGTGCTCGAACAGACGGAGCCAGGTGTTCTGCACCACGTCGGCCGCGTCGCTCTCGTTCAGTCCGTGCCGGAACGCGATCGACCACAGCAATGCGACATATCGGGCGACCAGGGCGTCCCACGCCTGGTGGTCCCCCTCCGCCGCCGCCCGCACGAGCCGCGTCACTTCCTCGTCGGCGCCCGGCGGGCGCACCACATTTCGTCTCCGTACCTCGTACAAAGCCCCTCCCCGGTGGCGATGCGAAAAAGCATCAGATAGATCTACGAATCCCCCGAACGGTCCCCGCGCCTCACCCCCGCCGTCTTCTTCGGCGCCGGCGCGGAACCGATGGTCGTGATCAGAAGGATCCGGAACGGGCGAACCCGCCACGGACGTGTCAGGCCCATTCGCCGGCCGCTTCCGGAGCCCACCAGAAATGCAGGCCGGCCGGGTCGGGGTCGGCCCCTCCGCGGGCCAGGGGGGCGTCGGCGTGCCAGGCGTAGAGGGTCCAGCCCAGTTCGAACGGGCGGCACTCCTGGTCGATCCGGCGGGGCGGGAACACCGGGTCCAGCCAGCCGAGCCGGCGCGCCGGGCGGCCGGACGACGCGGCCGCGCGGACCTTGCGGACCAGCTTGCGCGGCTCGCGCCGGCCGACGGTGCGCCACACGACGCCGTCGTCGTCGAGGATGAGCTCGGCGCGGGACTCGGGCCGTTCCAGCAGCCACGTCAGGCCGCGGGCGACCGCGTCCCGGTGGTCCGGACCGCCGGCCTCCCTGAGCTCGAGCAGCGCCATCGGCGCCAGGGCGTACTGGTGCACGCTGTACACGGGGTAGGCCTCGACGACCCCGCCGTACCGCCAGTCGTAGTGCCACCACCACTGACCCCGCTCGCCCTGGAGGGCCACCAGCTGGTCGGCGCACCGTGCGGCGGCGGCCAGCGGCTCCCGGTCGCCGCTGCGCGCGGCGTACCGGGTGAGCGCCTGGACGGCGTAGACCTGGTCCGCGAAGCAGCTGACGTGGTAGCGGAACCTGCTCAGCCGGTCGGCCGGCAGGTAGTGGGGGAAGAGCCCGGACGCGCCCTGCGCGTCGCGCAGGCGGCGGGCGGCCCGGCCCGCCGCCTCGTTCAGCGACGCGAGCGCCGCGCGCGGCACGTCCAGTTCGGGGGTGGATGCGGCCTGCAGCAGGGCCACCACGGTCCACGCGTGCTCGACGGTGGCCACGGGCGCCTCGCTGCGCACGTTGGCCATGAGCCGCTCCAGGGCCCGGCCCAGCCGGTCCGACTCGCCCAGCACGGCGTCGGGGGCGACGTTCGCGATCTCGGTCGCGGCCCAGACGGCGAGGGCGATCGCCCCGGGGTCCCGGCCGGCGAGCGCCAGCCCGAGGATGCCGGGCAGCAGCTCGGGCAGGTCCTGGTCGGCGAGCACCTGTCGCCGGGTGGACGCGTCGAGCCGGGAGAGCCCGAGCGCCGCGATGGCCGTGTACCGCACGTTGAGCCCGCGCGGGGTCGGCGGCATCTCGCCACGGCCGCGGACGCTGTGCGGAAAACTGTGGCTGCGCGGTTCGTACATCTGGGCGAGGCCTCGGACCGACAGTCGCGAGAGCCTTTCGACCAGCGCGGTCGGATTCAACGGGAAATCGTCGGGAACCACTGTCAGCACATCGGCGGCGCGACCGGGCCAGGCCATGCCACACTCCCCTCCGCAAAACCTGTCGACGGCGAATCCGTCTTCTCGACCGCCGCCGTGCTCCGACGGTCCGGACATTTCCCGCTCCGGACCGGATTCGCCCCTTTCCTTCTCCCCCCGCGCGGTGCCTCGCTACGATGACAAGAGGATGACAACGGACGTCACGACTTCCAGGGCGATTGCACCAAGGGGCTGGTAAAGATGGATCGAAGGGTCGCCCGAACGGGCATAATCTCTGCCCTCGTGGCCGTATCACTGGGGCTGGCCGGATGCTCCACGGCTGACTCGGCGACGAAGAGTGCCGGAGCGAACACGCAGAGCATATCCGCTGCGGCGGGGAATTCACCAGGGAATGAGTCTGCGCATTCTTCCGCCGGGTCCTCCGGCGGCAGCGGCAAGGCGTCGGCCGGCGCGAGCGCGGCCGGGCGCCGGCCCGACCACGGGCGACCCGCGCAGCGCCATGCCGCGGATCTCACCCCCGACGCTCACGGCGGTCGGGTACGGGCCCGCCTCCTCTGCGGACACCTCGGTCTTCGCCCCGGCGCTCCGCCACTCCGGCGGGCTGCTCGCCTCGCCCGCGGTCCGCACCCTGCGGGTGGGCGGCCAGGACGTCGGTGGCGTCGCGGTGTACAGCACGAAGAAGGGCGTCGCCGCGACCCCGAGGTTCCAGGACCAGTACGTCGAACAGCTGGTCAACGCCGTCGCGAGGACCTCGTCACCGCCCCGGTTCGTGCGGGTCGGGGACCAGGTCATCGCGCTGTCGCGCGGCCACTCCGCGGTCGCCGGCTGGTTCGAGGGGAACCGCGTCGTGCTCGTCTACCGGCAGAGCGGCACGCCGGACCTCGCCGCGCTCGCCGCCGGCGTCCGCACGGCACCGCCCAGCACCCCCTGACCGACCTCGGAACAGCGCGACCGGCCCCGGGCTCGAGGATCGAGCCCGGGGCCGGTCGCGGACGAGTGTCGGGGACTACTGCGAGGAGAAGGCGGCGTCGAAGGCCGCGGCCGGCGGGTCGAAGGCCAGCCTCCGCACGAAGGCCAGCGCCTCGGGCGCGCCGAGGAGCCGGTCCATGCCGGCGTCCTCCCACTCCACCGAGATCGGCCCGGAGTAGCCGATGGTGTTGAGCATCCGGAAGCACGCCTCCCACGGCACGTCGCCGTGCCCGGTGGAGACGAAGTCCCAGCCCCGCCGCGGGTCCGCCCACGCCAGGTGCGACGCCAGCCGGCCGTTGCGCCCGTTGCCCACCTGACGCTTCGCGTCCTTGCAGTCCACGTGGTAGATCCGGTCCCGGAAGTCCCACAGGAACCCCACCGGGTCCAGGTCCTGCCACACGAAGTGGCTCGGGTCCCAGTTCAGCCCGAACGCCGGCCGGTGCCCGACGGCCTCCAGCGCCCTCGTCGTCGTCCAGTAGTCGTAGGCGATCTCGCTGGGGTGCACCTCGTGGGCGAACCGCACCCCGACCTCGTCGAACACGTCGAGGATCGGGTCCCAGCGGTCGGCGAAGTCCGCGTACCCGGCGTCCACCATCGACGCCGGCACCGGCGGGAACATCGCCACCGTCTTCCAGATCGCGGACCCGGTGAAGCCGACCACGACGTCGACGCCCAGCGCGCGGGCCGCCCGCGCCGTCGCCTTCATCTCCTCCGCCGCCCGCCGGCGCACACCCTCGGGGTCGCCGTCCCCCCAGACCCGGGCCGACGCGATGCCGCGGTGGCGCTCGTCGATCGGGTCGTCGCACACCAGCTGCCCGGCCAGGTGGTTGGAGATCGCCCACAGCCCCAGGCCGTGCTTCTCCAGCAGGTCGCGACGGCCCTGGGCGTACGCGGCGTCCTCGGCGGCCCGGACCACGTCCAGGTGGTCGCCCCAGCACGCCACCTCCAGGCCGTCGTACCCCCACTCCGACGCCAGCCGGCACACCTCCTCGAACGGCAGGTCGGCCCACTGACCCGTGAACAACGTGATCGGACGTGCCATCAGACTTCACCTCGCGGCAGGTCAGACTCCGCTTGCCCGGTGAACAGGGTGATCGGTCGTGCCATGTCAGCTCCTCGCCATGCTCGGGGACGCGAGGCTGTCGGCCTCGGGAAGGGACGCGGCCACCGGCGTCCACCGGCTCTCGGCGGCCGCGGACGCCTCGACGGCGGCGAGCACCCGCTGCACCTGCAGCCCGTCGGCGAAGGACGGCTCGGGGTCCCGGCCTGCCGCGATGTCGTCCAGCAGGTCGACCACCTCGTGCGTGAACGTGTGCTCGTAGCCGATCAGGTGCCCCGCGGGCCACCAGGCGGCCATGTAGGGGTGGGTCGGGTCGGTCACCTGGACGCGCGTCCACCCGCCGAGGTCGCCCTCCGCACCGGCCGCTCCGTCGGGGAGGTGCACCTGGAGCTCGTTCATCTGTTCGAAGTCGAAGGCGAGACTCCCCTGGCTCCCGTTGACCTCGATCCGGATCGTGTTCTTGCGCCCGGTCGCGAACCGGGTCGCCTCGAACACACCGAGGACGCCGCCGTCGAGGCGAGCCGTGAAGATCGCCGCGTCGTCCACCGTGACGTCGCCGACGCCCTCCCCTCCGCTGGCCGCCAGGCCTCCGGACGTCGACGACAACAGCGGACGTTGCCGGACGAAGGTCTCCGTCACGGCGCTGACACCGGTGATCCGGCGGCCCGCCACGAACTGGGCGGCGTCCACGACGTGCGCTCCGATGTCGCCGAGCGCACCGCTCCCGGCGACCTCCCGCCGAAGCCGCCACACCAGCGGGAACTGCGGGTCCACGATCCAGTCCTGCAGGTACTGCGCCCGCACATGGCGCAGGGTGCCGAGCCGGCCGGAGGCGACGATGCGCCGGGCGAGCGTGAGCGCCGGCACCCGCCGGTAGTTGAACCCGACCATGGACCGCACGCCGTGCTCGGCTGCCCGGGCCGCGGCCGCCGCCATGACCTCGGCCTCCTCGACCGTGTTGGCGAGCGGTTTCTCGCAGAGCACGTGCTTGCCGGCCTCGAGCGCGGCCACGGCGATCTCCGCGTGGGTGTCGCCGGGTGTGCAGACGTCGACGAGGTCGACGTCCTCCCGGCCGACGAGGGTCCGCCAGTCGGTCTCGACCGAGCGCCAACCCAGGCGCTCGGCGGCGGCCCGGGCGGCGTCCGCGGTGCGGCCGCCGAGGGCGGCCATGTCGACGGTGTACGGCAGGTCGAAGAAGTGCCCCGCGGTCCGCCACGCCTGCGAGTGCGCGGCGCCCATGAACGCGTACCCGACCATGCCGACGCCGAGTCTGGGCTTCCCGTTGTCCGAACCCTTGATCGAAGGGGTGCTCATGAGGCTCCTTGTCCGCCCCGGGCCGGCGAGCGGCCCGGGGCTCGAGGGATCGCCGGAGGTCAGGAGGCGAAGCCCAGGGGCAGGTACTTGTCGACGTTGTCCTTGGTGATGGTCGCGCTGGCCAGCGTGATGGACGCGGGCACCTCGTTCTCGACGAGGTCGCTCATGCCCTTGCCGTGCGCGATGAGCCGGGCCAGCTTGATCGCGGACGCCGACATGCTCGGCGGGTAGGTCACCGTCGCCTTGAGCACGCTGTTGTCGGCCTTGATGGCGTCCATGGCGTTGCGGGAGCCCGCGCCGCCGACCATGAAGAACTCGTCGCGCTTCGCCTGGGTGATGGCGGCCAGGACGCCGATGCCCTGGTCGTCGTCGTGGTTCCAGATGGCGTCGATCTTCGGGGCGGCCTGGAGCAGGTCGGCGGTCACCTTCTGGCCGGACTCGACCGTGAACTGCGCGGAGACCTGCCGTGTCACCTTGAACCCGGACGAGGCGAGCGCGTCCGCGAAGCCCTTGGAGCGGTCCTGCGTCAGGGGCAGGTTGGCGATCCCCTGGATCTCCGCGATGACCGGGTTGGCCACGCCCTTGGCCTTCAGCTGCTGGGCGATGTAGGTGCCCGCCGCGACGCCCATGCCGTAGTTGTCGCCGCCGATCCAGGCCCGCGAGCCGCGGGGGGAGTCGAAGACGCGGTCCAGGTTGACGACGGGGATGCCGGCCTCCATGGCCTTGATCGCGACCTGGGTGAGGGCCTTGCCGTCGAAGGGCAGGATGACCAGCGCGTCGACCTTCTTGTCGATGAGCGTCTGCACCTGGCTGATCTGCTGGTTGACGTCGTTGCTGCCTTCGACCGCCTGCAACGTGACGTCGGAGTACTTGCCGGCCTGGTCCTTGGCGTTCGTCGTGATCGCGCCGATCCAGCCGTGGTCGGCGGCCGGGGCCGAGAAGCCGATGGTGACGGCCTTGCCGGGCGCGTCGTTGCCGCTGGCGCCGCCGCTGGCGACGCTCGAGCTCTGGGACGCGGCGGCCGACGACGTGCTGTTGCTCGTGCACGCCGCGAGGGCGGCGCCGGTGCCGAGCGCACCGGCGCCGAAGAGCAGGCCGCGGCGACCGATGGCACGGGTGTCGGGGGACGGCGAAGCAGACATGGCTGACCTCGTTTCAGGAGTGGTGGAACGTGGCCACGTGTGCAGGTCGCGTGGCCTTTCGATGGGCAGACGACGACGACAGGAGCGCACAGGTCGCCGGGGCTAGGTGGAGCGGGTGCGGGTGGCGCGCCGCTGGAGCAGGACGGCGGCGATGATGATCACGCCCTTGGCGATGTTCTGGGTCTCCGTCGCCAGGTTGTTGAGGATGAAGATGTTCGTGATCGTCGTGAAGACGAGCACGCCGAGCAGCGAGCCGATGATGGTGCCGCGGCCGCCGGAGAGCAGCGTTCCGCCGATGATCGCGGCGGCGATGGCGTCGAGCTCGTAGAGCTCGCCGTGGGTGCTCGAGCCCGTCGTCGTCCGAGACATGATCATGACTGCGGCGATGCCGCAGCACAGTCCAGAGATCACGTAGAGCAGCACGGTGGTGCGGCGGACGTCGATGCCGGCCAGCCGGGCGGCCTCGGCGTTGCCGCCGATGGCGATGGTCCGCCGGCCGAACGTGGTCCGGTTGAGCAATAGCCACCCGAGCACGACGACGACGGCGAGGATCCAGATGAGGAGCGGGATGCCCAGGACGTCGCTCGTGGCGATGTTGATGATCGTCTGATCGGTGACGATCTGGGTGCGGTTCTGCGCGATCCGGGCGGCGAGGCCTCGTGCGCTGACGAGCATCGCGAGCGTCACGATGAACGGCACGAGGTTGCCGTAGGCGATCAGCACGCCGTTGACGAGCCCGGCCACCGCCCCCACCGTCAGCGCACAGAGGATCATGACGACCGCCCCGTACGACTGCGTCTGCAGGGTCGTCGCCCAGACCGACGCGAGCGCGACCAGCGCCCCCACCGAGAGGTCGATGCCGCCACCGATGATGACCAGCGTGACGCCGACGGTGACGACCCCGATGACGGAGGAGCTCACCAGGATGTTCTCGATGTTGCTCCTGGTCAGGAAGGTGTCGCTCGTGACCGTCCCGACGACGACGAGGACGATGAGCACGGCGACCAGCCCGAGGTTGCGGACCTCGACGTTCGCCCAGCGGCCGCGGCGCCCGACCAGACCGGTCGCGGTTCTGGGTTGCTGCGGGACGGCACCCCCGCCCGCTGTCACACCGGGCGGGCTCGTCGGCTGATCCCTCACGGCGTCCCCGCTCATGCGGCACTCCCTTCCATGACGAGGTCGAGCACGGTGGACTCCTCCAGCTCGTCTGCCGGCGCCTCGTGCACGATCCGGCCCTCGCGCAGCACGAGCACCCGGTCGGCGAGGCCGAGCACCTCGGGCACCTCGCTCGAGACGAGCAGGACGCCGACGCCGGAGTCCGCGAGCCGCCGGACGACGCCGTAGAGCTCGGACCGCGCGCCGACGTCGACGCCGCGGGTGGGCTCGTCGAGCATGAGGACCTTCGTGGAGCCGAGCAGCCAGCGCGCGAGCACGACCTTCTGCTGGTTGCCGCCGGAGAGGACCCGGACGGGCCGGTCGGGGTCGGCCGGCCGGACGTCGAGGCTGCGGGTGATCTCCGCGGCGTCCGCGCCCTCGCGGCGGCGGTCGAGCCAGCCGACGCGGGCGAACCGGGAGAGCGTGGCGAGCGAGACGTTGCGCGTCACGCTCTCGTCGAGGAGGAGGGCCTGCGCCTTGCGCTCCTCCGGCGCGAGGGCGAGCCCGGCGCGCACCGCCGCGCTCGTGCCGGCGTGCGCGCCGAGCTCGCGGCCGGCGACGACGACTCGTCCCGCGGTCCGGCGCCGGGCGCCGTAGATCGTCTCGAGGATCTCCGACCGTCCGGACCCCACCAGCCCGGCGATGCCGACGATCTCGCCGGCGCGGACCGTCAGGTCGACGTCGGCGAAGGCCCCGGCGAGCGAGAGGCCCTCGACCTGCAGGACGACGTCGGAGTCCACCGGGTGCGCGCGGCGCGGCGGGAAGACGTACTCGACGGTGCGGCCGGTCATGAGGGTGACGACGTCCCGGGTCGGCGTCGTCCTCGCGGGCAGCCGGGTGGCGACGGTGCGGCCGTCCTTGAGGACGGTGACGACGTCGCCGATCCGGCGGATCTCGTCGAGCCGGTGGGAGATGTAGACGACGGCGACGCCGTCGGAGGTCAGCTGGCCGACGAGCCGGAAGAGGTTCTCCACCTCGTCGTGCGCGAGCACGGCGGAAGGTTCGTCCATGACGACCAGCCGGGCGTCCTGGGCGAGGGCACGGGCCATGCTCACGACCTGGCGGGCGGCCGCCGAGAGCCGGCCGACCTCCCGGTTCGGGTTGATCTCCGGGTGGCCGAGCCGGGTGAGCAGCGCCCGGGTGGCCTCGAGCTGCTCGCGGCGGTGCACGAAACCGCCCGTCGAGCTCTCCCGGCCCAGGTGCACGTTGTCCGCGACGGAGAGGCCCTCGACGAGGTCGAGCTCCTGGTAGATCGTGGCGATGCCGAGCTTCAGCGCGGCGATGGGGTTGGACAGGGTGACCGGCGCCCCCTGCCACAGCACCTCGCCCTCGTCGGGCTGGTGCGCCCCGGACAGCACCTTGATCAGCGTCGACTTGCCTGCGCCGTTCTGGCCCAGCAGGCAGTGGACCTCACCGGAGCGGACCTCGAGATCGATGCCGTCGAGCGCGCGCACGCCGGGGAACTGCTTGACGATCCCGCGCATCTGCAGCAGCGGTGCGTCCATGCGTCCTCCTCGAGAGGTGTGGCGGGACCAGTTCCGGGGACCGGCGGTCAGCGGGCGTCGGGCGATAGAAAGTCAGGCGGTGCTGAAGACCGAGTCGGAGACGAGCCGGGCGGCGCCGATGACGCCGGCCGTGCCGCCCAGTTCGGACAGGACGATGGGCAGGTTGCCCGTGGCCAGCGGGAGCGACCGGCGGTAGACCACGCTGCGGATCTCGGCGAGGAGCGGGTGGCCTAGCCCGGCGACGCCGCCGCCGATGACGACGAGGCCGGGGTTGAAGAAGCTCACGAGGGTGGCGAGCGCGAGACCCAGCCGGCGTCCGCCGCCACGGACCAGGGCGACGGCGGCGGCGTCGCCGGCCCCCGCCGCGGTGCCGACGTCGACGGCGCTGAGCGCCCCGGCCTGCGAGAGCCGATCGGCGAGGAGTTCGGACCGGCCGGTGCGCGCGGCGATCTCGGCGTCCCGGGCGAGCGCGGCGCCGCCGAAGAAGGCCTCGAGGCAGCCGTCGTTGCCGCAGGTGCAGGTCGGCCCGGCGTCCTCGATCCGGATGTGCCCGATGTCACCGGCGGAGCCGTCGGCACCCCGGTAGACCTGACCCTCGAGGACGATCCCGCAGCCGATGCCGGTGCCGATCTTGACGAAGAGGAAGTTCTCGACGCTGCGCGCGGTGCCGGCGTGCTGCTCGCCCAGCGCCATGATGTTCACGTCGTTGTCGACCATGACCGGAGCGCCGACGGCGGCGGCCAGGGTGTCGCGGACGGGGAACCGGTTCCAGCCCGGCATGATCGGCGGCACCACGGGCGCGCCCTCGCGCTGGCTCACCGGGCCCGGGACGCCGACCCCGAGGCCGTGGATCTCGACGGCGGCACCCTCCGCCCGGAGCTTGTCGAGCAGGTCGAGCGCCTGCTGGAGCACGGCCTTCGGCCCCTGCCGGACGTCGGACGGCTCGCTGACGTGCGAGATCAGGCGCAGCTCGCCGTCGGTGACCGCCACGTCGATCGACGTCGCCCCGATGTCGATCCCGACGAAGCGGATGTGCTCCGCCAGGCCGACGAGGTGGGACCGGCGACCCCCCCGTGAGGCCGCCAGCCCCTGCCCCGCCACCAGACCGAGCTCGACGAGCCGGTCGAGCTCGACCGCGACCTTCGACTTCGAGAGCCCGACGGCCTCCCCGAGCTCGGCCCGGGACCGCCGGCCGCCGTCGCGGAGCAGCTTGAGCAGGCGTGCCTGGTGTGCGTTCTCCGGTCGTCCGCCCACCCGGTTCACCTGCGCCTCCTCCGCCTGACTGTTACGGCTGGATCACGTCGGTGTTGCTTTTCGCCCCGACCGTAGAGGCTTCGCACTCTGACGGGAAGACTTCGTCCTCAGAAAGTTCAAAGCGTGTCCGTCTCGTGACCTGAGCCCTCCTTGCGGCGGGGCCGATCGGGGCAGAACCGAAGCGTCAGGGGTGCTCGCGGGCGTAGGCCTCCCGCTCGCGCTCGATCCGCGCGCCCTGGCTCAGGGCCACCCACCAGAGGACCGCGAAGACGGCTCCGAGGAAGAACATGACCGGCACCCAGATGCCGCTCAGGACGACGGCGGCCTGGACGACCCAGCCGAACGCGTACCCCCAGGGCCGCCCGAGCACGCCGGCGGTGACCAGGCAGGCCACGGCCAGCCCGGAGAAGAGCCCGAGTGCGGCACCGGTCGAGAGCGAGGAGAGGTCCTTCGCGACGAGTCCGGCGAAGAAGACGACGAACGCCTCGAGCGAGACGGTGGCGGCCGCGAGGGTGCGGCGAGGCGAACGCATACCCCGTGTCTACAGCCTCCGCCTCGTGCGCTTCACCCCGGCTTTGCTCCCCGGGACGCCGGCGGGGCGCGCGGCGGAACGGCGCCGGTCAGCGCAGGAGCAGGCGGCGGACGTCGGCCGCGAGCGTGATCGAGCCCGTCGCGAGGACGCCCCCGCCGACGAGCCCGCCCTCCTCGGCGCGTCCGAAGGCGACGTCGACGGCGTCGTCGAGCCGGGGCGCGACGTGCACCCGGTCCTCGCCGAACACGTCGAGGGCGATGTCGCCGAGCTCGTCCGGGTCGATGGCGCGCGGTGACCGCGAGCGCGTGACGACGACCTCGTCGAGCACCGGCTCGAGGGCGCCGAGAATGCCCTCGGCGTCCTTGTCCGCGAGGATCCCCGACGATCCCGACGAGTCGGGTGAACGTGAACGATTCCCGCACGGCGTCGGCCAGGACGGCCGCGCCGGCGGGGTTGTGCGCGGCGTCCACGATCACGGTCGGACCCCTGCGGACGACCTCGAGCCGGCCGGGCGAGTCGGCGTCCGCCAGGGCGGTGCGCACGACCTCGGCGTCCAGCCCTCCGTCCGCGCCCAGCAGCGCCTCGACCGCCGCGACGGCGCAGGCGGCGTTGCGCGCCTGGTGCTCGCCGTAGAGCGGGAGGAACACGTCCTCGTACGTGCCGCGGGCGGCGAGCGTCAGCAGCTGACCGCCGACCGCGATCTCGCGCGCCGCGACGCCGAACTCGAGACCCTCGCGCAGCGGCGTCACGCCCACCTCGGCGCAGCGCCGGAGCAGGACGCCGGCGGCGTCCGGCGGCTGGTCGGCGAGCACGGCGACGGCGCCGGGCTTGATGATCCCGGCCTTCTCCGCGGCGATCGAGGCGACGTCGTACCCGAGGAAGCGCTGGTGGTCGAGCGCGATCGGCAGGACGACGGCCACCTGCGCGTCCAGCACGTTGGTCGCGTCCCACGAGCCCCCCATGCCGACCTCGACGGCGGCCACCTCGACGGGCGCGTCCGCGAAGGCCGCGTACGCCATCGCCACGAGCACCTCGAAGAACGTCATCCGGGGTTCGCCGGCCGGCACCCGCCGCTGGTCGACGAGGTCGACGTAGGGCGCGACGTCCTCGTAGGTGGCGACGAACCGCTCGGGCGTCAGCGGCCGGCCGTCGACCGCGATCCGCTCCCGGACGTCGACGAGGTGCGGGCTGGTGAAGCGGCCGGTCCGCAGGCCGTGCTCGCGCAGGAGCCGCTCCACCAGCCGGGTCGTGGACGTCTTGCCGTTCGTGCCCGTCAGGTGGACGGCCCGGAAGGCCTTCTGCGGGTCGCCGAGCAGACCGCAGACCTCGCGGATGCGGTCCAGCGACGGGACGAGGTCGTGCTCGGGGGCGCGGTCGAGGATCGCCTTCTCGACCTCGGCCATCCGCTGCCGAACGCTGTCCGACGTCATGGCTCCGGTCCCTCCTCGCGCCCTCGCTCGTGGGACGCGACCGGCCATGCTAGCCGGTCGCCTCGCCCGGCCCGCGTGCGCCGGCAGGCGCCGGCGCACCATCTGGTGCGCCGGCGCCTGCCGCGCCGAGCCGAACCTCAGCGAGTCGTCACGACGAGCCGGGCGTGCCGGTCGGAACCGGCGTTCACGAGCACCTCGCGGCCCCGGTTGGTGTTCTGCACGGTGAACGACACGGCCCGCGCCGTCGAGGCGGACGCTGCCGATCGCTCGCGCCGCGGGGCAGGACCTGCCCGACGGTGAGGTGGGCCCGGACCCGGCTGACGACGTCGCGTGACGTAGCGCCGGCCGTCGTGGGCGGCCCGGACGTCGATGGGAGCCGGTGCCGAGCCGGACGTGACGGGCGGTCAGCGGACCTGTCGCGTAGTCGGGGACCTGCGGGACGACCTCGAGCCGGCCGGCACCGAGGTCGGGGCTGATGCCGAGCTGCTGGTGCAGGACCGGCCACATCGTCCCGTAGTTGCCCCAGGCCTGCATGACCGATGCCCGCTCGGTGAACAGCCGCCCCAGCGAGTGCCCGTAGTAGGGCGGGTTGGGGTCGGACGGAGCGATCTCCTCCATCGCGCCGGGCATCTCGTCCGGCGCGAACATGATCTTGCGCGAGGTCGTCCGTGTACACCTGCTGCTGGGCCGCTCCGAGCCGGCCGTAGTTACCCTCGCCGACGGCCATGACTGCCGTGTTGAGGGTGAAGGAGTCGCGCTCGTCCGGCTGGTTCGACGTCGCGTTGTCGCCCGCGCAGTTCGTCGTCGGGTACGGCTGCGGCTTGTTCGGGTTCGTCGTCGCGCCGCTGCCGGTGTGGACGAGCCCGGACGACGACGTGAAGCACGGCGTCTCCCGGAGCAGCAGAGCCGAGATCGCGTTCGGCCGCGCGGCGAGGCCGGGGGACGTTCGTGCCGTTCAGCCACAGCTCGGCCTCCATCGGGACGACGCCGGTCCAGTACCGCTGGTAGATCCGGATGTTGCCCGGGTCCTGCAGCGAGTCGGCGTAGGCGTTCGCCGTGCCCGGCGTCGGGCTGCCCGGGTTGGCCTGACCGAACCACCACGCCTGCTCGAACTTCGCCATGAGCGCGGCGGCCTTGGCCTGCCAGGTCTTCGCCTCGGCGATGTTCCCCTTGCTCCGCGCCATCTCGGCGAAGTCGAGCTCGCCGCGGATGAGGTAGACGGCGTTGTCGAGCTTCTCGGCACCCTGGCCGGCCCGCTCGACGTTGCCGGCACCCTCGGGCCAGCCGTCCCCGTCGGCGTCCAGCGTCGGTCGTGGCGTAGACGAGGTTCTGGCGGGTGAAGTCGTACATCTCGTCGCGGAACCGGTTGTCGCCGGTCCACCGCCAGACCAGGGCGACGGCAGACGGGAACTTGACGGTCTCGTCGGTGTTGCCGGGGTCGGCGTTGGCGCCGAAGTAGACGGCGCCGTTGGTGACGACCTCGTGGACGACCTTGCCGGAGTCGCCGTTGACGACACGGCTGACGTCGCGCAGGGCCCGCAGGTGGTCCTCGGCGGTCGCGAACTGCCCGACGGAGACGGCGGCGAAGTCGGTGTACTCGCCGTCGGTCGCGAACAGCCAGGGGTAGTCGGGGAAGCCGGCGCCGAAGAAGTGGATCTGGGGCACCGTGCCCGCCGGAGCCGGGTAGTTGACGCCGGCATTGGTCTCCCGCACCTCCAGCGGCTGGCCCTGCGGACCGCCGGCGACCTGGGTGAGGTCGGCAAGGTTCTGCTTGCCCCAGACGATGGCCTGCTCGAGCTGCCGGTCGCCCGGGAGGGAGACGACGCTGTTGCCCGCGAGCGTGCGCCGCGAGGCGACCTTCGTCGGCGAACAGCGCTGCCGGGTGCGCCGCCGCGCTGGTGAACTCGCTGCGGGCTGCGGCGAGGCCGCGGTCGGAGCCGGCGACGGTGAACCACACGGTCGACGCCCTTCGAGGGGACGTTCAGGGTGTACCGGAGCTGCCCGCCCGCGCCCTTGCCGTAGGCGGTGTCGTCACAGACGCGGAGGGGTCGGCGGTGTGTTGGGCCCGCTGGCCGGGCAGATCACGGGTGGGTCCTGAGGCCCGCGGAACGCGGTGCCGGTGCTGCTGCCCGTGGCCTTCAGCGCTGATCCCGCGGCCGCACCGACGACGGCGGCCCAGTCGTGCGCCGACTGGTTCGGGCCGGGCGGCGTTCCCTGGTCGCGGAAGACGAGGCGGCCGCCGGAAACGCTGGCGCTGTCCGGCAGGTTGACCGCGGTCTGGCTCGGGTTCGTCTCACCCCACGGGTACGCGCTCATGAGTTCGGAGTGAGCGTCCACCGAGAGGTCGACCGTCCTGCTGCCGCCGGTGCTCGTGAACCTCAGGCCCACCAGGAGGGCGCGGTGGCCGTCCGGGACGACGTCGGTGCGCTGCACCCGGACGCCGGAGGTGACCGGGAAGTCCATCTGTGTGTAACCCCAGCCGGAGGTGAACCGTTGCGCCGACGGGAGCCAGGACCCGTTGACACCGAACCAGATGCCGTCGAGGAGCTTGA
The DNA here is from genome assembly GCA_963755755.1 of uncultured Actinomycetota bacterium. Taxonomy (GTDB): domain Bacteria; phylum Actinomycetota; class Actinomycetes; order Actinomycetales; family Kineosporiaceae; genus DATKNA01. The sequence continues at coordinate 84,547 of CAVWLJ010000013.1, forward strand.
GCGGGGCGGACCAGATGCCGCCCATCTCGCCGCGGGTGTGGAACCCCAGGGCCGGGTAGTGGCCGTCCTCGGTGCCGACCTCGTAGGCCCGGGTGCCTGCCGCGACGAAGCGGCGGTTGCCCAGCTGGTCGGTGGTGGAGAGCTCCGGCGCCCGGGAGCGGGACGTTCCTGAGGTGCCGGCAGTGGCGGACGCCGAGGCCGGGGCGGCCGCCAGGGCGAGGCCACCGATCAGAGCGGCTGAGAGTGGAAGGATCAACCAGGGCAAGCGACGACGCGCCATTACGACTCCGTCTGCCAGGGCGGGCGCGCCGGGTACCCCACCGGATCCGGCTGCGCGGGCGCCGAATAGTGAGCCCCTTCCTACCCCTCTCACATCATTCGGACAACAGGGACACAGCTCGCGTGGAGGTCAGGGCGAGGGCGGCAGGGCGGCGAGCTGCGCCGTGATGCGGGCGAGATCCGCCTCGGCCGCCTCGAGCCGAACGCGGATCTTGTCGACGACCTCGGCCGGCGCCTTGGCCAGGAACTGGGCGTTGCCGAGCTTGCCCTGCGCCTGCGCGCGCTCCTTCTCCGCCGCGGCGAGGTCCTTCTCGAGCCGCTTGCGCTCGGCCGCCACGTCGATGACCCCGGAGAGGTCGAGGTCCACGGTCACGCTGCCGGCCGTGAGGCTCGCCGTCGCGGCGAACGACTCCCCCGCCGGCTCCAGCGTCGCGAGCGAGCGGACCTCCGCCTCGTGCCCGGCGAGGGTGCCGGCGAGACCCGTGATCCGGGCCGGCACCCGGCGTCCGGGCCGCAGGCCCTGGTCGGACCGGAAGCGCCGGACCTCGGTGACGAGCTCCTGCAGGGCCGCGACCTCGGCCTCCGCGGCCGGGTCGTGGAACGCGGGCACGGCCGGCCACGGCGCCACGACGATCGACTCGCCGCCGGTGAGCTCGGTCCAGAGCGCCTCGGTGACGAACGGCGTGACCGGGTGCAGCAGGCGCAGCACGACGTCGAGCACCTCGCCGAGCACGCGCCGGGTGACGTCGGCCGAGCGGCCTCCACTCCCCTCGTCGGACGAGCGCAGCGGCTGCTTGGCGAACTCCAGGTACCAGTCGCAGACCTCGTCCCACACGAAGTGGTAGAGCGCGTCGGTCGTCTTGGCGAACTGGAAGTCCTCGTACCCGGCGTCCACCTGAGCGGTCACGGTGGCGAGCCGGGAGAGGATCCACCGGTCCACGACCGACTGCTCGGACGCCGGGGGCAGGTCGCCCTGCACCGTCGCGCCGTTGAGCAGGGCGAACCGGGTGGCGTTCCAGAGCTTGGTGCAGAAGTTCCGGCTGCCCTCGACCCATTCGGCGCTGATCGGGACGTCGGTCCCGGGGTTGGCGCCGCGGGCGAGGGTGAAGCGCAGGGCGTCGGACCCGTACTGGTCCATCCAGTCGAGCGGGTCGACGACGTTGCCGCGCGACTTGCTCATCTTCTTGCCGAACTTGTCGCGCACCAGACCGGTGAGGGCCACGGTGTGGAACGGCTGGACGCCGTCCATCGCGTAGAGGCCGAACATCATCATCCGGGCGACCCAGAAGAAGATGATGTCGTAGCCGGTGAGCAGCACGTCCGTCGGGTAGAAGCGGCGCAGGTCGACGGTGTCCTCGGGCCAGCCGAGCGTGGAGAACGGCCAGAGCGCGCTGGAGAACCAGGTGTCGAGGACGTCCTCGTCCTGCCGCCACCCGGCGGGTGGCTCCTCGTCGGGGCCGACGCAGCGCATCTCCCCCGCCGGGCCGTACCAGACCGGGATGCGGTGCCCCCACCACAGCTGGCGCGAGATGCACCAGTCGTGCATGTTGTCGACCCAGTCGAAGTACCGCTGCGCCAGGGACGCCGGGTGGATCGTCACCCGCCCGTCGCGCACCGCGTCCCCGGCGGCCTTGGCGAGCGGACCGGCCTTGACGAACCACTGCTCCGACAGGCGCGGCTCGATGACGGCGTCGCAGCGCGAGCAGTGCCCGACGGCGTGCAGGTAGGGCCGCTTCTCCGCGACGATCCGCCCCTCCTCGCGGAGCGCCGCGACGACGGCCGGACGCGCCTCGAAGCGGTCCAGGCCCTCGAACGGCCCCGGCGCGGTGACCACGCCGCGCTCGTCGAGCACCGTCAGCGACGGCAGGCCGTGGCGCTGGCCGATCTCGAAGTCGTTCGGGTCGTGCGCCGGCGTCACCTTGACGGCGCCGGTGCCGAAGCTGGGGTCGACGTGCTCGTCGGCGACGATCGGGATCCGGCGTCCGGTGAGCGGCAGCTCCACCTCCGTGCCGATGAGGTGCCTGTAGCGCTCGTCGTCCGGGTGGACGGCGACGGCCGTGTCGCCGAGCATCGTCTCGGCGCGCGTCGTCGCGACCACGATGCTCGCGTCCCCCGCGCCGTACCGGATCGAGATGAGCTCGCCCTCGTCGTCGTGGTGGTCGACCTCGATGTCGGAGAGGGCGGTGCGGTCGCGCGGGCACCAGTTGATGATGCGCTCGGCCCGGTAGATGAGGCCGTCGTCGTAGAGCCGCTTGAAGATGGTCTGGACGGCGCGGGAGAGGCCCTCGTCCATGGTGAAGCGCTCGCGGGTCCAGTCGACGCCGTCGCCGAGCCGGCGCATCTGACCGAGGATCTTGCCGCCGTACTCGGCCTTCCACTCCCAGACCTTCGCGACGAAGTCCTCGCGGGTGTAGTCGTGCTTGCTCCGGCCCTCGGTCTCGGCGAGGTGGCGCTCGACCAGGGTCTGGGTGGCGATGCCCGCGTGGTCCATCCCCGGCAGCCAGAGCGCCTCGTAGCCCTGCATGCGCCGGCGGCGGGTCAGGGCGTCCATGAGGGTGTGCTGGAACGCATGGCCGAGGTGCAGGCTGCCGGTGACGTTCGGCGGCGGGATGACGATGCAGTACGCCGGCTTGTCGCTCTCGGGGTGCGCCGTGAAGTAGCCGCGCTCGATCCACCGCTCGTACAGCGGCCCCTCTACGTCGGCCGGCGCGTACGAGGACGGCAGGCTGACGGTGGGGCGCGGCTGTTCCGCGGTGGGTGTCGTGGACATGGATCCCATGCTACGGATTCCGCACCCCGGCCCTCGCACCGATAACGCGACCCGGCTCGTGCCGTCGGACCTCGTGCCCTCGGACCCCGGACGCACCTCGCCGCCGCCGGTCGTACCGGCGGCGGCGAGGTGCGTCAGGCAGCAGTCCGCTGATGGACGGACCGACGGGTCAGTGCATGACGACGGGCGGAGCCTCCACGTCGGCGTCGTCGAGCAGGTGCGACTCCTCCCGCTTGCGCGGCAGGAAGAACGCCGGGACGAACGTGAGGGCGACGAGGATCGCCGCGACCCAGTACGTCTGCGCGAACGCCTGACCGGCGTCGTGCAAGCCCTTGGCCACGGCGGGAGCACCGAGCACCTTGGCCAGCCCCGGGTCGTGCCAGGTCGCCGTGGCCGGACCGGCGAGCGGGTACGACTTGAGGTTGTTGGTCAGCACCACAGACATGACGGCGACGCCGACGGAGCTTGCGATCTGCTGGACGATGTTGAGCAGCGTCGATCCTCGGGCCACCTCCTGCGACCGGAGCGTCCGCAGCGCCGAGGTCATGAGCGGCATCATGCTCAGGCCCATCCCGAGCCCCATGATGAAAAGGACCGTGATGAGCTGCGGGTAGGGCGTCGTTGCGGTGATCTGGGTCAGGGCGAACATGCCGCCGGTGATGAGCAGCAGGCCGAACGGCACGATCCGCCCGACCGGCACGCGGTCGGACAGCATGCCTGCCATGGGCATCGTCAGCATGGCCCCGATGCCCTGGGGGGCGACGAGCAGGCCGGCGTTGAGCGTGGACTCACCGCGGACGAGCTGGAAGTAGGTCGGCACGAGCAGCAGGCCGCCGAAGAACGCCGCGGCGAAGAGGAACATCGTCGAGGTCGCGGCCCGCAGGTCGCGGTTGCGGAACAGGCGCAGGTCGAGCAGCGGATGCTCCGGACGGAACGAGTGCCAGACGAAGGCCACCATGAGCACCGCCCCGATCAGCATGGGGACGAGCACCTTCGCCGCGAGGAAGGTCCCCTCACCGGGAATGGAGGAGACCCCGTAGAGGAACAGCGCGAGGCCCGGCGACATGAGGGCCACGCCCACGACGTCCAGCGACTCCGTCGGGTGCGGGTTGTCCCTGGGCAGCGCCCGCAGCGCGTACACCGCGGCGATCAGACCGATGGGGACGTTGATGAGGAAGATCCAGTGCCAGCTCGCCTTCTGGATCAGCCAGCCGCCGAGGATGGGCCCGGCGATGGGACCGAGCAGCATGGGGACCCCGAGGATCGCCATGAGCCGGCCCATCCGCTTGGGCCCGGCCGCCCGCGTCATGATCGTCATGCCGAGCGGCATGAGCATGCCGCCACCGAGCCCCTGCAGGACCCGGAAGCTGATGAGCATGCCGATCGACGTGGCGGCGGCGCAGAGCGCCGAGCCCGCGGTGAACAGCACGAGCGCGAGGACGTAGAGCCGCTTCGTGCCGAAGCGGTCGGCCGCCCACCCGGTCAACGGGATCACGGTCGCGAGCGCGAGGGTGTAGGCGGTGACCGTCCAGGCGACGGTCGAGTAGGCCAGCGGCTGGGCCGGGTTCGGGGCGAAGACGATCTGGAACGTCGGCAGGGCGACGTTGACGACCGTGATGTCGAGGATCGACATGATCGCCCCGAGGACGACGACGCCGGCGATCTTCAGGACGGCGCCGTCGATCTTCTCCGGATACGTAGGCGGTGCGGACTGGGTGGGTACGGCTGACACGGCGATGATCCTCATCCGGCAGGGGTACGGGAGTCTGGGACTGAGCTGTGATCCTGTGCTCGTCCGAGCCTAGCCGGGGGCACCGACACAGCGTCAGCCTCGAGGATGGCGGCCCGCGCTGACAGCCGGCGCACACGGCGCTGACACGCGGCCGTTCCCCCGCAGCAGGGGGTCAGGCGGACTTGTCCCGGCGCTCGCGCGACTTGCGGACCGGCGCCTCGCGCGGCACGAGCGTCGGGTTGACGTTCTTGAGCACGACGTCGCGGGTGACGACGACCCGGGCCACGTCGTCCCGGGACGGCACGTCGAACATCACCGGGAGGAGGACCTCCTCCATGATCGCCCGAAGGCCACGGGCACCGGTGCCGCGCAGGATCGCCTGGTCCGCGACCGCCTCGAGCGCGTCGTCGGTGAACTCGAGCTCGACGCCGTCGATCTCGAACATCCGCTGGTACTGCTTGACCAGGGCGTTCTTCGGCGTCGTGAGGATGGAGACGAGCGCGTCGCGGTCGAGCGGCGACACCGTCGTGATGACCGGCAGGCGGCCGATGAACTCGGGGATGAGCCCGAACTTCAGCAGGTCCTCGGGCATGACCTCGGAGTAGAGGTCGGTGTCCTCGCGCGGCGTGTGCAGCTGCGCGCCGAAGCCGATCCCCCGCTTGCCGACCCGGGAGCTGATGATCTGGTCGAGCCCGGCGAACGCCCCGCCCACGATGAAGAGGACGTTCGTCGTGTCGATCTGGATGAACTCCTGGTGCGGGTGCTTGCGGCCGCCCTGCGGCGGCACCGAGGCCGTCGTCCCCTCGAGGATCTTCAGCAGCGCCTGCTGCACGCCCTCGCCCGAGACGTCCCGCGTGATCGACGGGTTCTCCGACTTGCGGGCGATCTTGTCGACCTCGTCGATGTAGATGATCCCGGTCTCGGCCTTCTTGACGTCGTAGTCGGCGGCCTGGATCAGCTTGAGGAGGATGTTCTCGACGTCCTCGCCCACGTAGCCGGCCTCGGTGAGGGCGGTGGCGTCCGCGATGGCGAAGGGCACGTTGAGCATCTTCGCGAGGGTCTGGGCGAGGTAGGTCTTGCCGCAGCCGGTCGGCCCGATGAGCAGGATGTTCGACTTGGCGATCTCGACGGCGTCCTCGCCGCGGCGGCCCGGCTCACCCGCCTGGATGCGCTTGTAGTGGTTGTAGACCGCGACCGCGAGGGACTTCTTGGCCGACTCCTGCCCCACGACGTACTGCTCGAGGAACTCGAAGATCTTCTTCGGCTTGGGGAGCTCGACGAGCCCGAGCTCGCTGGCCTCGGCCAGCTCCTCCTCGATGATCTCGTTGCAGAGGTCGATGCATTCGTCGCAGATGTACACGCCCGGCCCGGCGATGAGCTTCTTGACCTGCTTCTGGCTCTTCCCGCAGAAGGAGCATTTGAGCAGGTCTCCGCCGTCACCGATGCGTGCCACGGGGATGTCCCTTCCTCTCGGGGGCGTGCGGGTCGCGTACGTCGTCGTGCGGGAGGTCCCTGCCCCCTCGTCCCCCATTGAACGCCACCCCGGCCCCGCTGTCAGCGGTTATCCGGGGCCGGGGTGGGGCGTGTTTCAGTCCGTGCCGTACGCGGGGGTGCTGGTCTTGCGGCTGCCCAGCACCTGGTCGACCAGTCCGTACTCGACCGCCTGCTCCGCCGTGAGGATCTTGTCGCGCTCGATGTCGTTCCGGACCTGCTCGGCGCGTCCGGTTCGAGTGCCGGGCCAGGGTCTCCTCCAGCCAGGTGCGCATCCGCAGCACCTCGTTGGCCTGGATCTCGATGTCGGACGCCTGCCCGTAGTCGCCGCCGGCGAGCGCCGGCTGGTGGATCAGCACCCGGGCGTTCGGCAGCGCGAGCCGCTTGCCCTTCGTGCCGGCCGACAGCAGGACCGCCGCCGCCGAGGCCGCCTGGCCGAGGCAGACGGTCTGGATGTCCGGCTTGATGTACTGCATCGTGTCGTAGATCGCCGTCAGCGCCGTGAAGGAGCCGCCCGGCGAGTTGATGTACATGATGATGTCGCGGTCCGGGTCCGCGCTCTCCAGCACGATCAGCTGGGCCATGATGTCGTCCGCCGACGTGTCGTCGACCGGCGCGCCCAGGAAGATGATGCGGTCCTCGAAGAGCTTGTTGTACGGGTCCTGGCGCTTGTAGCCGTAGGCCGTGCGCTCCTCGAACTGCGGGACGATGTAGCGGCCGGTGGGGTTCATTCCGTGCTCCAAGTGGTCGTTGCGAAGGGTCAGGACGCGGTCGTGCCGCCGCCGCCGCTGACCTGTCCGGCGGTCTGGACGACGTGGTCGACGAGCCCGTACTCGAGCGCCTCGGGCGCGGTGAACCAGCGGTCGCGGTCGGCGTCGCGCGTGATCGTCTCGACCGTCTGGCCGCTCTGCTGCGCGGTGAGCTCGGCCATGGTCCGCTTCATGTGCAGGATGAGCTCGGCCTGGATCTTGATGTCGGACGCCGTGCCGCCGATGCCGCCGAGCGGCTGGTGCATCAGCACCCGGGCGTGCGGCAGTGCGTAGCGCTTGCCCTTGGCGCCGGAGGAGAGCAGGAACTGCCCCATCGAGGCCGCCAGACCCATCGCGACGGTGGCGACGTCCGGCTGGATGAACTGCATGGTGTCGTAGATCGCCATGCCGGCCGTGACCGACCCGCCCGGCGAGTTGATGTAGAGGTAGATGTCCTTGGTCGGGTCCTCGGCGGCGAGCAGCAGCAGCTGCGCGCAGATCGCGTTCGCGTTCTCGTCGCGGACCTCGGAGCCGAGGAACAGGATCCGGTCCTTGAGGAGCCGGTTGTAGATGTGGTCGTCGAGGCCCATGCCCCCGGGCTGCGGGCCGCGCGCGACCGGCGCGCCCGGCAGGATCAGCTCGCTCACGATGATGCTCCCGATGTCCTCGGTCTCGATCCCGCCCGGTGGGCGGGCGGGTGGTCTGGCCACCCGGCTGGTGCCGACACTAACGCCAGGAACGGCGCCCGTTGCTCCCCTGCCGAGCCGTGTTCGCTCACGGCGCACGCTCGTCGCCTCACCGCGCGTGCCCGGCATCCACGCGCCGGCGGCGTGTCACCCCGAGGTGGATCAGGCCTTGGCGTCGTCCGTCTCGAGGTCCGCGACGAGGGCGGTCGGCAGGGCGGTCGGGTCGGACGCCGCGGACGCGGTCGCCACCGGCCCGCTGGTCCGCCGCGACCTCGCCGGCTCGCCGGACTCGCCGGCCTCGCCGAGGTCGTCGCCGCCCTCCTCGAAGAGCGAGGAGAGGTCGACCTCGTTGCCCGAGGCGTCGGTGACCTTCGCCTTCTCGAGGAGCGCGGCGAGCGCCTTGCGGCGCGCCACCTCCGAGACCATCGCCGGCACCTGCCCGGCCTCGTCGACGGCCTTGGCGAAGGCGTTCGGGTCCATGCCGTACTGCTGGGCGCTCGCGACGATGTACTCCACGAGCTCCTGCTGGTTGACCGCCACCTGCACCTTCTCGGCGACGGCGTCGAGGAGCAGCTGGGTCTTGAACGCCTTGCGCGCCTCGACCTCGACCTCGGCGCGGTGCTCGTCGTCCTCCAGCCGGTCCTCGTTCTCGAGGTGGCGGTGCACCTCGTCCGCCACGATGCCGTCGGGCACCGGGACCTCGACGGTCTCGGTCAGGTGCTCGAGCAGCCGCTCGCGGGCCTGCATGCCCTGCTCGACCCGCTTGACCTCCGAGACCTGGTTGCGCAGGTCGTCGCGCAGCTCCTCCAGGGTGTCGAACTCGCTGGCGAGCTGCGCGAAGTCGTCGTCCGCCGACGGCAGCTCGCGCACCTTGACCGACTGCACGGTCACGGTGACCTCGGCCTCCTGGCCGGCGCGGTCGCCGCCGGCCAGCGGCGCCGTGAAGGTCGTCGTCTCGCCGGCCTGCAGGCCGAGCAGCGCCTCGTCCATGCCCTGCAGCATCTGCCCGGAGCCGACCTCGTAGGAGACGCCGCTGACGCTGTCGATCTCGTCGCCCTCGATCCGGGCGTTGATGTCGATCGAGACGAAGTCGCCGTTCTCGACGGCGCGCTCGACGCCCACGAGGGTGCCGAACCGCTCCCGGAGGGTCTCCAGCCGCTCGTCGACGTCGGCGTCGCTCACCTCGAGGTCGTCCACCGTCACCGGGATGCCGTCGAGCTCGGGCAGCTCGAGCTCGGGCCGCACGTCGACCTCGGCGGTGAACTTGAGCTCGCCGCCCTTCGCCGGGTCCGGCACCTCGGTGACGTCCACCTCGGGCTGGCCGAGCGGCCGGACGTCGGTCTCCTCCACGGCCTGCGCGTAGAACTGCGGGAGCGCGGAGTTGACCGCCTCCTCGATGACGGCGCCGCGGCCGACGCGCTGGTCGATGATCCGGGGCGGGACGTGGCCCTTGCGGAAGCCGGGGATCGTCACCTGGCTGCTGATCGACTTGTAGGCGGCGTCGAGGCTCGGCTTGAGCTCGTCGAACGGCACCTCGACGGTGAGCTTGACCCTCGTCGGGTTGAGGGTCTCGACGGCGCTCTTCACAGCGATGCACTCCTGCGTGTCTGGTCGAGGGTGGGGCGCGGACTGTCAGGATGCACACGCGCACACGGAGGGCGGGCGCGCGGCAGCAGGCCGCTGGCCATCGTAGCCCGTACGGCGGCATGCACCGGTTCCCGGCGCCGCTGCCCGGGCTGCTCGAGCACGCCCGGACGGGCCCTGGCACGCCGGGCACGGCCGGCGCGGGTCGGGGTACCCGGATTCGAACCGGGGGCCTTCCGCTCCCAAAGCGGACGCGCTACCAAGCTGCGCCATACCCCGCTGTCGCCTGCTCGAGCGGCTCCGCGCGGGAGCGCCTGGCGACGGCAGGCACCAGGGTACGTGCTCGGGCGCCCGCGACGAGGCCGATCTCCCGCGGGTCAGCTCGTCGGCGTCCGGACCGGGTCGGCGGGCAGCGCCACCTCGACCGGTGGCAGGGTCGCCGCGGGCAGCAGGTCGTCGAACACCCGGCCGCGCTCGAACTGCAGCGCGTACGCCCGCGCCCGGTGGGCGAGGTCCTCGCGCTCGGCGTCCGTCATCTCCAGGACGACGTGGTCGAGCGCGTCCGCCAGGGCCCGCACGTCGCCGGCGGGCACGATCACCGCCGTGTCGCCCACGGCCTCGCCGGTGCCGCCGGTGATCGTCGTGATGACCGGTCCCCCGCCCGCGAGCATCTTCTCCACCAGCGCGATCCCGAAGGTCTCGACGAAGTCCGGCTCCGGCTTGGTGGGCAGCGCGTACGCCGCGCAGCCCCGCATCAGCAGCGGCTTCTCCTCGTCGCTGACGTCGTCGAGCACCACGACGCAGTCGTCGTCCCGGGCGGCGAGCCGGATCTCGGGCAGGGCGGGCCCGGCCCCGGCGACGACGAGCTTGACCCGCTCGCGGCTGCGCGACCGGGCGTACGCGGCGACGAGGTCGTGGACGCCCTTGGCCTGCGTGACCCGGGAGAGGAACAGGACGTAGCCGTTCCGCACCAGGCCCCGCCGCGCGAGCGCGGCGTCGATCCGGGCCTGGTCGAGGTCGAGGAAGGCGGAGGTGTCGATCGGGGGGTAGCTGACCGTCACCCGGTCGCGGCAGGCGTCGGCGAACCGGGTGCCGCAGGCGGCGTCCACGGTCTCGGCCGCGTCGATGATCTGGTCGCGGGTGTACTGCGAGACCGCGACCACCTGGTCGTGCGCGAGGAACGTCGTCAGGGTGGCGACGGCGGCGCCGAAGCGGCCCTCCCGCAGGCACGAGCGGATGACGTTGGTGACGTCGGAGCCGACCGCCTTGGCCACCGTCCGGACGTCGGCGGCGACACCGGCGGCCTGCACCGCGGCGACGGCGTCCACGACGACGTTCGCGTGCGGGGCCAGGTACATCGACACGACGACGGTCGGCACGCCCTCCGCGAGCAGCTCCACGAGCCGCCCGACGAGGCCGGCGAGGTACCGGCCGTCCGGCACCCGGTAGTCGCCGACCGGCTCGGGTCGCTCCACGGTGATCCCGCGGCTGTAGGGCAGCAGGCTGTCCAGCGGCTTGAGCGGCAGGCCGGCCGCCTGCAGGGCCGGGATCGGCCAGGTGAGCAGGCGGACGTCGTCGAAGCCGCGGGCGAGCGCGGCCTCCGCGAGGTTGCGCGCCTCCCCGGAATGGCCGCAGATCACCGGGTCGGCGCGGACGACGATGACGAGCCGGCGCGAGGTCACGGCCTCGGCTCCCACGGCGTCACGGACGGCGGGCGCAGGTGCGTGCCCCAGCTCGACGGTTCCGGTCCGAGCTCGAGCTGCAGGACGCCACCGCGGTGGACGTCGACCGCGCTGAGGTGTGCGGCGTCCATGGGCCTCCCGTTGAACGTCGCCGCTCTGCACGTACTGGACCGGCGGGCTGTCCTCGATGCCGTCCGCGCCGATCGGCTGCTCCCGGTGTCCGCGCGTCTCGATGACCAACTCGCCGTCACCGACCCGTAGCGCGGCCCGGGCGAACGCGGGGGCGTTGACCAGGAAGAGATTCTGGCCGGCGATCGGGAAGAGCCCGAGCGAGGCCCACACGTACCAGGAGGAGAGACCGCCGGAGTCGTCGTTGCCCGGGCAGGCCGCCCGGCCCGGTGCCCCATTGCCAGGTCAGCGCGGCGTGCACGACCTCGCGCGGTGCGGTCGGGCCGGCCGGCGTAGTGGTAGGCCCAGGGGGCCTCCATGTCCGGCTCGTTGTTGAGGCCCTCGAACCGGTTCAGCGCGTACCCGGCGGCCATCTCCTCGGGCTCGGGGCGCCGGCCGGGCTGCTTGACCGGGTACGCGTCGTAGCCGAAGAAGGCGTCGAGCATGCGGACGAACGCGCCGTCGCCACCGGCGAGGGCGATCCGGGCGGCCATGTCGTGCAGGATCCGGAACGAGTAGTTCCACTTGCCGCCCTCGTAGAACTCCGAGTCGCGCAGCAGCCCGCCCTCGGGCTCGAAGGCGTTGACCCACCGCCGTGCCCGCGCCGCGAGCTCCTCGGCGAGCCGGACGTCGCCGACCGCCCGGGCGACCTTCGCGGTGCAGTAGTGCGCGTAGGCGAGGTCGAGGGTGTGCGTGATCGGGTGCACGATGCCGTGCTCGAAGAAGTCCTCGCCGTAGTTGCGGCGCAGGTCGTCCTCCATGTGCACCAGCGCCCACGCCCAGTCCAGGTCCCCGAGGCCCAGGGCGTGGACGTCGGCGAGCGCGGTGTGCGCCAGCGCGCTGCCCTGGCGGAAGAACCGGTCGGCGCCGCGGGCCATCCGGTACCCGATGGGGAAGTTGCCCTCCTCCTCGGCGACCCGGATCAGTGACTCGAGCAGGTCCACCGCGCGGTTCGGGACGATCGCCGTGAGCAGCGGGATCTGCGTCTTGTAGATGTCCCACATCGTGCAGACGTCGAAGGCGAACGGCCCGGCGCTCGGCCAGAACGGGCTCTCGTCGTCCGCGATGCACGGCTTGATCAGCGAGTGGTAGAGCGGCGGTCGCCATCACCTGGCGGCGTGCCGGGCTGCCGCCGTCGACGTGCACGCGGTCGACGTGGTCGGCCCAGCGCTCGGCGGTCGCGAGCCGGACCCGCTCGAACGCGGGCTCGTCGTCCGGGCACTCCCGGCGCAGGTTGTCGCGGGCCTGCTCGCAGCCCCGCAGCGAGAACCCGAGGCGCACCTCGACCGTCTGGCCCGCACGCGCGGGGCCCATGAAGAGCAGACCGAACGGGCGCAGCGTGGTGGGCCGGATGCTGTCGAAGGCCAGCTGCGTGCCGCCCTCGATGAGCCGGCGGTCGTGCCACAGCATCTGGCGCCAACCCGGGGTCAGGACCTCCAGGTGCACCGAGAGCGGCACGCCCTCGAGCGCGACCGTCCCCTGGGCCCTCCCCCGCCCCAGGTTCTCCAGGTGCGCCCGCAGCGGCACGGTACGGCCGTGCGGGATGGCGAGACCGCCGGACGAGAGGTCCACGACCACGCGCGCGCTGCGGTGCTCGGGGAAGGTGTAGCGATGGACGGCGACCTTCTCGCCGACGGTGATCTCGCAGCGGATGCCGTTGTCCAGCGTCGCCGCGTAGTACCCGGCGGACGCCGTCTCGTCGTGCAGCGCCCAGGCGTCGCCGAGGGCGTCCAGCGGCTGCACCATCGGCGTGACGCGCACGTAGTTGTAGTACTTGCGGATCGCCCCGGTGCCCGACTGCTGGAAGTGCGTGAAGCCGCTGGCCTGGAGCCGGTCGACGATCTCCTCGGGCACGCCTTCGGTGCTCTTGTTGTACCGCCCGTACCCGTCGGATAGGCGCCCGAGTAGGCGCACGCGGAGACCATGCCGAGCGGCGACGTGGCGCCCGGATGCGTGTTGCCGACCTGCGGCTTGGGCCACCACCACGTGCCGGCGAGACCGCTCGCGGGGGGCAGGCTCGTCGCGGCGGTCCCGATGAACGGATCGATCTCGTGAAGGATGCAGAGACTCTACGTCGGGCCTCCGCCCGGCTGGGTTACCGGCGCGTGAACGGTGCCTCGGCCGAACTGGCGAGGTTCGCGGCCGCCTGCCTCACCCTGCCGGACGGCGCTCCGTCGTTCGTCATTGGTCCCCCGACACGCGCTCTCGGCGCCGGTCGCCGGCGGACCATTGCAGAACGACGGCGCGCGCACCGCCACCCGATACACTCGCGTCGGCGCGGCCGCTGCCGGTTCGCGCTACGCGGGTGTAGCTCAATGGCAGAGCTCCAGCCTTCCAAGCTGGTCATGCGGGTTCGATTCCCGTCACCCGC